>LT629764.1:4692500-5292500 GCA_900105225.1 Paenibacillaceae bacterium GAS479 | reverse complement strand
TGTTGAATATACTCATCCATACGATTACTCCTTTTTCTCACTTTCATGATTTCTCAACTTATAAAGCCATTTGTACTTCGCAAGATAACTGTTAGATCTGCGCTTATTGAAATTTCTCAAACTCATTTTTTAACCAATTTTTATTTTGATGAGAGATGTATTGTTCCATTCGAATAATCAATTCAACTAAATCTGATTTTGTTAATTGCATATATCGTTGTCTAACACGTTCTACATCACGGTCAAGTTTAATGTGTTTGAATGCATCTAAATCGTCCAGAAGAGACTTATTTGCTTTCTTACGAGGCTTATATGTTTTAGTGGTACTAAATTGAAGAAAATAATCATGAAGTTCTTTATTATTAGTAATCGTATTCTGGTGAATTCCCCTTCCATCTGGATCAATTTCCTTAGACCTTTGTGCGACTGTTCTGTAGGAAACAGTTTTTCCTTCATTAAGAAGAACTGTAATTGCTTTAACTCCAAATTCATAAGAGCGACTTCTCTTTTTATCGTATAAAGATTCAAGCCATTCCCGATCATTTGCTTGAGGTGAAACGGATTTGTGGCGCATATATTTCATCCTTTTGAGATTTTTCTATCAACTGGATTTCCTTTAATTCGTTTTTAGCTCTATTTTTTGAGATTTTCATCTTCTTGGCTTCAAGGAGTAAGCCCAGTTGCTCAAATCGTTTTTCGCTTTCATCTGCCCAATTATAAAAGGCTGTTATTTCTTCTTTAAACTCCGGTCGAGGTACTTTCGCTCCACATCCAACACATGCCATTTTAGTCGGGCATACAGAGTCAATTGTACATATGCCTCCCACAACCTTTGACATGGTTCCTACCTTTTCGCGGTAATCTTCAAAAAGCTCTTTAAGCTCTTCCGGTCCCCTAAGAATACCCTTTTGGATATCGACATATGAAATCCAGTTTTCGTGAAGCGAGTTTATTGATTCGGAAACCTGTTGAGCTGTTGGTGCAGAATAGTATGAAGTCACCTCAATGTCCTTTTGATGGAGCAGCGTTTTCACAATGTCGACCGGTATTTTTTCCGTTTGAACCGCATGTGTCGCAAATGCATGTCTCAACAGATGAGCTTTCAAAACAACTTGATTGCCTTCTGCAGATTGAATCACAATACCATGTAAAAGAAAACGAAGGATCGCATTAAGTGTTATAACGTTAACGTGTCTCGATTGGTACTGAAAAATATATTTTTTCGGCGGCAATAGATGTTTTCTGCTATCAACATCATAATCGACTTCTGGAATGGAATCGGACTTATAGGATTCCTTAAGCATTTTCAAGATTTCTGACATAAACTTAAAGACTTCTTCTGGCAAATAATAGTTCTCTGGCTCTTCTCTGCCTTTAGGGATCAATCGGAAAATGTAGTTTTTTCTTGGCGGACTAACACTTTTATCTACCGTCACCACACAGCAGTCTTTATCATAACTAATTTGCAGCAGTTCATTAATTCTGGCACCAGAGGATGTTATAATGTCGAGTGCAAATCTTGCAAACGTACACGCCACATAGATTGGCTCGATGTTAATTAGGAGCTTATTCGTAATCTTGGCAGTTCGTGTTACGTCAAATCCTTGAACCAGCAGGCCTGGGTTCCTGGTAGAAAATGGGGAGGGTATTTTCCCACCATCTTCTATCTCGTACCCCCAATGATTAAGATAATCAACTATTTTTTCTCTTCGTTCATCCGAGACTTGCTCAGGGGCCCAGTTACCCAACAGCCTTAGCCTTAGAAGCTCTAAAAACCACGGCCCCTCACCTTCAGACCCGTCCTCTAACTTTTCTGCTTTAACAAACTCAAGAACGCAGTCCTCATCTTTGAAATCTCTGTAACACTTATTCTCACCTTGGAACTGGCCAAAGCCTTTAAGGTCTCTAAGAATAAAATGCCATCGTTCACCAACATATTCTGATTCGTCGTAATGAAATTCTACTGGGAGCGCCAAACGCTGCTCTCTAACGTTCATAATGACCTTACGGTAAGCTTCACGCAGCCGGCTAACTTGATTCCATCTAAGATGCCCCTCAGCCCTTATTTCAGGCAATAACGGAGTTACTGCCGAAGTGTCTTGGTTTTTGCATTAGTAATCGCCTTTGTACGGGCATTAAAATCTCGATTGTCATAAGGAAGATTAGGAAGAAGGTACACGGAAAGTGCAGCCTGCTTTTCATCGCTAAACTTCGTACCTAACCATTTTTTCAGGTTAAACATAAAGGTGTTGTACCCTGTTAAAATAGATTGCCGTTGTCGATCAGAATGATCAGGCAGAATTTGACCTGTTACGTACTGCTCTATGTGCGTTGGCAAAAACTCCTCCATGGCCGATAGCTTATAATGATTGAACAAATCCCGAAATCGAGCATTCAGAGAACTCGTAATATTCATAATCGATTGTGGTGTTAAATTTCGGTCGGACAAACATATAAGCGCTAATGCAAAATGGTTTGCCCACGGATGAGCTGCACATTGCCGAACAAAATATTTGATATTTTTCTCCTCAACTTTATCCCAGTAGTAATCTCCGTTTGGATCAGACAAAAGTAACAGTCCCTCCGATATTTTACCGCTAAGAAGGGCTCCCCAGGTTTTGTCTTGGATTTCCTCTTGTAATTGCACTGCTGTAGACACTACGGTTCCATCCCTTCAAAAAATTCATTTAACCAGTCTTGTTTCTCCTCGGAGCTCTTAAGCTCAAAAGCCGTAAGTATTTCAGGTGATTTGACCACTGAGCGCTTCTTAGCTGATTTGAAATACTCTTTCTCGCGTTGCATGTAGCTCTCCTGAAGCTTCTCATGTAAATCTCGGAATTTCTGTTCATCGTAATAATGCTCATACACGCTTAATGTCTCTGGGTCTCGCCATTTCATATATTCAATAAGCTGCTTCTTCTTGTCTTCGATTTGGGCAGCTGTTTCAGATTGCTCATAAATGCCGCGCAACATGGAAGTCACAAACCAATGCCTTGCTTTATGTGGATTTAGTTTGATCCCGGCATTTTTGGTGATGGTAGACCAATTTGAATAAAAAGCTGAGTATGTGTATGGAGTACCCCTGGTTGATAAAAATAATGGTTCGCCATCAGGTAAGTCGTTGAATTTTACTTGTGTGCTTGCGAAATGACGTCGCTCTGAGTTCACGTATTTTATTAATAACTTTAATGTTTCAGGAGATATCCGAATGAACTTGATTCGTCGCTTAAAGCTGCCTTTATTCGTAGCAGCTAGTTCATGGATATCCGAACGTTTTCTGTAATCCCCAACGGTAAGCTCTAATATCTCAGATATTCTCGCCCCTGTTTCAAACATAAATCTGGTTATTACTTCATCCCTTAGTCGCCAACCCTGAGTATCCCCAGCCTGGTAAATGCGGTATGGCAGATCCCAATCTCCAATGATCTCAGGTACCCATTCTTCATTAATGATCTTAAAATAAGAATCTGTTTGTTTTCTGAAAGATAGCGGTTCCTCGGTACCTGCCGCTTTGGGCATCCTTGGTCTGTTCCCTCTTTCCCCTGGTTGTTCAGAAACACTATCTTTATATTCTAAATCGATTAGTGGATTGGCCTGTGTATACTTCTTTAAGCGAATCATGGTTTTATAAAAACCTTTAATAGCGGACAGAAACAGCTGAACAGTTTTGGAGCTTTTACTCGTTAAGTACACGCCTTCATGTCCGTCTCTGCCACGAATCTTACAATTCATCTGTTCTATTAAATATTGCCTTACCGCTTCCTTAACAGCCTCTGGATCATCATCCCAAGAAACCTTTCTGGCTTTGTAGTAGCTTTTGTACTTTAACCAATAAAAGAATGGCTCTAAGGTGTTTAAATAAGCGATTACGGAACTCTCACTGATCCTGTTGAACTGATCGTGATAAAACTCTGTAAGAGGAATGAACGCCTCCTTCTTATCGTCAAAAACAATGAGACGGTATTTGCTGTTCACTCCTTCAGGACAATATGCATGAAAAAACGAAGCCATTTCCTCCACCACTACCTCCACCTCTATTTACACAAAAAAAGGACATTTCCGCTCCAATGAAACGGATGTCCACATATGATGTGTAACACTATATGAAAATACAGTAGAATCATAGGCTAATCAACAAAACTTAGAAATTAATATTATATAGTATTTTGTACATATGTATGTAAATTGAGTTTATCCCCTTATATATACAAAATTTCATATGGTGTCATACACCATATGACTTTTCGTTCTGTTTTTTTATAAGTTCCCTTTCTAACAGTAGAAAAGCAATTCGGAATCAATCCAAATTGCTTTTTCTTGTGTTTGTACCCCCAACGGTCGCGTTCTCTGGAGGACGATACTTAAGGGCTGTCATAATAGCTACTCTAAGTTATGTTTGTTGATTAAAACAGTCCATTTGTAATAAGATCTTTATTTACAACTCCTCCACCAATGGCAATTTGATAGCCGTTGATATCTCGGAATGTAAATTCACTCCAATGACTTGTGTAATTCGGCTTTCGAACGATGGTTATATTTTTATCCATTATTTCTTGAGCAAGTAAATCCACTGCATTCGTGTATAAATAAAGATCAAAATATTGCTCCTCATAACGGGAACTGAGCGGTTTCACCTCGTCTTCTTCTCTCGCTTCACAAAGAATGAGAGTCAGCTTGCCTTTATTAAGATGATGGAACGGCACCTTTTCACCAACTACCTCATGTTCAAAACCTATACTAGTATAAAATTTAACGGTTTGCTCCACATTTTTAACTAACAGCACGAAAGATGAACCCTCTATTTCGATTACTTCTTGTCCATTCATACCATCCCGTCCTTTTCCAGTAATATTGTTGATTTCTTCTGAACGCTGAGCAACATTCCAACTCTAAACCCCTATTACGTATGCAATAAATTCTCGTACCGCTTCCTGCGAATACCGCTCCCGCGGCTGCCCGAATAAACGAATGTCTCCGTTGTCCGCTTCCGCGAGTTCCATCAAATAGCGAATCAGCATCGTCTTGCCTCCACCGCTCCCGTCGACAATCGCCAGCTTTTCCCTTGCAAGGACATATTGTTAATGACGGGCGAATCCGTATCGTACGACACCGTGACGCATCGCATATCGATCGCATGCTTCGCGTTTGCGTCCGGCATTGCCGTACTTTCCCGAATTCGTTCCCCGGGACGGTCAAGGATCTCCTTGACGCGCGACGCGCGACGCGGCGACCGTTGCATACTGCAGCTGATGGTACGAGTTGGTCATCAACAATACGTCATTGTTGATTTGCGATTGCAGGAGCACAATGAACACTACGGTTCCTAGATCGATCATGCCCATATGAACGGTCGCGCTGCCCGCGACAAGCGTGAATATAATCGCGCTCCGCTTACCCGGATAGGAGAACACGATGTGATTCCATTGTACACGAAACCAGCATGGGCCTTTTTGTTTTTCAGATGTCACACTTCATATTACAATCCGTCACTTATTAAAGCTTCGGTCGTGTGAGTTGATAAGCTTTATAATTAGACTTTTGAATTAGATTAGTAGATTCTTTATAGTCCATCCCATTGAAATTGAGATATATTTGCGACTATTTGATTTTAGCATTGGACGTGTATATTATATGTATTAATAATTGGAGGTTTCCCGATGAATTACTCATTCACTTCCCGCAAAACAGATGACAGAAGCAATGTCGATCTGGCCTTATACGAATGCGGTGCAGAGCAGTACCGCCCTAACTATCATGTTGGGCCGGCTGCAAGAGATTATTATCTGATCCATTACATCGATAGCGGGAAAGGGAAGTTTATAACGAAGAACCGAACCTACGAAGTGAGCAAAGGAGACGGTTTTGTTATTTATCCAGGAGAAGTCGTATACTACGGTGTAGAGGAAGACGACCCTTGGCATTGCTACTGGGTAGGCTTCCATGGACTGAATACTTTACAATATCTAGAGCATTGCGGCTTGAACGATGAGAATCGCTTGTTTCATTTCGATGATGACGGTCTTTTAATCGATAATATGTCAGCTATCATTCAATCTTCCAGCAATTATTCCGTTCCTTATATTAAAAGCTTAGGGCTATTGTATATTTTCTTTTCCCTATTAACAGAGCAACACAATAAAAATAATAAAAATAGCATGAATTTAAGCAAAGAGAATATACATGTGCTGCAAGCTGTGCAATATATTCAGCATCAATATATGCACGATTTTAAAATATCCGAGCTTGCCGACCGCTTAGGGTTTAATCGCAGCTATTTTTGTTCTATTTTTAAAAAGTATATGAAGGTTTCTCCCAAGCAATACTTAATGAATATTAGAATCTCTCGAGCCTGTGAGCTGATGAAACACTCCGATCTGAATATTTCTGAGATTGCCCGCTCCACTGGCTTCAACGATCCGTTATATTTCTCCAAAATATTTAAAAAACTAAGATTTCATTCTCCACAAGTATATAAAAGTCAGGAGCTATGGAAGCAAGAAGACAACTCCCTATTAGACAAAACAAGGTAATACCCTTTGGAAGCGGTAATACCTTGTTTTTACAATGCTTATTTATTGAGCTTCCCGGTGCGCGACTAATTTCATATCGGGTTTGAGCGTGATGATTCCATCAAATTTTATGATTGTGCGGTCTGCATTTTCAATGAATTCGAAATTCAAATTCTCGCCATTGACCTGTACTTGTTCAATTGACTTGATATTCAGAACGAGTGTTTGAAAGCTTATTTCGCCGACCGTACACTGGAGCTCAAAAGTATCCTGCTTCTTAATGAAGCGGCCATACCCGGAAGGCGCAAACCAAGGAGCTTGAATGCTCTCCACTGGAGGAACAAACGTAACCGTGCTTTTTGGAACATCCAATTTAAAGCCCGAAGCAGATAATAGGATCGACCATCCCGCCATTGCCCGGTAGTAATGATCGCCGCATTCTTCATGATTAAATATTCTTCCCGCATGAAAATATCTTTGATCCACATTATGGGATAACTCAATCGCCTCATCAACATATCCATACTCCATTAAGGCCGATACAAAAGCGAACTCAATACCCGACCAATTGGCCTCTGCCTGAACATTGCGATGGGTATATAACGTCGGCTTGGCATGCTTCGGGTATACCGCATTGATGAGTCCCGTCTCCGTGTGGTAATTATGCTTAAATACAGCTTTCAGCGCTTTTTGCGTCAGCTCTTCCGGGATGAAATGGCCTAATCCGATCAGCTGCGCAAACCACTGTCCGTCAATTTGATCCGCCATGCAGCACTCATCTCTTACTTCGCCATCCACCCACAAGCTAAAATACTCGTCATTCCATAACTTCTGTTCAAAATTCTTTTTTCCAATTTCCAGCATATTCTGCCATTTGATTTTAAGCTGCTCTTCCCCAAGATCATCTGCCAGGCGGGAGGCCGCAAGCAAAGCCGCCAACCACAAGCTGCTTATATAAGACGGCGTTCCTTTGAATTGCCACGCATCATACGTATTGCTTGCGGTCTCCGTATCCGGCAAACAATCTCCGTCCTGGTCTATTTTTTCAATGCTGTCCATAGCCAGTACGATGGAATCCCAAAGTCTTCGCACATAGTCGATATTGCCGGTCCAAAGATAATCGCGGCAAACGAGCAAGACGTATTGCGGATTCATATCCACGCGATCAAACCCGTTATCTACGGAACAAAAATCGGGAGTAAAGAAATGATGCACTCTCCCGTCTTCTCTTTGAAACTTTGCCCCCAGCTCCATCTGCCCTAGTTGTAGGTCGGGGAATAGCGCCAATAGATTAAACGATCCCTGATACGTAATATCCATCGTATGAAATCCGCAGCTTCCATAACCTTCCCAGATGGAAAAATCCCCTTGTTTAGACCACCATGAGCTTTTAATTACGGTATTTAATTGATTCGTCCAATTGTTCACGAAAGAAGTATGAGTGTCAGAAGCGACTACCTCATTCGCGAACGTTTTCACCTTATTTAAAATATCGTTCGAATTGGCGCTCAGATAGTCATTAACTTCCTTGGCGTCCTTGAACCAATTCGTGTACATATGCCCGACAAAGCTGCCTTGATCGCTAAAGTGATTCGGGAAATACCAAGAAACGATAAACTGAATTTCCTTTTTCTCTCCCGGTTTTAACATAACACTGGAACAAAGCGCGGCATCTCCCCAAGCCTCATGCCCTTCGGCATCTTTAAGGATGCTATTCATTTGTTCTCTGATGACGCGAATAAATTTTACTTTCCCGGCTCTATCCGCCAACAGCGCTTGATCGATCTCAAGAATGCGTTGATAAGGAGGATTTGAGCTAGCTATTTCAAGAATATGTGACATCAGCTCGTTAATCTGCAGATCGTTCAATTGCTGCAGACCGTCATCGGTTATCTGGACGATATGTCCAGGAAAGGTCTCCGTCCCTAAGTTCGGCAGCTTGCCCGTCTCTCTAAAGTCAAACAGATACGATTGCTCCGTAACGCCAAATTCGCCCTCTAACACAAAATTAGCAAAGTAGCTGGAGAAATCGCCTTGAATATAACTGTTATCTCCACCGCCGACGGAAAAGCTAATACTCCCGTTTTGTTGGTGAGAGTCTTTCGAATCGCTGCTCATTGTAACGGAAACACGATCATCGTTTTTGTGAAGGCGATTTCTCAGCTCCCGGTTACTCAACCCTCTATTAATCGGGTTTTTCAGTTTTCCGAGCAGGGATACTTCGACATTCTCGTCGCTGGTGTTTTCAATCGAAAAAGTCGCATAGAACCCTGGAGTTCCGCTTATACGAGAATCTAAAGGTACAAAAGGAGAAGTAAACTCCGAACGAATTTTAACGGGAAGACTTTCATCCAGGTAATTAAGCTCACTGATTGGAAAAGACGCCTCATAGTGTATTTCTTTGACTTCTTTGTGCCAGGAATACATCATCGACCGAAACTCTCCGCCATCCAAGTCATGAGACAGTTTTCTGAATTTCGGCATATCCGTCCCTTGTTTGGTGCGGATATAAAAAGGCATTACATTTGTATCGTAATCGTACAGGTTTTCCAGCTTGTATTTTTTAGCCTCTCTGGATGCCCATTGCCCCAAGTTAAATATATGCCAATCCTTCAGCACGCCATTTTGATTGATTTCTACCGTTCCTGCACCAATTCCGCCTAGAGCCATTCCATTTCGCTGCATCTTCTTGTTTATAATCGTTTCCATGATTTCGCTGATCCCTCCTGTTGATCAAATTATAGTCCTGATGAACGTGAAGGGATTATACACAAAATTTGCAGAAATATGGACAAATGTTAGTTTTTCGAACCCAAAGTAGGACTGCTAATTTCAACCAAAATAGCTGTTTGGTATGATACTTTGGTTATCGCCGATATGGTGAAAAACGGGTCTCTACCCGCTGTCACTGTATTCAAGTAATATTCATTAAAACCCTTTGGTATCTTCTTCCATTCAATGCCATTCAATAGCCCATTCATTAGCCTGATGTCCTACATACGATATAAGGCTCCACTATTACAATGCAGTCATATGCTCAAGGGGAGTTGGGATTTAGGTGAAATCCAAAACGAAACTTACCGGGTTAGTAATCTTTAAAGGCGATCCCGGATACGAAGTAGCTCGTAAAAATTGGGATCCCCATACAGACAGATTTCCTAAAGTGTTTGTTTTTGCGAAAAGAACACAGGATGTGGCCAATGCCATCAAATGGGCTAATGAAAATAACGTCCCCATTCGCCCGAGAGGCGGAAGGCATTCGTTGGAGGTAAATCTGTCGCAGGTAAACGGCGGTTTAGTCATTGATGTAAGCAAAATGAAGCAAATCAAACTGAATAAAACGTTTAAAACCGCCACCGTCGGATCGGGCAACACAGTAGGAAGAATCGTTAAAAAGCTTGCTCCTCTAGGCTATATAGCTCCGTTTGGCGACAGCCCGACCGTTGGGATAGGCGGCATCACGCTCGGCGGAGGAATTGGTCCGCTGCAGCGGACGGTCGGTCTCGTCAGCGACAACCTGATCGGACTTGAAATGGTCGACGCCAAAGGGCGAGTCATTCTTGCCAGCAAAAAACGGAATGCGGATCTGCTATGGGCTTCTAAGGGCGGCGGTGGCGGTAACTTCGGTGTCTACACCAAGTACAAATTCAAGGTACATGCCGCTCCGGAGAAGGCAACTGTGTTTCGAATCACCTGGCCTTGGGATCAGTTCCCCGAATTGCTCAAAGTGTGGCAACGGTGGGCGCCATGCGTGGATACAAGGCTAGGCAGCGAATTCTCTATCGGTCCGAAAAAAGGCGGAAACGTCACCATGAACGGGCTGTTCCTTGGATCGAAAACGGAGGCGCTTCGTTTATTAAAACCCATGACGAGCGTCGGAACGCCAACAAGCAAAATCATTCGCTTATTGCCTTATCCCAAAGCCGTGGACTTCCTGCTGCCGCCGGATCCTGTTCTTACCCAAAGAGAGAGTAATCAGTTCTCGAGCGGCTTTGGTCGACACCCGTTTCCGGATAAAGCCATCAAGTCCATGAGCAAGTTTTTAGAGCAAGTAGAAGGTCAATTCGCGGGATTCTTCTTCCTCAACTGGGGCGGCGCTGTAAGCCGCGTGGCTCCAAGGGCGACGGCATTCTATTGGCGTAAAGCGAAATTCTATGTCGAGTGGAACAGCTCTTGGTTGAAGAAATCTGATGCCGCCAAAAATATTGCGACCGCTCGCGGATTGCGCAAGGAACTACAACCTTACATTGTGGGGTCCTATATTAACGTGCCAGACCAAGGAATCAAAAATTCCGGCCCAGTTTACTATGGCGCAAACTATCCTCGGTTGCGGAGAGTTAAGGCGAAATACGATCCTGGTAATGTGTTTAATAATCCGCAAAGCATTCCGCCCGCGACCAGAAAAAAGGGTGAAAAGCGATAGACTGATATTGGAACATGAAGAAACCTCATTCATACACGTAGCGTTGAAGCATCCATTGAAACCTGCGTTTATGGTTGAGGTTGTTTTGATTTTGGACAAACTGAATCTATAGATGGTTAGACACTACCGCCTTTCCAGTTGACTTTTAATGATTACGCGTGCAATCTTTTACTACATGTGTAATCGAATAGTGAAGACGGAACTACAGTTAGGCCCTTAGTTATAGAAGGATCGAGGTTTTATAAATTGAAATATCCCAAATTCATACACCAGTTCATTTTATACATAGTTGTCATCATTGCACTAACTGGTTGCTTCACAAACGACAATTCAACTTCCGCTCCTTCAGAAGTGCCCCCCGAGGCAACGGATAAACAATCCGCATTTAGGAGATCTTTCGTGCAATTAGAAGAAAAATACGGAGCACGGCTTGGCGTTTATGCAATAGAGACTGGGACGGGGCGCTCGATCGCGCATCGACCCGATGAGCGTTTTGCTTACGCTTCGACTTATAAAGCATTAGCAGCAGGCTTTGTTCTTAAGCATAGTACCGCCAATGAACTAGAAAGAGTAATTACTTACTCAAAAGACGATCTGGTCTCTTATTCACCTGTAACAGAACTGCACGTAAATACCGGAATGACACTTAAACAACTATGCGAAGCAGCAGTACGATATAGCGACAATACAGCTGGCAATCTTTTATTTAAGCAATTGGGAGGCCCGAAAGGCTATGAAGTTGCATTAAGAGAAATTGGCGATGTGGTGACTCAAGTCGACCGGCTCGAGCCTGAACTGAATGAAGCGGTTCCTGACGATACGAGGGATACTAGCACGCCTAGAGCGTTAGCGACAATACTTTCTAATTTCACAGTTGGTGATGTGCTTGCGGATGACAAACGTTCAATTTTGATGGACTGGATGTCTGGAAATGCCACAGGGGACGAATTGATCCGTGCAGGAGTATCCGAGGACTGGAAAGTCGCCGACAAGTCCGGTGCTGGTAGTTATGGTACTCGCAACGACATCGCCGTTGTTTGGCCACCGAGCGGTGCCCCCGTTGTCATAGTAATCATGTCTAGCCGCGATGAGCAAAACGCTGACTACGACAACGCTCTTATCGCAGAAGCTGCCAAAGTTGTACTAGACTCGCTAATCTGACGTTGGTTTGGATACTGGTAGTAGCACCGAGGCTGGCTCAACAATACCCCATTCGATCTTGGCGCAAAAATCCTGCAATCAAGTATTTGATTGCGGGATTTTTGTGTCGGCGGTCTGGTTTCATCCATTAGGATTTAAACAGAAATATTACCTTCACTCCACCTTAATATGACATATCTTTTTATTTGTTCCGCTACCTCGGCAGGAGCAGTACGGGTAGTGTCAATTATGGGCATCCGCGGATTGTATGCTGTTTCAGCATTGTCTAGAAGCCACTGAGCAAACTGTTCGTGCTGTTTTAGCATGTCTTCTGTCCACATTGCTTTGTCCTCTCTGTTACGAAGACGATTATAACGAGTTGTATCATCGCAATGTAAGTTAATGAAGCAAATTTCACTAAACGATTTATAAACATCACATTTTTCTGCATCCCATGGCATGAACGTTCCGCATATAATTGTTCCTCTACCGGACATCGCAACAGAATTAGCAAAATGAAGCAATAAATTGTATCTGTCTAGGTATTCCAACTTAGCGGCAGTTGATCCAAAATTATCATTATCCGTGCTGAAAAGAATGAAATCCGGCATAAGTTCCCGCAGTTCCCGCATAACAGTTGTTTTTCCTACACCGCTCGCTCCTGTAACTATAAATAAGGGCAATTTTTTATTATTCATAAAGAGGTCTCCCCACTTATTGCTTCTCTCCCACTACAAGGCCTAATGAAATCCATCGATCATTGTCTTGGGTAATCAGATACGTTCCAAAACTTTGCTATAGTTGCAGCAATTTGTCCAGAGCCACCACCAACCTCAAGGACTAGCATACCTTCCTTGAGGTTGGTAGCTTCCACAAGAGATTCCGCCATTTCGAATGAACAAATCAGCTTTATCATTTCAGTAGCCTCCATGTTTTGAGAGCCACGGAAGAACAAGCATCTTCCGTATTTCAAGAATTGCAAATTACATCAGACTTTTCATAGCCATTCCCCTTAATACAAGTTGAATTAAATGTAACTTCTGATCATTTATGCATCAAGGTGAAGTATTGATTTATTCAAATTATCCCGCCTGCTAAGAACTTTGAACCAAAAAATGCCGATATGACTGAGTCGTCATACGGCACAAAGGTTGGAGTTATATGTTAGCGCACATAACTGCACTACGTATCGAGTTCTACGGTAGATAGCGAAACAAGAACCGGTCCGGCGAAATCGGAAGCCTCTTCCCCTTGCGGATTATGAAGACGGAACAGAAAAGCGTCCCCTGCTTCAGATATCCACACAATATAATCGCTTATTCCTTCCGCTCCAGAAGCTTGAAGGTAGAGCTTCGCGGAACCAAGAGGATGTTCGACCAACTCTCCGCTATAATCGGACAACTTACCGGCTTCGCTCAATTCTTTTTTGCCTGCAGCTTCAAGCTGAGCCAAATCATAATCGGAAGGCAACGCTTCAATGTCCACGTAATAATTCGGATTGCTGCTTAACGATAAGCGGCCTGAAGCCCCATCAAATGCAAATTTCTCGAAAACATACAAGGAAAATCCTTTATCTTGATGCAAGACAGCCTCCATGGATTGGGATACCTCATTTGTCATTAACTCAAAGCTTTTGGTCTTTGGGCGAGTTGCTTCTTCGGATGGTTTCGGCCCGGATGGAAGAGGTGAAACCGTTTCAGATACTGGGTCTTCTGTTTTCGGCGGAGCGGAAGGTTCTGTATTGTCTGTACAAGCGGAAAGTATGAGAGCCATGACAAGAATCGGAATGTTAATCCAAAAATAATTTCGATTTTTCAATATAATCACACCTTTTTAGTTTGACCCTAAGGGTCTGAATGTTTTACATTATCATCCAATTTTCTCGTGTCGTCACTGTCAGCGAAAGAGATCCGTACGCCTGTAATAAAATGCCGGCAGACAGCAAGATCATGGCAATTCATTTAGTATAGATAAATACTTTTGCATAAATATATCCATCTTGTAACGAAATTGTAAACAATACGGGAAGCCGGCATTTTCTGAATCACGGCAAAAAGCCCGGAAAATTCATTCCGAGCTTCGTCATTTGGGGGATATATGATCCCCTCTGAACCGAGCTGTGCATTTCCTTAACTTATTGCTAACCTAGCTGCTTTCTCTGCATGTATCCGTACCGTATCAAATACGGGTAATGAGATGTCTTCTTGCTGAATAAGTAACCCTATTTCACTGCATCCCAAAATTACTCCTTGCACCCCATGAGATGAAAGTTTTTCTATAATATCAAGAAACTTTTTCTTGGATTGTTCAGAAATGATTCCCAAACATAGCTCACGATAAATAATATCGTTGACCACTACAACCCGCCTAGCTCTCTCTTAAAAAATTGATTCACAATCTGATAGTACAGAACGGTACTTTCCTAACTTATACCACCGAGCATTTCAATTGTTTTCATTTTCATTGTTCCTTTCAATTTCGAATATACCGTACGTATAATCGGTTGTAAACTCATTACAATTATTCATGTATGTATGCAATTAACTACTAATTATAACGTTTACTTAGTCGCCTGTAATACAGCCAAGTTCGGATTGTGAATGAACCATAAACTAGAATTAATAGTACGAATAAATTCAAGTTTACAATATCTATTGTTTGCACATCATAATTGGACATCTGTTGAATATTTGTCCTTATGATTAAAATATATAAAAGCACTAATGGAGTAAATATACAAGAATAGGAGATGGCTATACGTCTAGCATGTTTTAATTGATGTGATTTATCGCTGTAAATTTGTGGTTGTTCCTCATTTCGTGAATATTCACGGCTCCAAAGGGTCCATTTTGAATAGATGAGGTGGAACTATATACGCTCTTCCAGCCGGCATCCCTGTGAATGTCGAAATAGCCTTCATCTGCAGCATTTTGATAATCCGCGCAATAACTTACTTTACGAGGGCTTCCCGTTATAAAATAAAAAACGATTCCTTTTTTACCAACACGATACAGATTATGCCCGTCTTCTTCCATTGATTCGAGCCACTTTTCAAGCTTATCGGGAGCATACATCCAAGCAAGTCTTCTCTTAACCACTAGTTGGCCTGAACGTATTAACGACTTCTCTTCTTCCCTGGTTAGCTTGCTTTCAACGTGGTTGCTGCCACGCAGTTCGTTAGGCTGCCTATTCTCTCCGATCAAGTTCTGGTTAGTCTTATTAATTTTACTAACAGAATAAAGTGCGAGTACCCATAGGGCAATTCCCACGCCCATTAAAGAGTACGTTAAAATCCAAAGGGGACTTTTCACAAAATGGCCCGAATCTTCTTGGAAAAATAGTACCAAACCCACCAAGATAAGATTAAGTACAGCAATTGCCGTTAAATAGATAAAAACACTTGCGAAAATGTACCGTATCGTCTTATTGTGCTTGATTATACCTTGGCGTACAGGGAAGGTCTTAATTTGTTCTAGAGACTGTTCATTCACTGCTACATACCAGTAGCCACTCTGCAATAGCTTAACCCATCCACCATCTAATAAAGATTTAGACAGCGAATGGGTCTGATTTTTATCGAACCCGATCCTAAACGTTCTTTTTCTCGGCTCGCCTTGCTGAAAATAAAAATGCCGTGTTCCTCGATTTATTTTCACTAATTGATGACCCTTTTCCGCCATAGATGAGAGCCACTCTTCGGTTTTCTGCACATCGTAGCTCCAGAATGGCTTAAATACTTTTGTAATCATAAAAACCCCTCCCCGTATTTCAGTGCATTCTGGTACAGCTCTTTAAGTCTATCGATTTCAGCAGTAATTAATTTTTGTCCAATCTCTGTCACTCCGTATACCGTTTTTCTTTCCTCGTCGGCAAATACGGTTATAATACCGTCTTTCTGCATTTTTGTTAACGTTCCGTATACAGTGCCTGAACCTAATCGAATTCGTGAATTGGATATTTCCTCCACGTGTTTAACAATTCCGTATCCGTGACGCGGTTCAGCTAAGGAAAGGAGAATATAAAATGCGGTTTCTGTCATGGGTATATACTTTTTCATCACTTTTTCAATGTCCAGTATATCCACCTCACTTATCTCTGTATCAATCAACTATGTCATATCTCTATATGTCACGTCGTGACTATATCACAGCATGACATAATATTCAACAGTAACTAAAAAAGACCTGTCGGCACCCATCTCCTCAGGTCGTTACTCGCTTTGTCGTTCCAACCTCTAAGCCTATCCTTTCCATCCATTTTTATAGGTCGCAGCGATTTGCTTGATTTTATGATACATGGTGCGGTCGCGGAGCTGGGCGAATAACGCATGCGACGGATAATCGTAATTCACTTCAATAATCCATATATTTCCTTTTTTATCTATGCCAAAATCAATTCCAATCTGCCTTGAATATTTATAACGGTCAGCGCGTTGGCAAATCCGGTAGCTAAGCTCCCGAAGCTGTGCCTCTTTTTTGGCGACGCCCTGCTGTCCGGCGCTGCTGAGCGCAGCAGAAACCGTCTCCACATAACCCCCTCCGCGCCTGACGTTCGTGATGATGCTATTTTGTCCCGCGACTTTGGCCAGCATGCCGACATAAGTCCATTTGCCGTGATGGCGCATCATCATGACTCGAATGTCAAACGGTCTCCCTTTTGTTCGCGCGAGTGGAATGGCTTTCTGGACAACGAAGCTTGGTTTACTCTGGATTCCCAACTTCTGGTGCAAAGCATCCGTAGTCGGTAGAGCGGCGGCAGGTTTGCCCCGGACTTTGACATACGTGTACATCCCCTGCCCTGTCTTCCAAGCTTTTATGATTCCTATCCCTTGATGCTCATCATTCGGTTTGATATAGACGGCCTTGTAATTGTTTAGAAAACGTTTAAGCGATTCGCTGTTATACTCGACTGTCGGGGGCATATGACGACGAATAAAGTCGTCCCCGGAAAAAAATCGGTGAAGCTGCCATTTTCCCATGTGCGCCTGCCTTTCTCCTGCAAGGTTACTCGGAGTGATGCTCCAGATTCCGGTCCTGTCGCTGAATCGCCAGATCCAGCTCTTCAACGTTCTCGATCCGATTGGCTCCGTCTACATAGACCACCTGAGGACGTAAATGAATAAGCTCCTCTTCGTTGAACAGTCCCATACTGAGCACAATAATCAGATCTCCAGGTTCGAATAATAGGGCAGGTGGGCCGTTCAAACAGACCTTGCCGGAGCCTTCTGGGGCAGCAATAGCGTAGGTGATCCAACGCGTAGCATTGCGCAGACTCGTGATTTGGACGATTTCCTGCGGCTCAATATTCGCTGCTTTCATTAGTAGCGAGTCGAGCGTGATACTGCCGACGTAGTCCAATCTTGCCTCGGTGACGGTAGCTCGATGAATTTTGCCTTTGCACATGTTGCGAAGCATGTGAAGTGCGCCTCCTTCAAAATAACATCGAATCATTATATGAGTTTTCATTAATTAGGTTTGGGCTTTATGTCAGAACTAGGCATCTGCAGTTGCATTCTCTCCTGTTTGGCGTAGCTTATGGTAGGGACATTTGTGATAGAAGAATCTACCCTGCTCAACAAGGAGATAAAAATGAACAAGTGTTGGTTAAGATGCGTGAAATGTTCGCGACTATCGGAATTTCAATTAGAAGGCCGGTGCGCTCAATGCGGGGGAACGCTGCTCGTAGACTATGACTTGGAGAAGGTCCGTTTGACTTTTACTAGGAATAGTCTGTCCCAGCGCAAGCT
The DNA here is from genome assembly GCA_900105225.1 of Paenibacillaceae bacterium GAS479. Lineage (NCBI taxonomy): Bacteria > Bacillati > Bacillota > Bacilli > Caryophanales > Paenibacillaceae > Paenibacillaceae bacterium GAS479. Next base: position 5,274,682 of record LT629764.1, on the reverse strand, counting down.
CTCATCGCTCTGGCGATATCATGAATTGCTGCCAGTCAAGCATTTAAATTCAGCCGTATCGCTCGGCGAAGGAGGAACGCCTCTTATTCGTCTGCAAGCGTTGGGATCGACACCTGTCAAGAAACAAGTCTGGATTAAACGGGAGGAACAAAATCCTACTGGCAGCTTCAAAGCGAGAGGGTTTTCGGTATCCGTCTCTCTCTTAGCCGAGAGAGGAATCGCTAAAGTTGCCGTTCCGTCAAATGGTAACGCTGCTTCCGCATTAGCGGCTTATGCCGCTCGCGCGGGTATTGAAGCGCATGTTTTCTTGCCAAGCGACTGTCCGCCGCTGATTGTGGAAGAATGTAAGCTATATGGCGCCCATACCACGCTTGTGGACGGCATGATACACGATGCGGGAAAAGTGATTGAAGATCGGAAAACGGAGCAAGGCTGGTTCAATGTTGGAACGTTTCGTGAGACAGGCCGCGTTGAAGGCAAAAAAACGATGGGCATAGAACTTGCCGAGCAGCTTGGCTGGCGGTTGCCAGATATCATCGTTTATCCGACCGGAGGCGGCTCCGGGATTATTGGAATGTGGAAAGCCTTTCACGAATTGATCGCGCTTGGCATGGTAGAGGGAGAATTGCCTCGTTTTATTAGTGTTCAAGAGGAAGGCTGTCAACCGCTCGTTGATGCCATGACGGTCGCAACAGGCGCGTCAAAAGCTATCAAATGCGAGATCGACCATTCGGTAAGTCCGACGGGTTTACGAGTTCCTTTGCCTCCGAATCTGGATCTTGTCGTTTCTATACTGAAAGAATCGGGAGGAACTGCCATTTCCGTCAGCAAGAACGAAATAAAATCAGCACAGCTAGCCTTGGGGAAGCAGGGTATCTCTTCCTCACCGGAAGGTGCCGCCACGCTTGCAGGCTGGTTGAAATTGCAGCATACAACCGATATCGACTCTGAAGCGACGGTGGTGCTTTTTAATACATCTCACGCAATGAAGTATTATCCTGTTGGCGTATCGAATTAGTTTCACGATCTAGATGAAAGCAAAAAAAAGACCTGGCAGCGTTTAGCCCCCGCCCCAGGTCTCCACTGCTTATCATTCGCCTCCAACTTATCTTTTTCTGTATGTGGACATGTTACATCCTGTTTAAGCCGGTAGAATCTTGATTGAACTGGCTTTGTCGTTCCACCCCCCTAAGCTTGGATTGCTGGACGTATAAGTAATGGAATTCCCTTGATAGTTCTCGTTTTCATAAATGACCGCTTTATAAGGTCCTACGGTTCTGACTGAAGAAATCTGATCATTCCCAAGTATTGATCCTCCCATATCGGACACATCGGAAGTCAGGCGCATAAACTTTCCCTCATAATTGGAGTGCTGATATACAAACACCCCGTTTTCATTTGTGGTCGGGATGACTTTAATGGAGCTGATCCGATCTCCCCATCCGCCGAGACTGGCAGAGCCATTGACATTGTATTGATAGGAATTGCCTTGAAAATTGACATCGTCGTACACCTCTACCCGGTAGTTGCCAACGATTTGGATGGATGAGGCCGAATCATTTCCAACGTTCGTTAAGCTCATTCTAGGCTCGTCGCCGGTCAAGCGAACTCTTTTACCAGTGAAATTATCATGCTCATACACGTACACTCCGTCTGTTTGGTCCGCTCTGTCAACTCGTACGGAGGTTATGGTGTTATCCTGACCGAGCGTGCTCAGATCAGCAACACTGGAAGTAAGAGCCGTTTTTGTTCCTGTAAATCCAGAGTTCGTAAACAGTTCTACTTTGTAGGGCCCGACTATTTTGATTGAGCTTGCCGTATCGTTGCCTACAACAAAATCCGAGAGGTTATCCACATCTCCAAACAGACGGTTGACCTTGCCTTGGAAGTTCGGATGTTCGTATACATATACGCCGTACTCGGTGCCGCTAGCATCCTTTTCTTTCATGTTAAGCCTTTTGATGACGTTCACAATGTCGGTATAGTTGAAAAAGTCCGTCTGGATAACATTTACGCCTTTGCTCGGCCAGTCGCTTTGCAAGCCGTTCATGGCGATGGCATTAGCAGAGGCAGCTACGCTGGCGACGGAAGTACCGATAGCCGGAGTAACCATATTTTGCAGGATGTGCAGTTTATCAGGGTGTTGAGCGGCTACATTAACTTCTGCTTCAATGTCGCCCTTCAAGCTCCCCGCATTGTCCCGATTCATCCAAACGGAACGCATATCGAGGCTTCGATTCCAAATATACGGCTCGTTTTTAAATTGACTTGGAACCGGTCCCGAAGCTTTTGTCGTAGCTCCTGACCAATAATTATGAGAACCGTAATAAATGAGAACCCGCTTATTCTCCGCCCACATTTGCCCCAGCGTGGTGTCCACTCCGTAGGATTGCGGGAGCAGCATATCGCCAAGATAGTACATGAGGCGGTTTTTCAAATGAGTGTAGCTAACGTCGGTCATGACATGGAAAAGTTGAAAATCAAGAATGACAATTTCTTTGGGGTTGGCATCGAGGAAATTTTTGGTGGATGCTAAAATCTCTTCCATACCTTCGCCGTAGAGGCCGTGCATCGTGCGGAGCGTTGTTTCCTGGTTGCGGAAAGTCAGTCCGTCAAACCATTGATTGGGGCCTGGCCGCAGATCGATATATCGGATGCCTGCGTTCAACTGCTCTGCGACATTAAAGTCTTGCGTCCTGCCTTGAGCTTTGGCCACTTCCGTAGGAATAACATATTGATAAATCTGGGTCGTGTTGATTAAATCGGGTGACAACGCATTATCGAAGCCGGGATCGTCGAAAACGCCGGTACCGGAATCATGAGACCCGGGAAGGATGACATCGCGGAGTTTGGTGTTGGCGAAGTTCGGATTTACTTGGTTTACCTGTTCCATCCAATTTCGGTTTGTAGATGAATTGAAGTCTGCGCTTGCCGGAGTTGGAGGGACAATCGCTACACTTGCAGCAAGTACAAACATCGTTAAACCTACTATCCAAACTTGCTTTTTACGCATTCCGACACGGCTCCTTTGGGGAAGTCCATTTTTTATATGGTAGAGTCGCTGTTGAAACGTCTGGGCGGCAGGACGCATAACCTCCTTCCCCATAAAGCTGCAACCCGCACATGCCCTTTGTGTCACCCAGTCGTATAGGACCTGAGTTAGCCTGCCAAACGATTCATACAGCCTTTGCTGATCTAAATTCTGTTAACGAGATGGTTTAAATTTAATTTTCGTTTTTTCATCGCTATTCTTTTGCTCAAGCAGCTTGAGATAATCATCAAGTCCGGCAGCCTGCATTTGCTTCAAAACATCGTCTATAATTTTTTGCGCCTTTGAAGGGCTGTCGCTGTAGTAAGCTTTAACCAGACTATCCTTGTATTTTGTAAATGCAGCAGTCAGATCTGTTCCTGTCTGGAACTCGTTAAGGAACGATTTTGGCGTATACGCGTCCACAATCGTTGCTTTAGCTCTTTTTTCATCCCATTTCCAATAATCGGCAGCTGCTTTGCCAGTCAATGCGCCTTTCCTCAGCCTGTCCCCATATGCCATCTCGCCGAAGTCTTCCATATCGGCAATGTCCGTTTGACCAAGGATGCCTCCCCAGTTGTTGCCGACTCCGGCAAATCCGAGCTTTCTCGCTTCGGCGGCGTTGGAAGCCTTCAGGTCCATTACTTCTTGCTTGACGAGCGGGTTCCCCTTTTCATCGAGCGTATAATCCCGTCCTTCAATGCCGTATTTCCAGAGCAGCTTGCCCTCGCGGCTCGCCAGGAAGTCAGCGAATTTAACGATCTCTTCCGGATTTTTTGTCGTGGAAGGGACAGCCCAGGCGGCATAACCGCTCTTGAAGTCAACTTGCATCTGATATGGGTCGCCCTCAACGTCGTTAAGCGGTCCGATCGGCAAATAGTGCAAATCCTGATTGAAATCGAGATAATTTTGCATATCCCCGATAATCGCCCACGAGCCATTTAAGGCTCCTTCTTCCGCACGGGGTTGATCGATCGTGAAAAACTCGGGATGTATCAGCTTTTCTTTCAGCAGCTTTTGCATGAATTCTACTTTTTTCATTACGACAGGGGTCTGGGCTTCATGCAGAATCTTGCCGTCCTTGCCTTGGTAAATCCACTGATCGGTATCTCCCCATTGCAAGTCGCTGAACATTTGGCCAACTTCTTTGCCGCCCCAGTAGCTTGGTCCGATTGGAACAACCGGGCTTCCATTGTTGTCCTTGAACTTACCGTCCTTAATTTTTTTAGCCAGTTCGTATAGCTGCTCGGTCGTTTTGATCGAGCTTGGATCAACATTAAGCGCTTCAGCGATGTCCTTGCGGATGTAAGGGCCCCCGACATATTTGTTGGTTGTATAACCGCCTTCGCGGTTAACGTTCATATGCACGAAATACGAGGAGCCATTAAATTCAGGGCGGAACATAACACCGTAATTTGTATCGTTAGGCAGGTAGCCTTCCGTTAAATATTTACTGTAAACTTTTGTATCTTTAAGCAGCGGAGTCAAGTCAGTAAACATGCCCTCACGCGCCGCTTTAAGAATAACAGGCATTTCCTGGCGGCCACTATTGTTCAGATAAAAGGCGATGAAGTCTGGCAGGTTGCCCGAGGCGATCCCGGCGGTAAGCCCTTCGATTGCTTTATTGGCTTTCATAACTTCCACTTCGTAGTCGATCCCAGTCATCTCTTTAATTTTTGCAATGATTTCCGGGTTCATTTCGGAGGTTTGATCATCAGAATCCATAAAGATTAGTCCCTTAATCTTCCGATCTGCAATCCATGTAGCCGGTTTATCGGCCGGCTTCGCAGATGGTTCTCCGCTAGCGGCTGGCTTGTCGTTGCCAGCGTTGGAGCATCCAGCTAGCAGAGAAGCTACCACTAATGGTACAGCAACCAGCCTCGCCCATTTCTTCCTCATGCTTTTACCCCTTTTCCCAATTTAATCTATGAAGACGCAGATTGCGTTTTCACTAAGGATCATGGATTGCAAAAAAATCTGGCATCGATTTCACATGGAGAAGACAGTGCTATGCAAGATAATACTAGAGAGGAATTTCTGGAACCGTTACCACAACAAAGGTTTTAGATACTTTACGCGATATTCGGTTGGCGAGTACATGTTGCCTTACGTCTGGAGCATGTTTTGTGGCGATAGACGGAAGAATGATATGCCAGATTTCACGAAGTTAGGAGTTCATGAATATTAGTTTTTCAATCATTACATCTGACCTAAAAAAGAATTCTGATAACGTTTCCACATAGGCTAAAAAAATTATGCTTCCCTAGTGTAATAGCCATAGGAAGCGCTTCCTGTAGTATACCACCATCTATGTAAGAATGGGCAGATTAACATAATTTTAACAACTGAAAACACTCATCGTCGATTCCTTCATTGACAGTCAGTGAGGGTCCCGATGTGGTCCTCATCCCTATACATATCGATTACACCGCGACGATAATATTTTGTACGTATGTGTATGAATCCAAAAGTCAATTAATGCTACTTGTTTCGTCCGCGCATATGTCGATAAATAATGATAACAAAACCCAAGGAACAAAACGGCTTGTTCCCGCTTTATTCCTTGGGTTTCTGCTATTGATACGATCTAAAACTTAAAAGTTGTTAATGACAGATTTGCCGTATCTAGAACCTATTGGGTTATACGCATGAATTGAACCGCATCTGCTCTTACCACTTCTTCGGTATTCCCTGGTTTCATGACTTCCAATTTGACATTTGCGGATGAGCCCACTGCAAAGTCAAACCCGCTCCCATCCCCCAGCTCTAACCAGGAGGAGCCGTTTTGTTCCTGATTGATTGTGAATACTTGGTTTCCTCCCTGAAAATTCAAAGTATATTTAGCTGCTTTGTCACTGTATATATGGGCAGGATACATGACAAAAACTCTATACTTGCCTGCCTCTGCAATCGTTGGAGTCCAAGTTGCAAAAGCGCCGGCACTAGATGAATATCGGGTAGCCGTTCCGTTATAACCTGTGAGTCCGCTGCCTAACCAGGAACCACTCTCGCTATATCCCGGCTCTCCGTTATCGATAATAATCGACGTTTGTGGAGCGCCGCTAACTGCGCTAACCGCAAAGTTATCAAACTGCGCAACGACCCAATTATTGCTTCCCCAATCAGTCGTTCCAAGGGTCGTATTCCCGCTAGAATAAGTGGAATCGGTTACATCTGCAACCATAATGCCGCCTATGAATGCTTTGATTTTATTGCCGCTAAACTCCAACGATAATGTTTTCCATGTGTTAACGCCGAATCCAGTTACCGTGCCGCTGGACAAAGAAGTTCTGCTGCTAGAATCTTTTCTGAATAATTCCCAATTCCCAGAAGTGTCCAAGCTCAACCAGTACCCTTTGCGCTCATACTCGGAAGTATATTCCGCCGTGTTATCTATCCTTCCCCCTACATACACTTTTCCCGCTTCCTCTGCGAGCACATCAACCTGGACTTTATAGTTCGACCATGCCATGTCCCCGATTTCGGATATAGGATCCTTGACTTCGGAATAAGCCCAGTGAATCGGTTTATCCGTAACCACTTGGCGGAGTACTTTTCCGGTTCTTCCACCGCCTGCGTTTGCAATCTCAAAACCTCCACCTGCATCTACAAAATACTTCGCCATACTTCCAATACTGGAGCTGTCGAAATTGTCGCTGTACGGAAAAGGGAAACTTGCGCTTGAAGGAATCGGTCTTTGACCCTTCGCTTGCCCTGTGGTAGTTGAAAGCGTATACACTTTATTCGGTTCAAGGTGTACCGTGAAGCTTCCGTTGGAAGGCGTTACACTGCTTACTTGCGTGAAAAAATCTGCACTATTGGATGGAGTCGTTCTCCAGACATGAACTGCACCCGTAGATAATCCTCCCGTCAGCGTAAACGTTGCATCGACGCCTTCTGCCGGAATGCCTGTCGTTTCGGCAATGATGCTATAGTCGTTCGTCTGCGGATTTTTAAGCGTGACAAATCTTCCTGCACTGCCAGAAAGGAACTTAACCGAATTGTTCATGTACACCCAGCCCGGTTTGGTAAATTGGGTATAGTGAGCAGTTGTCCATAGATTGGCTCCAATTCCATAATTCCCGGACCAAGGCTGATTGGCCAGCAAAATTCCATTGCCTGGCCATGCCATATTATCGTACACGGAAGCGCTGGAATTCCATCTCAAGCTTGCAGATACTCCATTTTGTGCAGCCTCCAGAATAAACTTCATCCAGTTAAATGCTTTAGCCGGATCATTCCATGTCCCGCCGCCTTCTTCCGAAACCCAGACTTGTTTGCCGGAGTTAATTGCAGCTTGGGGCGGTGTCCGATTATAGTGAGATCCTATAATGTCTACGGACGAAGCATATGTCGCATCGTTCTGTATCTTTGTGGCCACGTTCCATGAATTAAGCTCGTCTGCGGACACTACTTTTACGGAGGATAAATTGTTGTTCGTTAATTCGGTTTTAACGGATTTCGCAAGATCGGAAACACCAGATTCATTCTGGTTGCCCCCAAGGTAGTCGATCGTTAACCCCTGATCCCGGGCCCCCTTCACAAAATCAACAAGCCATTGGGCCTTCTTGGCATCTGTATCAGCCCAGGCCGGATATCCCCAATGTAGCGCTGCGAGCTTAATACTCGGGTTCCGCAACTTAGCTTCCTTCATGATCCAGAACATCCAGCCTCTATCGTAATTGGAGACCTCACTAGCCATTCTTTTATGATTAGGTACGGCAATAGTGGTATTGTTGCTGTCACTGCCAATCTCAACCTTCAGGATTTGCAGCGAGGCACCGAAATTAGGCTTAAACAAATAGTCCAAAATATCACTTCTTTGCGGCTCCGGATAATCATACAGGAGCCTGCCTGTTGATTCTACGACACCGACACCGTCAAACACTTTGCCAAGGTTGGCGCCGTCCAAAGTTACAGATGTTGCGGCAGCATGGGCAACGTCCTTGGAAATGTAAGGGCTACTAAAAGAAACGGTGAAAAATAGCGATAAAGCAACAACCCATTTCAGCAAGTGCAGTCTTCTTTTTTTCATATTATTCACACCCTTTTCAAAGTTTTTTTTATGTAAACCTGGATTACACGATCCTAGATCACACTCCTGTGCCGCGTAACTCAGGGGGTTTTCCATAGGGATGAGCTTCAAAGTTGTTGGAATTTGTTTCCGTTATCTCTTAAAGTATAATTTATGTAAGGGGTTTCATAAAGCCTGCAACAAGTATAAGGGGGATCAGCCATTGTAGAGTTTCATATCTTCGTAAGATGGTTTCAGAAATCATAAATAAGCGCCTGATCGGGGAAACCGATTCAGGCGCTTATTACGAACCTTTCGAGCCAGTTAGCAGAATAAACAGAAGCAGTCATTTAAAGTATTGTACCCCAGAGTTGATATTCAAAAGGCTAACGCTGGTTCCTTTCACACTCGATTTTTGTACACCCTCATTGCAAAGAAATAAGCTACGAGCAAAATGCCGATGCACCAGGCAAGTGCGACCCATATATCATTGCCCACCGGTTGATCTGAGAGCAGCGCACGGATAGCTTCTACAATCGAGGTCACCGGCTGATTTTCAGCAAAGGCACGAACGAGCGAGGGCATCGACTCAGTTGGCACAAACGCCGAGCTGATAAACGGCAGGAAGATAATTGGATAAGAAAAGGCACTTGCGCCATCCACTGTTTTTGCGGACAGTCCGGCAATTGCCGCGACCCAGGTTAATGCCAGCGTAAACAGCGCGAGTATGCCGGCTACTGCAAGCCATGACAATATCCCAGCTGGTGAACGAAAGCCCATAATCAACGCTACAAGAATGATGACGACAACCGATATTGCGTTGGATACCAGCGAGGTCAGCACATGCCCCCACAGTAAGGTGGAACGTGAAATCGGCATGGTGTGGAACCGCTCGAAGATGCCTCGTTGCTTATCTAAAAACAGACGGTAAGCCGTATAGGATATACCGCTTGCAATCGCAATCAGCAGGATACCGGGCAACAGGTAGTTCACATAGTTATCCGTACCGGTTTGAATTGCGCCTCCAAACACATAGACGAACAGCAGCATCATCGCAATCGGAGTGATGCAGACCGTGACGATGGTGTCCATACTGCGGAAAATATGGCGCATGGAACGTCCAAGCATAACGGTTAGATCACTGAAGAAATGTTTCTTTGTCGCCTCCATTTACATGGCCTCCTTTTTGCCGATTATGGCGAGGAATATTTCTTCTAATGTCGGTTGTTTTTCAACATACTCCACCTTTGCGGATGGGAAAAGCTTTTTTAGCTCTGAGAGCGTGCCACTGGCGATAATTCTACCCTCGTGCAGAATGGCGATTCGGTCGGCAAGCTGCTCAGCTTCCTCCAAATACTGCGTGGTTAGGAGTATCGTCGTACCGCCGTCGGCGAGCTCCTTGACGATCTTCCAAACCTCGATGCGTGCCTCAGGGTCAAGACCGGTGGTCGGCTCGTCGAGAAAAATGATCTCCGGCTTTCCCACAAGACTCATAGCGATGTCGAGTCTGCGACGCATACCGCCCGAATAAGTAGACGCCCTGCGGTCGGCAGCGTCAGTCAAGCCGAAGCGTTTAAGCAAGTCGTCAGCAACCTGACGCGGATTGTTGAGGTATCGTAGCTTGGCGATCATGATTAGATTTTCTCGTCCGGTCAAAATTTCATCCACGGCGGCAAATTGCCCGGTCAGACTGATTGCCTGCCGCACATTATCGGGTTTTGCCGCAACATCAAATCCGTTGACGGTGGCTGTTCCGCTGTCTTGTTTTAGCAGCGTAGTGAGGATTTTGACAACCGTTGTTTTACCCGCCCCGTTGGAGCCGAGCAAAGCGAATATACTGCCCTTCTCCACCTCGAAATCAACGCCTTTTAAGACTTGAAGCTGTTTGTAGGATTTTTGCAGTCCTTTTACTTCAATGGACGTAGATGGCATATTGTTTCCCTCCCTTAAATAACTGTAACATTGGACACATTTGCTCCCATGCCTTTGAGCGAAGCAAAGGTCAGTTTATCCATCCGTGCACCGTCAAAAGAGACGGTTTTGATGGCACGGTAATATTTCTTAGACAATGAAGACGTAGGGAAAGATACATTCTTGAGTGTCGCACCCCTGAACGAAACGTCGTTTAAGGCCGACTTGTCAAACTTCACACCGATAAAAGTTTGCCCGTCAAAACACAATCCTCCCAAATCGGAAGATTTGAACTCCACGCCGTCAAAGATGCAGTTTTCAAAAATAGTTTTACTAAAGGGTGTCATGTTGAACTTGACGTCGGTCAGTCTTACACCCCTGAATTTTGCTCCGTCCAGTAGTGACTTGCTGAAGTTGGTGCGTACAAGAATGGATTGATTGAAGCTTACATTCGAAAGGTCAAGGGCGGATAGGCTACAGTCGGTCAGGTTTGCGCCGTCAAAATTGACTTCTCGTACGTCGCTGCTTGTAAACGAACTGCCAGTCAAATCTGCGCCCGCAAAATCGGAACCGTGCAACGCGCTGCCTTTAAACTGCCCTTTATGGGCTGTAACGCCTGCAAAATCGCTCTGCGGCAAGTTGCTCGCGTTAAAGTTTGTCACCACCTGCCGCTCCAGCGAGCGGGAGAGGTTAGTGACTTCCCTTACCGTTTGCTCAATGTCGCCGATGCTTTCAACTGTCATCTTAAACGCTGTTTCATCATCCTTGCCCTCAGCTTTGAGTTCACGATACCGCTCCTGCAAATCAGAGAGCAGATCAGCTTTTAATTCGGTGACGCTTTTTACCTCATCGTAGGGTGCAAAAACACCGTTCAAATAGTTCGTCAATTTAGGATTCATCCCATCAATCTCCTTATAATAAGTTTTCAAGCACGCGCTTTGCGTACTCCCAGTTGCTTTTGTTGCGAGCGTAAGTTTCCCTTCCCATCTCGGTTACCCTAAAATATTTGCGCCGACCACCTTGCGATTCATCGCCCCAATACCACTCGACATCACCCTCCGCCTCAAGTCGCCGAAGACTGGAGTACATGGTCGCTTCCTTTAGTTCATACTCACCACCCGAGCGTTCTGCAATTAACTTGACAATTTCGTACCCATAGCGGTCCGCTTCGGATAAGAGCCGCAAAATGATCGTATCGGTATGTCCGCGTAGCAGGTCGGATGTGATTTTATTCTCGTTCATACAATCACCTCCATATCTGCATGATAAGACATATTACTATGACAGTCAAGGTACTTTTACAAAAATAGTACTATGCCTATAAAACTCATGCGTCCACAATAAAAAAAACCGCACAGAGTGCGGTTTTCTGAGAAGGCTTAAGCTAGCCAAGACTTTTTTCTATAGATGATTTAGTTTACTCTACCCTGCAATGTAAAGCTGAATGAATAGCTCTTATCAGCCAGCAGCAAAAATTGCGGATGCGGCTTAGAACCCCAGGTATCATCGCCGCCGACGCCCATTTGACGATAATTGATACGGACAACCGTTTTGTCGCTAACTGGAAGTTTATAGACATGATCATTTGCTTCAAGCTCAAATGGTGTATATGGCAATGCGTTCAGCTCGAAGGTAGGTTCGCCTGTAATGTGCAGCGAAACCCCTTTTTGATTCAAGATCGCCGCACGGCGGACATCGAGTTTGTTGCCGCACTCCTGCGGCCTTAGATACGGAACGAACTGATCGGCAACTTTACCTTGGAACAGTCCGATTTTTGCGCTCAACTGACGATCCCAGTATGATTCATGCGGCCCTTTGCCATACCATTCTAGGTCTTTAAACGAGCCATCCATACTAAACATGAGGCCGACTTCAGGAATTTCTGGCAGGTTGTTTCCTGGAACCAGCAGCTGTTGAACTTGGATCGCTCCGCTACCCAAAATGGTATACGTAATCGAGCAAGCCGATTCTGATGTTGTAGGCAGCACATAAGCAGCATGTACGATAACACGATCGGCAAGCGATTCCCAACGCAGCGAGCGAAGCATACGCTCTTCACCTGCACTTCTCCAAGTTGCACAGCGCTCATGCTGTTTATTGCCGCGGTCGTTATCCGTGTATGCCCGCCAGAAGTTCGGCATGAGCGGATCCTTAATAAGTTCACTTCCGCTAAAATGATAGGAAACCAGGCTGCCGTTTGCTGTATCAATTCCAGCAGTGAAAGACTCGCCGCTTACAGTCAACAAGCCGGATTGAACGGAAACATCAACAGGACTGTAGCTCTTCACAGACTCAACAACAGCTACAACTGGCTTCACAGCAGGAAGTATAAATTGCTCGAACGCTACTTCATGACCTGCTTTCGCCCACTTCTCCGCTTTCTTTGTCACAAAGCTGATCGTAAGTACGGCTTCCCCGTTTTGTTCACGCTTCGGCAGCTCAAGCTTAATCTCTTTACTTTCAAGAGGCGCGACCGTTACGGTAACATGGCCTTCAGCACATACAGCACCTTCCACGGCAATCGTCCACTGAAGCAAATAAACATCTAAATTCATAAACAGGTGTTTATTTTTAATGTTGTAGATACCTTGTGCGCCATCCACTTCGGTAATTGTTATATTTTCATAACATTTCTTGGCTTCAATCAACTTCGGTGAAATGGAACGGTCGGCAAATAAAAGGCCGTTTCCACAGAAATTTCCAGAATGAGGTGATTCGCCGAAATCTCCGCCGTACGCTAAATATTTCGTACCGTCCGCTTCCGTTTTCCAAAGGCTTTGGTCTACCCAGTCCCAAATAAAGCCGCCCTGCAGCACTGGATAACGATCAAACAGCTCTGTGTACAGATGCAAACCGCCCAGGGAATTACCCATTGCATGGCTGTACTCACATAGGATATATGGCTTTTTCGGTCCAGGTGCATTTGCATAATCAATCAGACGATTCGGTCTGATATACATGTAACTTTCAATATCGGTCGCATCGGCGGATTGCTTATAATTCACAACACCTTCATAGTGAACGACCCTTGTCGGGTCTGCATCCCGCAGGAAATCATGCATTTTTACGAAATTATCTCCGCCGTACGCCTCATTACCAAGCGACCAGATGACGATCGAAGGATGATTTTTATCCCGTTGCATCATTGAATTCGCACGGTCAATGACGTTCGCCGTCCATGCTGGAATGTTGCCAGGCACCGTCGTAGGAAGCATTTCGGTCTGACCGCCAGTCCAAGTGCCGTGCGATTCCAGATTCGTTTCGTCAATTACGTATAGGCCGTATTCATTACAAAGCTCATACCACAACGGATTGTTCGGATAGTGGGCGGTACGCACAGCGTTGATATTGTACGCCTTCATAAGTTTAATGTCCGTAATCATATCTTCAAGCTCCATCACACGGCCAGTGTCGCAGCCGAACTCATGGCGGTTAACTCCTTTGAAGATGACTCGCTGTCCGTTAATGAGCATTAGTCCATCTTTAATCTCGAACTTTCGGAAGCCCATCTGTGTGCTGAGTGTCTCAAGCAGTTCCCCATTCTCATCCTTCAGGCTGATAACGAGCGTGTACAAGTTCGGCTCCTCTGCGCTCCATTTCAACGGATTGGTGACATGGGTCGAAACTTCAACTTGAGCTTCCGCAATACTGCTGCCAAGTGTAGTTGTTACCGTCATCGGACCTACAAACACAGCGTTCTGCTGAGCATCATACAATTGTGCCTCAACAGTAACTGAACCCAAATCGGCTTCCCAATAATTCATCAGCGTCGCTTTAACTGTAAGCTCTGCATCCCTGTATTCCTCGTCAAGCTCAGATGTTGCGAAGAAATCGTAGACATGTGCCTTAGGAACCGAATACAAGTAAACATCGCGGAAAATACCGCTCAGTCGCCAGAAATCCTGATCCTCCAGCCAGCTGGCATCACACCAGCGATATACCTCAACCGCAAGCTTATTTTCGCCTGCTCTTAAATAGGGTGTAAGGTCAAATTCAGCCGGTGTAAAGGTATCCTCGCTATAGCCCACGAGCTCGCCATTGACCCAGACGTAAAAAGCGGACTCCACTCCCTGAAAGCTGATAAAAACAGGTTGCCCTTGCCAATTATCTGGCACCGTGAATGTACGGACATACGAGCCAACAGGATTGTACAAGGTAGGTGCGAACGGAGACTTCAATTCTGGCTCTGACGTCTCCCACGGGTAGCGGAAATTCGTATACTGCGGGTAATCGTATCCCTGCAGCTGCCAATGTCCAGGTACCTTAATGTCATTCCATCCTGAATGATTAAAGCTGTCCTCGTAGAAATTCATAATTCGCTTGGACGGCGACTCCGCAAATGCAAACTTCCATGTGCCGTTTAGCGACATATAATTGCGGGAAGCCAGGCGGTCATTGTGGAGCGCTTCTTCCACTGAGTCAAAAGGCATTAAAGTTGCGTGCGCTTTCATTCGATTAAGTTCAAAGATTTCCGGATTATTGTTCCATTCCGGATAGCCGTTCGTCGTCGGAGTATACTTAAACTTTTGTCTCATCAAAGTTTACCTCTTTCATCATTAGGAACGCAGGTTCCGCGAATGGATGAACGATTCGGAACCTCCTCTTTTTATATTTTCATATTATATAAGAATGGATAATTTAATATCATTCAGCAAACCAACAAAAGTTAGTACTTTATCAACGATAATTTTGTAGCTGTCCTCCGAAAATAAAAGACCGGAGACATGTCAAACGTCTCCGGTTAATTTCATTAGTACAACTCCCTTGAAGGTTGACAAGGACCTCATCCAAAAACAAAAAGCAGCTGATTATTTAATCAGCTGCTGCCGTAACTTATGGAACAATCTTATTTCTTTTCCGATACAGCAAAGTAATTTTCTTCATTGTCAGCAAAGTTAAAAACTCTGCCGGAGGGAAGTTCCATAATGTCTCCAACTTTGATGTTTTTGTTCTTGAGATCGCTGAACAACGCATCGAAATTGTCCGTGAAATACATGATGGATGGTGTCCCGAGATTCATTCCAGGGTTCATTTTGGCAACCAACTCCTTACTATGAAGAACAATGCTAGTTGCTGCACCCTTAGGAGCGACTTCAATCCATCTCATCGGGCCATTGGTTTCTTCCACGATGACCTCGAAACCTAGTTTTTCTGTCCAAAAATCTCTAGATGCGTCTTGGTTATTGACATACAACATAACTTGGCCAATTTTGTTAATCATCGTTTATACACTCCTCATATGAAATAATTTAATTCTAGGATCAAACCCGTCATGTTGCAACAAATGACATGCTACTCACCTGCGAAGTTTAAGGTTTAACCCAGCCATTCTCAACGGCGATCGCAACCGCTTGGGATCGGGAATCGACCCCAAGTTTGTTGTAGACATTGGTAAGATGAGCTTTTACGGTCCGTTCGGAAATAGCCAGACGAACGGCAATTTCTTTGCTTCGCAACCCTTCAGCCGCTGCCTGCAGCACTTGTTGTTCTTTAGCAGATAGCTCCTGGCTGATCGGGCTGGCCGGGGACGGCTTCAAGCGCTCTCGCTGCACGGCCATGACCCGGGTCAGGATGTCTTGCTGCAGCAACGTTTCCCCGCGCAGCGCCGCATCAATCGTTCGGAACAGATGCTCTCTGCCGGTATCCTTAAGCAAATATCCTTTTGCTCCCAGTGACAATCCCTTCATCATCCATTCATCTTCGTTATACGTAGTGAGGATGACAACTGGAATATCAATGCCGCGGTCAATCATCGCTTCCATCGTTTCCAGCCCGTTCATCTGCGGCATGTACAAGTCCATCAGAACGAGATCTGGCATACTCTCATCCATGAAACGAAGCGCTTCGTTCCCATTCGCTGCCTCTCCAATGACTTCATAACTCTCTTCGGTTTCCAGTATCATTTTAAGACCTTCTCGAACAACGAAATGATCATCGACGATCAGTATTTTGCAGCCCAAGGTTCAGTCCTCCTCTCTAATTGGAATATCGTATTGATAGGGCGCATCGAGCGTCACCAGCGTGCCAGAGGCTCGGTTGCTTGAAACGTTTAGCTGTCCTTGCAAAAGTCGGGCACGCTCCTGCATGACGATTAATCCGTAATGACCCGGCTCATGACCGATCTTTTGGACTTCGAAGCCGGTTCCGTTATCGCGAATCTTTAGCAAGAAACGGTCTTCGTTATGCCGGATATCAATTGTTACTTCCGAAGCCTCTGCATGACGGGCAATATTCGTTAGCGCTTCACGAAGAATATACTGAGCATGTTCAAAAAGTATTTTGGATAACCCCGGCAAAGGATCGATCATTAACTGAGCCCGAATGCCTGTCGCCGACGTAAAACGTTCCGTTTCGATTCGCACTGCATCAGCGAAAGACTGCGCCGGTTCGGCAACAAGCCTCAAGTTGTCGATCGCTTGGCGCGCCTCTGCGAGGGCTCTCCTTGCGCTTTCTCTGGATTGCCTGATGATTTGCCCGGCACGAGCCATATTGCCTTTACCAACATGCGCGTCGGCAGCATCGAGCTGCATGACGATGCCGGCCAAGCCCTGCGCCAGCGTATCATGCAGATCACGGGACATCCGCTGGCGCTCGTTAGCAAGCGTCAATTTTTCGACTTCCAGGTTGGCCTCCTCTAATTCTTTCAAATAGCTCTCCGTGCGAAGTCTAGCAAACACTTCATTACGAAATATACGTGTATAGGCAATGAGAATCGTGTTCAACATGGTGAAAGCTGACAGATTGAAAATCAGATGTACCGGATCGTCGATTGTCAAAACGATAAATGTAACGATCGGGTAAAAAACCAACGCGACGCCGGCAACCTTCCATTTGCGCTGATAAATGACTACACTCTGCCCGATCAGCAAGGAGTATAAACCAGTAATCGGGGGGTATCCCTGTGGCATCAGGAAAGCGCAGATTGTAATCAGCATTCCCTGCACGCTGATATAGAGCCATGGTTGACGTCGAGTGAGCGCCTCGGAATGCCAATAAAGAGCGCAGTGCAGCAATAGGACGAGATGAAAAAACAGCATTGGAATCGGATTAAAATCGAGAATCCACTGCATCAGTACCGATCCAACATATATCCCGATAATCCAGACAAAAATATGTTTGCGCGCATCCAGCATCGTAGCCGGGACATCGGTAGATGAGTTTTCGCTCCAATTTGAATCCTTATTATGCGTTCCATTTCTTTCTCGATTCACCGCGATCGCTCCTCCTTGTCTTTAGTGCCGTTACGTATTTATATCAGTAAAAGAGCGACCGCAGCAAGCGATCGCTCTTGATATTATATCCCTTTACCGTGAGACACTTTTCTTCAGATGATCATTGTTTGATGCGGAGAAAGATTTCTCTTCTTCAAGAGCAGAGCCTTCCACATCGATATTCGGTAGAATTCGGTCCAGCCATTTCGGCAAATACCAGGAGGAGCGACCCAGCAAAGTCATGATCGCTGGGAGGACAGCAAGTCTTACGACGAAGGCATCAATCAGAACGCCAAAAGCTAACGCCAGACCCATGGATTTGATCATTGTATCTTCCGCAAAGACAAAGCCCGCAAACACGCACACCATAATTAGAGCTGCTGCTGTGACGACACTACCGCTGCTCTTGATACCGAACAAAATCGCACCTTTGGCGTCGTTTTTATGAACGAACTTCTCACGCATACGGCTGACCAGAAATACCTCATAATCCATCGCGAGACCAAACAAGATGCCCGCAGTCAACATCGGCAAAAAGTTGAGTATCGGTCCCGACTGGGTAATTCCAAAGAAATCCGCCATATTCCCATCTTGAAATACGAATACAACAAATCCAAGCGTAGCCGTCATCGTCAGCAGGTAGCCGAGCACGGCTTTGAGAGGTACAAGCAGCGAACGAAATACAAGAAGCAGCAGAACAAAGGCCAGACCGACTACGAGCAGGCCGAATACCGGCAAAGCTTCGTTCAGTTTTTTCGTAATATCGACATCCATTGCTGTCGATCCGGTAACCATTAGCTTGACTCCGTACTGGCTCTCCGTATCATCTGACTTAGCACGAATCGACTCTACGAGCTTGCCTGTTTCTTTATCAAGAGGGCCGCTTTGTGGAATAACGGTAAGAATGGCCGCCGCTCCATCCTGATTAGGAACGAGAGGCGCGGTATTCGCAATCCCTTTTATGCCGCTAATCTCTTCAGCTGCCTGTGCGATTGCCGATTGCGGATTCTGAACGCCGTCCGCTGTAGCTAGCACGATAAGCGGGCCATTGAAGCCGTCGCCGAATCCATTTGCTAGTAAATCATAAGCTCTTCGCTCCGTTGTCTCCACGGACTTCATTCCATCATTAGGCAGACCGGTTTGTAGATGCAGCGCCGGAAGACTGATGAAGCCGAGCAGTAAAATACCAACTAGCGCAACAGGAAGCGGAAATTTGGTTACAAAACGTCCCCACGCATTGGATTCCCGTGCCGGAACATAGCTGTTCTTTTTTCCTGCGCTCTTTGGCATGAGACGATCACCAAGCAGCGACAGTACGGCAGGCACAACCAAAATCGCAATCAGGACGGCGATGAACACGGTGAGCGCAGCGGCAAGCCCCATAAAAGTAAGAAACGGAATGCTGGTAACAGACAGACCTATTAATGCGATGATTACGGTTATTCCGGCGAAAACAACGGCACTTCCTGCCGTACCGGTTGCAACCGCAATGGATTCACGAATGCTCTTGCCTTCCAGTAAATTCTGGCGATGTCGGGACAGAATAAACAAACCGTAATCAATTCCGACGGCAAGTCCGAGCATGATGGCCGTAGTAAGCGATATCGCTGCCAAATCAACATAATTCGAGCCAATTAGAATAAGCAGAACGCCAATCCCGAGTCCTAAGACTGCTGTTATAATGGGCAGTCCGGCGGCAAGCAGCGACCGGAAGAAAATGAGTAGAATCAGGAAAGCCAGGGCGATACCGATGACTTCCGAAATGACCCCAACCTTCGGTATTTCCGGTTGACCGGAAATAGCGCTTTTCTCCACTTTGAATCCCGCATCCCGCAGCTTTTCGGCTTGCCGATCCAAAGCTTCGATGGATGATGCCTTCACATCTGAGCCTGGCACTTTATACGTAATGGTAGCATAACCAATTTCCTTGTTCGGACTAATCGTGCCGGAAGCATACGGATCTGCAATTGATGCCACGTTATTATCCTTTGAAATAGCCTCTAGACTTAACTGTATGGCCTTTTTCACATCCGGCGATTCCAGCGACTTTCCTTGGCTTTCGAAAACAAGTTGAATTTTACCGGCATTTGAAGCCGTTCCTGAAGGAAACTTCTCCTGCAGAGCTTTCGATGCCATTTCGGCTTCCGTGCCAGGTATGGACACATCACCTTCAAATACGGGACCCATCCGCAATCCAAAAACTGCAGCCAGCAACAGGATCAGGATACCGCCCGCCAGCACCGACTTTCGCCATGTAGCGGCCCATCCGCCGATCCTATATAAAAACTTTGCCAATTGAAATCTCTCCTCTTGTTTGTGTGATATAGCGAGTATAGAGGGGATTTCAAAATACGATAACGTACGAATGGGCATACAAGGCATGTACCTTCGGGTAAATGAGGACAAGCTCTTGAAGATTCAATGGTATATCGTCGCTTTGTGCAGGGCTATATGATACAATTCCTGAAAATCTTACGTCAGGCGGTGCGATGAGATTACGATGAAGGTCAAAATCAAAATCATTCCGGAGAAGATCGAGGAAAGCGTTCTTTTCCTCGCCCATCGAGTGACTCCGTTTATTCAGAATCTTATTAAACTAATCGAAAACAACCCCTCCTCCTACCTCTTCCTAAGCAAAGCCGGAGAACAGAGGGAACGAAAATTAGATTATTCCAGCATATTGTACTTGGAGTACTTGGAAAGAAAAATTTTTGTATACGCGAACAATGATGTTTATGAGATTCCAGGTCCGTTGTATAAACTGGAACACGCTATGCCAAAATACTTTGTACGCATATCGAAATCGGCAATCGTGAATGTCTACATGATCAGAGAGTTTGAGACGAGCTTGAACGGCAATATAACCGCCCAACTAACGAATAATGAGAAATTAATCGTTTCAAGAAGATATGTTAAAGAACTAAAAGAGCATCTGCTTCGACTGGAATAACCGCTTGTGACGATAAATCCGCCGCTTGTGTCGGATCGGCTATGCTTCATTCACCAGCCAAATTACAATGAACGAGAACACAGGCAAACGACAATCTGCCTGAATCTCAGAATAAAAATAAGGTAAGGAGTGAATGATTTTGTTAATTGAAATAATTAAACTTACACCATTGTATGTATGGGTGTTGCTAGCTTTTTTAATCCAGAGGGGGATATCAACCTCTCAGGAGAGGGAAGTTAATATTCCGAAATCGTTTCTTGTACCTGGCATCTTCATATTTTGGGGACTGTACACCATTTTATCTAACTTTGCCCATCCTTATTACGCGCTCCTCTTCTATGCCGTGTTTCTATGCATCGGCGTTTATCTTGGATCTAAGATGTATCAAAATAACTATCGCTTCTTAGTAAAAAACGGCACCCTCTTTAGGGCCAAAAATTATTTACCGCTCTTCATTATTCTTGTTAACTTCGTAATCAAATATTCTTTGAATATTTACATGTATATTGATCCTGAGGCTGTCAACAGAGTAAGCTTTAATGTGCTCTACACATCAATCAGCGGTACCACAGTTGGGCTTTTCTTTGGTGGCATTCTTGTTACGTATCGATATGTTACAAAGCAGCGTGGAGGATTGCGGGGGTAGCCATGAAATTGATGACGCGCGTGATTAACGGACTTGGCTTAGGGTCGTTCATCTGTTTGTTCGTCTCTTTGTTTAATGAGACAGCGCCGGTCATAACGAAAGAAGCCGTGTTGAGCATATTCGTGATTTCGGCTTGCGCCGGCATGTTAAGCCTTCTTTTTGAAGTCGAGCGTTTCAATTTTCTTTTAGCGTTAGTCATTCATTTTGCTGGCATCAACCTTGTCGTCTGGGTGCTTTCTTTTTTCAATTCTTGGCTGCAGGGCACCACATGGATGAGCTATTTGGGCAGTATGTTTATTTTTTATAGCTGCTCTTGGCTGTTTCTCGTAATCAAAGATAAACTTATCGCAAGAGAATTGAACCAGTGGATTAAACGAAATTCCAACAGGAGTCAATCTTGAGCCTAAACGGAGATAAAGTCGTATGTTAATTCTCATATTGATGATCTTGTATATTGCTAAAAAACAAACGAAATACGAAAAAGTTTCATGGTTACGCTTAGGGACTATTCCGGTCTATTGTGTAATTATGCTCTTTGTCACGTTCGAATGGGAGCTGCGCAATTTTTTGTATTTGGCCATTCTTATCGTGTGCGCTTACTTTATTGCGAAGCTGCAAGTTAGCGGGGTTAAGGTGAAAACTGCGCCATTCGGAGAGAACGCACGACAACAGACGGTTGAGATGCGCAGCGGTAAGCATTATCTATACGGCTGGTTCATAGTCGTCATCCTCATTATTCTAACCGAATACGCCCGCGGCGAACTTCATGATACCAAGACTTTGCGCGAAGAGCTGATGAAGGAACTCGTTCCCTATGCTGTTTTTTCGAAGGGCACGGATAATTGGATGATCTGGGCGATAACCGGTGTTACTAGTCTCTTCTACGTACTCCTGTTAATGCGGAAGTATCCTGCTGTATATACGGCGCTTTCTAACAAAGTGAACCGCTATCGAAAATGAACATATAAAGACCGCCATTAGTCGGCGGTCTTTATTCTAATCTCTCCTATTCATCAAGCGATCGCAACTTATAGTTCTTTTTTACATTTCACCATGTTAAATATAAATGGAGTTTTATTTTCCGTATTCTTATGTGGCTCGACGATTTCCGAAATTTCTATCAATCCATATTTTCCAAACTCTTGTTTGATCGAGTCAGAATCATAAAAGAACATTTTAAGCCCTTCCATGATCTCGAAGTAGTCTTTATCCAGTTGCTTGCCCTTTCCAAACATGGGGGCGTCTTTTGAAATAGTAACAAAAATCATATATCCGCTTGGCTTTAACTGATTAAAGCAATCTTGAATTAGCTTTCCCCTCTCAAGACTATTCAATAAGTGTATAAGCGCATAACAAAATATACCGTCATAAAGCTTGTTATCAAAGGGCATATCAGTTACTGAACCATGAAAAATGTTAATATTAAGCTCGTTTTGTCTTGCCAAATCAATCGCTGTTTCTGAAATCTCAATACCGGTTACATTTATTCCGTTTTCGATAAAGACCTTTGCGTTCCTGCCATATCCAATACCAGGTATCAATATATCCTTAACGTTCTTTTCCAGAAAAAAGTCCTTAGTCAAAATGGCTGAGTCTGAAGGTTCAAATCCCCACATCATTTGATTATCGATAAAACTTGATTCCCAAAATTCGGTCATACCTCTACCTCCTATCCATACAATCAAATTCGTCTACAATTTACGCTGCTTTACTCCGCCCGAAGAGATCCCATGCAGCTGCCTGAACCGCTCAGCTTCCTCTATAGCTGCCTGGACACCACCGGCCTCGCGCAAGCTGAGTCCAATCGTTTCGGCAGACGTTTTGTATGCAGCCGTCTCCATAACTTCATCTACGGCAGAGCGTAAGCTCTCGGCGGTAAGATGGCGCGTTGACAGCTTGATGCCGGCACCAAGACCGGTGACTCGTGCGGCGACCTGGGGTTGATCTGCCCCATGGGGAATGACCACAAGCGGAACGTTAAAATACAGCGCCTCAGACGTGCTATTCATTCCGCCATGAGTGACAAAAACAGCGGTGCGCTTCAAAACGTCTAACTGCGGGACATGAGAACGGAAGATAAAATGATCTGGCGCTTCGTCAGCGAAGCTCAGATCAGCTTTTTTTCCGGCAGAGACGACGACCTGAAAGCGGGGATCAGGGAAAGCTTCCAAACATAATTGGAAGAAATCGTCGCCTTTAGACACGATTGTCCCCATGGATATGTACACAAGCGGTCGATCATCCAGTTGATAAAAGGGAAAGTCGTTCGAGTCTTGCCTTGTAGATATGACTGGGCCGACAAAAGCATAGCTGTCATCCAATGTCTCCGGACGGGGCTGAAAATAGCGGCTCGTATAAACGAGGTTTAAGTCACCCCATTGTGAGAAAACTTCGGGGATCGTCGGAGCGGGAACGCCGTATTTCCGACCAAGAGTGTCTGCCAGTTGGCTGATCTCCTCCAGGAAAGCCCCGCCTTTGCCCGATCCTGGGTCTGCGGATGGAGCTTTTTTAGTTTCACTAGAAGAGGCAAACGAGGCATGTGAAGCGATGTGAGGAATTTTTAGTATATGAGAAATCAGCTTGCCCCACCCGAATAACGAATCATGAAAGACGAAGTCATATTTATGTTTTGCGGCTTCTTCTAGAACGACAGGCAGGATAATATCCGCCGACTTGAGCAGGATAATCACAAACTGAAAAAAGTTGATCTCTCCCTGAGCTTGACCATCAATAAAGTTTGGATAAGCTTTGAAAGGAATACCTGCAGCTTCGACCTTCTGTCGCATATCTTCTGTGCAAAAGAAATGGACCTCATCGTCATTTTCTATCCAATGCCTGACAATAGGGAGCATCGGGTTTACATGGCCAGCACCAAATCCGCCGACTGCTAATATTTTCGCCATTACTGCACCTCGATTCCTCAGTCTATTCCTTTACTTCTAAACAATTATACTGTTTTCGAATAGGCCTAAGTCAATAAGCATGTTCTGCGCTTCTTATGGCAAATCTAAGACTTGGACAAATATTCAACGATCCCCTCTGCGATCAAGTTTGCTGTATTAGTTTGAAACTCTAATGATTGCATACGCTGCTCATCCTCTTTATTTGAAATAAAACCTAACTCCAATAGTATCGAAGGACTTTCATTCTCGCGTAAAACATGATATTCGCCCGTAGTAACACCGCGATCTCTTGCTTCCATGTCTTGCTCAAATATTTTTCCATGAATAAGGTTTGCTAATTGCTGGTTCTTTTCATCACCGTAATAAGTTGTTATCCCCGATACGTCACTCGATTCAAAAGCATCGTAATGAATACTTATAAATAGATCTGCGTTATGATCATTTGATATTTTCGCCCGTTCAGCAAGTGACAGTGACTCATCCTCGTCACGGGTTAAGATCACTTCTGCTCCTGTTTTCTCTAATAGAAGCTTTTCAATGTTTTGAATGGTATGAAGCGTTACTTCTTTTTCTTCCAGTCCAGATTGACCTGTTGCTCCGACATCACGTCCGCCGTGACCAGCATCAAGCACAATCTTTCTTCCTTCTAATACCTTTTCCGTGGAGGAAGCAGGAGGAGAATTAACATTAATAGCAGCTTCCTTACTTGTTAATTCAGTGGCTGCTACTTCTACTTTGAACAATACTTTGTAGAAAAATAAAGCGGCAATTACGATAAAGAAAATAAAGATCGTTTTCTTCAACATTCTTTTCATTTTCATAGGTTTGTCTCCTCACTTATCTCTTGTAATTAAAAGTGTACTTGCGAGAGATAAAGACAAAATGGAGCCAAAGTGAAGACGAAATGAAGATGATTACAAAAAAACACTTGTATGACGTTGTTAGATCACGTCATACAAGTGTTTTTAAAAGCCTATACAACTATGCTTTTTTCAAATAAAAGTAAACCAACACGCCGTCAGGCGTATTCATTGCGCCGTAGGATACACCATGGAGCTCCAAAATGTTTTTGGAGATTGCAAGTCCGAGGCCAGTGCCGCCCGATGCTCGATGTCGCGCAACATCTCCACGATAAAATCGATCCCATATTTTATCCAACTGTTCGGCAGGTATTTGCGCACCTTTGTTTTCAAAACTAACCTTAATCAACTCTTGTTCCTCGCGAACGGCAATATAGATATGCTCATTATCAGGTGTATAACGTATCGCATTGGTTAAGAAATTCGTGATGACCTGCTCAATCCGATTCTGATTAGCCATTACTTCTACGGATACTAGATCGGTATGCAAATGAAGTTGCTTAATTGCAATTTGATCCATTAGCTGATCACAAATCGTTTCAATGCTTTTGTCGATGCAAAACGGCTCCATCAGCATTTTGTAGGTGCCAGATTCGAATTTGGCTAGCTCAAGCATATCGACAATGAGCATATTCATCCGGTCTACTTCCTTTTCCATGGCTTCAAAATAATGCTCTCTTTTATGGGTTGCAACGTCATCCTTCAATATAGAAATGCAGCTTTTCATTATGCTCAGCGGCGTCTTCAGCTCATGGGACACACCTGAAATAAACTCTTTCCTCGTACTTTCCAACTGTTTTTCCTTCTCAATATCCTGCTGCAGCTGTTCAATATACGAATGCAATGTATGAGATAAAGAGTTGATGCTTCTAGATAAATCCCCGATCTCATCGCTTGATTTGATTTCAATTTTTTTCGAAAAATCCAAACTTGCGATCCGTTTAGTCGTCTCATTAATTTGCAGCAAAGGTTTGGCGATTTTTCTTGAATAGTACAAAGAAACGAACACAATAAGGAGCAGCACAAGTGCAATCATATACACATAATAATCTTCGAGCATTTGTACGGCTTCATCAACGGGTTGCAGCGACGCCATGGAGAAAATGTAGCTCGTTTGGCCATTATGATCTTTTAAAGGGTCAATGAATAGTTTGTATTTAACGTCATTTTGAGTAAAATCAAGGATTTGCTGCTGTTGAGATTCGTCGTCAAATAATAAGTTAGCTTGAAACTGCTTCATTCTTTCCATAAACAAACGATTCGTGTAGATGAAGCTGGAGGACTCATTCCCTTTTGGTAAAAGGACCTTTGTAATCGTTCCGCTCATCATCAAACCAGGAATCTCTAATTCAGGGTTGGTTTGTTTAAATTTTCGAGCTAAATCACTTAGTTCCTTTCGTGAATAAGACGGGATAGATTTTACCTCAGGAATTTGAGCATTCACTTTTTTTTCTGATTTTTTGATTTGTAATGATCGCTCATATAACTTTTCAGCTATAATCTCATTTTTCCAATTATCTTTGCTGTTTGCTACGGCCAGTTCATAAGGTATTAATGCAGAATCAGTAGCATAAATTGACAGATCAATAGTTGTTCCAGGCTTTAACCGTTCAGATAATTGATTTTGATTCGTATTTAATACCTCTTCAATGCTCATCAAATGGTACAGGGGTACGGATATGATTTTATTGGACGAATCAGGTTCGTTTTTATTGTTAACTGTTTTGATTTCCAAATAAAAATCATTTACATTTTTCAGGTTTCCATAGCTGTCTAAAGTGGTAATCCATGTGTTATTTTCACGATAAAAATCTTGTTCCAGCTTCTGAAGGGCTAAAACACTTCCATCGCTATTTAACAAATCCGATTTAAAGGCTTGAATATTAGCTTGTATATCGGCTACTTTTCGATTTGCATAATATTGTTTGAAGAAGATCGTTTGACCCAAATAAACAGCTGCTAAGATGAATAAGCATAACAATGCCGTTAAGGTAAATAATTTAAGTACAATGCTTCTTCTCATAATTCACCGTTGAACTTATAACCGGTTCTTACAATAGTTGTAATCACTTTGGATTTATCGCCAAGCTTGTTTCTTATATTGCGGATATGCGTATTTACGGTACGATCATCACCTTCGTATTCGTATCCCCATATTTTTGTAATAAGCTGCTCCCTCGTAATGACAATTCCTTTATTTTGCATCAAATACGCTAGAATTTGAAACTCCGTATAAGTCAGGTATACCTCTACTTCATCTACCGTCAAGGTTCGAGAAGGCAAATGCATACGTAAACCGCTTGCCAGCAATTGTTTATCTGTACTTGATCCCGCAGTGTCCGCCGATCGTTCAATGGGGTACCTGCTATCCAAAAGCCGTTTTGTTCTAGCTAATAAAACTGGCGGGCTATATGGCTTGGTGACATAATCATCCGCACCTAATTCGAATCCGAGCAAGGTATCATCTTCGTCTACTCTTGCCGTCAACATGATGATAGGAACATTGGAGCTTTTTCTTATACGTCTGCAAACAGACCAGCCATCCATTCCTGGCAGCATAATATCAAGAATAATTAAATGCACCTCATTGGCTTCAAATAAGGATAAAGCTGCATTTCCGTCCGCAGCCTCCAGCACATTATAATTCTCATTCATCAAATAATCCTTTATAATCTCCCGTAAAATATGTTCGTCTTCTACGACCAGTATCGTTTTTGCCACTTCTATTGTTCCTCCCATGTAAACGGACACTTTGCATATAAATTTATTCTAACCTATCACACTCCGATGAAGATGGTGTAAAGAAAAACAAAAAAGGGAGTCGATTTCTCGACTCACCTAAAAGCTGTAGATGCCAATAGAACTCTGGATAGATTCCTTCATCTGAATTTATGTGCGGTTAATTACCCGCCACGAACAAATCATTTATCTCCGTGCCGCTCAATGTACGGTTATAGATTCTAACATTGTCGATGGCGCCGTCCCACTCTTCATTGTTAGTGTCTGGCGTTTTATGGCGGCCTAAACGCATGGCGTCGGTCGAGGACACCGCTGTACGGGAAGTCGAAGCTGCTAATTGACCATCCAGATAGAGCTTTAATACTCCTGCGTCATAAGCAAGGGCTGCATGGTGCCAGCTGGAGTCAGCCGGAATTGTACCTGTCGATACAGTCACAGTTCCACCTAGGAAGCTGGCAAGCTTCCCATCGGCTCTTCGGAATAACCAGCCTCTTCCATTGGTTCCTTCTTGCTGTAAAATCGTTTGTGTCTGTCCTAATGTTGTCTCCAGCTTCACCCATGCTGCAGCTGTAAATGAAGTTGTTCCGGGATTGACGACGTTCGGCAATTGAACATAATCGTCCACCCCATCCAGTTGAATGGCGCCTTGTGTTTTACCAGCGGTTGTCCATGCAGCACCATTCATTAATGTTCCTGTGAAGCTATTGCCGGAAGCATCTACAGCGGCCGTTCCACCCGTCTCATCAAACTTCCAGTGCCCTTTCAAGTTTGGATCAGCAGGTACAACAGATGCGGGTTTAAGCTTAATGGCCGTAATGGAATGTGCCGGGAACGTGTAAGTGAATGAGTTCGCTCCAACACTTAAACCCGTTTGTTTATTGATGGCCACTCGATTGATCGGTTGGTTGGCGGCTTGATCGTACTCATTATAATCTAGGAATGCCATCGGATTGTCTGGATTAGTGGAATTCAGAGTCCATGCTTCAGCGGAGCCGTTTCCAGTAAATCCATTAAGATTGATTGATGTTTGAACACTATTTTCCCGGCTATCATTCACTACGGTTACATACACATTGCCTGCGTCATCCTTCGTTGCTCCAGCGGTAAAATAGCTTTGAGCAAGATTAGAGCGTACCGTTTCAACTTTTCTTGTGCCGGTCATGTTGGAGAACAATTGAAGCGCCAGCGCTGTGGCCGTCGGAATAAATTGATCTTCTTTTGGATTAAACATGGCATTATCCGCAGCGCTGATCGAAGTAGATCCTGGCGGCGCCGCAGCGGGATCAAAGTCAACTAGCGTATGTTTGTTCGCTAACGTGACATTAAGCTTCATAAAGCTAAGCAGCTGCTTGCCGACATACAGACCTTGATCAAGCGATCGCAAATAATGAGAAACACCATCTGTCGCATTCGGGAGCGGAACCCATCCGGCTATCCCATACTCGGACACCATAATTTGTTTGCCGTGATTTGGGCCAAGCAGACTATTAAATGAATTATTCGGGACGGTAAAATAATGCTCCATGGAACCAGGTTTTCCCATCACTGCATCATGGAATGCTTTGGCGTACTCTTCTCCTCTCGGCACATTTGGCAACGATATCCCTTGTCCATAGGGATGAATAACGATACCGTCAAAATAATTCTGGGAATTTTCAGCTACCAATTCAGCAGTAACGCCTCCGAAAACACTGAACACTTTAATCGATGGATCAACAGCTTTCATCGCCTGATAATAATCCACAAAACCATCATGATTCACGGTTGTATAGGTAACATAAACGTTATTGTCCGGACGTTTACCCTTCACGTTATTTCCAAAAGTGATTTTTCCAGTATTAAAATCAATCATGTAGTGCTTGTCGGTAGGGAGAGAATTCGCCAAGCTCGCGACTTGCGTCCATGTTTCGGTCCCAACTTCCACCTTGTACGCACCGGGGGCCGAGCTCATTGGCGCATATCTTGCATAATATTCACTTGTTTTAGCCAAGTAAAGATCGGGCTGAAGCTGCGGGTCACTGTAGGTGATCGAAATCTCATCTCCAGGAGCAGGAGTCAAACCATTTATATTATTGCCGAATGTAATTTTGAAAGTACCCGCAGCGGCATCCATCACGCCATATCCATAATGCTGAGCAGTTGATCCCGAAGAATTAAAGTTAGCCACCTGCGTCCACGTCTGACCATTTACTTTAATCTCCGCAGGCGTTTCCTTTACTTGATACTCCAAATTCGCGGTGCTTGTTCCCGCTCTTGGCCGGAAATCATTAAATCCTACCGCAAGCTGCCTGTTGTATGAAGAATGGTAGACCGTTCCAGATACCGGGGCGGGTTCATCCCCCCAGAGATATTTATGTTCGGCGTTGGAAGAACCTAACCATTCCTCCTGTCCCCCTCCTAGGTCCATTTCGTTGCCGACTTCCCAATACTTGATTTTGTAAGGCTCTACTTGTCCGTTATTGACTCGAAGCTCAGCCCAGTTGATGCCTCCGATCACCACATTGCTGTCTTGCGGCCGCCCATTCATGTATGCTACGAATGCTGCAGCTTCTTGGGCGCCGGATAAGCAGCTGCTGGATGACCATTGCAAATTACTCCACTCCGAAGGAGCATTCGGATTTATTTTTCCTAGGCATTGACCACCAGACCAGCCGGAGGCGTCAACGACCACATTTCCCACCGCTCCGGTCCGTTTAATCATTTGCCCGTATTCGTCAGGGCCATAATCATTCGAAGTAGGCTCGCCTGTTTTGCCATGAACGTTCTGCTTGCGCTCCTCATGCGGTCCGATGCCGCGCTGCCACTTATACTTATTCGCTACCGTACCGCCCGGAAAGCGGAGCATGTTGATCCCGTTATTTTTCACTTCATCAATAAGCTTGCTGTCTAGCGAGTTGGTTGCTGAATTCCAGGAACCGAATCCTCCATAAATATAGCGGTGGTTGGATCCGAAAATAGTGCCGACCTCACCCTTATCTACATTCGTATTTACAGTAAGCGTTAGATCTTCTGCAGCGTGGGCTTCGGGCAGGTTAACCAATGGGGTCGATCCTAAAGCTAAAACTCCAGCCATTACGAGTAAAAAGGTTTTACTTTGCTTGCCTACTACGCTTTGTCTCATCGTCTACCTCCTAAGTAGTTGCAATTGGAAAAGTGGAAACTAGACCCACTACACGATTAATTTCTCGATAATCACCTCCCTCGCCACTAATATACAGTGAATTCCAGTGCATTTTTTGTCTAATATTCAGTTGGAATGTTCCTTTTTGAGGTTCCACCAACTGGTTCAAACTATCTCATCAAAATATAGCAGCTTTATCGACCGCAAATGCGGGCTTTTCATTGGTCTTCCTTATTAGCTAACTCATACTGTCTAAAACTGCCCCCACTAAAAACGGAACAGCAGCAGTCATGGACGAGAAAAAATCCTAGACGGCTGCTGTTTATGAACTAACGTTTCCCGCTAGTCGAGTGACGAATATGGTAGTTTCTCATTACGAAGTTCTTCTGCTAACTTGTAGAGTTCTGCTAAATCAGGTCTTCCGGTTTCGTGAAATTTAGCAGCAGCTTCTTCTACGGACATTTTTTCTACCTTAACAACTTTCTCGCCACCATCATCTGGAATTTGAGGTTTCGAAAATAATTCCACATTCCCATATCCAACAAGTCGATAAAATTCAGGATGCGGTAAGTGAGGTTTATATGCATGATCATGATTTGAGAAGCATTTCCATGCTCCAAACGGCACAAAAGATTGTAAAATTGCCCCTGCTTCCTCTAGTAGTTCTCGTTTTATTGTAGTAGGATAATCTTCATCCTTTTCTAAAGTCCCACCTGGTATTTCCCATTCTCCATTTTCTAAACGAATGACAATGCATTCCTTGTCTATAAACGGTACAACATTTACATTCGAAATAAGGCTCGCATCTGGCAATTCCATTATAAATTTCGATTCAACTTTTCCCCATGTCGCTTTTTGGAATAGGTTTGCATACCGTTTATTTGTGTTCATGGAATCTCCCCTGTAATTTAGATTGTTATCTAAATACTTCCGCTCAATATGTGTACTATCCTGCCGGTTAGTTTAACAGCAGGGGACAGTCTACTCAGTCTAATCCTTTTCTTTTTCAAGACACTTATAATAAAAAAACCAACCGGAACCTTTTCGGATTCCAGTTGGTTTTTTTATTATGACGGATTGTAATATGAAGTGCGACACCTGAAAAACAAAAAGGCCCATGCTGGTTTCGTGTAAAATGGAATCACCACAACACCATTTTGTACAGGAGAACCCAACATGAGCTACTCCCATCTTAGCATAATTGAACGCGGTCAGCTAGAAACCTTGCATCGTCTAGGTTGGTCAACCCGAGCCATTGCCAGCCAATTAGGACGTCACCACTCCACTATCTCGCGTGAAATCCGCCGCGGTTGTATGGAAAAAGACTATCAAGCTGGGACAGCTCAGCAAGCCTATCAAGAACGACGAGCTTTATCCGTGCCTGTCGGGAAATACTCGTCTGAGCTTGCAGAAGAGCTCAGCCAAAAGCTCGCTCAAACCTGGTCTCCCGAGCAAATCTCGGCAAGGCGAAAGGTGGAGGGGGAGGCAACCGTGTGCTTCAAGACCATCTACAGATGGCTCTATCGTGGGCTTGTTGCAGCCAGGACGGTCAAGGTTTTACGGCATAAGGGCAAACGTCAGAAACCGGTGGAGACACGCGGACGTTTCCCTGTCGGCACTCCGATTAGCAAGCGTCCGAAAGAGATTCGCAGCCGGACCACGTTCGGTCATTGGGAACTGGACACCGTTGTCTCCAGCCGAGGAAAAAGCAAAGCCTGTGCTGCCACCTTTATCGAGCGAAAAACTCGCTTGTACATGGCCTTAAAGATTCCGGATCGGACGGCTTACTCGATGGAAGTCGCCTGTGGGGTTGCAATCAGCCAGTACCCTACGAACGTATTCAAGACGGCTACAACGGATCGAGGGAAAGAATTTGCCTGCTACATGAACGTGGAAGCCTTTCACGGAGTAAAGGTCTACTTTGCTGATCCCTATTCCTCATGGCAACGTGGGTCCAACGAGAACGCCAATGGCTTGCTTCGAGAGTTCTTTCCAAAAGGACATGATTTCGCTTCCGTTACGGATGAACAACTAGCTGAGGCTATTCGTCTCATTAACAACCGTCCCCGTAAATGCCTCGGGTGGAAGTCGGCTCACGAAGCCTTCATGGAAGAGCTGTCGCACTTAGCTTGACAATTCGTCTTATAATGATCTGTCCGAATACATGACGGAAAGTCCCATGTAGAAACCCTAACTTAGGAAGTATAGCTGTGCAAGTGGAAGCGTATCGGAAGGTCGACACACGAGGGATTCACCATTGACCGTTACCGTGTAAGTTGTAGGATCAACCTGAATATCAGGGGTTTCCCCATTTAGAATCAGATCTTTCTTAGTAACGGTTCGACAGTTCCGCACGGGTTTCAGCTGTTTTGTTAGACCAAGCGCCTCTAAAGTTCCTGCGTCAAGCGCTGCTTGGGAAACGAACGTTGCGCATGAAGCCGAGCGAGCACTTCCATAACTACCGAACATCGGTCTGTACATATACGGCTGTGGAGTTGAAATCGAAGCGTTCGGATCTCCCATTAGCGCATGAGCAATCATGCCTCCTTTCAGAACCATTTCTGGCTTCGCCCCGAAGAACGCGGGCTTCCAGAGCACCAAATCCGCCATTTTGCCAGCTTCGATCGATCCAACGTAACTGGATATTCCGTGCGTGATGGCAGGATTGATCGTGTATTTCGCGATATACCGCTTTACGCGATTGTTGTCGGCTCGCTCGTCGCCGGGTAAAGGACCACGCTGTTGTTTCATTTTATCAGCGGTTTGCCATGTTCTTGTGGCAACTTCACCTACGCGACCCATCGCCTGCGAGTCCGAACTCGTCATGCTGATCGCTCCGATATCATGCAGAATATCTTCCGCGCCGATAGTCGTCTCCCTGATTCTAGAGGCGGCAAAGGCGACATCCTCGGGAATTCGCGGGTCTAGGTGATGACACATCATAAGCATATCCAAGTGCTCATCTAAAGTATTACGCGTGTAAGGCATCGTAGGGCTGGTTGAGGAAGGAAGTACGTTTGGCATGGAAGCTACGCGCAGCAAGTCCGGAGCGTGTCCTCCGCCGGCCCCTTCTGTATGATAAGTATGAATGGCGCGACCATTAAACGAACGAAGGCTGTCTTCCACATAGCCGGCTTCATTTAATGTGTCGGTATGAATATTAACCTGTATGTCGTATTCCTCAGCGACGTTTAAGCATGTATCGATTACGTAAGGGGTGCTTCCCCAGTCTTCGTGAATTTTAAGAGCTCCGACTCCCGCGAGTACTTGTTCCCTAAGCGCTGCCGGTTGAGCGCTATTTCCCCGACCAAGCAGAACGAAGTTCATCGGTAGGGAATCTGTTGCTTGAAGCATGCGCTGAATATGCCATACACCTGATGTGCAGTTGGTAGCTAACGTACCCGTGGCCGGACCAGATCCGCCACCGACGAACGTCGTAGTACCACTCTGCAATGCAATTTCGATTTGTTGCGGGGAAATGAAGTGAACATGGCTGTCGACGCCTCCGGCCGTTACAATCAGATTCTCACCGGATATAACCTCCGTACCAACACCAATGTACATATTCGGAGTAACACCGTCCATGATCAACGGGTTTCCGGATTTCCCTATTCCACTGATTAATCCGTCTTTTATGCCGATGTCTGCTTTCACAATTCCCCAAGTATCAATAATAATGGCATTCGTAATGACCGTGTCCAGAACGCCCTCATCCCTAGTTGCGAGCGGGTGCTGCCCCATTCCGTCCCGGACCGTTTTTCCTCCGCCAAATACGCATTCATCGCCATATACCGTAAAGTCTTTTTCTATTTCGATTTTTAGCGATGTATTGCCGAGGCGAACACGATCCCCAGTTGTCGGTCCGTACATGCTTGCGTAGGTTGCACGATCAATTGTTTTCATGACTTCGCCCTCCCATTGATTTTGCCTGCGAAGCCGTGGATCTCTTTGGAGCCTCCGATTTCGACCAATTCGATTGTTTGCGTTTCATTAGGCTCAATTCGAACGGATAAACCAGACGGAATATCTAGACGATAGCCTTGCGTACCTTCTCGTTCAAAAGTAAGTGCAGCGTTGCATTCGTAAAAGTGGAAATGAGAACCGATTTGGATAGGACGGCTGCCCGAATTGGTGACAGTCCGATTAATCCGCGAACGACCGGGAAGTAACACGATAGGTTCGTCAGCAAATTCATAGGCTCCCGGCATTATTGTGGCTGTAGATCCTTCTATCGGATCATGGACGGTTACAAGCTTCGTGCCGTCTGGAAAAGTCGCCTCGACCTGTACTTCGCTCAACAATTCAGAAACGCCGTCCATCACTTGTTCCGCCGTTAAAATGTGGCGCGCCTCTTCCATAAGAGCACGCACAGTTTTTCCATCGCGAGCGCCTTCCACAACAAAGCCTGTAATCAGAGCAACCGCTTCGGGGTAGTTGAGCTTGACACCACGGGCTAACCTCTTCTGCGCCATGTCGGCGGCAAGATACATTAATAGCTTCTCTCGTTCTTGCACAGTCAAATTCATAGGGCAAGCCTCCTTTTGCCTAAACATAACATAATGAGTTATGTATTGCGATTATGTAACACGATTTAATAAGAATTTAGCACGCTTCTTAGTTGAGGTCAATGATATATGTTATAAAATATTACACATAAAAGAAGATAGCTAAATTGTTGAGTAATTTTATGATAGATTATATCCCATTTTATATGACGGATTTGCTTCAGCGCTATGAGGCTACTCCACCCAGAAATTGTTTTCACTTTATTTTCGGGAAAATGTAAAAAGGCTGTTCCCCCGGCAAATTGCCGCTGGAACAGCCCTTTTGGTTACACTAGCTTCCACCGCCACCACAACTGCTACCTCCACCGCAACTGCTGCTAGAGCAACTACTGCTGGAGCAACTGCTGTTATTGCTCGAATCACTGCCACTGCCAGAGCAGCCGCTTCCTCCTGAACCATCGGTGGACCCGCTCCCAGAATCCCCTGCGCAGCCAGACGCGGCACAAACGCTTGCCGACGAGCCATCACCGTTACGGTCACGAGGTAATTGTTCCTCCATTTCCATGGCATACGTATCCTGGTGATAGATTGAGTACATAACCATGAGCCCTGCAAAATAAACGCCATAAGCAGGATTGGTTAGATCCAATTTCTGTTTTGCGTTAAGCCGCCCCGCCCCCTTCAGAGAGCGTGCACGATCGCTCTGGTGAGTCAGTTGATCGAGCAGATAGCTGACAAGCTGAGGGTCGGCGTCCTCTCGGAAATATTTACGCCGCAGTTCTTCCTCCGGCAGAGATTGCAGCTCCTTCAATCGGGTATTATCAAGAGGATGACGGAAAAACGGCCCCCAAGCAATTGGCGTAAAACTATGGAGACGGAATAGATAGGAATAGATTAGGTCAAACCAGGCCCGCCCGCCTGGATCGGGTACGGATTGAACGGCCGGTGCATGATGAAGCATTCCGCCCAGCAGTTTACTTCCGAAGCGCTCATATTCCCGAGTGTACATAATCATTTCATGCCAAACTCCATCAACCTCGTCACTGAACATCGGTACACTTTTAAGCACCGAGCAAATGGCGAAATAACGCTTCAATTCAAATAACAGCAGTTCGAAGCGATCCTCCGCTACATGGGGATGCTCGGTCAGATACCGTTGTCTGATCTGTTGAATATAGTCGTCGGACAAAGCCTGATCAAGTGAAGCAATTGTCCTCGCGATGGGCACTTCCGGCAATGCCCCAAGGTGACTCCAGCTTGTTATTTCCGCCTTCGCTTCGGCTAAGTATGTTGCACGCTGGACCGTCTGTCGATGTTGCTCCAGCCTTCTCCTTGCCTGCTGGGCCCTCCCTTGAATACCATTTGTTTTTTTTATGCTTCCGATGACAAGGAACAAAATGAGAGTAATGAACAATAAAATGAAAACTGGAATTATGATTGCAAAAATGACAGTTTGAATTGGTTCGCCCTCCCTTTATTGGATGCCCTAATTTTACCATAACTTCTCAAGGGACAGCCTGCTCTTGTTTGGGATCTGGAAAAGCCAAATTTCACAGGGGCAAATCCTTTTGTTTGAATACTTGTAAACCAAGCATATAAAGGATAATTCCAACAACAGCAAGCGCAACATATTGTATCGTATAACTCTCGCCATGCAACACTGCATCCGTATTAAACAAGGAGTTCATGGAGATGTACTTTAGCTTTTCCAAGCTGCTATCAACGTCTCCCATCAGCTTAAGAAGGAAAAACGCCATCGGTAACCCCGCCCCCCATGCCAAAGAATTCTTGGTGAGGTTAAATACGCAGGAGAAAAAGAAGGAAATACCGCTAGTTGCGAACATTAAGAGAAATAACCCTATGTTTAACGCGACGTAATTGGACAGGCTTATTTGAGTATCCCCTTGAAACACTTGTATCGAAATAATTCCGGCCATAGTAACGAGCAAGATCATTAGGAGCAGTGATGTAATCAAATAAGTCGCTTGCGTCAGAACGACTGTGCTTCGTTTTGTTGGAGTTGAGAGTAAATAAGCCATTGACCCCCTATCCACCTGCGACGCAATGAGACTGTTGGCTGTCATTATGATGAATACGATGGGCAAAAGGATTCCATGAATGCCATAAAAGGTATTAGAGAGCATACCTAGGAACGTAGCCTCTCCAAGCAGATTGGCAAGCGGCGTATCCTTCACCAAGCCGGACATATCCGAGATGGTGCTGGGATTGAATACAGCGATGAGCACAACATGTAACACGATCATGATCACGGTAAAGATAAGCCATAACTTAATATTAGACTTAAGCGTTTGTTTGAAAATCGCTTTGCTAAGCATGAGCTTTATCCTCCTCATAGATTCCTTTGAAATAATCCTCAAGTGTATACTTGATTTCCTTGATGAATTTGATCGGGTAACCCTTTAAAGTCCTAAATAAAGTGTTGATGTCCGCATCGTTGATTCTTATAATCACTTGATTTTGTTCGTCGCGTCTCGTAAGGATATTAAAAGCTTCGGACAAGAAGAGCAGATAATCCTCATGGGCTAAAAACTCGATTTTATACTCTTTGTTCTCATTATGCTTGACCTCGGAGGTTCGTTTGACTGCAATAAGCCTTCCTCCCTTGATCAAAGCCACCTTATCGCATGTGTGTTCAACTTCCTCGAACATGTGGCTAGACATGAAGATCGTTGTGCCCTTCTTCTTCTGCTCGTTCAAGATGTCAACAAATTGAGCCCGCATGAGCGGGTCTAACCCTGTTGTTGGTTCATCCAAAATCAGAATGTCGGGATCGGCCATAAAAGCTGCGACAATCGCGGTTTTCTGTTTCATTCCTTTGGACATTCTTTTCAAATTGGCCGTGGGATCAAGCTGCAGTTGGTTGATAACTCTCTCCGCATAGGACATGTCCGTTAATCCCAATAGTTCCGCTTGCCTGCTTAAAAACTCCGTTCCCGTTGGTGCATCTGGAAATGCAATCTCACCAGGAATATAGCCGATCCTTCTCTTGAGCTGGGCAGAATCCGTCCATCCGTTCAAACCGTTAATGGTTACGGAACCGCTTTGCGGTTTCAAGAAGCCCATCATATGACGAATAGTCGTTGTTTTACCGGCTCCGTTCGTCCCTACAAATCCAAAAACCTCGCCCTTCTCGATCGTTAGATCAAGGTTGAATACACCTTTGCCATCCCCGTAATCTTTAGTTAAGTTTTTAATTTCGATGTAAGACATCCGGAATGGCACCCCCTGTGTCGTTCGAGTTGCGGTCATAGAACTTCATGAAATAATCCTCAAGAGTGAACTTGATCTCCGAAAAGAACTTTACCTCATAGTCGGCAAGGCAGGAGATTAAGCTGTTTATATCCGCATCATTGATTCGCAAGGTGGTCTGCAGCTTGTGAGGCGTCAAAGTTAGGACTTCAATTTGTGGAATCGACTTCACTTCTACTCCGTACCGAGTGAACGCCTCTTCGGTTTTAAATTCAATTTCGTATGTTTTGCTTTTGTTATGACGTAAATCATCTGCGACGAAAGACGAAATTAGCCGGCCTTCCTTGATGATCGATATCTTGTCGCAAGTTGCATCAATTTCGGAAAAAATATGACTCGAGATCAAGATGGTTTTGCCCCGCTTCTTCTCTTCCTTTATGAACTCAATAAAGAAGGTTTGCATAATGGGGTCAAGACCGCTTGTCGGTTCATCAAGCACAAGTATGGCGGGGTCATGCATGAATGCTGTTACGATCGCGAGCTTCCGCTTCATGCCTAGTGACATTCGCTTCAAGCTGCCCCTTGGATCGAGCTCAAACTTATTTATCAGAGATTGGGTATGTTTCATATCCTTAATCCCGCGTAAATCCGCCATCATTTTAATAAACTCGGTCCCAGTCAGCGACTCAGGCAATGCGATTTCACCTGGCAAATAACCTAGTTCCCTTTGGATCTCACTCGCGTGCTCCCAGCTATTGAGGCCATGCACTAAGGTGCGCCCTTTCTGCGGACGGGAAAAACCCATGATATGACGGATAGTAGATGTTTTGCCCGCTCCGTTCGGTCCTAAAAACCCATACACTTCCCCTTCTTGGACGCTGAAAGAAACATCAAATATTCCTCGATTATGACCATAATCCTTAGTCAAATGTTCAATCTCAATGATTGGCATGAGAGCTCTCCTTCCATTTGTTTTCTCTGAAAAAAGGACGGAAATCTATGCATGAAGGAATGACACTGAATTTGAAAAAGTGAAGCCAATCGGCTCCACTTTTATATTCTCTATGATATGAATAAGGCTTACTAATTATCTGTCAATCATTCTCGTATTTACATAACCGAGCAGAATAACGAACCCTACTATTGAGATCGGTAGTACGACTTCCGCATCAGGGCTGTCTATTGATCCGGTCTATAATCATTGCAAGGCGCTAGTTTTTTTCTGGACTGCGATAAGGTGAGCCAAGACCAAAAAGACAACTCCCAGAAAGATCAGATGTAGTGTCACACTGCCATACCTCAGTTCTTTATCCAAAATTGCAAATCATGATTTTTGAGTTCATTCTTTGTTAAAGTTGAATAAATCTCCTCGTTTTTAACCTCTAATACAGTCTGCTTATATATATGTTCTTTACCACCATTTTCTTCGTACCACTTATTTATTCGACTCCGGTGTTCACTATCCCCTCTAACAATCGTTTCGATTTCCTTATACTTTTCCTAACTATCATACTCCCAAATAGCGAAAATTTCAGTGGTCGATTCTCTACTCGAATTAAAATAGACAGCTGGGCTTAGTCCGCAGCTGTCTGAAAAAGGGCTAATCAGTGGCGTCAAAATCCGCAAGTCTCCGTCTCATTCGTTATTCAGATTGATAAGCAGGGATTTGCAATAAATCCGGAATCGTCACGTAGGAGTAGCCCTTATCTTTCAGTTCAGGAATCATTTTCTCCAAGGCTTCAATTGTATTTGCAAGCTGATTTTTTCCATTGGCGGTATGCTGGAGAATGATTCCTCCGGGAAATAATTGCTGACGAACCAGCTCCAATATATCCTCTGATGGTGTTCCTGACCAGTCTGTGGTATCTACGGACCAATTGACGACTGCCAAATTCATTTCGTGAATTTGCTCCAGTTTATCTTTGCCCAGCGAGCCGTAAGGAGGACGAAACAAAGTCGGACGATAGCCAACGATCTCTTCAATCAGCGTTTGTGTATTTTCAATTTCCTGTTTCATTTCTACTGCAGAGAGGTTCTTAAAGTCTGGATGAGACCAAGAATGGTTGCCGATTATATGTCCATCCTCAGCAATAAGCTTCACGATATCGGGATTGGCTTCGGCTTTGTTCCCTAACAGGAAAAAAGTCGCTTTAACGTCATGCTCTTTCAAAATTTTCAGGATTTTCGGAGTTACGATCCGATCCGGGCCATCGTCAAAGGTTAGAGCGACCTGCTTCTCATCTTTGTCAGACCCATTATAATAAATGGTTTTCTCGATCATTTGCTGATCTTCGTTATCCGGGGATGACATAGTTTGATGAGAAGGCTGTTTTCCATTAAAATACTTCTTCAACGCTTTATGGATGGCTTTGGCGACCGTCTCCTGCCCCTTGCTGCTTAACAGCATTTCTTCCTCACTCGGATTAGTTATATATCCCGATTCCACGATAACCGCTGGTACTTGTGCCGTTGATAAAATAATATACTGTTCCTGCTTCACACCGCGATCTCGAGTTCCCAATGCCTCTGAAACTTGATTCTGAAGCGCTCGAGCAAGAGCTATGCTATCTTCCTTATAATATATTGTTTCTGTTCCAGAAACATTTTCATCCTCATACGTATTGCCATGAAGTGAGATAATGGCGTCTGCTTTCCATTCATTTGCCAGCTCGGCCCGTTCCTCCAACTCAATAAATTGGTCATCCGTTCGGGTCAGTTTGATTTCAAACATAGGATCCTGATCCAGTATTTCATTGACCTGATGAGCTAAAGACAGGTTGGATTCTTTTTCGTAGGCTCCGCTTGCTCCCGTTGCTCCCGGATCTTTACCGCCATGTCCCGCATCGATTACGATTCTGAATTTCACAGGAACGGTCGAATTAGATTTGGACACGGGAGCAAGGGGATCAGTGAAAGAGCCTACACTCCGAATTACGAGTACTATCATGATGATGGAGAGCAATAACAGCACTAAAGCAGATGCCGTGTTAATATACTTACCGCGTTTACGTACTCTATGACGGACCATGACTCCTCCTTAAACGTTTGATTATTAACACGCCTATTTCCAAGCAGCGTCAAATGCTTCTTCAATACGGTCTACATTCTCAGAAACCGTAAAGAGAACAAACGGCCCTTTGGATCGGAGCACATGTTTTTCAATCAGGTAATACTCTTTGGGCCGATAGTCTTTAAATTTAACGGTTTGCGCTTGAATTCTTTGTTTAATTTGTTCCATTACGCTTGCGGTTTCGCTTGCATTTTTGACTTTGATGATAGCCAGCTCATCTGCTTTCACATTGGATGTCGCAGTATACAGCACAAAATCCTCTATAACGTCAGCCTCTATACCGTATAATTTCCGCAGTTTATCCGCATCCTGTTGCTTCATCACGCTTAAATCCACCGCTTTCTCCATACGTTCCGTGAGCCCTGCCACAGTCGGGACTTTGCCTGTCCCGGCATTGCCGGAGCAGGCGCTTAAAAGGCCGATGACAATTACTAGTGCAAGCATGAACATGCTTCGTTTTATCATGAAGATTCCTCCGATAAATTAAGAATTGATGGGTCTTCAAAGAAGGTTTTGATATTGTACAGGATCAACATGTCCTGATATTCACGCTCTTGTGCAAGGTCCGGAAGTGACCCGGTATAATAACGGAGATCAACGACGTCGATTTCACCATAATGCTTTGTTAAGAAAGGAATTAGACTGTTGGCATACGAGTCCTTGACAACCAGCAGCTTTTTCTCTGACGGACCATCCGTCACGATCCGAATCAAGGCGTGATTGCCACCCAAAAACACAGCATATTTATCCTTCTCTTTGAGCCTGTCCGTTTCATACAAGGTGTCCGTCACACGACCTTCTTCCTCATACGAAACCTTCAATGGGCCCTCCTGTCTTGGCCTATAAATACTGATTTCGTCAGGTTTAAGGCGACGGAACCCGCTTTTGGAATACAGTGATCCGTAAAATTCATCGGTGGCCAAATCGATGCGGAACGAGCTCTCTTCCTGCGGAACGATTCCCAAATGGTCGCCAAGCTCGCGGTAGCTGTAATAAGCGCCTTTTGTTGTCCAGTGATGGTCGGTCTTATAAAAGAGAGACTGATCCCGCTCGGCATTCAGTGCGGAGTAAGCATTGGCAACCTGGATGCCTGGCGGCAGCAGCTCATTTATCCGCTTCAGATCGGCGAGCTGGTCGTCGACGGGAGCGTAAGCTGGCAGCTTGTCAGGGAACAGCGCGGCGGCGGTCGGCACGAGCATAATCACTTTGCGAAGATGGGGCGTAGCCCCGTCAAAGGTTCGAATCGCCCGCGCCCTTTCTTCCAGCTCAGTATCTGACGGCGAAGTATAGCGCTCCATCAGATAACCGTCCTTACCAAGAAAAACGCCATTGCTTTCTTTTTTTCCCATAGCGCGGTCTGCATCGGTCTTCATCCCCACCCAGACGTTTCTGAGAGCAACCTGGTCCGACGCAGAGCGTTCGTAGTCGGAAGTGAATTGCCCTGAAACCAAAGTTCGCAGTGAAAAGTCAGGCCTCTCTTCCAGTACCCTGTTTTCCGTATCCGAAAAGGATTTATCCGGCGTCAATACGTTCACCAGAGCCATCGCGCCGATATAGAAGAGCAGCAGCAATCCGATAAGGGAATTTGAATTAACCATGCGTCTCATCGAAGTTTCATCCCCCTCAGAATCGGAAATATAAAAACGGATTATAGGTTTGCGCGACCAGATAAGCCGTCGATAGAACCAGAGCAATCAAGTAAAGAGCTGGGACGGCAACCTTCCCTATGAGGCGATGCTTGAAGGTAAACCGCAATAGCCATTTGCGTGGGAACGGTGTTGCGCACAGGGCAGACAGCGCCAGCATAAGGCCATATGTCGACAGGTCGTACAACGCCTGCCCGTTCGCCCATCCGTTCGCGGCAAAACCGGCCATACTGCCGATAAACGCCCAAGCTGTTCCCATCCCCTCGAATTCAAAAAACACCCAGCCGATCGCGACAGCCACTAGCAAATACAGATGGGCTGCAGGACGCGGCAAACGCTGCAGCCATTTCAGCAGAAACAGCTTCTCAAACGTCACAAGCAGTCCAAAATACAATCCCCAAACGACAAAATTCCAACTGGCCCCATGCCATAAGCCTGTTAAAAACCAAACAATGAACAAATTCCGCAGCTGATTGCCCATCCCAACCCGGTTGCCGCCGAGCGGAATATAGACATATTCGCGGAACCAGGCGCCGAGCGACATATGCCAGCGCCGCCAGAATTCCGTCACACTGCGAGAGATGTAAGGGTAATTGAAATTGATCTTCATATGGAAACCTAACATTTTGGCCAAGCCGCGCGCCATGTCCGAGTAACCGCTGAAGTCGAAGTAAATTTGCAGCGTAAATGCGGCGATGCCGAGCCAGGCGCCCAGAACGGTCATATCTTCCGACGGCGTTGCTTTCACGCTTGTCCATAACAGGCCGAGATTGTTGGCCAGCA
Source organism: Paenibacillaceae bacterium GAS479 (assembly GCA_900105225.1). Lineage (NCBI taxonomy): Bacteria > Bacillati > Bacillota > Bacilli > Caryophanales > Paenibacillaceae > Paenibacillaceae bacterium GAS479. The sequence continues at coordinate 5,231,085 of LT629764.1, read as the reverse complement.
GCATTTTTTTCGCCAAGCCGCGTATGAATAATACCGCTCCTTGACCGAATCGCTGCAGCGTTAAGGTACGGGAAATCAATTGCCGGGCGATGTCCGTGTACTTGACGATTGGTCCCGCAACGAGTTGAGGAAACATCATTACATAGGCCCCAAAAGTGATGATATTCCGCTGCGGCTCCAGTTTTCCGCGATAGATATCGATGATATAGGACAACGATTGGAACGTGTAAAAGGACAGACCAATCGGCAGCGGAAGGTCGGCAGCCTGCATGTTCAGCGAAAACAATTGGTTCAAATTGTCGACGATGAATCCGGCGTATTTAAAAAAGCCGAGCAGTCCCAAATTACCGGCCAAAGAAACGAGGAAAACGATTCTGGCTATTTTCTTTTTATGCCTGAAGCGGTGAATGAGAAGCCCGTTGACATAATCAAAAACGGCGGCAAAAATCATCAAAAAGATATACAGCGGCTCTCCCCAAGAGTAGAAAACAACACTTGCTACAAGCAGAACGGCGTTCCGCAGCCGCTTGGGCGATAAGTAGTACAGGAGCAAGACGATTGGCAAAAATTGAAACAGAAAAATCAGGCTGCTAAATACCAACGTTTATTCCCTCCCCAATTGCCCCGTGTTCATTTGGAAAGACCATTCAAATGGCTGAGCAGAAAAGGATAAAACGCAGCTTGAAAATGAATGCCGTCGGTGTCGTACAAATCGGTATGTTCGGCAACGAGAGAGGTCAGATCGATATAATTCACCTGCTTTTTCGCGGCAAGTGCCTTGAGCCCTTCGTTGTAATCCGCGATATTTCGATAACGCGGTTCCGTTTTCTCCGCTTCAGCCGTCACTGGCGTCACTGACAGCAGCGTAATGGTCGAATTCGGAAGTTTATCCTTAATGGCGTTGATAAGTTTTTCATATTGCTTCAACGAGTATTCCTTCGGATTATCTGTGGGCCAAAGGATATCCGTTGAACCTAACATAATAAATATTTGCTTGGGCTTTCGAGCGGTTAGCTTGTCAACATCTTTTTCCATTAACGTAAATTCAGCTGTTTTCCCCGCACCGGCGAGCACGTTTTCCTCGTTTAATACATCGTGAAAAGACAGTCCTTCTGTAATGGAATCGCCGAGAAACACGCTTGTCCGGTACAGTTCTTTGTAATTAACAGGCGGCTTTGTCGCCGTCGGTTTCAAAGTAGCTTCAGTTTGTCTACCATTACCTTGATTTCCACAAGCCGCCAGCAAAAACACCATTGCGATAACGAGTATTGCCAAGCCTTTATTCTTCATCATTTCTATCCCCTTTCGTTCCTTCAAAAGGAATATTACAGGGGTGATATATAGACCATGTGCAGACAAGATGCAGATGAAATAAAAAAAGCGCAGAACATGAAGTTCTACGCTTCTTGCTTTTTGCTTAATTCAAAATAGAATCGTACACCCTTCTCGGTATTGACCGCTCCGTATCGCGCCTCGTGCAGGTTGAAAATTTGTCGGCATATCGCCAGACCTAGGCCGGTTCCACCCGTTGAGCGTTGGCGGGACTCATCGATTCGATAAAAGCGTTCCCAAATTTTGTTCATCCCATCTTCTGGGATGTGGGCGCCGTAATTTTCAACCGTTATGACAACCGTCTCCGGTTCCTCAGTCATTCGGACAAAAATGTTCTCCCCTTCCGGCGTGTAGCGTATGGCATTGGTGAGGAGATTTACAATCACTTGTTCGATGCGCTGCGCGTTGGCGACAACTTCAAGGGGAATAAAATGAGTGTGCAAAAGCAACTGCTTTCCGTTTATGTCCAAAGCCAGCTTGTCACATACTCGCTCTAACAAAGCATCGATTCGAAAGGAGGACATCTCCATTTTGTACGTGCCGGATTCGTACTTCGCCAACTCCAGCATGTCGCCAACCAACAGGTTCATCTTCTGGACCTCATCTTTCATGGCCGAGAAGTAGTGGTCCCGTCTGGGGCTGTCCGGTTTGTCTTGCATAATGTAAAGGCAGCTTTCCATGATGCTGAGCGGTGTTTTTAATTCATGGGAAACATCGGCAATGAACGCTTTCCTCGTTTGCTCCAGCCGTCTCTCCTGTTCAATATCCTGTTCCAACCGAGTGATATGATCATGCAGCATGTTTGAAAGTCCGTTGATGTTTTGCGACAACTGGCCAATCTCATCTTCCGTGGTCACCGAAATTCGAGTGGAGAAATCCAGACTGGCCATTCGCTGCGTAACTTCATTAACGCGAAGCAATGGGCGAGCAATACGCCGTGCGTAATAAAAGGAAACCAAGGCAACAAACAGCAACGCGCCTATGGCGATATAGATGTAATAATTGCGCATCACTCCCGCGGCCTCGTTTACAGGCTGAAGGGAAGTCATAGCAAACAGATAATAGGGAACTCCCGAGCTGTCCGTCCGCTGATTTACGAATATTTTGTAGGGAACATTATTTTCCACGTAATCAATAACGGTGTTTTCTTTTGCGGTGAATTCTCCATATAGCAGATTAGCTTGAAATGACTTAATTTGCTCCAGAAATAAATGGTTCGTGTATCGGGATTCTGCCGCTCCTTCGGGCGTTTGCAGCTTCGTTACCGTACCTTTCACAAGAATGCTAGTGTAATGTTTGCGATATTCCGTCACGCCCAAGCGTGAGGAAACTTCATATTCTTTGTTGACGAAGGTTGTATTCTCCAGGCGACCCTCCTCTCTCAGATTGGAGTCTTCGCGACCAATCCGCTGCGGTACAAACTGATCGTTCATGAGGAGGCCTTCTATTGCAATGCGTTCTTCAGGCTTAACAAAAAAATCAAGCAGTAAGGGATTGTCACTTCTAAGTTCTTCCACATTCATCATCGTGTACAAAGGAATCGAGAGGGTTGTACCCGATAGAGCAGGAGCTTCAGGTACACTATCCAGCTTCACCTCGGTTTTAAAGTTATCGGTGTTAGATAGATAACCTTCTGTGTCCAGTCTGGCGACCCAAGTATTGTACGTTTGGTAAAATTGTTGTTCGATTTCAAGGGCGCCTTGAGCGTTCCCCCTTTCTTCCCACTTATCTGTAGAAAGGGTATCAAGCGCGCTCTGGACGCTTACTACCTTCTGGCGGACATAAAATTGCTCGAAAAATAGGGTTTGTCCAATAAAGAGACCTGCGACAATAAAGAGAGACAAACTTACGGTGAGCAAGAACAATTTAATGACGATGCTTTTTCTCATGCGTTATCCTCAAATTTGTAGCCTGTACGAATGACCGTTACAATATGATCCCCATGCTCTCCGAGCTTGGAACGCAGATTACGGATATGGCTGCTGAGCGTCCGGTCATCACCCGTAAACTCATACCCCCAAATTTTCGTGATAAGCTGCTCTCTTGTGAAAATAACGCCTTTGCTGCCCATTAGGCCGGCTAAAATCTCAAACTCCGTATGGGTCAGGTTGCAAGGCAAACCGTTAATCGTAACGCTTCGCGAAGGGACATTTAATGTGATCGCTCCTCCAGATAACGTTTCTGGCGAATGATGACGACGCTGACCGCCCAGAAGCCGCTTCACCCGTGCCAATAAGATAGGAGGACTGCATGGTTTGACAACATAATCATCCGCCCCGAGTTCAAAGCCCAGCAGAGTATCATCCTCGTCAGACCGGGAAGTCAACATAAGAACTGGTACGCTGGATGTTTTGCGGATCCGTCGGCAGACCGACCATCCATCGATTTCCGGCAACATTATATCAAGGATGATAAGATCAATCTCATGTTCTTGAAATAGAGCTAAAGCCTGCTTGCCATCGCCAGCCTCTAGTACGCTGTAGCCTTCATCCACCAAGTATTCCTTCATGATTTCCCTCAGCACATGCTGGTCTTCCACGATTAAAATTGTTTTTGACATTTGGCATCCTCCGGGACCATTGAGATAAAAATCCGGTTATTTATGCTTATAGTGCCCAAGGCTGGGTTGTCGTCGTTAACTCTTCGCCGGATTCGATAGCCGATAACATCACTATGGATAAATAATGATCCTGCAGCGCTTCTTCCAACCGATAACAGGTTGGCCCGCCCTGAACGTAGTCCGCCATCTTCTTCAAACTCGTCGCAATGGCGATCTCATCGTCGGATAAACGCCCGGGAACAAAAGGATTTTCATATATCCATTCATCGTTTGCCGTTATCCCGCGGTGATAATACCCTTCTAGGTTGCCGTTGTGACCGGTATCAACTCTGCGGAAGCTGCCAAATATAGGGGTCTTGAAATCCCTTAAATACCGGAAAGTTTCGTCGATAACTTCTCCTCGGCTTCCGCGAACGAGAATACGATTTTGGCGAATCCAAGATAGATACTGATCACCTGTAAAATCAAACATAGCCAGCTTGTCCCCAAAACGAAGTGTAGCGATATCCTGCACCGAGTCACGGATGGCTTCACTTTCGGGAGGTCCATATCGATCCGGGCCTTTCACGATCTTGGATGTAAATCTCTGTCCGCTAATAACGGCGTTTTCAAAATCAATGCCAAGCAGCTTTCGAATCAAACTAATGCCATGATAACCGTGCGCGGTCGATACTTGTACCTGAGAAACGTCGCCCAGTTTACCCGAATGTACAAAAGCAAGGCGCGCGGCATGCATCGGCTGGTACAAATATTGTTCGGCTACCTGTACGCGCCCCTTCAGGTTGCGCAGCGACTCGTATAAAGAGATCATGCCCGGGATGTCCGTGGCAGGAGGTGTCTCGGTTAATACAGGGATGTTTCTTTCCGCAAGCTCCAGCGTGCAGGTAGGTATGGCTTCCTTAGAGACAGAAACGACCACGAACAGGAGGGGCCCGCTCGAAGCGAAAGACTCCATATCACGGTAGGTTTTCACGCCCCACTTTTCTTCAATTTCCCTGCCTCGTTCTTCGTCACGAACTAACATAGCACGGATAGCGAATAGCTCGGGCAGCATTTTCGCAATGCGCAGATAAAACTCGGCTCTCCATCCTCTGCCTACGATGCCGAACTCAATCAAAGACATGATCGCTTCCCCCGCTTATCTTTTATCCTTCAAGTTTACTTCCGAGAAAAATTAGAACATTTTACTTTCTCTCCATTTTACGTTTGTTAACACTATTAATCTATGTTTTTTGTAGAGGTTCCTTGGATTAAAAATGGACAGCTGCGCTTAGCCTGCAGCTGCCCATCCTTTTCCGTTATCGAACGTTCAATCATTTTGCCGTCGTTATTTCATTTCGGATAGTAGGAGAATCCCGGATATTTAACGACCGGTGATTTCACCTTGGACAGCGCATCCAGTAATTCCGGTCCGACATTCAAATTGTCGCGAACCAATTCGCGAGGGGTAAGAGCCATCCATTGATTTAATGAAATATCGGCAAATCGGTCGCTCTTGAACATTTCCAAAAACCATAAGCTTTGGGTACCGGTATTTTGAATATAGTGTCCATAAGCGAAGGGTACATAACCAACATCACCTGCTCGATAATCAAATGTGCGAGCGACCCCGTTCCCCGCAAATACTGTCATGCGTCCCTGTCCAGTAAGATAATATTGCCACTCATCGTTATTAGGATGCCAATGAAGTTCCCTCATTGCACCGGGTTCAATCTCGACAAGCGCCGCTGCAATCGTTTTTGAAATAGGAAAGTTAGTGGAATCCACGATGCGGACGCTTCCGCCAGGCGTTTTAATTGGTGTTTGCGCCAGCAACTGATACTTGAAGCTTTGTGGGATAGTTCCGTATGGTGACTCGACTTTCTGGCTTTCCAGCGAACCTGGGACTCTATCTTGAAAGATGTAAACCTGATCGGAAGGAATAGTTGAAAAGGCGCTCTGCGGTACGCCAAAATTAGCTGACAGTACATCTTTGGGTGTATGTGCAAACCAATCGGAGATAGATAAGGTATTGAGGTCGGAGAAGCTGCCGTCATCAAAGACGAGCAAAAATTCACACCCTTCCTCCAGACCCTGAATGGAATGGGGAATCCCCGGAGGGAAATACCAAAGATCACCCGGCCCAACGTCAGCGATGAAGTTCCGTCCTAATTGATCCACGGAGGTTATGCGTGCCCGCCCTAACAACATATAGGACCACTCTGCTTGCTGATGCCAATGAAGTTCACGCACTCCGCCCGGCGTTAAACTCATATTGACGGCCGCCAGCGTGGTCGCAATCGGCAAGTCTCTTACCGTAACCTCACGAGACCATCCGCCGTGATTTAATTGCATATGAGTATCCGAGAATGAGAATTTCAAGTTAGGAATCAAACCGGAATCAGTAGCCGGTGGAACCAACATGTCGGGGTTCTCCATATCCCGCATAATATCTCGCGGACCCAAATCAGGCCCCCCTGCACCATCACTGCGAATGGGTTGCGGCACATTATTGCGTTCCCCTGGAGTCCCAGATTGATTTTCCATCGATTCACTCCCCTCTATATAGATGGTTTTAATTCCTCTACACTTTTAACGTATATATGAGATAAGAACAGAGCCTATGACACTAGATAAAAAAAGCAACCTCCATGGTGAGGTTGCTCTACCCAATCGTATAAAAGTAAGGCGTTCGGATACTTTTACTTCCGCCAAAAAGTTGAACAGTCCGCCTTATCCGTAATATTGAACTCGATCATTTTCTGGAGTAAGGAGTAATCAACCGGACTATTCCACTTGATTCGTACCAATAAATTGGTGTGATCGTAACCGGCCTGTACAATTTCATCAGCAAATTGCACCATCCCGGCTCTTTCTGGAGCCACGGCTAAATGTTGCTTGGCTGTGCTAAATCCAATAATATAGGTTTCGTGATCGGTGAACATCGGTTGATTCCAAGCCATGATTGGAGCTAAGTTCGGATAGTTGTTCCTCACCCAACTCAGAACTTCTTCCGTTCGCTCCCGATGCCCAGGATGATCAATTCGATCTAAAAATTGGGCGAAAACTTCCATAATGTTCCCTCCTGAAAAATATTACTTCAAATATTTCCCCGTAATTGACTGCTCCGCATGGATGATCTGCGCCGGTGTTCCCTCGAACATAATCTGGCCACCCTTGCTGCCTCCATCTGGTCCCATATCAATGATCCAATCCCCTTGGCTAATCACATCCAGGTTATGCTCAATGACAATGACCGTATTGCCGGCATCCACCAGGCGGTTCATGATCCCCAGCAGTTGGCCAATGTCTGACATGTGCAGTCCCGTCGTCGGCTCATCCATCACATATATGCTGCCCTTTTTATGCAACTCGCTTGCCAGCTTGATGCGCTGGCATTCCCCGCCAGAGAGTGTGCTAAGCGGCTGGCCAAGTGTAATATAGTTGAGCCCCACGTCGCTCATCGCCTGGAGCTTGCGTCCAACTTCTTTTAGCTGGAAAAATTCCAACGCTTGCTCCACTGTCATCTCAAGCACATCGGCTATTGATTTGCCATTCAGCTTATACTCCAACACTTCTTCCTTGAAGCGTTTACCTCCGCATACCTCACAAGGCAACTTTACACTGTCGAAGAAGGAAATATCCATGTATACAGCGCCAAGCCCTTGGCAGTTTTCGCAAGCTCCTTTGGAGTTGAAGCTGAACAATCCTTGGTTGACCTTGTTGGCAGAAGCAAATGCCTTGCGCACATCATCCATAATGCCCGTGTAGGTCGCTGGATTAGAGCGCGTTGATATACCAATCGCCGATTGGTCAATGACAATCGCATCTGGATGCTGACTGAGGAATACTTCGTTAATCAGGGTACTTTTACCCGAGCCGGCAACACCTGTAACGACAGTTAGCACTCCGGTTGGAATGTCTGCACTTACGTTCTGCAGGTTATGCAGTGTGGCATTTTTGATGGACAGCTTTCCGGATGGCTGCCTACAATCTTGCTTCAGTTGAAGCGGTCGTTTCATATGGGTTCCCGTCAGTGTGTCTGCCTGCAGCAGGCCTTGGAAGCTGCCTTCATAAATGATATTACCTCCGCGTTTACCAGCGTGAGGCCCTACGTCGACGATATGATCCGCCACTTTAATTACGTCAGGATCATGCTCAACGACAATGACCGTATTTCCTTTGTCACGCAGCTTCTGCAGTAGTTCATTTAACCGGTGTACATCACGGGGATGTAAACCGACGCTAGGCTCATCGAAAATATAAGTGACATCCACGAGGCTACCGCTCAGATGTTTCACCATCTTGACGCGCTGCGACTCACCGCCGGACAAAGTATCCGTTTCACGGTCCAGTGTTAAGTAATCAAGTCCGATATCTACCAGATGCTGCAACCGCTCCGCAAGTGACTTGACGATAGGGCCGGCGACAGGATCACCGATTTCCCGAACGACACGAATGAGTTGCCCAACCTCCATAGAGGACATTTCGGCAATGTTAAGTCCGTTTATTTTGCAGCTCAGCGTAGCCTGACTAAGTCTCGCTCCGCGGCAGCTGGAGCAGGGACCTTCCGAAATGAACGGTGCAACTGTTTTTTGTGTGCGCTCGGACTTTGCCTTCACATCTTGCTTGATGTATTTGTTAGTGAATTTTTCGATGACACCTTCCACCGTAATATTCGTTGGTTTACCTGCGAAGTCCATTTTGATTTTCCGTGCTTTGGAGTAGAGTAATTGTTCCAGTTCCTCATCCGCATAATCGCTCAGCTTTTTATCGAGATCGTAGTCTCCCGCTTGCACGACCATATTCCATTCCCATCCGCCCACCGAGTAGTCCGGCAACATAAGGGCCCCGTCATTCAATGACTTGGACATATCCACCGCTTTACTCATATCGACGCCTAGCTTGCGGCCGATTCCATTACACTCGGGACACATGCCTTGGGGATCGTTAAACGAGAACATATGGGCTTGACCAACATGGGGCTGACCTACTCGGGAGAAAAGAAGCCGTAGAATGGGGGAAATATCCGTAATCGTGCCCATCGTGGAATGAGATCCGCCACCAAGCCGCTTCTGATCCACAATAACGGCCATACTCAGGTTCTCGATCCCGTCTGTATCTGGCTGTGGAACTTTAGGCAGGAATGTGCGCACGAACATGCTGAAGTTTTCATTAAGCAGTCGTGTGGATTCTGCGGCTATCGTATCGAAGACGATCGAGGATTTGCCAGAGCCGGAAACACCGGTGAAAATAGTGATTTTTCGTTTGGGGATGCGTAAGGATACATTTTTGAGATTGTTTTCTCTCGCACCTGAGATAACGATATATTCCTGATTAGAATCGCTCATCTTGACATCCTTTCATTAATAAGTTCCAAAGCAAACATAAACCGGCTGCAAGTAGGTTGCAACCGGCTTATGTGAATTCGCGCTGGTAAAGATACCATCTTTAATTAATTTATTGTGCCAGCAATTTTTCAAGCTCAGTTGTCCAGTTACCCCAGCCATATCTTGCGCCTTCAAGTCCTTGAACGTTGGAGAATCCAGTTTGTTCAAGATGAAGATTCACTTTTCCGTTCCCTAAATCCTGAAGCGTCCAGATGACAGTATGCTTTTCTTCACCGACAGCCCAGGTATAAGAAAGTTTGTTTGGCTCATCTACGAGAAGTACTTCGCCGTTGATAACTCCATCCCAATATTGGTTTGGCTCGGCGCGGAACTGGAAACGATGTCCTTCAACCGCTTTAAAATCATTTTCCAAAATCCATTTGGACAGCTTGCTTGGATCCGTTAAGTAGGTCCAGGCTTTTTCGATGGTTGTTTTATATTCATGATCTACAGATAGGACTAAACTCATTCTTCTTCCTCCTCTAATAGTTGCTCTAAGCGGAACATATTTGTACGCCAAAACTTGCTGTAAAAGGCTACCCAATCTTGTATTTCTCTAAGTGGAGAGGCATTCAGCCTAAATCGCGTTTCTCTGCCGACTTTTCGGTCAAGCACCAGTCCAGACTCTTTTAGGATTGTCAAGTGCTTGGACACCGCTGTACGGCCCATTTCGAAGTGCACCGTTAACTCGTGGAGCGGCATCTCATCCGTCTCTGACAACAGATGGATTAACCGGCGCCGAGTTGGATCTGCAATAGCGTCAAACACATCCCGAAACTGGTTGTTTTCGCTCACAACACCCTCTCCTAAGTATTAATACCGGTTTATGCCGATTGTGTATTATCGCTTTCTTATAGGACACCATTTAGTGACGATTTGATTATAGGTCACCATTTGGTGTCCTGTCAACTGCATTACTTATCCAGCCAAGTACGAATCATCGATAACAGCTGGCCGCTGTTGACCGGTTTTGTGATGTAATCCGAGCAGCCGGCTTCGAGACATAGCTCCCGGTCTCCCTTCATGGCTTTAGCCGTAAGCGCAATAATAGGAATGTTCTGGAATTTAACCTTCTGCCGAATCGCGCGAGTCGTTTCGTAACCGTCCATTCCCGGCATCATGATATCCATCAGTACGATTTCGATGTCAGATGTCTGTTCCAGGAGGGCGATGGCATCCTGACCAGTTTCCGCTGGAATGACTTTCATTTGATGGCGTTCCAAAATAGTAGTGAGCGCAAAAATGTTCCGGATGTCGTCATCCACAACGAGCACTTTTTTATACTCGATCATTTCATCCGAATTATGCAGTTTGATCAGCTTTTCCCTTGACTCGGCCGGCAAGTTATCCGTCTTGCGGTGTAGGAACAGGGTTGTTTCATCGATCAGACCCGCATTTGTCTTCACTTCTTTGAGAACCGCCATTTTGACTAACTCATCCCACTCATTCTCCTCCGCTGGTGTCAACTTCTTGCTTACACGGGCTACGACGGGAACCCGCTTGTTTTTAGCGTTTTTGTGCATATCCCGGACGAAGCGGATTAAATTCATATCTGGCAGGCTGTTGTCCAGCACGACGCAATCAATTTCTTTTGAGTTGATCTGGTTCAACCCTTTGCGCCCTGTGTCGACTGCCGTAACTTTGATATCGTGGTTGCCCAGAAGCTCTAACAAGTGCTTACGCTCTTGTTCATCATGAACGACCAACAGCAGGTTATGAGTCTTTTTGTCTGTAAATTGATTTAAACGATCTAGCGCATTCTCCAGTTCCTCATTCGTCACCGGTTTCCGGAAGTAGTTATGAACTCCCTTTTGTAGCAGAAGTACCTCTTCTTCGTCGACTGTCATGACACAAATCGGAATATGTCGCAGATCGATATCGTTTTTCAACTGCTCGAGCACCAACCAACCGTCGATATCCCCTAGATGAAGATCTAGCGTTATAGCGATCGGATTATACTTATGAACGAGTTCCAGGGCATCCGAACCGCTTGCCGTGATGACCGCTTTGATCCCTTTCTTGCGAAGTAGATCGAGAATTATGGCATTGAACTTCTGATCATCCTCAATAATCAGGAATACACGATCTCCCGGCTCAATGTTATCCCGATCGTCAATCAATGCGTCATCCGCCGTTTTAACTAGGCTGCTTCTGCGTTTGAGCGGCGTGATATCAATTACCTCTGGAACATGGATCTTTTTGGGCTCAGGCTCCGTTGCTTCCGCTTCTATAGGAAGGTACAGATTAAAGACGCTTCCCTTACTCACTTCGCTGTATAGGGTTATTTCTCCGCCCAGCATCTCGGCAATTTCTCTGGATATCGCAAGCCCTAAGCCTGTTCCGCCATATTCCCGATTCGTGCTGCCGTCCGCCTGCTGGAAGGCTTCAAAAATGATCTGTTGTTTTTCATGAGGGATTCCGATCCCCGTATCGCTGACGGAGAAGCAAATGACCGTTTTAGCATGATTTAAGGAGTCATTTTCCGGGTTCCAGCCCCCGCTTGCTTTTTTGATCTGGAGCATGATCTGTCCTTGCTCCGTGAACTTAAAGGCGTTTGAGAGCAAGTTTTTCAAAATTTGCTGAAGCCGTTTGAAATCTGTTACTACGCTCGCCGGCACACCAGAATCAACTTGGATTCGGTAGTTCAGGTTCTTCGCTTCCACCATATGGCGGAAGGTACGGTCCAGTCCGCCTGTCAATTCAGCCAACGATACTTCGCTGAAGTCGGGCGTAATGGTACCAGATTCGATTTTGGACAGATCGAGAATATCATTAATAAGGTTAAGCAATTCAAATCCGGAGTCCTGAATGGTCTTCGCAAACTTAACCTGTATTTCATGAAGATTTTCATCCGGGTTCTCGGCAAGCTGTTCTGCCAGCAGCAGCAAAGAGTTCAAAGGGGTACGAAGTTCATGTGACATGTTAGCCAAAAATTCGGATTTGTACTTGGACGTGAGAGCAAGCTGTTCCGCTTTCTCCTCCAAGTATCGCTTGGCCACCTCTACCTCCTGGTTCTTGCTTTCCACTTCCGCCTTCTGCAGTACGAGCAGCTTTGCTTTATCCTCAAGCTCATCGTTCGTGTTCCTCAGCTCCATTTGCTGCTTTTGGAGCTCTTCGGTGAGGGACTGGGATTGAATAAGCAGTTCCTCCGTACGTTGGTTCGCCTGCATCGTGTTTATGACAATTCCGATTGATTCCGTAAGCTGATCCAGGAATGCGATATCTATATCACTGTACGGTCGGAAAGAAGCAAGTTCTAGTATCGCCAGAACCTGATCTTCGAAAATAATCGGCAGCAAAACGATGTTGAGAGGCGTAGCTTCTCCCAAAGCGGACGAGATCACGACGTAGTCGCCCGGTACGTTGGTAAGCAAAATTCGCTGTTTCTCGATCAGGCACTGACCGACCAACCCTTGTCCAGCTCGAAATTCGTTTGCTAAATTCTTACGGCTTTGGTAGGCATAGCTGGCAAACAGCTTCAGCACCGGTTCGCCGCTCATCGGTTCATTGATATAAAAGACGCCGTGCTGCATCGATACGAGCGGAGCAAGCTCGGACAAGATCATGCGGCTGACTGCATACAAATCCCTTTGTCCTTGCAGTAGCCTTGAGAATTTGGCGAGATTGGTTTTGAGCCAGTCCTGCTCCGTATTGATCCGGGTCGTTTCCTTCAGGTTCCGAATCATTTCGTTAATGTTGTCCTTCAGCGTTGCCACTTCACCGGATGCGGATACGTCAATGGCACGTGATAGATCACCGTTTGTCACCGCTGTTGCAACGTTAGTGATGGCGCGTACCTGGGTGGTCAGCGTACTCGCCATATAGTTTACGTTGTCGGTGAGGTCGCGCCAAGTACCAGCCGCTCCAGGAACGCTTGCTTGTCCGCCAAGCTTTCCTTCGGCGCCTACCTCCCTCGCTACAGTGGTCACCTGGTCGGCGAAGGTGGCCAGCGTTTCAATCATATTGTTGATCGTATCCGTCAGTTCGGCGATTTCGCCTTTCGCTTCCACGGTCAGCTTCTGTTTCAAGTTGCCATTCGCAACCGCGGTAACGACCTTGGCGATCCCGCGCACTTGATCCGTCAAATTGGTCGCCATGATATTAACGTTGTCGGTGAGGTCTTTCCAGATTCCGCCGACACCGCGTACTTGTGCTTGTCCGCCCAGCTTACCGTCCGTACCGACCTCCCGCGCTACACGCGTAACCTCGGAGGCAAACGAATTGAGCTGATCCACCATCGTATTGATCGTGTTTTTCAGTTCCAACAGTTCGCCTTTGACGTCTACGGTAATTTTTTTAGACAAGTCCCCGTTCGCAACCGCTGTCGTCACGCCGGCAATGTTACGCATCTGGATAGTTAAGTTGCTAGCCATGTAGTTGACCGTATCCGTCAAATCTTTCCAAGTACCTGAAACATCCTTTACTTCCGCTTGCGCACCGAGCTTGCCATCCGTGCCAACCTCCCGCGCTACGCGTGTAACCTCAGATGCGAAGATCGAGAGCTGATCTACCATCGTGTTCATCGTAATCTTTAATTCAAGGATTTCACCTTTGACGTCTACGGTGATTTTTTTGGACAGGTCGCCTTTGGCAACCGCAGTCGTAACGTCTGCGATGTTCCGCACCTGATCCGTCAGATTCCGCGCCATATTATTAACGCTTTCGGTCAAGTCCTTCCAGGTGCCGCCGACGCCGCGCACTTGGGCTTGTCCACCCAGCTTGCCGTCCGTGCCGACCTCGCGCGCTACACGCGTAACCTCGGAGGAGAACATAGAGAGCTGATCAACCATCGTGTTGATCGTATTTTTAAGTTCGAGGATTTCTCCTTGTACATCCGCTGTGATTTTTTTGGACAGATCGCCATTTGCGACCGCCGTTGTCACGACGGCGATGTTGCGCACTTGGTTGGTCAAGTTAGAAGCCATATAGTTAACGCTCTCCGTTAAATCGCGCCATGTACCGGCGACGCCCTTGACCTGGGCTTGTCCGCCCAGCATACCCTCGGTTCCAACCTCTCGGGCTACACGCGTAACCTCGGATGCGAAGGTAGAGAGCTGGTCCACCATCGTGTTGATTGTATTCTTGAGCTCAAGAATTTCACCTTTTGCGTTAACTGTGATCTGTTTGGACAGATCGCCTTTCGCAACCGCCGTCGTCACCTCAGCGATATTACGCACCTGATCGGTGAGCGTACCGGCCATAAAGTTAACGCTGTCGGTCAAATCCTTCCAAGTACCGGATACACCTTTAACATCTGCTTGACCGCCCAGGATCCCTTCTGTTGAAACCTCTCGAGCCACACGGGTAACCTCGGATGCGAAGTTGCTGAGCTGATCCACCATGATGTTGATAGTGCTTTTTAATTGGAGGATCTCGCCTTTTGCGTCAACGGTAATCGTCTTCGATAAGTCGCCCTTAGCAACGGCGGTTGTCACTTCCGCGATGTTACGCACCTGATTGGTTAAGTTGGACGCCATATAGTTAACGCTCTCCGTCAAATCGCGCCAAGTACCGGATACGCCTTTAACATCCGCTTGCCCGCCGAGTATCCCTTCCGTACCGACCTCGCGTGCCATCCGAGTAACCTCGGAAGCGAAGGTCGACAATTGATCCACCATCGTGTTGATTGTGTTCTTCAATTCCAGAATTTCGCCTTGCACATCAGCCGTAATCTTCTTGGACAGGTCGCCATTTGCGACAGCAGTTGTAACAACCGCGATGTTACGCACTTGGTTGGTCAGATTGGACGCCATGTAGTTAACGCTCTCCGTCAAATCCCGCCAAGTACCGGATACGTCTTTAACATCCGCTTGCCCGCCGAGTTTGCCCTCCGTGCCGACCTCACGCGCTACACGCGTAACCTCGGAAGAGAACATGGAAAGCTGATCTACCATTGTATTGATCGTATTTTTGAGCTCAAGAATCTCTCCACGCGCATTTACGGTAATCTGTTTCGATAAATCACCTTTAGCGACAGCAGTTGTTACCGCTGCGATATTGCGAACTTGATCCGTGAGATTTGTCGCCATGTAATTCACGCTATCGGTCAAGTCTTTCCAAGTACCGGATACACCTTTAACATCTGCTTGTCCGCCGAGAATTCCTTCCGTACCGACCTCGCGCGCCACACGGGTAACCTCGGAGGCAAACGTGCTGAGCTGATTCACCATCATATTGATGTTGCTCGCCGTTCTCTGGAATTCACCGGTAAGCGGCCGTCCTTCGATTTCCAGCTCCACCTTCTGGGACAGATCGCCTTTGGCCACGGCGTTAATTACCCGGACCATCTCGCTCGTTGGTTGAATCAAGTCGATAACTAGACCGTTCAACGAGTCGGTGACTGTTTCCCATGATCCGCCCAGATTTTTCTGAGCAAACCTTCTCGAAAGATTCCCTTCTTTTCCGACAACCTTGGCTACCGCCTGGACTTCGTACACTAGACCTTCCTGAATATCCATGATCTCGTTAAACGTATCCGCAACCTTACCAGCCACACCTGTGCGATCATAAGGCATTCTGTAGGAGAAATTGCCTTTCTTCAGCGCCATTAAGGCGTTGAGCAGTTCACCGCCGTCAATTTGATCACCATTCGTTTCGTTAATTTGGTTTTGTTCTCTCATATTCTCAGCCCTGTCCCTTTTCCACGACATATTTTTGAATGACCTGTTTTATAGTGTCAAATCGAACCGGCTTGGCAATAAAATCGTCCATACCCGAAGCCAAACACTGCTCCATCGTTGCCTTGGAAACGTCCGCCGTCATGGCAATGATCACAGGTTGCTTGCCCGCAACATTCGTTTTGATTTTTTGTATCGTTTTCCAGCCATCAATGGATGCTAGTTGAAGATCAAGGAAAAGCAGGTCGTAAGACGTTTGTTCCAAAGCAATCAGCACCTCGGTGCCGTTCTCCGCCAAATCGGCATGGAAGCCTAGAGCTCCCAGCATTTGTTTAGTCAGTCTTCGGCTTACGCTATCATCTTCTCCGACCAGGACTCGAATGGGAGCAGACGTAAGGCTGTCGATTGTAATTGCTGTTTTCAGCGGCGTTCGATTCAGCTCGTCTGGATGCGGAGCTGGAGGAGCTGTGCCCATAAATGGCATTGCTACAATCGTAAAAATAAACGTTGAGCCAGGTTCTTTAGACGGTTCTACCCGTATCGTGCCGCCCATCAACTCAACTAAGGATTTGCTGATGGATAATCCAAGTCCCGTACCTCCAAACGTACGAGTGGTGGAAGCATCCAACTGAGAGAATGGTTGAAACAATTCGCTAATCTTATCAGGAGGAATCCCGATCCCGGTATCCTTAATCATAAACTCAAGCGTGAGAGAATCCGCGGTCTCCGCCAGCTTGTTGACCGTGATGTACACACTGCCTTCCTCGGTAAACTTGACAGCATTGCCCACAAGATTATTCAACACCTGACGGAGGCGATTCATATCTCCCTTTAAATAAGCCGGCAAAGACGGATCAACAACAACCACCATTTCCAGATTCCGTTCCCTGGTTTTGGCTGTAAACAAATCAATTGTTTCAATTAGGCAGTGTTGAAGGGAAAATGGCTCTTCCTCCACTTTCATCTTACCGGACTCGATTTTGGAAAAGTCGAGGATATGGTTGATGACGGATAGCAGTGCATTACCGCTTGTATGGATGATTCCTGCTATCTCGGAGTATTCATCCGGTAAATCTGAGGCAAGCAACAGATCCGACATGCCAATGATCCCATTCAGTGGAGTCCGCATTTCATGGCTCATCATGGCCAGAAATTCCGACTTCACGCGGGATGCGATTTCCGCCGTTTCTTTGGCTTGACTGAGCGCCTGATTGGTTTTCTCCATTTGTTTTGCTTGTTTCTTCAACATTTCGCTTTGGATTTGAAGCGTTTTGTTAGCTTCATACATGCTGACGTAACCTTCGATTTTGGACTTGAAAATTTGCGGGACGAAAGGTTTTGTCATATAATCCATAGCGCCGACGGAATAACCAGCGAAAATATGCTCCATTTTATTACTAGTGGCCGACATAAAGATAATGGGCACGTTTTTGGTTTTCTCCCGGGTTCGGATAATGCTGGCAGTATCGAACCCGTCCATCTCGGGCATCTGCACATCCATGACAATGACAGCAAATTCCTCTTCCAATAAACATCGCAAAGCTTCCAACCCGGAATATGCCCGAACCAGACGATAGGGTTCTCTGCTAAGAACCGCCTCAATGGCAACCAAGTTTTCCGGATGATCGTCTACGAGCAGAATGTTGACGGGAAAATCCATGGCGCCCCTCACTTTCTAACCTGATGTTGAGCTTTCTCCCCTGACAAAAGTTGTTTCCAGACGATAAAAGCAGTTTGATTTAATCATAGCTTCTTATAGTTACCATGTAAACGTTAGCCTACCGGCCCGTCATTACTCTCGATCCATTCATAACCTTACTCTTATCCGTCATGATGCTCGGCCTCTCTCTTCGTTTCTTCTTTGCTCAACAACAAGAGGGATCAGAACAAACGCACCGACAATAGTTAAACCACCACTCACCACATATACCGATAACAGGGAAAACGATTCCTTCAAATAGCCGGATATGAACATGCCAATCACCATCATCCCCATAAAAACAGGTGCAATCGCCCCGGATACCCGTCCAATAAATGCTCCTTCTGTGTTCCGCACAATAAGCGTCTGAATCCCGCCTTGAATACAAGGGAAAAATAATCCGCTAATTACCAAAAGCACTATAGTCAGCCAAATCATCGTAGAAGCGCCGATTCCGATCGTACAGAAGGCATTAACAAGCAAGCCTAACATGAGCAACCGCTGTGGCTTCACCTTTTTGGCTATCCCCATTATGGCAATTCCACCTACCAACATGGCAGCCCCATTGGCCATAACCAACCACTGCAGAAATTGTTTGTCCTGTCCTAACTTTTCGATGACAAGGAAGATCTGAAGCGGTTGAACCAGTCCTGACGCCAAACCAATAGCTGAAAAAGTCAAACTGAGTGTTCTTAAGGATTGATTGGCCCCGATATAGCGCAGCCCGGCAGTCAACTCTTTTCGGAAACTGCTGGTAACGCCAGACTTCTTTTTTTTCACGTCACGAGGAAGCGAAGACAAAATAAGTGAAGAGCCTAGGAACAGAATTGTCGTTAGGATTAGAGATACGTTAATTCCAAACTGGAGGAAAATAAATGTACCGATGACCGGGCCCAATACCATAAAAACAGCGACAACAGTTTGGGACAACGCCATCACGCCCTGTAATTGTTCAACTGGTACATGCTGCTTGTACAGTTTCATGGCCGAAGGTTGAGAAAATTGAGACATGCTTGCAGAAATAAATGACCCAATGAGCAGTGCAACCCATCCACCATTCATGATGGCAAGAAGCACAACCACAACGGAAAAGGCTGACATCAGCTCGCTCCACACCATGGTCCGCTTCGGTCGCCATCTGTCGGCAAAGGTGCCCCCAATTAGGCCAAATAAAAAGATTGGAGCGAATTCGGCAACCGAAATCAGTGATACAGAAACCGGATTATTATTCGTCAAATCAGTAACATAAAGAAGTACGGCATAATTTCGGATCCAAACTCCCAACTGCAGCAGCACCCGAGAGAGGATAATAGTGCGAACATAACGATTGGAAAACAATTTAAATTCCCCCATTTTCATTAAAAGCCTTGATAACTTTTGCAGCGTTTGTCAAAGAGCCGGCCTTAGTCATTTACTAATTTACTAATTTACTAAATTTAACGTCATCTTATCTAGAATCCCATCGTTAGTCAACAAAAAGAAAACCCGGACGCTGGCGAAGTATGTTCGCACAGAACGGCCGGGCTTTGCTTAACTAAAGAAAAATCGATTGTAGAAATGTGATTACCCTACTTACCTCACAGAAACTTCAGGCTGCCCAAGAAAGTCTCGACAGCCTGAGTTGTGTTTATCTGTGCATTTATTTTGTACTAGCCATAAATCCCCGAAGGTTTTCAACGATTTCTTTTGACCGGGTATGGTGCAAATAATGTCCTCCTTCAAAAGTCATTACTTTTCCATATACAGAATCTTTTACTTGCTCTTCATGCAGGGGTAGCCATCCTTCTACGTCTGTACTATTCGCTTGTATAAAGAAAAGAATAGGAAGATCTTTAGGGAATGTTAAATGTTCAGCTGCTTTAAAATTAGCATTAATATGTTCCATTTCATTCAATAAGCTCGAGTTAAAAGCATTTTTGTTTGATAGGAATCGCATTTGTTTTTTTGTTCCATCATCAAATGGTAAGCCGTCGTATGGATCAGGACTTAGTTTCGATACGAATCTGGCAACACCTGATTGTTTCAGAAGTTTAAATGTTTTTATTGGAAATTTAACATCCATCCCACCTTGCGTTGGAACACTGGTATCAATCCCGACGAATGCACTCACTTCGTTTTTATATTTGCTCACATAATCGAGTCCGTAGATACCTGCAATGGAATGACCCATTAGAATATAGCGATCGATTTTCAGGTTCTGTAAAGCTTCATGAATTTCACTTACAATGTTCTCTGTGGTCCGATCCTTTTTGGTTGTATCGCTTAATCCATAACCAAACGGCTCAACGATGACTACTTTGTAAAATGGGGACAGCTCATCGACTAGCGGCTTAAAATCAAGTGCTGGTGCTGCTGTTCCATAACCAGGCAGAAGCACGATTGTTTCTTCGCCTTTTCCTTGAATCAAGACATTCATCTTTTTCCCATCTACAGGTACTAACTGGCCGTAGGTTTCTATTTTTGCTTGCTCTGACTTGTTGCTGATTATGTTAACGACAAAAACAATAGCTAGAAAAAGGGCAATTAGTACAGCTATAACTCCTAGCGTTTTAAGTAGAATGATAAATACTTTTTTCATTCCGATGCCCTTCCTCTGATTCAATACCGCTTGTTGTTTCACTCGCATCTTCTCCTGTCTGTTTATCGGCTGCTAATGAGAGCATAAACGACGAAGATGTACTCCCCATGACGCCAGTATGAACGGAGTATGAACAAGCAAAAAAGCTACAGCGTCACATGCAAGGAAGCTTGCACATAATGCCGTAGCATGGAGAATGCGAATTAATCCATCACGTAGATTCCTGCTGATTAACTAATCCATTGGCGTTGAAATGGGCAAGGTGACAATGAAAGTCGTTCCTTGGTCTGGTTCGCTTTCCACTTGAATATCTCCTTGATGAAGCGATATGATCTGTTTAACGATGGCAAGTCCCATACCGCTGCCGTCATATTTGCGGCTGTGGGAACGATCTGCCTTGAAAAATCGTTCGAATATACGCTTTTGGTCCTCAAGAGGAATACCAATGCCAGCATCGGATATTCGGACGATCACGTTTTGGTTATCGTGTTTGATGCTGACGGTAATAATGCCCTCATCCTTAGAAAATTTAATGCTATTGCCGATTATATTTGTCCATACCTGGTTCAAAAGATCATGATCAGCCGTTAATCGAACGGTTTTCAAATCGAGCTCGAAACGGATGTTACGCGTCGACCACTGCGGCTGGATTGCGACGATCACTCGTCTAATTTGTTCATCAAGGCTGAACGTGACTAAGCGTAGCTGCTGTGACTGCGATTCGAGTAAACTCAGCTTCAACAGGCTATCGCTCATCTTGGACATCCGATCCGCTTCGGTGATAATAATATCGAGATAACGGCTTCGATCCTTATGTGCGACATCTATTTGCTTGAGCGCTTGAGCATAACCGGAAATGGAGGTGAGCGGCGATTGAACCTCATGAGACACATTTGATACGAATTCCTTGCGCATCTGTTCAAGCTGCTGTAAATCATGCATCATTTCCTCGAAGCTACGAGCTAGTGTGCCAAGCTCACCCTTTTGTTTAATATTCAGCCTGACGTTGAAATTCCCCTCTGCTATTTGTCTGGTCGCCCCTGTCAGCTTTTTGATCGGTCTGACTAGGAAGATGGCAGCAACCAGAATAAACAGGCTTCCTACAATTAATGAATAGATTGAAAAGTTCAAGATCCACTTTATAGCAAACGCACTAGAAGGAGGAGCGATTGGCTCCACAAACATCGCTTTTGTTCCCATTTCCGTCTTCAGGGGCATCCCTAAGAGAAGAGTAGCAATACCACTTGGATTAACTTGAACAACTTCTCCATCTAAAACCCTTTCCACTTGTTCCGAAGTAACAGTGATAGGAGTTTGCCCGTTAAGGATTCCATAAGACTGAAACTGACCTGATCCTTCATAAATTCGGATATGGTAAGCATTGAGCTGATTCATTCCACTTACCAGTGTGTCAGCTTCACGTAATGGAAATGTCTCGTAAATCCGGGCGATATCTTGGCTAAAGTAACGTAAGGGGGTTTTCAAGTTTTCATTCAATTTATCTTCAAATACCCAAGTTGCCACAAAAAAAGAAATGATCGTGCCCCCAATGACGGAGACTAGATAGATTAAGACTACTCGAGTATAGATAGAGCTGATCATTCGTTAACCTCAAGTCGGTAACCAAGTCCGCGCACCGTCTCGATCCTAAAATCGGGAGTGCTCGCGAACCGTTCGCGCAGGCGCTTTATATGTACATCTATAGTTCGATCATCTCCAGCATAATCAAGCCCCCAAATTTGATCGATCAACTGTTCGCGCGTATAAACTTGTCCAGGTGTTCCAGCGAGCTTATACAACAATTCGAACTCCTTGAGCGGCAATGTTAGCGATTCCGTCCCTCTCATCACCTTATAGGTTTGGCGATCAAGGATGACGTTGCCGAATTGGATCATCTGTGTGGAGCCAATCCGATATCGTTTCAGCAATGCTCTAACACGGGCTGTTAACTCCAGTGGATCGAATGGTTTCGTCAAATAATCGTCCGTTCCAAGTTCGAACCCTTTCACCTTTTCCCATGTTTCGCCCCTCGCAGTGAGCATAAGTAATGGGAGATCAGGATTGGCTCTTCTGAGTTCTTTGCATAACGTCCAACCATCCATTATCGGCATCATAATATCGAGTACAACTAGATCAACATTCGCTGAGGCATAGACGTTTAATGCTTCCTTGCCGTCTGCAGCTTCAACTGTTGAGAATCCGTCGTTGCGTAAAAATAAACAGACAAGTTCGCGAATGTTCGCATCGTCGTCAGCAACCAGTATAGTAGGCATTCGGTCCCTCATTCTCTGTATGCTATCCTATGTCGAAGTTAGTTAGCCACATTAATCGTTTTATTTCACCGCATTAATCGTATTAATTAACAACATTAACTAGCGTCCGCTGGCTGCAAGTCCAATAGCCCTCTTAGCTCAAGTAAATCATCAATCACAGCATCTACTTGTTTAAGCTCGTCTTCTTGAGCAAAGTCAAAGCGGCAGCCTATCGCCATCAGACCATTCTTGTTAGCAGCATTGATGTCGGACAGCCTATCGCCGACTACTGCTGCATGTTCGATATTGTATTTCTTTAGAATATGGCTGACTAGATCAGTCTTATCTTCAGTTTCTAATTGCTGAATACTGAACGTCTCCGTCACCCAAGCGTCTAAGTTGTAATAAACGACGATAGCTTTCAGGTAGTTGACCAGCCCATTGCTTGCGATAAAGATGGGGCAACCCGCTTGTTTTAAGGAGTCGAAAATCTCATAAACATGAGAATACAAGGCTCCGCTCCCATTATTAATATTGGCGATCAGTTTCTCAAGAAAATATCGATCCGCAATTTGTCTGATCTCATTTGAATGATCGGGCATTAAAGTCTCCCAAACTACAGATAGAGGGACTCCCATGATCTCACGATATTTTTGGATAGGAGTCACACCCGACCACTCATTTAACGACTTTAAATAGTTGAAAGTATCCTCCAGAGATAACTCTAGAATTTTATTTGTCTGAAAAAGCGTCCCATCCATATCGAATATAAGCGAAATCGGCAAAGGGCTTCTCTCCTCAGGTTAATGATCAAATAATCCTCTACGAATCAAGTTTGCCGTAATCGGCCTTTTGCCAAGTTCTCGCGACCATACAGATAGTTGGCCGATATGATGAATTTCATGAGCGAGAACATGTCGCATGATCTCCCCATATTTGAAGTTCTCCCATTCACCTTCATTATTCTGATCGGATAAAATCTGGTTTTCCATACCGCTATTCCAAGCAAAAATGAATGGAGCAATTTCCGCATGGCAACGTTCGGAGTAGTCTCTCAGCTCCTGCACGCTGGCGTATTCCTCGAATGGAGGCATTTCTGTTTCTATTTTCCCTTGTAAGCCCCTTATCCAGCTGTGCTCGACATCAACAATGTGAAAAAGCGTATAAAGAATACTGCCTGGGCCGCCTATACGTGGCTTGAGCAATTCTTGCTCGTCCACTGAACCGCACCATTCCAACCAATCCCTGCGTACTTGCCAGTTATACTGAAATAGTTTCTGCATGGCGTAAAGCCTCCTTTAATTTGGGTAACGGTAACGAAGACAGTGCCATCATCTCGATTAAAAAAGCGAGCCGCGCATAAAAACGCTACTCGCTTTTTGCGGAAATCTCGAACTTTTAAAAACAGAACAGAATGTTCTTAATACAAGCTCTCTAGCTCATCGATAAGTGAACCTACGTAAGCGGCAGCAGTACGAATCGGATCAGGTTGCGACATGTCTACGCCGGCCAGCTTAATTAGTTCAAGCGGGCTCATGGAGCCTCCGGCTTTTAATACTTCGAGCCAGCGATCCACAGCAGGCTGCCCTTCCTCCCGGATGAGCTGAGCTGCAGCAGTTGAAACTGTAAGTCCAGCCGCATAGGTGTAAGGATAAAGGCTCATATAATAATGCGGCTGACGCATCCAAGTCAGCGTGGCATTGTCATCGATAACGACATCTTCTCCCCAGAATGAGGAGAGGATGTCTCCTTTTAACTCGCATAGCTTCACAGCTGTAATAGGCACATCTTTCATGGCAAGATCGTATACCCGGCGTTGCAGCTCCCCTTCGAGCAAATGGGTAACAAAGTTGTGGAAATAAGTACCAAGCAACTGAGAAATAACCCAGCGGCGCATTCTAGGGTCATTCGAGCGCGCCAACAAGTGATCCGCTAAGAGCAGTTCGTTCATAGTCGAAGGAGCTTCGATAAAGTACAGGGAAGGTCTGGAGTTCGTTATACGTTGGTATTTGCTCCCTAACATAAGATGACCGGCATGTCCCACTTCATGGGCAAGCGTAAAGGCGCCTCGCATGTTGTCTGCCCAGCTGATCAAAATATAAGAATGGACGCCATGGATGGACATGCAGAACGCACCGGTCCGCTTCCCAGCGTTATCTGCATAATCCACCCAACGGTTTTTAAAGGCATCCGATACAATCTCGCCATATTCTGGTCCAAGAACGGAAAGGGCTTCCTTGATTAGTTCCCCTGCCTCCTGGAATGAAATTGCAGGATTGAAATCAGGGTCAAGCGGAGCTTTCAGATCTGCGAACGTCATTTCGTCTAACTTCAGCACCCGTTTTTTGAGGGCGGCGTATTTGCGCATATGAGGAGCAAGCTCTGTCTGCAAAATATCCAAAATATTGCTGTTCATATCCATAGTGACCTGCTGCGGCTTCAAAAGCATATCCGTAACCGAGTTGTATCCGCGCAAGCGCGATTCGATCACTTGGCGTTTTACTTCCGTACTGTAGGCCTCGGCAAATGTATTACGATATTTATAGAGAGTCTCGCTGAACGCTTTAAATGAATTGCGGCGCAGATCCGTGTCCGGAGACTCCACATATTTGTTCTCATAAAGCGCAAACGAAACCGGAACCTCTTCCCCTCGTCCATTTTCTGTTGGCGGGAACGTCATGTCAGCCAGTTTGCTGCGTTCATAGATGCGGTAAGGTGCGCCTAGCACCTCTCCAAAGGAAGCTAACACCTTTTCTGTTTCGGCTGTCAGCCTATGAGGCTTGGTTTGCAGCAACAATCCCAGACTGCGTTCAAAGTCCTGAAGTCCAGGTTGCTCGTTTATGTACTGCTCTATCATCCCTTCGGGAAGGGCGATAATTTCAGATTTGATAAAAGAAAGAGCTGAACTGACCTGCGAGGACAGATCACGAGCTTTCGCAGCATTGGTCTGATGTTCCGGGTTGATGCTGTCTCCCGATTGATGCAAATAGGCAAAGGCTCCTACTCGGCTAAGTCTGCCTTGCAGCTCTTCCTGTGCAAGGAGACAGGCCAGCAGTTTATCTGCACCTTCGCCGAGTTGTCCTTCATACTTCGTAACAGTGGAAAGATCCTGTTGAAGTGCGTTCAGTTCATGTTCCCATTCCTCATGGGATTCAAAAATATCCTTCAAATTCCAAGTTGATTGCGCATCCACTTCTGCCCGGGTTAAAATTTTCGACATTCGCCAGCACCTCATCCTGTTATTTTAATAGACTCTTTTATGATACCAATTAATCCCATAGAATCATAGTTTCATGGAGCTCAGTCGCCTAGCTTTAGTGTTAATAAAAAAGGACCCCCTTCTACATAAGGGAGCCCCAACTAGCTTATTCGCCTGACGGCATGAGTTAGAACGTACTTGCTTTGGTTGTATCCGAGCACCAGCGGAGATTAAACAGCTCGCGGAACAAAATGTCCCGTGCTTCTGGACTATCGATGTAACGCAGCGCCTCAGCGGCATGGCCGCGCACGTACCGGTTGGAATCCCCGAGTGCTTCCGCCAGTTCAGGGATGGCATCTGCCGCATCGCTCTTAAGGCGCAGCAGCGAAAGTGCGGCCATGAACCGGGTTTGGACATCCTCATCACGCAGTCCGCGAATGAGAGCGGGTACGATCCCCTCGGACGGCTTCCCGATAAGTCCAAGTGTCTCTATAACCTGGCGGCGGACCTCAGGAGAGCTATCACCGAGCAGAGCCGCTAGCTGAGGTATCGCTGCTGCCGCCAGCTCTCTCAATTCGCCAAGCGCAAAGGCGGCATGGATGACAACGGTATTGCTAGGATCGCCTAGTGCTTTCAACAAACCGGCAACAGCCCCCTGGCCCGCTGCGGATAGACCATATGCTGCCTTGCGGGAGATTTGATTATCTTCATGCCGCAAAGCTTCCAGCAGAGCGCTTATTCCGCCAATTCCACTTGCAGCCAAGCTATAAGCGGCATTTAGAGAGGTTGGTTCACCTGGTCCAGCAAGCTTGGCAGTCAGCTGCCCGATCGCTTCC
Source organism: Paenibacillaceae bacterium GAS479 (assembly GCA_900105225.1). Taxonomy (NCBI): domain Bacteria; kingdom Bacillati; phylum Bacillota; class Bacilli; order Caryophanales; family Paenibacillaceae; species Paenibacillaceae bacterium GAS479. The sequence goes on along the minus strand of LT629764.1, from coordinate 5,204,643 downwards.
GAATCTTCTGGCAGCGTGTTCGTGAGGCTGCCGATTTGACCGGACAACCAGTTCCAATTTTCCTCCCAGAGGATCGACTGATCGAGCGCTTCATGATTTCCTTCTGCCCATGGCGTCCAGATCGGATCTATGTTGTTCCATGTAGGAGCCGCTGGAGCTGTCGTCCTCATGAATTCGAACTTCAGCATATACCTTGGCTGGCCGATTATGTTTGCAGTTGAGCGATGCCACACATCATAATGAATCAGCGCAAATGTGCCTGCCTCGCCTTGCGCCGTTACTTCAGCCGCGGGATTTTCCTCATCGAAAATTCGGGATTCAAGGAACTGAGTACCTGGGAAAATGCCTGTCGGCCCAAGCTCAAGAGGCGTATCTTGCGGAAAATACATGATCATTGCCCACCAAGGATGATGATTGCGCATCCGGCTATAACCCCAGTAACTATCCTTATGCCATCCTCCAGGCTGCGGGGAAGCGTTGAAGTGGCCATGACGATGCGTATGCAGCAAATAATCGGGACCTAGCACACTCGTAAGCGCGCCAGTGACAACGGGGTGGTCGAACACCTTTTGCAAATCGCGAATTCGTGGAAGGATGTTGTTGCCCGGATTACCCTCTTCTTGATACACATCATTCAACTGGGCGACAAGACTATCATGAAAGGAACGTGGGAAATCTGTGTTCAGCAGCAGCACTCCATCGCGGATAAAAGCTTTCATTTGATCGTCTGTGAGCAATAACGGTTTGTGAGAATTTGTCATGATCGAAGTCCCTCCTAGAATCTGATACACTGATTATAGATTCCGCTTCCAAGGGAAAAAATGGACGTTCCTAAGGGATAAGGGGATAAAACTAAGTAATGGAGCTGGATGAATGAAGCTACCTCAGGAAGAATCCACACTGCTTGAACTGCTCGACAATTTGCAGATTCGCGTGCAGGTCGCTCATCGTACCCAGTGCTCTGCAGATTGGCGGGATTTGGACTTTGTGCCTGAATTCAACCGGCTTTATTTCATTATGGATGGTGAAGGTTGGCTCAAAGTGGACGGCCGGGAATGCTTCCCGAAGCAAGGCCAGCTTTGCCTGATGCCGGCTTTTGTCAAACAATCCTATTCGGCTCTAGAGGAGCGACAGCCTTTTAACAAATACTGGTGCCATTTTACTGCCGGTGTTGGACCGTTTGATCTATTCCAATGGATTAACGCCCCTCTCTGCATCGATGTACCCGACCCGGAACGGATGCAAGGTTTGTTCGCCGAGCTGGACGAGTTGCATAAACGCCGCTCCCTCGTATCTGTTTTGAAAGAAAAATCTGTCATGCTGGAGATCGTTTCTTCCTTCCTGGAACATATTCCGGTGCAGGTGCTCAAACATCGCAGCGATGAAATGCAGCGGATTCGCATCATCCAGGATTATGTGGAGGCCCACCTGCATGAAAGTCTGAGCGTTAACGACATGGCGGGCGCTCTTCATCTTCACCCAAACTATTTCATTTCGTATTTCAAAAAACACTTCGGGATGCCTCCCGCTAAATACGTCAATCGTAAACGGCTGGAAAAGGCTCGGCTGCTGCTCGCCTCTACCAGCCTCAGTATCAAAGAAATTGCCGAGCGAGCCGGCTTTCCAGATACCCATCACTTTGCCAAGTCATTCCGCAAGGAGACGGGATTAAGTCCGACGGAATATCGCTCGGTTTATGGCTCCGCACCTTGAAGTTGTGAAGTAGGCGTGAGGGGGAATTACTTAATTCCCCTCCCTTTCTCTCCACGCTTATGTTCTCAAGAGCTTCTGTAACCAAGTTGATGTCGTTCTGAGTAAAGCATAGAAGCGCGATTGGCAAAGGCAACTGTCCGGTTTATTCGAGCTATTTGTCTCGACAATCGAAGGTCTTCTTTTTGCTTGTCGGATTCCAAAATACGGCTTAAAATTCCTTCTGATTCTTCTTTCGTCAATGACGCATTTTGAAGCCAATCTGCCAAAGGGTTTTTCACATCTTTGAACTCATTCCAATCCGAACTGTTCAACCATAACCCCCTCCTCTATCCGCTCATTTTCCCCCAGTTCAACCAGAACACGTTTTCTGGCCATGCTGATTCGATATCTAACCGTGCCTGCTGGTAGTTCTAGTAACTCGCCGATCTCCGCACTGTTCATTTTGCCAACCAGATGAAGAATAAGCACAGCGCGCAGTTCCTCTGACAACCTTCTAACCGCATCCTCAATACGTTGAACATTCCGTTTGATTTCGTAGGTTTCTTCGGGAGAACGAGCGAATGATCTCTGTAAGAAAGCCTCTTGTTTCATCCGGCTCTCTGTTTTGTGGCGTGTTGTGCACTGGCGATAATAATCGGTAATCAGGTTTTTTGTGATCCGAAATATCCAGAAACGACACATTTCCCTGCCTATCTCATAACCTACATGGATTTTTTTCCATGCCCGGAGAAATGCTTCCTGCATAAGGTCTTTGGCAATTTCCCTTTGCCCGACTCGTGTCAGAATAAAGGCAAATACGGGCTGATGGTAAATATTATAAATCTCTTGGAAGAAGGCATGGTATTCTTGATTTTCTTGATCATCCATAGGCTGTCTCGCCGTCAAATATACTGGAATCTAGAATACTGCCGCCCAGTTGTTCAACTGCGAGTACAGTCAGAATAGTCAGAAGCTTTTTGTCTGCCGTCAAAAGACCCATCTGAACAATTTCGGTCACCTTCTCCAAAATTAGTTCTTTGCTGACATCAGATTCAATCACAAAGGTTCCATTGAGAATCAACGTAATCGGTTTTTTCAAACATTCAAAGAACTCTCTATCAAACCGGCCTTGGCCCATAAAAAACCTTGAATTATGGTGATCATAAGGAATTATTTCGCCGCTCGATTGAGTAATGAAAGGAGTTAGGATACTCTCGCTTCCTCGAGGGATGAAAAGTTGCCCGACGACGATAAGCTGTCGGTAGCCGAATCTCGTAGGGGGAGACGTAATAATTAGTTCACCTGACACAAAAAGAATATCTGAGCCGTCGGCGCTTGCGTTTTCGAGAAATTCTCCCCCGACTTTCAGCGTACCGCCTATCTGGTTCACTTTACTGCCTTCAGGCAATGAAATAATCGAACCGACAGCTTTCATCGGAATGCTGGCTATTAAACCTTGGAAGGAGTCAGATAACAGAATCGTCCCCACTGCTTGTATTGCAGTAATGTTGCTCAGTTCCTCCACAGATTTCATTCGTCTCAAATCCAAAACACTTACGGCGGAAATACGCCCTTTTAATTCAACGTTATCGGTTTGTTCACTCATCATCGCTCAACCTCCGCTTTATCGTGGTTTTCACTCCTGTTTCTATAAAACGGATGAAAGTGATAACTGTTGGCTTTAGATGGCTCGTCTACCCTACTTTTTAAAAAAGGGTTCTCAGGCTATAATATGAATTTAATCTGAATTATTCCAAAAGATTTTTGTGTGATGCAAGGGATTCAAATTAGAGATGATCTAATCTATTGATATTTGAAAAATAAGCAAATTAAAAGCGGCAATCCAGGACGTCAAAATAAAGTCCAAGATTGCCGCTGTTCCTATTTCAGGTAATGCCAAGTAATACTTTGTATTCGTCGAAAGTGTTCGCGCTCGATCCCTTTTTGGCCTAAGATTACTTCACTGTCAAAGATCGGCGCACAAAATGGAATACCTCGGTCATGGACTGCTCCTTCGTCATGTCTTGGTCCCGGCCAATATAGAATCGCTCCGCCGCGTTCTCTACCAAGTTAATGATGAGCTTGCTCGTCCATTGCATATTGGTCTGTTCAATAATTTCCCCTTGCTCAATGCCCCGCTTGAGCTCCGTTTCGAACCATTCGTAATACGGTTGGTAAATGGATTCCCATATCTCCATCGAATGATCGATTGCGAGACCGGAATAACAAAGCACGATGACGTCTTTGTACTCGTCCGTAATAGTGTAGATCGCTTCGATAAACGTCTGTAGAAAACCGTTAAAATCGGTATGTTTATTGCTGTTCTCCTTCATCTTCTCCATCGTGATCGTTATCAGGTTTTGCGCGATGGCTGGAATCAAGGCATTCTTCGAACGGAAGTATAGATAAAAGGTACCTTGGGCTACGCCGGCCTTTTTCACGATGTCAGAGATAGAAGTGTTGTACAAACCTTTCTCTGAAATGATCTCGATGGCTGCCTGTAAAATCAGCCTATACTTGTCATGCGTTTCAGTACTCACGGGCGCCCTCCTGGTTTTGACTGAATATCATTCACATTACACTCGTAATGCAACTATATAACATCACCTATTTCAATTCAAGAATCAGGAACGTCCCGTAAAAATAGATTCCCTATCCCTTACTGCTCTGCAAAAAACTTCTGCGGAGAAGTTCCGGTTATCTTTTTGAACAAGGTGCAGAAGTACTTCTCATTATGAACGCCGACGGCTTCAGCCAGCTCCAAGTTTGAATGGTTTTTTTTGCGCAGCAGCTCAATTGCCCGCTCAATTCTTCTTTTCGAGACAAAATCAGTAAAGTTGATACCAAGCTCTTTTTTGAACAGCTCACTTACATAGGATGGGTTCAAATGAATATGCTCGGCTACAAGACGAAGCGAGATCGATTCTGTCAAATGATCCTCAACATAACGGATGGCCTTGATCATCTCAGGTCGCAAGCCGTTTCCTTCTGCAAGCGACTCGATGCGTTCCCATTGCAGCCGCAAACGCTCAATCAGCTGATGCAACCGCATGCAACCGGAGAAAGCACCGCCGCCAGCATCTGCTTCGGCATGCTCGGTCGGCAGCAGCCGCTGTCGAAGTCGAATGCTCCAGCCTTCGATGTAGGCGATCAGCTTGGCGGGATTAACGCGGTGATCATGCAGCAGAGGCAGCAACGGTGCGAGCACTTCACGGGCGGTTTGGGCACTTACCCGTTGCAGAGCTAACTCGAAGCGTTTAGTTAGCTCGCGCCAATCATTTTCGATGCAGATCAGCCTTTTACTTGGCGTTATAACCGTACCGAAGCTGGCATAAAAAGTGTCCGCAAGCGCTCCCTCTGCCTCCTCGTAAGCTGCTGCAGCAGAGCCCCAGCCATGATACATTCGGCTTACGCCCACAGAAACGGAAATCCTCAAATACGTTTTGAGCGATTCAAGAAGATTGCCCCCCAGCTCGTAACATTTGTGGTCGAACGATTGTTCACTATTTGCCTGAATGGCCACAAAAGCTACAATGACGCTCGGCTGCAGCTCGCAAGCGAAGCTTCCCCCCATCCCCTGAAGCACTTCCTCAACAATGTTCATCATGGCATACTTCAGCTTGATGCGGTCAGCTGGGGAATACTCTGCACAGAAGCTGTCGTAGTTGTCGAAGCGGATGGCAAAACAAGCATATTGGCGCGGAACGAAGCCAGGAGCCAACTCAGCTGCGCGGCGTTCCATAACAGCAGCAGATACATCCTCGCGCAAAAGCTCTTCCAGCAGATGCTTGCGCAAACGATACGAATTCTCTTTTATGGATCCGCTTAAGCTATGAAGCCTCTGCTCCTTCTCCTCTCTTGCAATTAAGTTGTCTCGCACTTTGGACAATGCTGTTCGAACATCCTCCTCGCGTAGCGGGACTTTGACCAGATATTCAAATACTCCCATGGCGATCGCTTCTCTAGCCGTGGCAAATTCCGAGTACGCGCTTAAAATAATGAACTCCGTGCGAGGCAGCCGTTCGCGAAGCTCGCGAATTAGCTCAATACCGCCCATGCCTGGCATTACGATGTCCGTCAAAATGAGATCCGGCTTCAGCCCAGCGGCCTGCTCCAAAGCTTCCTCTCCAGAATAGGCATGACCGACAAGCCTGAATGGTAATCGCCGTTCCTTCCATTGCCCGAAATAATGCTCCAGCCGATGGACCATTGGAGGCTCGTCATCAACGATGAAACAGGTGACCTCTCTCATAACTGTCACTCTCCTATCCAACTTCCTGCTTGACCTGCTTCATCCGGGAACGTAAGCGTAACCCTCGTTCCTCGGCCCGGCTCGCTCCAAACGCTGAGACAATAAGGCTCGCCATAGTTCAACCGTATCCGCTGGTGAATATTGTACAAGCCAATTCGTTTGCGCCGATCCCAATTTTTTTGTTCAGGGTTCTCTATTAGTAGCCTGCTCGTCTGCTCAGCAGTCATGCCGATTCCGTCATCCGCAACAACAATCTCGAGCATGCCTTCACGGCGGATCGCAGATAATCGTATCGAACCCGACTTGCGGCCGCCCGCATAACCGTGGAAAATACTATTCTCAACAATCGGCTGAAGCGCCATGCGAAGCACGGGCAGCTTCAGCGTTTCGGGATCTATCTCTTCTATAAGCTCGAATTGGCAATCATAGCGAATCTGTTGGATGTAAAGATAATCCCTGACATTCCGCAGCTCCTGTTCCAGGCTAGCCCGGTCAGAGAAGTCGGTAATTCCGTATTCCAAAATCGATATCAGAGCCTCGATGATATTATCCACCTCATGGTAACGCTCAAAAGCGACCACATTGCTGATCGAGCCCAGCGTATTATAGAGGAAATGCGGATTGATCTGTGATTGCAGAACCTGAATCTCCAACTCTTTCTTTTTGCGTTCGCCGAGATTGACATGCTCGACCAATGTCCGAATCTGACCTAACATATCGTCGAAGGTCGACGCCAGCTTGCCAAATTCATCCTGCCGAGGGCTGGATATCGCGACGTTGAGATCGCCGTGCTGAACCAGATTGATTTTGCGGATGAGATAATTGACGGGAATTCGGATCATCCGAGCGACGAACGTGGCCGTCAGTATACTAAGCAAGAAGCCAAGCAGGAGAATACCGATAAAAAAGGTTTCCAGCCGATTCAACGATTGCTGCAGATCAATCCCATCATAAAGTGTGAATATCGTCCACTTTGTACGAGGATTAATCGTTTTCATAATCGTCACCGACGTTCCGTCAATCCTCTCCTCGAATACGTCGTCCTTCGCTTCAACAAGCTCGCGCCCGTCTCGCCCGTCAAACTGCAGCCGATGATCGATCACCTTGAACAGCCGGCTGCCGGACGGCTCCAGTATGACTCGCCCTTCACGGTCCATAATGCCTAGCTGCAGATCGGAGCGGCCGCCGCCGATGCGCTGCAACCTTTCCTGGAGCGCGGTCAAATTAAGATCGACAGCAAGTGCCATCGGCTTCCCCTTCACGGTAATAGCTCGTACGAACGTAACCGTCCAACCGGAGAAAAAGCTGGCATAAGGCTCGCTGACATTGACAGAGCCGTAACTGTTGCTGAACGCCAGCTCATACAGCGGCCTTCGGTCTTCGCGGGAATCATTTATAATTTTGGTGACCGGATTACCGCCGAGTATGGAAAGATCTTTATGGATCAGATACACATCCGAGAGCATCACGGAATTTTCCCGATAGACGCTTTCCAGCGCAGCCTGCGCGGCTTCAAGATCATCGCGCCAAGAAACGGCGGATGATGAAAGCTGGGCGATCGTATTTTGCATCAGCAAAAAGTAGAGGTCGATGTACTCCTCTTCTTTTTTGAGCATCTGGCGCGCCTGTTCGAGCTGGCTTGCTGTAATCTCGTTCTCGATATACCGGTACGATAATGCGCTTATGATCGCTTCGGAACCTAATACAAACACAAAACATACGAGAAACAGCCGGAAAGAGATGCCATGGAACCAATGCCGGATGCGCTCTTTCATGGGCTCGTTCTCCTTCCATAGAAACAGGGAAAAGAAGAGGCAAAAACTCCCCTTCTCCCAGATATTCCTTATTTCAGTACCCCGTCATCCTTCAGCTGCTGCTCGTAGACGGCAACAGCGTCAGCCTGCTTGAACTTGTCTTCAAGCGTTTTCACATACTTGTCCCAGTTGCTAAGCGGCTCTTTGCCCGTCACGAATTTCAGCATCATTTCGTTGACATATTTGAGGCGATCTTGAGCCATAGGGTCCGTATCGACGATGCGCGGGTTGATGTTGTTGTCTTTCAAATAATTCCTATTTAGCTCCTGGTTGGCGTTGGTCACTGTCGGGTTTTTGAAGTCAAAGTATACGACGTCATCGGCTTTACGGACAAACGCATAGTTGTAACGCCATTCGATTTCCTTCTCATTATAAGTCGACTTGTCAATCAGCTTGAACTGGCCGCCCGTTTCGGTGAATGTTTTATCTTTGATGCCGTAGGACAGGTAAGGATAAGCTTCTTTGCTCGTGTAGAGATACTGGATGAATTCCATCGCCCGTTTCGTTTTGTCGGCATCCTTCACTACTTCCTTAGAAAGGCCGAGCAGCGATTGTTGGAATACCTTCGCGTCCAGAATTTGGTCGCCGTTAGGTCCTTTAGGAGGCGCTATTTGCTTCCACTCCGGAGTGCTGCCGCCGGTCTCTTTCATCTTTTGTTGGTCGGCCGGTTCCATCCGGCGCCAGTCCGCGACCATAATGCCAACTTTGCCTTGATACATTTTATTGTCAAGCTTCAGTCCGTCATCAATCGTTACCCAGTCCGGGTCGACCACTTTGGCGTCAATCATGTCCTTAATGAATTGCAGCGCTTCCTTCGTTTTTGGATCGGTATTATATACAACTACCTTGCCGTCTTTCATATCGACAAAGTTAGGCTGTACGCCGAACATCCAGAAGATTTGCTGGAACCCTTTAGGACCGGCTGTGCTGTAGCCGAGACTTCCGTCTTTCGGCAGCATTGCCACGAAGCCGTACGTATCGTTTTTGCCGTTTCCGTCGGGATCGTTGAACGTAAAGGCTTTCATCACTTCAAGCAGCTCTTGCGGATTCGTCGGCTCAGACAGATTCAGCTTTTTCAGCCAAGTGCTGTTGATCCACCAGCCGTTTACGCCGCCAACGCCTTCCGAAGCCGGTACGCCGATTGTTTTTCCTTTGTATTTCATCGGCTCAAGACGCGTCGGATCAAAGGAAGCTATCAGATCCGGATATTGCGCAAGCACCTCGTCCAAGTCGGCCAGCAAGCCTTGGTCGTAATATTTGACGGCTGAAGCGCGGTCCGGGAACGTAATAATATCGGGAATTTGGCTGGACGTAATGAGCAAATTGAGCTTATCCTTCCAGTTCTCGCCGCCAAGCGTCATCTCAAGATCGATGTTGTTATCTTTCTCGATCATTTGACGAATCGGATCCTGCTCCAGCGCCGGCATCGGTGTTGTTTGGCGGTAACCAATCGTGTTGTAGAAGCTGAGCTTAATTTTTTTGTCTGTTTGCTCGCTCGACTGAGGTTGCCCGGATGCCGCCGGCTCCGAATTGTTGCTGCCGCCGTTCCCGCTGCAGCCTGCAACGATTCCAGACAGAACAGCCAAACTGAGCAGCAGGCTGGCATATGACGTCTTTTTCATGATAGAAACCTCTCCCTTTTTTTTATTGTAGCATGCGATTTATATCAAGAGTTGAACTCCGGATATACAAGTTTAACGGTCAGCCCTTGACGGAGCCGACAAGGACACCTTTCGTAAAATGCTTTTGAATGAAGGGGTACACAGCGACGATCGGAAGTGTTGTCACGACAACCGAGGCCATCTGCACCGACACGGGATTGACGGAGTTGGCCGCTTCGGCGGCATCCCCGCTGATGGCGACGGAAGCGAGCAGAATTTGCCGCAGGAACAGCTGCACTGGCTGGTTTTCCGGGTTATTGATGTACAGCAAAGCGTCGAAGTAGCTGTTCCAGTGCCAGACGGCATAGAAGAGTCCTATTGTAGCGATTACCGGCATCGACAGCGGCAAAATAATGCGGATCAAAATCGCGATTTCGCCTGCTCCATCGATGCGCGCCGCCTCGTCAATCGCTTCGGGCAGCTGCTCAAAAAAGCTTTTTACGATCATCAGATAAAACGCGTTGACCAATCCCGGGATAATGAGCGCCCATTCGGAATTGAGCAGCCCAACTTCTTTGACGATCAGATAACTCGGGATCATGCCTCCACTAAATAGCATGGTGAATACGACGAACATCAGAAAACCGCTTCGTCCCGGAAGCGCCTTGCGAGAAAGCGGCAGCGCCATCGTGACGGTGAACAGCATATTGAGCAGAGTCCCGACAACTACGCGGAAAATTGTAACCTTGTAAGCGTCGAGCAATCGGCCCCCCTGCATAATTTCCTCATAAGCCGTCCACGTAATGTTGGATGGAATGAGGACAAGACCGTCCTTTCGGATGACTTCCGAGATCGGGGTCAGCGATACGCTGATGACGTACAGAAACGGAATGACGCAGGACGCGGCGAGCAAAGTCAGCAGCGTATAGTTAAGTCCTTTTCCAAGACGGCTCCAAATCGTTGTTTGCTCCATGGGATGGGATTCTCCTTTCTACCAGATCTGTCCGTCGAATTTTTTGGCAATTTTATTCGCGCCGAGCACGAGCACAAATCCGATAATGGATTTGAACAGCCCGACCGCAGTTGCAAGTCCGATGCGGCCTTCCTGCATGCCTACTCGGTACACCCATGTTTCAATGACGTCTGCCTTCTCCTGATTAAGCGGATTCAGCATAATGAAAATTTGGTCGAAGCCGACATCGAGGATGGCGCTAAGCCGCAGCACGAGCAGCAAAATAATTACGTTGCGAATGCCGGGAAGCGTAATATGCCATAGTTGCCTCCATCGGGAAGCTCCATCTACTTTGGCAGCCTCGTATAAGCTTGGATCGATACCAGCCAGAGAAGCCAGGTAGATAATTGCACCCCAGCCGATCGACTGCCAAATGTCCGTGGTTACGATGAGCGAGCGGATCAAGCCCGATTCAGTCAGGAATGAAATTCGGTCCAAGCCGAACGTATTAAATAACTGATTAACGAGACCAGATCCCGGCGCCAGGAAGGCGACCAGCAGACCGTATATGACAACCCAGGATAAAAAGTGCGGTAAGTATGTCAGCGTCTGGATCGTTCGCTTGAAGCCGTTGGATGTAACGGCGTTTAGCATAAGCGCGAGGATGATCGGCGCCGGGAACGAAAAGATCAGCTTGTATGCCGAGATAAGCATCGTATTGCCGATAATTTGTCCTGCATACACACCGTTAAAAAAGGTCTCGAAGTTTTGCCAGCCGATCCAGGGGCTCTCCCAAAGTCCTTGCAAGACGTTGTAGTCTTTGAAGGCAGCGGCGATGTACACCATTGGTACATATTTGAAAATGACGAAATATAACAGTCCCGGCAGCAGCAGGGCGTACATCACGCCGTATCTACGCATAGCATTTTTTGTTGCGTGAACCATTGGATGCGCCTCTCTTTCATCTGAGTTGATTTGTACCCTAATTGTACCGCCGCCCCAATCGGCAGCTTTCTGATTTCTTCGGGTATTGGTCTAATATTTTAGGAAATGGGCTCAGAATGCGGTTGGCATCGTTGGAGGTTTGGGCGTATTACAATGTGCGATAGAATTACCACCTACAATTTCAGAAGCAAAAAAGTTTGTCGAGGATAATACAGACTTTTCTTCAACAAACGGTAGAATTATGTTTACTATTGAGGACTTAAATGGTGAAAGCCTAGGCGGCATTAATTTAAACAGCATTGACGAAAGGAATGGCACATTCAGCATTGGCATCGTAATTGATAAGCCCTACCGCGGCAAGGGGTATGGTACTCGGGCAGTACACATCCTTTTAAAATATGCTTTTTTCGAACGTAGACTTCATAAATTCAATGACTATGTTCTTGAAGGAAACGAGCCATCGGCTGCTATGCTTAGAAAAGTAGGATGCATTCAAGAAGGAGTCCGGCGTCAAGTGTTCTACATAAACGGAAGATATCATGATTCTATTTTGTTCGGTCTAACAAAGGATGAATATATGGATTTTCTTAATAAGCATGTATGAATCCCGTGTTTTTTCATCAGATTTAATTGCTTTATTATAGTGTAATTAGGTAATAAAATATCGGTTATAGGAATTAAAATGAAGTGTAATTTCAATTGCGTCGAAACTCTAAAACTGGTAATATCACGAAGAAAAGACAATTAAAAGTAAATTTGAGGGAGGAGATTGACCGTTCCAGCTGCTAGATTTTAAGCTTTAACCACTCTAACCAAAGGAAGGTGTTATAAAGTGAAAAAACGTATGATTAAGATAGCGATGAGTTTAGGTCTTGTTATGTCAATTGTTCCATCTTTTACTGCAAGCGCTGCCATCGGTGCGTCCACAAGCAACGTAACAACGAACTCGCTTACATTGAACTGGACGCTGCAGCCTGGCGAGAATGCAGTGCAAATTTACAAAAACGGCAGCTTATTGACGTCTACGGCCAACACCAGCTCATATCCAATTACGGGATTGAGCCCTTGCACATCCTATTACTTCGAAGTCAGGGGCACAGGTTCCTTTGGCAGCACGACTACACCAATGGTGACAACGCTTGGCTGTCCATCCGCTCCGGTCATTAACGCCACGGCGACGTATAACAACATAAGTCTGGGCTGGAGCGCTTCAAACGCAGTTGAGTATGATCTCTATGTGGATGGAAATTTCTATACAACTACGACTTCAACGAACTACTCTCTGTCAGCAACGCCTAGCCGCTCCTACTCGATTAAGGTAGTAGCGCGCAACGCAACCGGCCAAACCGCTCAATCGACCAAAGGTGTTGCGACTCCTGCGTTTTTCCAAACCTATACTCAATCCGGGTTGTCCAACAATATTGTTCTCAGCACTAGCTTTACGAACACTAGCTCTACGAGCGGAACCTACATTTATTTTACTCTGTACCGGGTATCTGGCTCCAGCAGCTCTTATGTCGGAAGTACTTCCGCTTATGTCGCAGCAGGATCAAGTGGTTCAATCATGAACTACACTCTGGCATATGGCCAGCCGTCTGGCACATACCGGATTGAAGCTTCTTCGTCCACCGCCGTTGTTGGCGGACTGTCCTTCTACTCCAATTAATTTATATGACAAAAAGGCTTGCGCAGCGCTCCGCAGGCCTTTTTGTCTTTTTTCCGGATTATCTGTTTTGCATAACATGGATGCTCCAAAGATCGAATCCCGTTGTTACATAATCAAAGCTCCACAACTTTTGTCGCGATATTGTTGCAGAACTCGCGGTCATGCTCCACAAATAGCAAGGTGGGGGTATGCTCAAGCAGCAGCTCTTCAATCTGCATACGGGAGATGACATCGATAAAATTCAGCGGTTCATCCCAAATATGCAAATGGGCCTTCTCGCAGAGGCTATGTGCTAGGAGCACCTTTTTCTTTTGGCCGCCGCTGAATGCTGAAATATCCTTTTCAAACTGAATTCTGGCAAAATCAAGCTTTCTCAAAATGGCTTTAAACAGACTTTCATCAATGCCGTTTTGCCGGGCGTAATCGGTCAAGTTGCCCTCCAAATGCGAAGTATCCTGCGATACATAGGATATTTTTAGCTGACTGCCTTTGCGGAACGTACCCGTATAGCTAAGCTCATCCCCGCAAATAAGCTTGATTAGGCTGGACTTCCCGGAGCCATTTTTGCCTGCAAGCGCAATCCGCTCTCCTTGCCCAATCGTGAAGTTAACCTCGGAACAAACCACTTTCTCTCCGTAGTAAATCGAAACACTTTCGAGCTCGACAAGCTGATTTTTATAATAGGGAAGCTGAGAAATCTTCAAACTTTCCGAGCTTTCTATGTTTTTAAGGAGCTTTGATTTTTCATCCATAGCACTTTGCTGTCTTTGCTCCATCGATTTGGAACGCTTCATCATCTTGGCAGCTTTATGGCCAACATATCCCTTATCCACTTTCGAACCGGAATTTCTTGTGCCGTTTTTGGATTTTTCCACTTCATGCGACCAGTTGCTCGTTCGTCTGGCAGCTTCAGCTAAATTTCTGATGTCCTTTTTCAGCCTATCGTTCTCGGCTAGCTCATAATCATCCTGTCTCTTCTTGTTGTCCCACCAGGCGGAGAAATTCCCCCTCTGAATATCAATATTCGTTCGATTAATGGAGAGGATATGGTCAACACAGTTATCCAGAAAAGCTCTGTCATGGGATATGAGAATGAATCCTCGTTTGGAATTGAGATAATCACTGACAAGCTTCCTTGCTTTCATGTCAAGATGGTTCGTCGGTTCATCAATTAACAGGAAATTATTTTCCTTGAGGAAAAGTGTTGCCAGCAAAACTTTAGTCTGCTCCCCATTGGATAAAGAGCTGTATGGTCGGTATAAAACATCCTCCGCTACATGCAGCAAGCTAAGTTCACGCATCAATTCCCAATGAACATAGTCCGGATGAATGCTGCTGATGAGATCCAGCGTCTCCACATCCTTGTTCTCAATAGGAAAAGGGAAATAATCAAAGCTGACTTGAGCGGAAATAACTCCACTATATTCATGTTTGCCTTGCAATAGCTGAAGAAAGGTTGTTTTCCCCCTGCCATTTCTACCGGTAAAGCCTAATTTCCAGTCTGTATCGATCTGAAAGCTAACATTGTCAAATATATTATCGTAACTGCCCTCATAGGCAAATGTAAGATTGGAAACATGGATTAAAGACATAACAGTATCCTCCTGTATACAAAAAATAAGAGCTACAAGAAAGTTACTTTCTTGTAGCTCAAATAAATACAGTAACCTATTCCCCCATAGGAAATAGATCAGGATATATTGTATTCGTTCGAGTGAAAAGAAAATGTAACTTTCTTGCATGAATAATAAAAACGCAAAAATAAGCGTAAATCGCTTATATTTTGTTTTGTATTATTAGCAAGAAATGTACATCCTTTTCAGCTCCAATCCTAATCGATACCGTAATCTTAACATGACGATATCTGGCGTTGCAAGAATGTCAAATAAGACCAGACTCAGGAAAACGATATCCATCTGCTGGACAGATGCCATAATCAATTGAACTACTGTCTACATACTATGTTGATATAAAGCTCAACACACACTAGGAGAAAACGAAGAAACTATTCTTAGAACTCATTTAGGGAGGAAAGCAATTTGAACGACAATCCGAAAGCTACAACTAGCAGCAGCTCTAGCATGCAAGTCGTCTTAGTTTTGTTTATCCTGCTAGTTATCGTTACACGCACCTTTAGTGACAAGCGAACTGGCTCTTCATGCGGCAATGATCCATCTGCCAACGCGTTAACGAAAAGATTCTACTTTGAAAACTTTACGTTTACAGGTCCTATTATTCTGACCTTTCGCCTGGGAGAGGTGATTGTCCCGAGTGATTCATACCTTATTGATGAAGGTGAACGGGATCATGTGGACGTCGTGGATGGGGTTGGTGCCGAATCAGTTGCTACAATCCGTTATGATGCTTTCCCTCCTCCCCCGGGCGGCCAATCTATAGGTCACGTACAAGCCAGGCTGGTAAATAGAAACGGGATTGGCCAACTTAGCTATTTCCAGATCACCCAACAATCCGGGGTCCTCCGTGCAACGGAGAGGACTTACAGAGGGGCGCCCATATTAACAATCCTCAACGTATAGCAATGCGCTGAATTCTAAATCGGGCTAATAATAAATGAGGTTTAATGCTGGATATCAAGCATTAAACCTCATTTATCTGTTTCTGGTTAGCTGCTTCTGAACAAAATTTAAGACTGGAACAATTTACGATATTCTGTAGGGGTCATCCCTTCATGCTCCTGAAATCTCTTGTTGAAATAACTGACGCTTGGATAACCGGCCTGATCCGCAATATCCCCGATTTTGGCTTCTCTATGTTCAAGCAGCTTTTGCTTGGCCATTTGCAGTCTGGCTCGAGTGACGAACTCGGATGGCGTCATACCCAGTGCATTGCGGAAAAGCTTGCAAAAATAAAAAGGACTCACTTGCGCCTTGGCGGCCCATTCCTGCAGGATGAACGGATTTCCGGCCTCTTCTTGCAGAAGTGGCAGCAAAGCTAGAATTCTGTTTTCTGCCGGGCCCGTTCGGGGCTGTGCAATCGGAACAGCTTGATGCACAAATTCGGCCAACACGGCATATACGAGCGATGAAAGAAGCGCCGGACGGTTCATGCTGTTCATCTCGGCTTCCTGGAGAAGCGCCAGATGCGCTTCCTCCCATGCCGCTGTCTGCCGGAGTCTCCAGATCCGATTTTTATGAAAGCCTCTTTCAATCATATAATCATGTAGCTTATCACCATAAAAATGAACCCAGCGAACATCCCAAGGATCGTCATTACTACTGTAGTAACGCTGCTCTTGCAGCGGAAAGTATAGTAGTAATTGCCCCTTTTGCAGCTCATGAATCTCACCGTCTACTTCCGCATACCCCTTGCCAGATGCAACATAATGGATGTTGAAATTGTTCAATGCCCCCTCCTCCCGATAAACGGAATGCTCGGGAGCATCCGTGTACATGCCGACCGATTCTGGAAACACGAAATAGGGAATATCACGCAGCGTAATTAGATGGGCATTTTTTCTCATGCTTGTCCTCCGTATAACAATATCGTGTTAATCTATTCAAAATATTATTATTTTTATTGAGACTATCTTAGATTATAATCTCAATATCATCATAGTCAACGAAGGAGGAACGATCAGAATCATGAATAGAAAGCTTAGTTGGGGAGTTTTGGGAGTAGCATCAATCGCCCGTCGCGCTGTCATTCCAGGATTGCTGGAATCGCAATTCAATGAAGTGAAAGCCCTTGCAAGCCGGGATGCCGCTAAGGCCAAACAGGCAGCCGAAGAATTCGGAATTGAGAAAGCGTATGGCAGCTATGAAGAGCTGATTTGGGACGATGCCATCGATGCTGTATACATCCCGCTTCCTAATCATCTGCACCGGGAATGGACCATTCGGGCTCTGCAAGCTGGCAAACATGTATTATGTGAAAAGCCGCTTGCGTTGACCGCAGCCGAAGCTGAAGAGATGGCGGCAGCTGCTGCAGCGTCGGGTAAAATTCTCGCAGAAGCCTTCATGTACCGTCATCATCCTCGTTACGATATGATTCGCAATGTAATCGCCTCCGGTGAGATCGGGGATATCAGGAATATCCACGCTACCTTCACATTTAATAGTTCCGGTGGCAGCGGAAACGTCCGCTTCCGCAAAGAATGGGGTGGCGGCAGCTTGTATGATATTGGCTGTTATCCCATCACAGCAGCACGTCTGCTGCTCGGCCAAGAGCCCGAGGCCGCTACGGTCCAAGCCTTCTTTTCACCGGAGCACGGCAATGTCGATATGATGGCTTCAGGGCTGCTTGAGTTCCCGGGGAACGTCGCAGTCAAGTTTGATTGCGGGATGTGGGCAGCTTCTCGTAATCATCTGGAAGTGCTCGGCATCGATGGTCTGATCGAGATTCCCTCCGCTTTCGTCGCCGGGCCTGACCAAGGTGCTAACTTCTTCGTTACATCAAAAGGTGTTCGTCGTGAGGTCGAAGTACCGAAAGTTAATCAGTTTTCCTTGGAATGCGATGATTTTGCTCGGACGGTGCTGTTTGGCGAACCGCAGAAATTTACGCCTGACGACTCGATCCGCAATATGCGCGTAATAGACGCTTGCCTCCGCTCGGCTCACGAGCGAATTCGCGTTGAGCTACAACCTGAACCTATACGCCCTTAAGGAGGAGATCGGATGAAAACCATTGGAATCCGCGGTATTGATAAACCGGTATCTGCACTTATCAAAGGAACAGACTACTTTTACAATGATGCATACGAAAAGGCAAGCGCTAATATGGATGCCTTTATGGCCATCGGTGGCAACACCGTTGATACAGCTTATATTTACTGCAACGGACAGAGTGAAGCTGTCCTAGGCCGCTACATGGAGGAGCGCGGCAATCGGGACGATCTCGTTATTTTGACAAAAGGCGCCCATCCGGATCACACGGGTCCTCGCGTCAATCGTGAAGCGATTCGCAGTGATCTACTCGAAAGTCTGGAGCGGCTGCGAACGGATTATGTGGAGCTCTACGCGCTGCATCGGGATGATCCTTCCGTTCCTGTGGGAGCCATCATTGAAGCACTGAACGAACATATCGAAGCCGGCCGCATTGGCGCAATCGGCGGATCCAATTGGACATGGCAGCGCCTTCAAGAAGCCAATGAATATGCAGACGCACACGGTCTTGCCGGCTTCACATTCAGCAGCCCGAATCTTAGTCTAGCCAAAGCCAAGGAAGCGTTCTGGTCCGGCTGCGTCTCGGCTGATGAGGAAACTCTCCGCTGGCATGAGCAGCAACAGCTTCCTCTCCTGTCCTGGTCTTCGCAGGCACGTGGCTTTTTTACGGGCCGCTTCACGCCGGAAGTGCGTGATAATGCGGATCTCGTCCGTGTTTTTTATAGCGATGAGAACTGGGAACGCTTTCGTCGGGCAGGACAGCTTGCCGAGCAAAAGAATGTGACGACCATTCAAATCGCCCTCGCATATGTTTTAAATCAGCCGTTTCCGGCTTGCGCACTGATCGGCGCCCAGAATAGCGATGAGCTGCTTTCATGCCAGGCTGGAGCTGAGATCAAGCTGACGCGAGAAGAGCTTGATTGGCTGGATCTGACGGCCGAGTTGCTGAAACAATAAAGTTGTTCGTCTAGCGAGCTGCGAAAGCGAAAATTACACTTCCAGCGTATTAACCCACTGAGGATAGAATGTATCGGACTGGAAAAAGTCCTTGAATGAACGCCCCATGGAAGAGCCTTGGAAGCTTTAAGCTTCTGAGGCTCTTTCTCGTGTAGAAAAAACCGTATCCCCGAATTCACCTGCTCCACTATGGTGCAAGAAATGAATACGTGAATACGGTTGTCCAAGCTAAGCGCAGTATTTTACAGCTTCCGCCCATCCAGCAGCTGCCCATCCAGCCAGCTTCCGCGCAAGATACCGTCCTTCGTCTTTTTCAGCTCCGCGTGCAGCGAACGTCTGAGCGAGCTGACGGTTTCCCCGCATTGGGGGTCTGCGATTCGGTTAATGAGCTCATTGGGATCATTAACCAGATCATAAAGCTCATCGAGATCGGTCGGATTCCATATATATTTCCAGGTGGATGTCCGGATCATCCGTTGCACATAAAGCCCGAATTGTTGCCCATTGTATGTCGATACAACGGAAGTGCGCCAATCTTCTGGAGGCTGCTCATCAAGCAGCGGCAACAGCGAGCGTCCATGGAATTCTTCAGGCACCGGCAGGTTCAGCCATTCAAGCAGTGTTGGCGGCAAATCAAGTGTATTATACACAAAGGATTCGCAAATCTGTCCTGGAGCGATCACTCCCGGATAGCGAATAGCAAGCGGTACCTTTACGACATCATCATATAGAATATAATGTTTATCCACCATGCGGTGACCGCCGCACATATCACCATGATCCGATGTATAAATGACGATTGTATTCTCAGCTTCGCCAAGCTCAGCCAGAGTTTGCAGGATCATGCCGACGGCATCGTCCATCTGGCTTATTATGCCGTAATAACGCGCAACCGTAGGCGCCCAGTCCTCCCAAGTAAAATCTTCAAGGCCCCAATTGAGCAGCTGCTGCCGCTGAATATAAGGTTTATTCTCGAATGTGTCACGGAAGCTGCCCCATTCGGGCACTTGCTTCGGATCATACAAGGAAGAGAACGGCTCGGAAGGCCGGCAAGGCGGATGAGGCTCCGTAAAATTGATTCTG
This sequence comes from Paenibacillaceae bacterium GAS479, assembly GCA_900105225.1. Classification (NCBI taxonomy): domain Bacteria; kingdom Bacillati; phylum Bacillota; class Bacilli; order Caryophanales; family Paenibacillaceae; species Paenibacillaceae bacterium GAS479. The sequence goes on along the minus strand of LT629764.1, from coordinate 5,185,059 downwards.
GCATGCCACGGACCGCCGCTGCGAGAAAGGTCCTCCAGCATTTCACAAGATCGTTTTGCCAGCCAATGCGTAGGCGCATCTTCAAGAGGCACGGGATCGGTTTCTCCCAAAATGCCGTTTGCATAGCCGAGCTCAGGATACTTGGCCGCGCGGAATGCGGCATATTCCTTGTCGGAATTGATATATCGGTCATATCCGAACGCAGTCGGGTCAGCTGTTGAGCTTCCTCCCCATTTGCCGATATAACCGGTTGCATAATGGGCAGCCTGCATATCTCTCGCCCAAGAATAATCATTTTTAGTTAAGCTCGCTATAGGCAGCCCTATACCGTCGTTCCAATAGGCTCCGAAGCTTTCGGGTCTCCGGCCGCATATAAAGGATTGCCTGGACGGTCCGCACACGGGAAGCGGCGTATAAGCATTCGTAAACCAAATCCCATCCTTCGCAATTCGGTCGATATTCGGTGTTTGAACCGGGTATATGCCGCTGATGCCCGTACAGTCGTAGCGATGCTGATCCGACATCAGGATGAGAATATTCGGCTGCCCCGTCATCGCTGCTGCTCCTCTAAAGCCCGCTGTTTACGCTCGACGGCATCATCAAATTTGCCACGGATTGGATCATTCCACCACTCATCCCAAGAAAGTCCGTATTGGCCCAAAATGGTTTCGATCCGCCTTCGGAATGGCAGTCCAACCTCAAGCTGCTTCTGCATTGGATCTTCTCTGCCTGCCAATTTAGCCCGAACCCATTCATCGATTAAAACCTGAAGCTCATCGGCCAACTCTGGCATAAGCTCCGCAAGGTTAATCGTCTCGCCCGGATCGGATTTCAAGTCGTACAGCTCGCGCGGTGGACGCTTGAACGGACCTGAATCATAGGTCACAATCAGTTTGTAATTACCGTCTGTCACGCCTCTGGCTGCCTGCCAAGCACATTCGCTCAGAAAAACTCGCTCATGAGTTCCTGATGTTTGACCGTCAATTGCCGACCAGAGGCTCCTCCCGTCCAAATCTTCTGGAATCTCAATACCTGCCGCTTCTAGCAATGTCGGCATGAGATCGACCTGCTGCACGAGACCTGGAACCCGTCTACCGCCAGCAATTCGGTTCGGCCATCTAATAATTAGCGGCACATTCACCGTTGTATCATAGAGACCGCAGTGATCCCAATAAATATCATGCTCCGTCAAGCTCTCCCCATGGTCGCCGAACAGGACAAGCATCGTATCCTCAGCCAAGCCAAGCCTTACTAGCTCCTCATCCAGCTCACGGAGCCGATCATCCAGGTAACGAACTTCCGCATCGTACAAAGCATTCATATACTCGGCATCAGTAACGCTGCCCAGCATGTCATAATGATGGTACTTAAAGAACGGATAGGCTGCACTATTATAGGCTTCATCCATACTCCGATTGGCTGGATCGTATGGGTCTTTTTCCTGGTCATAAAAGCTCGGGATATACTTTTCTGGCGGTAAGTACGGTGTATGCGGATCCCAGTAATGAAGAAAGAGGAAAAATGGTTCCTCTCCCTTCGTCGAGAGCCATGATGTAGCCAATTCATTGATCGTTTTGCCGTCAATCCAGCGCTTGCTGCCGGAGGAATTTATATAATGGCGGTATCCTCGCGCGAACCATTCCTTCAGCTGGTATAAATTATCTACGGCAGCCGTCGTATAACCCGCGTTTTTCAGTAAAGAAGGAAGCCATTGCACCGACTTAGGAAGTGAGTTGAGCTCGGAGCCGTGAGACACAACGCCTGTCGTTAAACCAACCTTGCCTGTGAAAATGCCCGTATGAGCAACCTCCGTCGGAATGTCGGCGGCGTAAGCCTTCTCGAACAACACCCCTTCCGAGGCGATTTTATCGATGTAAGGGCTTGTTGGCTTCTTATAACCATACGCGCCGAGTCGGTCGGCGCGTAATGTATCGAGTGAGATGAATATAAAATTCATACCATCTCCTCCTTGCGGGAATTTAAGTAACCGGCTTGCTTGAGCCAATTACAAACAAGGCGGGCATTGTCCTGTGCGCTGCCATCCTCGGGGTACAACGTAATTTCTGGATGATCTGGAATCTCATAAGGGTCGGATATACCGGTGAAACATTCGATTTCCTTGTTGCGCGCTTTGGCGTACAAGCCCTTTACATCACGACGCTCGCAAGCCTCAAGAGGGCTATCGACAAACACCTCCGCGTAATCGGCAATTACCGATCGGGCGTAATCCCGCATTTCCTGATACGGCGTTATCGCGGATACGATCGTAATGACGCCATTACGGGCCAAAAGCTCACTAACATAAACGATGCGTCTAATATTTTCCATCCGCTCTTCGTAGCTAAAGCCGAGTCCTTTGCAAATTCCTGTTCTCAGCTCATCGCCGTCAAGCAGTTCTGATTTTATGCCCACTGCGCGTAGCTGCTGCAGGAGCTCGCGGGCCGTTGTTGTCTTGCCCGCGCCTGACAGCCCTGTAAACCAAACAACGCACCCGCTTTTCCCACTCATGCTTGCTGCACTCCCTCACGCTTCTCGTCATGGATGTCACTAATGCGAATTGGCTCGCCGTTCTCAAGCTGGGAGCGGATTGCCGCTTCAATGATTCGTTGTACCGCAAGGGCGTCTGCGCCCGAAGCGGATATTTGATCCGGGGGAACCCCGTCCTTAACTTCCTTAATAAAGGCTCCAAACCGGTTGAAGAAGGTCGAGTCGAATCCTGAAGGGCTTGCGAAAATGGAATTTTTGAACACGCGCTGCTCGTCGCTCCCGCTCGGATAGAGAGTCAGACTCTCATACACATTATCGAGGACGAATCTTCCGTTTGTCCCCCCCACCTCGCATCGTTCAATGGGATGTCCGCCATGCATATCATAACTCCCGGTCAAATGCCCAACTGCACCGGAAGTGAATTCGAGATTGATAGAAGCCGTCGACCAGACGGAGCGGCCGGGAGCTTTTGTCATAAACGACTGCACCCTTGCGACATCGCCCCCAAAATAACGAAGCACATCGAACGAATGGGGATGCAGCGCCCGCATATGAACCCATGGCGTAGATTCATTGCCACTGCCGATGGTCAGCTTCATATTAACGAACAGGAGTTGACCGAGCTCACCTTGGCTGATCCAGTCTTTGGCTCTCTTCGCTGCAGGAACAAAACGGTGATTGAGGTTGCAGGCGAGCCGCACACCCCGTGCGGCTGCTGCATCCACCATCATACGCGCCTCATGCAATCGATTCGAGATTGGCTTCTCAACAAGAACATCTTTGCCCGCTTCAATGGCTTGCATAGCAGGCTCCAAATGATGCGAGCCGTTCTCTGCCCCACCAGTGGCAACGCTTACAAGATCAATTTCTTCATTAGCAAGCATGGACATAACGTTATCATAGGGTCTAGCGCTAAACCGCTCGGCAGCCGATCTTGCCATGTCTCCGCGTAAATCACATACAGCGACTAGCTCGACATCGGGATGCTCCTTGTACACGCGGCAGTGCAGGAGACCGATATGATTTAAGCCGATTACGGCGACTTTAATCATCGCTTATCCCTCCACTACTTCTTCCTCTTCCGCTTTTTGTTGCAGCTTGCGGGCATTGCTTGCTGAGCCAATCCGCATCGTATCATATGCTTCCTGAGAATCCTTGAAAGGACCTCCTTGGTGGCCGTGCCAGTTCAGATTCGTAATCATTGGATTGGCCCGTCCGGTAGCATCCTCTCTGCGACTGATATGAGCCTCCATCCGGTCAATCAGTAGTTTAACAACTTCCGGCTCTTGTTCAGCTACATTGTTCAGCTCCTGCGGATCAAGGACCAGATTAAACAGCTCAATTTCTGGCTTGAAGTGGAAATCCGGCTCCAGAGCGACGATAAGCTTCCACTCTGGTGTGCGCCAGCCATGTTTGCGCATCCAGGTGCACTCCGTAATGTAGAACTCCGGCTCACGTTCCAGTTCCCCGCCATTCATATATTCAACGAGGCTTCTGCCGTCAAACGTTATCCCTGTCTCTATGCCGAGAAGGTCGAGCACAGTAGGCATAATATCTTTGATCTGGGTATGATCGGACATCCGTTTGCCAGCTGGCACCTTGCCAGGGAAGCGCAAAATGAACGGAGTAACCAGATTCGTTTCATACAACCCGTGATGATCATAGTAGCATTCATGCTCGTTCAACGTTTCACCATGATCAGCTGTAATGACAACAAGCGTTTCTTCCTCAATGCCCAGCTCCTCTAATGTGGTAAATATACGGCGGATGCAGGCATCCATATAGGCGACAGCACCATCATATTGGGCATCAACATAATTCGAGTCAGTGCAATCTTTCGGAATCCAGGAGCGAAGATAGTGAACGAACGGCTCAAAGTTGTCCATGCCTTCCAGTGATCGATTATTGGGATCTTTTTCGTTGCCTTCATAGAAGAGTCGGTCGAAAGGCTGTGGTGGCAAATAAGGTGAATGCGGATCCATATGCCGTAGGAACAACAGGAACGGTTTATCTTCCGCAGCAAGACGTTTCAGTTCAGGAATTGCGACATCATTCATGCGTTCTGCCTTTGGACTTCGGCCTGATCCGTCCGCGCCCCAGCCGTCGTAATCCAGATAAAGATCGAAACCTCTTGCCGATGGATTACCTGAAAAACCGATGCAAGTCGTATTGTAATCTTGCTCGCGAAGCACCTCGGCTAATGTCTTTACATGGCCGCCGAGGCCGCCTTCATGGCGAAGCGCTACGACGTCGGTGCCGAAGCAATCCATTCCTGTCAGCATTGAAGCATATCCCGGCGTAGTCGGCACGCTTGGGCTGAAATGATTTTCGAATAAGGTGCCTCCCGTAGCATATTCGTCGATATGAGGCGTAGTCAGCTTTTTATATCCATACGAGCTCATATGATCCCGACGCAAGCTGTCAATTCCTAGAAACAATACATTCGGTTTTTTATTGGTGTTTGCGCTCATAATCATTCGCTCTCCTTATTATCCATTTTGACGCTGCAGAGCGTCATCTTGTGATGGTCTTGCTCCAAGCGCCTTCAGGCAGCCATTTAAATATCCGTAGCTTTCTGCGGCAATGATCGATACTTCGGCAAGCGAGTGTCCAGCCGCTCCGATTACTTCCAGACAAACCGGGCCATCGTAATTGCCGTCTGCAAGCACTTTGCAGTAGGCTGCAAGGTCGATGTCGCCACGGCCGCAGGCTTGCTGTCCAATCGCACCTGGACCTGCGCTGCGCCCTTTGCAATCCCGGATGTGAACATGCTTCACTCTGGACAATACTTGCGGCAATGCTTCCTCTGGATTTTCGCCTGCACGATAAACATGGCTTGGGTCCATGTCAATTCCGAATCCTGCACTGTCAATCGCCTCCATGGCACGCAACGTAGTTGGTGTATTATAGATGGCGTTGCCAACATGAGCTTTCACGCAAAGCGTTACTCCGTAAGAAGCGGCCAAGTCGGATAAACGAGATAATGTCGCAATCGACTGCATTAAGTCTGCTTCATCATTGCTCTTACCGCCGGGACCAACGTTTACAACCGGAATTCCGATCGCTTGCGCTGCTTCGAACGCTTTGGTCAAGCGTGCTTCATCAAGCGATGCAACTTCCATAGACAAGTAGGTGATACCGTATTCCGATGCTAAACGCTTCAGCTCTTCAGCTTGTCCTTGCCAGGCATCCAATACGAGATGTTCACACATGCCTTGAATGGCCGAAAGCTCAACACCGTCATAACCGCTTAATGCAATATGTTTTACAGCCGTCTCTACGTCAAAGTCTTTGAACAGGACTGAGTTTACGCCTAATTTAATCATGAATGCTCCTCCTAGTGAGCTCATCGTTCCAGGAACAGATGGCTATAGTTATATGCTGATTTTGCTATTTGTGTCCATTTTAGTCGGTGGCCGACCTAGCCTCAAAGCGTTTTCAGACAATGACATGGTCGATCAGGACGAATTGCAAGCGGTTACAGAAAAAGCGGGAACTATTGGAGCAAAACAGCCGCTTAGCTGGAATTGAAAAGAAGCATCATACGAGCCAACATCCATTCGATGTCAGGTAGATGCTTCTATTTTTCAAAATGCTAGGGTTGATGTTATCCTCGATTATTTTGCCTGTTCATCCAGCTTTGCTTGTGTGAACTGCGTCATATGCTCCAGAAAAGCTTTTGGCTCAATCTTTCCGCTAATTACATCTCCATATTTCGCATTTAATTCACTCTCGAATTCCACAGGAATGTATGGCGGCGTCTTTTGAGCTCGTTGGACGATGTCATAAACAACACTCATGGCCGGGTCTGTTTTTGCCTGCTCGACTAAATAAGGATTATCCTTGATAGCAGAAACGCTTCCGGCATTTTTCAATTTGAATTCAGCGGCAGCTTTGTCCATACTGATCCACTTCATCAGCGCCCAAGCAGCAGCTTCATTTTCTTTTTTGCCCAGCGTCGTCATGGTCATGGAGTGGCCGCCAAACCAAAGGGAAGGCGTCGGCATCGGCACAAGCTCCAAATCCGGATTGAGCTTCAGATTCTCCTGAACATGTACGACAACAGCCGCTTCAAAAAGCGATTTGCCGGCAATTAAGCGGGATGTATTTTTAGGTAGAGATTCCTGGAGCTTTTTAATCCGCTCATCATCGATATTTTCCCGTTTGAATCGGACCAGCCATTCGAGAGCTTCGACGATCTTAGGATCGTGGAAATTAACTTTGTTCGTCGCTGGATCATAAAAAGTAGTAGAATCCGCTCCGTTCATATAAGCGAATGTCAATAAGCTATTAAAGTTTCCATACAGCTCTAACGGGGAGAACGTCGTCATCACTTGCTCACCATTCTCCGCTACCCAAAATTGCTTAGCAAAATCCTCAAACTCCTGAAGGGAGTTCATTTCCGGGAATTCTGTGTGTCCATACTGTTCCAACACTTCGCGATTGTAGACGATAGAGAAGTTGGGATCAATCGCATAAGGAAGCTGCCATATTCTCCCGTCCGCGCTAAATCCTCTTTTGTAAGCGGGTTCATAAAAATCATCGGGATTAAACGTCGGATCCGCCTTAATGAATGGTGTCAAATCTTGAATCAGATTATCTTTGATCCATTCGCTTGGAAATCTGCCGTCCAAAAGAATATCGGGATTGTCCCCTGCAGAAATCAAAGCCGGAAGATCATCCGTCAGTTGTTGCATATAAGTCACTTTAATATTGGGATAAACCTTATTGAACTCCACCATTAACGAGTTGAAGTAGTCGGACCAGCCGCTTCCAAATATGGAAAGTACCTTCACCTCTCCGCTTATTTCCGTATTGTTTGTTGGCGCAGGAGCTTCCGTAGTCGTTGTATTTTTGCTCGTATTACCGCTGTTCGATTGATTCACCTCATTGGCGCCTCCGCCGCCACCTCCGCTGCAAGCTGCTAGCAAAGTAGTGACCAACCCGATGGCACCAAGCATTTTAAATTTTTCTGTTGTCTTTTTCCCCATTTAGACCTTCCTCCCTTTGATTGAAGTAGCTGGCCTGATGTTTGACTTTGTTTGGTTTGTTTGGTTAAACGATGATGACAACCCCAGCGTAACTATCCATTTTATAAAATTCAAAGCGCTTTCAGACAATTAAATGACGGATTAGGACAAATTGTAAGTAATTTCAAAAAAATAGGTAAAGGCTCTGAACATAAAAACACCCCAAGGCGGCGGCCCCAGGGTGCGAGATATTCGGTGTCAAGGTTTTTGTTCGTCCAGCAAAGCTTGAATAAAAGTCGTCATATGGTCCAAAAACGCCTTTGGCTCAAGCTTTCCATCAAGAACCTCCCTATATTTGGCGTCGAATTCAAACTGAAAATGAACTGGAGGGAACGGGGGGAGCTTTTTTGCCCGTTGCAGAATGTCGTAGGCGACTTTAAGCGCTGGATCAGACTCCGCTTGCTTCAGCAAATAAGGGTTATCCTTCGCCGCGGATATCACACCGTTTAGCTGGAGATTGATTTCGGCCGCTTCCTTGCTGGAGCTTATCCATTTGATTAGCGACCATGCCGCCTCTTCGTTCTCCTTTTTGCCGAGCGTTGTCATAAAGAGCGCGAGACCGCCCTGCCAAAGCGATTCCGACGGCATCGGAGCTACCTCAAGGTCAGGATTGAGCCTAAGATTTTCCTGGGCATGCTGGACGACGTTTATCTCCATCAGCGATTTGCCGGCAATGAGGCGGGATGAGTTTTCCGGCAATGAATCAGACAGCTTCTTCATCCGTTCGTCATCGATATATTCACGCTTGAAGCGGACAAGCCACTCTAGCGTCTCGACTATTTTGGGATCGTTGAACGTAGCTTTATTCGTTTCCGGATTGTAGAATGTGTTTGAATCCGCCCCGTTTAAATAAGCAAAGGTCGTGAACGTGTTCCAATTCCCGTATAAATCGAGCGGAGAGCCTGTCGTCATCACCTGTTCCCCGTTTTCCGCTATCCAATAGCTTTTTACAAAATCTTCAAACCCCTGCAAGGAATTCATCTCTGGAAGTTCCGTATTGCCATACTGCTCCAGCACATCGCGGTTGTATACAATGGTGAAGTTCGGATCAACGGAATATGGCAGTTGCCATATTTTCCCATCTGAATCAATCCCTCTCTTGTAAGCGGTCTCATATAATGAGTCGGTGCTGAAAAATTTATCTTTCTCAATAAAAGGCGTCAGATCTTGAATCAAGTTATCCGTGATCCAAAATGCTGGATAGTTTCCGTGGCCGCCTCCCCCCAATATGACGTCCGGGGTGTCCCCAGCGGAGATAAGTGCCGGCAAATCATGGATGCCCTGCATCATATAGGTTACTTTCACATTTGGATAAGTCTCGTTGAATTTTTCCATTACTTTTTTGAAGGTCTCGGCTTGACCCTCCGCATAAATAGAAAGCACCTTAATATCGCCTTTGACGGCGGAATTGTCCGGCGCCGCAGTTTGCTCCGCCGTAGTGCTTGGCTGCGGACTTTTTCCAACATTAGCCGAATTGACTGCGATATTGTTTCCACCACCGTTTGCGCTGCAAGCCACAAGCACGGTCACCAAAGCCATTGCACCGATCGTTTTCAATCCTTTTTGAGCCTTTTTAATCATTTAGACCTTCCTCCCTTTGATCGAAGTAGCTGGCCTGATGTAATGGCTTTAATGGGATTTGATGGTTGAACGATGAAGTCGATTTCAGTATAGCTGGCCAATTCGTTTAGAACAAAGCGCTTTCAGTCAGCGTCATGGTGGATTCGGACGAATTGTATTCAGTTGATAAGGATGAAATAAAGATTGCTCTGAACAGGAAAACACCCCAAGGCGGCGGCCCCAGGGTGCAAAAGGTAAGCTTCTATTCGGTTAGGATTTTTTTTCATCCAGCAATGCCTGGATATAAGTCGTCATATGGTCCAGAAACGCCTTAGGTTCAAGCGTTCCATTGATTACATCCCCGTATTTGCGATCGAACTCATCCTGGAATTGAACCGGAGGGAAAGGCGGGAGCTTTTTCGCCTGCTGCAAAATGTCGTAAGCGACTTTCAGAGCCGGATCGGACTCCGCTTGCTGCAGCAAGTAAGGGTTATCCTTCGCCGCAGATATCGTGCCGTTCAGCTGAAGATTAATTTCCGCTGCTTCCTTGCTGGAGCTAATCCATTTGATAAGCGCCCATGCGGCCTCTTCGTTTTCCTTTTTGCCGAGTGTTGTCATAAAGAGCGCGTGTCCACCCAGCCAGAGCGAATTCGAAGGCATTGGAGCGAGCTCCAGATCAGGATTGAGCTGAAGAGCCTGTTGGACATGCCCCACGACGGAAAGCTCCATCAACGATTTACCGGCGATGAGGCGGGATGTGTTTGCCGGCAATGAATCCTGCAGCTTCTTAATCCGTTCGTCATCGATGTTTTCGCGTTTGAAGCGAACAAGCCACTCCAGTGCTTCTACGATTTTCGGATCGTTGAATGTTACTTTATTCGTGTCCGAATTGTAGAACGAGCTTGCGTCCGCCCCGTTTAAATAGGCAAAGGTCGTGAGACTATTGAAGTTCCCGTATAGCTCAAGCGGAGAAGATGTTGTCATCACCTGTTCCCCGTTTTCGGCAATCCAGTAGCTTTTGACAAAATCCTCAAAACCTTGTAAGGAATTCATATCCGGAAGCTCCGTATTGCCGTACTGCTCCAATACGTCGCGGTTATATACAATGGTAAAGTTCGGATCTACGGAGTAAGGAAGCTGCCACACTTTTCCTTCCGTAGTCACTCCTCTTTTATAAGCGGTCTCATAAAGTGAATCGGTGCTGAAGGACTTGTCCTTCTCAATAAAAGGAGCCAGATCCTGAATCAGATTGTCGGGAATCCAATTCGCCGGATAGTTCCCGTTGCCGCCACCCGCCAGCATGACGTCTGGCGTATCGCCTGCTGAGATTAATGCCGGCAAATCATCGATGCCTTGCGTCATATACGTCACTTTAACGTTTGGATAAGTTTCGTTGAACTTTTCCATCATTTTTTTAAAGTTCTCGGCTGGGCCTCCTGCAAAAATAGAAAGAACCTTAATATTACCTTTGACCGCGGAATTGTCCGGCGCAGCAGTTTGTTCTGCTGTAGTGCTAGGTTGTGGGCTTGTCCCAGCATTAGTCGAATTGTTCGCACTGTTATTGCCTCCGCCCCCTCCGCTGCAAGCCGCAAGCACGGTCACCAAACCTATTGCACCGATCGTTTTCAATCCTTTACGAGTCTTCTGTCTCATTTAGACCTTCCTCTCTTGGTTGAAGTAGCTGGCCTGCTGTTTGGTTTGTTTGGTCGAATCCATTCGACAAATTTAGTGTAGCCGCTCTATTCAGTGGAAATCAAAGCGCTTTCAGACAAGCTCGTGGCGGATTATGCCAATTCTTAAGAGGAATGACGAAAAGATAGCCGCTGCGCCAAGGTCATGCTTACAACCATAAAAAAAAAGCAAAAGAGCATCTCCCGTCCCAATCGGCGGTGGATGCTCCGTTGCCAATCTATTATTTCTTCAATTCATCCAACAAAGCCTGAGTATACTTGGTCATATAATCCAGGAATGCCTTAGGCTCCAGCTTGCCGGACAACACCTCACCGTATTTCGTGTCGAATTCGCCTTCATACGGCACCGGAAGGAACGGCGGCACTTTCTTTGCTTGCTGCAAAATTTCAAGGGCAACGGCCATTACAGGATCGGTCTCCGCCTGCTCAACCAGATACGGATCGTCTTTGATGGCGGACAAGCTCGCAATTGTTTTCAGCTTCGTTTCCGCCGCCGCTTTGCTGGAGCTGATCCATTTGACGAGCGACCAGGCCGCTTCTTCGTTTTCCTTTTTGCCGAGGGTAGTCATGTGAATCCCGTGACCGCCCAGCCAGAGCGACTCGGCAGGCATCGGCTTCAATTGCACGTCGGGGTTGACTTTGAGAGCATCACGGACAGCGACGACAACTGCAGGTTCCAGCAGCGATTTGCCGGCTGCGAAGCGCGACGTATTGGCTGGTAGGGACTCATTCAGCTTGGTAATCCGTCCGTCATCGATGTTTTCGCGTTTGAAACGCAACATCCATTCCAGCGCTTCTACAATTTTCGGATCATTGAATGTCACCTTATTCGTTTCCGGATTGTAAAAGCTGCTCTGATCCGCACCGTTAAGGTAAGCAACCGTAATCAGGCTATTAAAATTGCCATACACTTCAAACGGAGAGTAGGTGGTCATGACCTGGTTGCCATTTTCGACTACCCAGTACTTCTTTAGAAACTCCCCATATTCCGCCAAGGAATTCATCTCGGGAATTTCCGTATCGCCGTACTGTTCCAGCACCTCTTGATTGTAGAGCATCGTAAAGTTGGGATCGACCGTATAAGGCAACTGCCATAATTGGCCTTCAACGCCAAGTCCACGATTATACGCCGGCTCATAAAACATGTCTGGCGTAATTTCCGGATCTTTCTCCAATAACGGCTTCATATCCTGAATGAGTCCATCCGTAATCCAGCCGATCGGAAAACGCCCGCCGTCGGAAATAATGACATCCGGGTTATCTCCGGCTGAAATGAGTGCAGCCAAATCGTTGATGCCCTGCTCCATATGCGTGACTTTGACATTGGGATATTCTTTGTTGAATTCTTTCATCATGGTGTTGAAATTTTCGATGGCTCCGCCGCCAAAAATGGACAAAACCTTAATCTCGCCTTTTATCGCCGTTTTATCTATTGCTGGCTGAGCGCTTTCCATTGGGGTGTTAACCGGGGTGTTCTCTGTCGTATTGCCGCTATTGTTGTTGACTGATCCGCTGTTTCCCGCTCCGCCACTGCAAGCTGTCAGAGTCATTGCCAAAATGAATGTACCCAACATGCTGAGCCCTTTTCTTTTTGTAAGCACTTTCAGCATTTTCGAGCCACCCTTTCGTTATTTGTTCAAGTCGTCCAACAGCGCTTGAGTGTATTTTGTCATATAGTCGAGAAAAGCTTTTGGCTCCAGCTTGCCGTCAAGTACCTCGTAGTACTTTTTATTGAATTCTTCCTCAAATGGAACCGGCAAAAATGGCGGATGTTTCTCCGCTTTCTGTAAAACCTCATAAGCTGCAGAAAGCACTGGATCGGTTTTGGCCTGTTCGACCAGGTAAGGATTATCCTTGATCGCAGATAGGCCTGCTTCCGTTTTGAGCTTTGCTTCCGCCGCAACTTTATTGGAGGTGATCCATTTGATCAGCGACCAGGTGGCCATTTCGTTTTCTTTTGTGCCGAGAGTTGTCATGGAAAGACCGTGTCCGCCCATCCAAAGCGATGCAGCCGGCATCGGTTTTAATTGAATATCTGGATTGGCCTTCAAGTTATCCCTCACATGACTGACAACAGCCGGGTCGAGGAGCGATTTGCTAGCCAAAAAGCGGGAAGTATTTTTAGGCAGCGAATCGTTTAGCTTTGCCATGCGCTCGTCATCGATGTTTTCCCGTTTAAACCGCAGCATCCATTCCATCGCTTCTACGATTTTGGGATCATTGAAGGATGCCTTATTCGTCTCCGGATCGTAGAAGGTCTTTTGATCCGCGCCGTTCAGAAAAGCGAATGTAATCAGGCTATTGAAATTGCCATAGACGTCAAGTGGCGAAAACGTAGTCATCACCTGCTCGCCGTTTTCAACCACCCAGTATTTTTTCAGAAAATCTCCAAATTCCTGTAATGAGTTCATTTCTGGAACTTCAGAGTCGCCATACTGTTCCAAAATATCCTGGTTATACATCATCGTAAAATTAGGATCAACCGTATAAGGCAGCTGCCACACCTGACCGTCAACGCCAAGTCCCCTGGTGAATGCCGGCTCATAGAACATGTCGGCCGTAATTTCCGGATCATTGTCCATAAACGGCTTCATATCCTGGATCAGATTGTCCTTGATCCATTGCAATGGAAAACGCCCACCGTCGGCGAAAATAACATCCGGCTTTTCGCCGGCGGCAATAAGAGCCGCCAGTTCATGGAAGCTCTGTTCCATTGCAATCACTTTGACGTTTGGATACTCTTTGTTAAAGTCCACCATCATTTTTTTGAAATTGTCAATTGAGGCGCCAAGAACCTTTACTTCACCCTTAATGGCAGTTTTATCAATTGCCACCGTCGGTGAGCTTTCTGGCGGACTGTTCGTCTCTGCTCCAGCCCCTTGATTGGTCGTGCTACCGCCATTATTCGCTGTGACTGCTCCCCCGTTGTTTCCTCCACCGCCGGTGCATGCCGTCACAACAGACAAGACGAGCATCACCAAGCATAAGGCAATGATCTTTTGGAACCGTTTGCGATTTTCCTTTTTCATCGCCTAATTCCTCCAAATAAATGGTATGTTCCAAAAATTCAGCTAAAAGAGCAGTTCCAGCCCTTAAGGCCCTGCCTTACTCACCTCCCTTCATGCGAAAACTACGGGGGACATACGTACTACTCGATCAATCCTGTCCGCTCCACTCCTTCTACAAACCAGCGCTGAGCGATGGCATATAGAATAAGCGGTGGCGTGATGATGAGGAAACTTGCCGCCATGCGAATCGTTTCATTAAACATGTTGTCGACGTCGCTCTCATAGAACCCCTTGAGCACGGCCTGCAAGTTGTTCAAGCTGAGCGTGAGCGGCGTGTTCTCCGGTCCTACAACGAGTGCCGTCATATACGTCTCGTTCCAGTGCCAGATGAAAGAAAACAGGAACACGACGAGAATCGCCGGCTTGGCGAGAGGAATGACAATACGCGTAAGAATTCGCAGCGAACCGGCTCCTTCGATGCGTGCGGATTCGTCCAGCTCCTTCGGCAACGTGCGGAAAAACTGCGTAAAAATAATGACAAACAGCGATCCGCGAATGCCGTGACCGAACATTGCCGGACCGATAATCGCGAACTTGGTGCCCATCCAGCCGAGCTCTTTAATAAGCAGGAACATCGGAATGACAATCGTTTGAGGTGGAATAAGGAAGCTCAGAATAAGCAGGCCGAACAGAATCGACTTGCCGGGAAAATTGAATTTGGCGAAGGCATACCCGGCCAAGGCGCAGGCCATCACATGAAAGATAGCTCCAAGGCCGCTGATCGTCAGGCTGTTAACCAATCCTTGCACATAATTAAGCCCTTCCCAGGCCAATTTGAGATTGTTCCATTCCAGGCTTCGCGGAATCCAGCGAACGGATGGATCAAGCAGATCGACCTGGTTTTTGAACATTGTCGAAATCATATAGAACAATGGATTCAGATAAAGATAGGCAATGTTGAGCAGCAGCGCGTACAGCACCAGATTCATAATCCAGCCGTTTTTTTCCTGGCTTCCGAACAGCATTCTCCGTGTCCAGGCTACTTTATCCATGGGGCTTTACCTCCGCTTGTCGGATTGACCGTCTATTCGTTTGAAAAACCATATGACGAGCAGAATGAGCACAAACGCGATTGAGAAGTAGACCCAACCCAGCGCGCTGGCATAACCATAGCCGGTATATTTCATATGGTTTGTGATCAGGCCGAGAATCGGGCTGAACGGGAACGTGAACATCTCGACAACGGTATAAATCGTGTTGAGCAAAATGAATGGCGTCAATGCGGGCAGCGTTATTTTCCAGAACGTTTCCCAGCGTGATGCGCCGTCAATGCCCGCCGCCTCGTACACCGGCCGGCCGATCGTCTGCAAACCGGCTACGATGATGATGATCTGAACGCCGGAATACCAAAGTACAATGACAAATTTATTCAAGACGGCGAGCAGCGGATCGGAGAACATTTTAGGCAGATTACTCTCGATATAGGGCTGAATGTTGTACTGCTCTAGCAGCGACAGCCCCGCTGCTCCTTGGTTAAAAATCTCGTTCAGTACTTGGCCTGTGGCAAATATAACGGGCAGGAAAAAGATCGCACGAAATGCCCCTTTACCAGGCAGCTTCATGTTCAGCATGATTCCGACGAGCAGCGAGAACAGCACGATGACCGGAATCGTCAGAATCGTCTCCTGCATGTACTGAACGAGCAGCAGGGGAAAGTCGCTGTCCTGCAAAAACGCATTTTTGTAGTTGAGGAAGCCGACCGGCTGCATAATCAGCCCGTCCCCGGTTACCCGCACGTTCTGGAAACTCATATAAAAGGAATAAATGAGCGGATAGAGAACAAACAGGCCAAGTCCGATCAGCCATGGTCCCAGAAGGGCATAAGCGGAGAAAGCTTCGCGGGCCTCAATGGAAATTCTGCGTTTGAAAGGCTGCATGCGCTTATCCTCCTTTGCCAGCCAGGGCGAAATCGTTCGGTTTAACCTCTACGCCGCTTTCGCGGTAAGGAACATCCCCGTAGTTGACGATGACCCGTTGGCCGTTCTCGTACGTTGTTTCAAAAACATCTTTGCTCAAGCTGCGATGGTTCACGATCATTTGGTTCTGGAGTCCGCCGAGAACAACGTTAATTCGCTTGTATTCCTCGACGATCGTGTCCATCCATTCCGAATATTGACTGCTGAAAATGTAGCGGGTGAACGTATCCTTCAAAAGACCGGGGTCTTCGAAGGTAAGTAGATAAGACGGCTGCGCGCCATATTCCACGGAACGCAGCAGCTCCGCGTTGAACTCATCGCGCATATTGCCGGGTTTTCCAGAATAGCTCACCAGACCGTGAATGGCGATGGGATAAAACGGTACGCTCTTTTGCGCCAGCAAATCATAGCTCGGGCTGAGCGGTAAGTCGCTGATATGGTCAGCTTTGCCAAGGACAAACGAATTGCCGTGCGAGACGCGGACGCTGCCGAGCTCAGATTTCGTTTTGCTCAATATTTCGTCAAATACCGAAGCGGTAGCGCCGCGGCTGAAAGGATCGGCTGGCGTATGGTCGGAGAACAACACTTCACCGACGGAATTATGATGAATCCCGTTCACGCCGAATTTTTTGTATGTCGGTAAGCTTTTTTCCAGTTCCTTCAAAGAAAGATCGGGCTGCATCCAGTACTTTTTAGTGGCTTTGCGGAAGGAGAAGCCGCCTGAAGGGCCCATCTCGTCTTCCACAACCCGGGAATTGGAATCGCGAACGGCCTCTTCCCTGGCGACAAATCCTTTGCCGGAATAGGCAATCACAAAGTTGTCATCCAAATAAAAGCGGTTGCCGCTGCTCTGCACCTTTTCAATCAGTCGTTTAAGCGCATCCGTTCCGCCCAAAGCCTCCTCCGGAGGCAGACGATCTGGCAGATAGCGCATGTAACCGCCGTTGGACCAGCCTTCAAACACGACGTCCATGCCGGTTATTCCAGAAGCGGCAAGTTTATCCACGATGTCGGCCGCTTGATCAAACGTTGTTGTTGTCACCAGCTTCGAGCCGAACATGCTCGGCTCGCGATCCCCGCCGAAAAACGCTATTTCCAGCGGCAGACTCTCCGGCTGAGCTTCAACTCGTTTTAGCCCTTTCGTTTCCATCAAATAGCTGCGGTATGCCGCAGCCATGCCGACGTAATTGATCTGCTCCGGCTTATCGCCCTGCAAAAAGTAGTAACGGATCTGGCGGTCTTCCTCCAGCCGTTTCTCGTCGTAGACGTTGAAGCCTTCCCCGAAGCTGCTCGTTTGCCGGTAATACTCTTGCCGATACTGGAATTGAGGCGCGATCCAGTTATACGAAGTATAGAGCCCGCCGGGAGTCGCGTTGATATTGGCGTTTGTCTCCCCTTTGGTAATAATTCCGAACAGTGCATTCTGTCCATACGATATACCGAACACCGGAAGCAACACATCCGACGGATCGTCCGGCGAGCCGCGGAACGATTGGGTCGACACTGAAAGATCCATGCCGTAGGTTTCGCCCGTATAACGGAACGGATATTTGCCGTTAGGATCGAAATCGATTGTCGCGCCCATGCCGCTCGGCACGAACATTTGCCCGTTCGGCATGTCGCTGTGTGCCGCGCCAAAAAATGGAAACGCCCATAAATAAACGAACCGAGAGTTAGGGCCTTCCTTAATGCGGTCGGATGGAATGTCTACCTCAAGGTAGCCGTCCTTCATCGACACAACGAACACAAAGCTGCTTTCAATCGATTTCAGATCAAACGTAATTTCCGCGCCTTCTTCTGTTTCCTTCACGGAGACCGCTGTCCTCAAATCGGAAAAATTGCCGTATTTGAGTTTGGATCCGGCTTGACGTGTATCCACGTATTCCAAATAAAAAGCGGAATCGAGATTTTTGCGCCAAACCCCTTTAACCGTCTCGGAAGCTAACGACTTCTCATCAGGGTTGCTGCGCCAAACATGATTGTTGCGCTTATCCGTAACTGCGATTCGCCCGTCGGCGCCGACTTCCAGCTTAAGCTTGTCGGTTTCCTTCACAACCGCTGCTTTAAATGGACCCGTTTTGACCGCAGGGGCTTTTGAAGTCTGCACGGTTTTGGCGTTGCCGGTTGCGTCGGCCAGCCCTCCTTTGCCTACTGTCGGGGAAGCTTCCAACTCTCCCTTCACGTAACGGTATCCGGCTACGACAAAAGCGCCGACCACAATTACCGCAACCGATAGCGCGATCAAACGCAGCCATTTAGCTTTACCCACGGAACGACACCTCCTCATAGAGCTGCCGGATAAAATCAATCAGCTGAACGCACAGACCGGCGAAGATCAAAATCAGTACCCACATCGCCAGCATGAACAGCAACGATAAAATGGTAATCCAGATTGTTTCTCCGATATCATAGTTGTGGACTTCCTGTACAAACACGATGAAGAGAAATACGGTCCAGCCGATAATCAAATAGTTGAAAAATTGATAGATTGAGCTCTCGCCGATCGTCAACAGATTGGAGAGCAGCGCCAGCGGAACCGAAAAAAGAATATACGGCACGAGCGCGTAAGAACTGCCTACGATAACATCGACAAGCCTGCCCTGCCCCCGGTTAATGGAGCTGACCATGTAGTTGGCCAGCACCCAGGTCACCCACGGTATAGCTACCTGTGCAAATAAAAACCATGGGTTGACGAATTTGACATCGATCGGATTGAAAATAAAGCTAGTCGTGATCTCGGATAGGAGAGTCGCCAGATAAGCAAGCGCAAGCAGTATCGCCGCCGAACCAAGACTTCCCCGCCTCTCATACCTCAGCTCCCAGAAGCCGTCAACCGGATGCCGAAGTATTCGAATGGCTTGTTTGAGATTTAGCACCAGGTCTGCCATCGCCGTTCCTCCACTTCATCTTTTTCCAGAGCTTGACCGCCGCCGCATAAAGGATAAGAAGCACAAGACCAGAGGTTACTACCGTACCGAAGTTGTTTTGTAGCCAGATGACACGAAGCTGCCAGAAGGAATCCGAATACCCTTTAACGTCCCGGGCTAGCCGGAATTCCCGCATCGCATTCTGCCATTCACCCTTACGGTAAAAGGACTTTGCCAAGCCGAGATGCGCCTTGTAATATTTGCTGTTCAGATGCAGCACTTCTTGCCAGTAGCGCTCGCTATCTTCGTAACGTCCTAACATGAACAGCTCGTTGGCCTTATGCACCAGTTGAGCAAATTCCGTCTGGCGAAAAATTTGAATCAGATTAGACATCCGGTCGGAAATGTACAAATTCCCTTTGGAATCTACGGCAATGCTGGATGGATAGTTGAACAGGCCAAGCTTGTTGAACCCTTCGTTCTTTCCGCCAAACGAGAACAGCATGCCGCCCTGCGGATCGTATTGATACACACGGCCGCTTCCAGCGTCGATGGCGGACATATTCCCGTTGCCGTCGACCGTGATATCCTGGAACAGCCGCTCTTCATTCGCGAAGACAGCCTGGGCGCCGAACAACCGATTACCAAGCAGATCCTTGCCGGCAAAGTTGAATTTTTTTAGCTGACCCGTGTCCACGGATATGCTGGTTGTATAGATCAGACCGTCTTTATCGATCATGACGTTGCTGACAGAGCCGGGCTGTTTTGTTATTTCTTTTTTGAGCTGTTCTTCGGTATACACTTGGCGCTTCAAATAATCCAACATATTAAACGGGACACTGTTCGCACCGAAAAAGCCTTGAAAGCCCCCCTCTTCCGGGTCCATAACCGTTAAGCCCTGATAGCCGTTTTTGGTTGCGACGTACAGAAAGCCGCGTTTATCCACGGTCAGCTTCACCGGTTCGAACTCATAGTCGCTGGGAAGCAGCGTTGTGTCCGGGCGTTTGTATTCTTTCACGAACGCTCCAGACCGGTCGTAAACGGCAATGCGTTTGTTGCCGGTATCGGCAACATAAACATGCTTCTCGTCGACGTAAACTCCATTCGGGTCTTTCAACTGGCCTTGGCCTTTTTGCGTCCCGAACGCGGCGACGTAGCTTCCGTTTGAGTCCAGTTGCACAACCCGGTTGTTTTTGGAATCCGCTATGAACAGATGATCCTGCCCGTCGATGAACAAATCGTTGGGATTGTTCAAATTGGGGGGACCACCGTTAACATCCGGCGGAACCATATTCAGGCCGATATAACCGGTAGGCACGTAGGCAGGCTGAACAAAAAACTGCCCGTTGCCGCTGTCGTAGGAAAACGTTCGGTAAGGAAGCTCCGCCTGTGCGGTCGGCGGTTGAAGCCAGGGTCCGGTTACAAGCACCGCCGCGATTACAAAGCGCAACCATTTGGGCATGCCTGCTCATCCTCTCCATTTTGGCAAGTTGTCGATATGCCGGTCATTTGATGCCGGAATGCATCATCGTCGTAATTACTTTCTTTTGCATCGCGAGGAAAATGATAAAGTTCGGAATAAACAACAGCAGCGCTACTGCCGCAGCAGCACCTTGATTGGCCACGTTGTTGGAAAGATTGTTTGTCAGCGTGTTGACAAAAAACGGGAGCGTTTTCATCGTTTCATCCTCCATGAACAGCGTGGACGTTTCATCGGAGGACCATGCCGTCTGGAAAGAAAGAATAGCAGTAGTTGCTACGGCCGGCATGCACAGGGGAACGACGATTTTCGCGAAAATTCGGAGCTCCTTCGCTCCTTCCACCTTCGCGGCTTCCAGCAGCTCATCCGGAATTTGGTCGATGAACTGTTTCATTAAAAACACGCCGACCGGCATGGCCACAAGCGGCAGCACATGTCCCCAGTACGTATTGATAATGCCGAGATTGCTGATGACGAAGTAACGCGGAATGCCGACCATCTCCGGCGCAAACATCAGCGAGATGATAATGCCGGAGAAGATAATGCTCCTGCCCGGGAACTTATGCTTGGAAAGGGGATAAGCGCATAGGACGCTTATTAGGCAAGAGGTGAAAAACACGAGCACGCTCATCACAATACTGTTGAACAAATACCTTGTCACCGGCACGGCGGACGACTGCGTCACGACGATCAAGTCGGTGAAGTTTTGCAGCGTTGGCTGTTTCGCAATAAAGGTTGGCGGATACAGAAACAGCTCATTAAACGGTTTCAACGCATGATTGACCAAATAAACAATCGGCAGCAGCATGAAGATGGCGAGCAGCGTCATGGCGACGAATAAAATCCATTGGAACGTCGTTATTCGGCGCAGCGAACGAATCCCTTTTTTCAAGTTGTACGCCCAATTCCGCATGAAGTCATTCCTCCTTCGAACCGAACAGCTTCCAGCAGATCCGGCTCACGATGTAGGTCATGACTAGCAGCAACACGGATATCGTTGAGGCATAGCCCATCTCGTACCGGATAAAGCCGTAGTCGTCGATATGATTGATGAGCAGATGGCCGGAATATTGCGGCGACGGATTTGAGCCCGACAGTTGAGTACTGATAGAACCGGCTTTGAGCGTCCCAACGACGGCCATAACTGCGCCGAACAGCATCTGCGGTTTCATGGCCGGAATCGTAATGTACCAGATTTCCTGCAGCCGGTTGCGAATTCCGTCGATGCGTCCTGCCTCGTATAGCTGCGTATCGACGTTTTGCAAGCCCGCCAGCAGAGCAAGGAAACCGACGCCCATGCTGCTCCACAGCGTAACGAGAATCATTACTGTCATCAGATATTTCGGGTCCTGCGTCCAAAGCACCGGCTCGCTGATGACGCCTAGCTCCAGCAGAAAGCTGTTCAAGTAGCCGAGCCGATCACCACTGAAAAAGATCAGCCAAACGACAGACATCGCCACGCCGGCGGTCATCGACGGCGAGTAAAGAGCCAGCGTATAGACGACCCGGATTCGCTCCGGAAGCTGGGTAATGAACCAGGCGAGCATAAAAGCCGCCATATAACCGAGCGGGCCGACGATAATGGCAAACTTGAACGTATTTGGGATCGCATACTTCCAGAAAACCATGTCTTGGGTGAGCAGGTTCTGATAGTTCAGCCAGCCAACGAACTTTGGCGGCTCGATTGCGTTGAAATAAGTCAAGGACAACATGATTGCCGCTAAAGTCGGAATGACGATAAATAAAAGGAATGTAATTAAAAAAGGAGCAATGAATACATAAGAAAGCCAATTTTTCCTCATGGACGTTAAGGTCGAGGCGATGGCAAGCTTTTTCTGACGGATTGAACGCGGAGGTCCCGCCGTTGTGACTAGTTCCTTGCTCATTTTTCGCTCTCACCTCCGGCCTGCGGCTTGACTGAAGGAACGTCCAGCTTACGGACTACATTGCCGTCTTTATCGACAAATCCGAACTCCTGCTGTTTTCTCAGCAGCTCCCGGTTGATTTCGAAGATGGCTCCCTCCAGTGATTCGCGGAAATTCATATTGTCGAGCACGGTTCGATTCCAGGCAAAGCCAAGCTCGCGTCCGGTGAAATATCCGCCGGGAACGTTCGGTATTTCCTGGAACCACTCCAGCTGTTTGTTGATTTCGGCGGCATGCTCCTTCGGCCAAGAAATTTGCTGGAAAGCTTCCTTATTAGCTGTATTCCAGCGGAACTCGACGCCGTTGAACATCTCCATGTCGTTGCCGAAGCGCGTTTGCGTCTCCGTTGAAGTCCACCATTTCAGGAACTCCCAAGATTGTTCGGGATTCTCCGAGGATTTAAATATGGATCCAGCTTGAATTGCTCCGCCGCCCCAGCGCTCGATATCGCCTTTTTCATTGCGGGTGCCGGGAAGCGGCGCAACCGCCCACTGCCCAGAAATTTCCGGTGCGGCTACTAGCAGCTGCAAATACAGATTAAAATCGGAGATGCCAATTGGGATATTCCCGTTGCGGAAGTGCATGTAAAAATTCGGAACTTCCTGCGGCAGTCCGTAAATATTGAAGAAGTCGGTCCACTTTTTAAACGCTTCGAACGACTGAGGAGAATCCAGGCCGGATTTGAGCCCGTCCGGGGTATAAAAGGATGCGTTGTTTTGGTAGAAAAAGGGTACATAATTCGTTGAAGGGATGTAAAAATCGTAGCCCCGCTGTTGCAGCGTAGGGAGCATGACATAGATGTCTTCCCATGTTTGCGGCACTTTGAGCTTGAGCTCCTCTAAAATGTCTTTCCGATAAAACATCACATTGAACATGATCGTTTCTGGAAGCGCATAATCGCCCCGATCATAGTGGAAAGGAACAAGCGAACCCGGCAAGAACTGCTTGGCGACGCTGTCGTAATCTTTGAACTGGCTCAAGTCAAGCAGCGAGTTGCGAATCGCCAGATCGGCCGGCATCCCCTGATCGAGTCCCAGCGCGACATCCGGTTCCCGGCCCGCCGAATTGCTCAGAATCAGCAGCTGCGGGTTCGGCATTATGTTCACATTTACTTTAATGCCCGATGAAGGGGTGAACTGCTCGTCAGCCATTTGCTGCATAAGCGACACGTAATCCCGGCCGCGATTGACCCAAACGGTAATCGCCGCATCTCCATCCTGTCGGCCGTAATCGAAATAATCCGAGGAAAACGTCATAAAGAATGTTTTTACCGTATTAGTCATAACTTTCCAGGTCGACGGCGTCACATCCGGAATCTTGGCTGTCGCTTTTGAGATATAGATTTGATCCAGCATGAGCGGCTGCTTGGTCAGCTCCAAGGAATAAGTGGATAGCGTTTCTTGCACCGAGGTCAAATTACTGAGCTTGGTGGGCAGATCGTTGGGCCGGTCTGCCAGACGCTGCAGCTTGGAAACAGCGTCCCGGATCGTGGCCGTTCCGCCGGCCTCCGTACCGTAAAGCTCTTTCATGTAAGTAAAAACATCATTCAGCGTATCTCTCATCTTTTCCAGCCGTTGTTTGGCGTCAGGCAACTGTTCGGTGATGTTCCAGTCCCTATTGACATCCGCGTTGTCGCCGGTCAGAAGCCGGACGAGCCGGTTGATGTCTTGAACTTCCGAGGACACATACTGAATCGCCTCGACGATCGGCGTAACAGGAGCGTTCGTAACGGTCATCGACAGATCATGTTTACCTTTGGTTAAAGAAAAGAGGAAAGGCTCTTCTTTGCTCTGTCCTAGCGAAGCCATCGACCAGTTTCGCCGGTAAGGAAATGAAAACGCTTTTAACTCTTCGTAAGGAATTTTGCCATCAATTCGTATTTGCCGGTAGGCGTTGGAGCCTTTATTAAAGTTTTGCATGTATTTCAAATCGATCTTATACAGGCCATCCTCGGGGACTTCAAAGGACCATGTCGCCGTTTGGCCTCCGCGAACCCAGTTTGAGCCGCCCATCGTATTAAACACGATTTTGCCGTCTGATTCCGGCGAGGCCAGATCGTCCCGGCTTGCCTGCATCTGCACCGAAGGCTCCGACTTTACGCTCATCTGCTCCGCCTCAAGAGCTGTATACCAGTTCGGATCTCCGCTGCCCTCTTGCTTGAGCTCATTTTTTGCTTCTTCATAGGTCGGAATAAGCGTCGGAGCCTGAAGCGTGATCCGGTCGAGCGCAACCGGCTCGTATATCGATTGGATGCGGATGACCTGTTTGCCTTGGCTTAAGTTCCAGCGCAGCGGTTCATTATTGGCATAGGTGGATTCCATTAGCTCCCGATCCTGCCAACCTTGCACTGCTTGCTGACCGGGACGAATTTGGTTGCCTTTTTTATCCGCCTGTGGCGGATAATGTTCGTCCTTCCACTGCCGGTCCAGCTTGATGCTCTGGGCCTCTACAAAGGGAGATTTACCGTTCACCGTAATGGCGATTTGGTTCGGGATGCTGGAGTCTTCTACCGAATAATAACTAAGCCTTAGCTGGTAGAGGCCGCTTTGGGGAACGTCGATTTCATATTCAACCCACTGCTTTTCGTTCAGCAGCACCGAGTCGGAGCTTCCTTCCAGCGGCGACGGCTTCACTCCTGCGGAAGCCTTGGCATAATTGGCGGCACTCAAAGCGATATCTGGAGAGCTCGCGTCCTTGATGCCTTCTTCGGACCACTTTATGAGCGCCTGTGAATAAATTGGGTCCGTCGAAGCCGTTGCTGGGATTGAGATCATTCCAGGCTTCGGCTGCGTCCCTTTGGTAACAGTTCCATTTGCATAGGAGGGAGGCATCAGTATGCCGGCAGCGAGCGCAACGACAACCGGAATCGCCCAGATTCGCCGTCTCCTTCGTGGCGGATTGTTCATCGTTTGGCCTCCTTTACAGGTATTGGCGCGCTACCGGATCGCATTACCGGTTTCCCGGTGGAAAAAGTTGATGAATTCGCTCTTCAGCGTCACTTCCAGCCTTGTTCCATCCGCATATTTCGTAAAGGCCGGCGCCCGGATAACGAGCTTTTGCTCATGGCCGAGATCCAGATGAATATACCGGTCTGCGCCCATCAGCTCCGAGAAGGTAACGATTCCCGTAATCTGGGCTCCATCCGTAGGAGGTTCATCCAGCTCCCGCACAATTAGAACATTCTCGGGGCGAATTCCCATCGTTACGGTTCGGTCGACGTTACCTCCAGCTCTAAGCGCCTCATGCATGGAATAAGGAATTTCCATATAAAAGCGCTTGGTGCTGAAATAGAGACTTCTTTCCTTCTCTATGATCGTCCCTTGCAAAAAGTTCATTTCAGGAGAGCCGATAAAGCTGGCCACAAAGCGATTGACCGGGCGGTTGTATACGACCTCAGGCGTATCCACCTGCATGATCAGTCCGTCCTTC
The DNA here is from genome assembly GCA_900105225.1 of Paenibacillaceae bacterium GAS479. NCBI lineage: Bacteria > Bacillati > Bacillota > Bacilli > Caryophanales > Paenibacillaceae > Paenibacillaceae bacterium GAS479. The sequence continues at coordinate 5,159,606 of LT629764.1, read as the reverse complement.
ATAACGCAGATTCGTGTCCCCATCGTCATCGCTTCCGTCTGATCATGCGTCACATAAATCATCGTTGTCGCCAGCTCGCGATGCAGCTCGATGATCATTTCCCGCATCTGCACCCTCAGCTTCGCGTCCAGATTGGACAGCGGCTCATCCATCAGAAACACTTGGGGCGTGCGCAAAATTGCCCGGCCAAGCGCAACCCTTTGCCGCTGGCCGCCTGACAGCTGTTTGGGCTTACGCTCCAGCAGATGCTCGATTTCAAGCGTTCTGGATTGGGATTTGACGGATGACTCAATCACATGTTTTTCCGTTTTGCGCAGCCGCAGCCCAAATGCCATGTTTTCAAATATGCTCATATTGGGATAGAGAGCATAATTTTGGAACACCATGGCAATGTCTCTTTTTTTCGGGGGAACGTCGTTGACGAGCCTATCTCCGATGTAAATCTCGCCTCCGCTGACTTGCTCCAGACCCGCTACCATTCGGAGCGTCGTGGACTTGCCGCATCCAGAGGGCCCGACTAGGACCATGAATTCCTTGTCCTCGATTTCCAGATTGAAGTGGTCGACAGATAACTGGCTCGTTTTGTTATATCTTTTGATTACATTGTTTAACAGAACCTTGGCCATTGCCGCTCCCTACCCTTCCCTAGTAAGCTCATCCGCTATTAAAGAGCCCGCAACCGCACTTTCATTGCAGGTTCTACTCGGCACGGCGTGTTTCTCCGTCATTCGATTTCAACATCTTGTATTCCAGACAGGTTCGGTATTGGCTCGGCGAGCAGCCGACATGGCGGAAGAATAGGCGGCTGAAAAAAGATGGATCCTCGTAGCCGACCATAGTCGCTATGGAGATGACTTTTTCGTCAGACTCCAGTAGCAAATATTTGGCGCGAGCGATTCGAATATCATGCATGACGTCGATTACGCTTTTGCCGAATTCCTGACCCATATATCGATTCAATTGGCGTATGCTGACGTTGAATAAATCTGATAGCGATTGCAAAGTTACTTTTTTGTCAAAATTCCGCTCCAAATATCCGTAAATCCGCCTGGCCATAATCTCCCGATCCAAGCGGCGGGGCGAGGCGGTTGTTCTGTTCTTTTGCATAATGGTGTAAAAGCGGGAAAGAAGCATGAGCAGCTCGACCAGCTGCAGCTTTGTTATGATCGTAAACCCGGGACTTCGGTTAGTGTTCTCACGTGTCATGCTTTCCAGAATCGACAGCACTGCCGCTGCATCCTGCCCGGTCAAATTGAGGCGATGATTAAACCTGACTTCACTGTTCAAGAAAGGGTGAACGTAGAAATAATCCATAGAGCCGGATATGCCGAGCTCCTGCTGCAACGTGTCGGAAATAAAGGACGGCATGAACAGACAGTTGATGATCTCAATCTGTTCCCCATCCGCTACTTTGTAGGAGTGAGTCTCACCCGGATTAATAATAAAAACGTCTCCGGTCTCAATCTCATATTCGGAACCGTCGAAACGATGGAGGCCTTTACCTCGAACGACGTATACAAGCTCAATAAAATCATGGCCATGCTCTTCAACCGACCCATGGATCGACTTCAAAATGTAGAAGGGAAACTGCTCATTCATGAACAAGCTGCTGTGCATGGTATTCATTACTGATAGCTCCACCTTTCCCCTAGGAATTGACCCCACGCCGTTCAAGCACGACATCGATCGAATGCAGACGAAGAGCTCGGCTCTTCATCTGCATTCGGTGGATGGTTCTGGATTGTCAGCAGGTCTGACTTATTTCATAGAATGGGGATCACCAAGCAGCGGCGGCAGCGAATGGGGTCTTACGACTTCCCCGCCCCGTTCATACGACTCGATGACGGCAAATGTGTACTCAAGGACAGCCAAAGCGTCTCGTCCGTTTGCGCGAAGCTCCTCGCGAGGAACGCCGTTTGAGATATCCTCCAGGAAGGCATGAAGCCGGTTATTGAACGTGCGATTGAAATCCTTTGTACCATAATCCGTTACTTCTGCTTTTACCGGTTCGCTAATGGCCGGAACGCCTTGTTCCGCTCTCCAAAGCGACAGCTTTTCCACGCAGTTCTCAATCGTGAAAGTGCCTTTTGTGCCAGCAACCTCAGCGCTCCACCAGCCGCCCAAGCCGTATACGGCGTCGCCACGTTGGCTGAGCAAATATCCGACGCCGCCATTGGCGAACTTGACGTGAATGCTGTTGATTGAAACCATCACATCCCCTGCGTTGCGGCGGAAGCCCGGTGTATCCGAGAAGGTCTGGATGTGTGTAATATCGCCGCAGAAATGGCGCATGACGCTGAACGGGTGAGTCAGAAACGCCTTCATATGGAAGTAAGGATGCCCTTTCACTTTAGGCGATCCGGCTAGCCCATAATTGGCCTCGCCGCCATTGAACCCCATTTTGAGCAGGCAGTAGACGAGTTCCCCGATTTCGCCGTTGTTCATGTATTCCATCGCTTTTTCTGCAGGTGGGGTGAAATAGTGATTCAAGTTGCAACCAAGATAAACCTTTTTCTCTTCGGCTAAAGCGACAAGTTCTCTGCCGTGGCGAATGTCATGACAAAGTGGCTTTTCCACGAGGACGTGTTTTCCATAGCCGATCGCTTCCATAGCAGGTTCATAATGCCAGCTACCGTTTTCGATTCCTCCAGTGGCAATGTCTACGATTTGCAAATCGGGCTCGCCCTCAATCATATCTTTCAGGCTATAGTAAGCCTTTACGCCATAGCGTTGAGCAGCTGCATCCGCACGCTCCTTCACTACGTCGCAAACGGCGACAAGATCAGCCAGTTCGTCCTCTTGGTAACATGCAGCATGATTATTGCCAATTCCGTTTAATCCTACAATTCCGATTTTAAGTGCCATCTTATCGTTTCCACTCAGCGACCATCGGCTGATTCTGGAAACTCCACCTCCTTGTAGTTGTTGACCAGTCGTCATTATTAGCAGGCACGGACATGTTCAGTTATTCGAGAAAGCGGTTACAACTAACCAAAAGTCTCCTCCTCTAAAATAGTCATATCCGAAAGTTTTTCCTTTGCCGCTTGTTGTACCCCTTCATCTTAATCCCCTGCTTTCACTGTTTCATTGTCAATCAGGACAATAGCGTTTTCGATCTGGACGGTTTATGCATGAAATCACCAAACAGCCTAACCATACTTTTTATCTAAGTTGGAGTTATGATTACATATTGCAAACCAAATTACAATAGAAGGAATTTAGTTTTACTGATCCTACTTTATCTCAATATAAATGTTTATTTTTTATGGAATAATTATATAGATAACGATTGCTGATATGAATGTAAAGATATTGATGTGCATTGTTGGAGTTTGCAAAAGAGGAGCGTTTCGTCTTAAAGTCGAGGGGGAATAGAGCTATTTTGCCATGAGCTGCTCATTTTCGACACAATTCATCTCCTAATTCTGGACGTTTTGACATCTAAAATGAACGTATCCCATAATTCCAGCTAAAATTATCGGGTTCTTCAATAACGATTAGATCGGTATATTAATATGAATTAGCCCATAATAAAACCCCATCAATAATTTATTGTTGGGGTTTGTTATATATTTATATAATAATAAATACATTCCTGAAAAGCTTAAAATATGCACTTATGCGCCCTAGCAAGCAAGTCAAAGATCGCTTTGATCTCCGCATCTGGACATCAAATCATCCCGAAGGACCTCAACGTTAATAACCGATCTACGGTCATACTCCCCCGCCACTCCGCTTCTCCACCTGGGCTGACGGGCGGCCAACTGATCGGCCATCCTCCATCCTCTCGCTGTTCGCTAATAAGCACTTGTAGATGCTGATTAAAGTCCTCATCCGGAATAAGCGGAATCCACCTGTCGGGCCTGTCATTGAGTACAAAGGAATGCCCCCATCAGCCTATCGGTCCGTTTCAACGTTCCACCTCGCATTTCTACAGCCATTATAACAACAAATTGATGACATCAAGGATGTCACCAATTCTATGACCTCTATTTAAATTCCTTCTGTAATTCGCTTGGCACGACTTGAAACTTCTTTATACAATTCTTCTTCATCTATAGTAAGCAGTTGTCCCCCTCTCATGAGCACTTTACCATTCACAATTGTTGTATCCACATCTCCACCATTAGAGCTGTATGCAAGAAGAGATTCAATATGGTGAATCGGCTGCAAATGGGGCTTTAACATGTCGACTAAAATGATGTCAGCCTTCTTGCCGATTTCGAGGGTCCCAACCTCGTAATCGATGTTCAGCAATTTGGCGCTTTCTCGGGTCGCCATACGCAAAGCTTGTGAGGCTGGCAATCGTGTTGGGTCGCCGTATTCCAGCTTTTGCAGCCAAGTTGCACTTTTTATTCCCTCAAACATATCAACAGTCGTAGCGCTTCCTGCTCCATCGGTGCCTAAACCAACTGTTATTCCTTGTTCGATCATGTCAAGCACCGGGGCGATGCCGCATCCCAGCTTTAAGTTGCTGACAGGGTTATGGGACACCCCGCCCCGCATTCCTTTTAACAACCCTATATCCCGACGGTTCAAATGAACACAGTGAGCTAACAAAACATGCGCCCTCTCAAAGAGGCCAATATGATATAAATACTCGGCAGGAGTTTGATTGTATTTGTCTCTTAGTTTAATGACCTCTTCTTTCGTCTCCGCCAAATGAGTATGAATGGGTACGTTCAGCTTCTCCGCTAAAGTTATCACTTCCATAAAAGGCTCAGGCGGACATGTGTAGGGTGAATGAGGCCCCAGCATTGTCGTGATCCGCCCATCAGCCTTGCCCCTCCATCGGTTGATCAGATCAAGTGCTTCGTTCATTCTCCTGCCGCCGTCATCTGTTAGAAAGATCAATCCACGTGTCAAAGAGGCACGCATACCAACTTCCTCAACCGCGAAGGCAATTTCATTCATATTGATATACATATCTGCAAACGTCGTTGTGCCGGATCGGATCATTTCGGCCATGGAAAGCTTAGCGCCCCAATACACATCTTCCGGGGTCATCTTCGCTTCCGCAGGGAGCATTTTTTTGTCCAGCCAGTCCATTAGCTTGAGATCATCGGAAAAACCTCTCAACAAACTCATCGGTGTATGTTGATGAGCGTTAATCAGTCCTGGCATCGCTGCCATGCCCGTTCCGATTATTAGCTCGTCGGCGTCAGCCGTTATTTCCGTTCCAATATCCGCAATGCGATCCCCTTCAATCAAAATATCTCCCACAAAAGGAATCTCGTCATTCATCGTTAAAATCGTAACGCCCTTAATCACTGATTTCATAGTGTCTAGTACCTCCTATAGTTAAGCTGTGATACGATTACCTTAAACGTTTCCGTTACGTGAAGGTCAAGGGACTCATATAAAGGCGGGATAGGATGAAAATCAAAGAAGCGGCGGAGAAACTCAATATTTCTGCCCGCACCATTCGTTTTTACGAGGAAAAAGGGCTAATCAAACCCGATAAACAGGAGAATAACCAATACCGCGAGTTCAGCGAACAGAATATATGGCGTCTGCAAACCATAATTGCTTTGCGCGAAGCAGGCATGGCCATTGGCGACATCAAGTTAGCCTTGGAGAAAATCGAACATGCAGACAAACAAGAGTTGCAATATTATCTGGAGCTTCAGCGCTCCGTATTATTTTCCAAGTGGCTGGAGATCAAGGGAATCATCGAGACCACCGACGGTATGATCGATAGCTTAAAAAGAGAGCAAAAACTTCCGCTAGATAATATCTATGAACTGGCTGAAGGTTCAAAAAGACTGCGTGAGCAGCGGAACAGCTGGCAGGATAAATGGGGTTTTGATCGGTTGGCGATAAATCATGATGAGCGTGTTCATAATGATGGCTTGCGGGAATACAAGGATTATGAGGAAGCCTTGCAATTAACAGTGAGATGGCTCAATCCAGCTCTAGGCGAAAAAGGGTTGGATATTGGAACCGGTACAGGGAACTTAGCCGGAAAGTTAATGGAAAGGGGCGTGGAAATGGCGGGGGTCGATCAATCGAAGGAAATGCTGAAGCGTTGCCAATTCAAATTTCCCAACATGGAGACGAAGCTGGGCAATTTTCTAGCCCTCCCTTATTTAGAGAGTCGATTTGACTTCATCGTCTCCAGCTTCGCCTTCCACCATTTAACGGACGAGCAGAAGGTGCTCGCCATTCATGAAATGCGCCGAGTGCTGAAGCCTCGCGGGCGTATTTGCATTACCGACCTCATGCAGTCGGAAAAGGAACTGGAAACAGCAGAAAGCGAAGGAGCACTTACAGTGCCCCATTCGCTCGCGAATTTGCTGCAGCTGTTCGATGAGCTTGGTTACCTGACCAAACATCAGCAAATTAATGGCCTGCTGCATATCGTATATGCTGTTCCTATAAGGTAACTCTGGAGGAAAGCTGTCCCAACGCCCAATCTTTACAATGGATATTGACAGATGAGTATCCAATACCTATATTATAATTACAAGTAATCCAATGCGAATTAAAAAAAGGGCGGTGATCCTTTTGGTACAATGGGTTCAAGAAGCAGCAGTTGCTTTGTTATTCGTAGCCGCATCATTTTTCTTCGTCATGGAAATTAGGCAGGATAAACACTTGGAAGATGAAGTTCGCGGCTTTTAAATCGATGCCTTAAATAAAAAAAGTACGACCTACCCGCCCTTTTCATGAGCAGGTAAGTCGTACTTTTTCATTTTAGAACCAATTAATAAAAAACGGCAATTAACAATTGGCCTAATAGCGCCAGAACAATAAATCCGAAGATGGCAACGATAATCGCATTTTTCCCGACCTTCTTAAAATCACCGAGTTTGATGTTCAAGCCAAGCCCTGCCATAGCGGCGGCCAATAAAAATACGCTTACCGCTATTAGCGCCGTAATGAACGCTTCAGGCAATATCCCCATCGTGTTGACGATGCTCATCGCCAAGAATCCAAAGATAAACCACGGGATTGGCAAGTTTTTGAATCCTTTTTTCGCCCCTTGCGCCCGCTCATCCTTCGAACGATAAAAGTAGGCCAATATCAAGGCAACCGGAATTAATAAGGCAACTCTACCGAGTTTGACGACAATCGCTGCGTTGCTCCCGACCGTCCCACTTGGCACTCCTGCTGCTATGACATGTGCCAATTCATGCAAAGTTGAGCCTGCGAGCACACCGTACAGATAAGGCTCTAATCCCATGTAGGGATATAAAAAGATATAAACGAGCGCCCCAATTGTACCAAGAGTGGCTATACAAGCAACGGATATCGCCGTTAGTTCCTTTTTGGCTCCAATCAGTGGAGCAACAGCGACAATCGCCGCAGCTCCGCATATAGCGGTACCGACTGCCAGCAGCGCCGACAGATGTTTGTCGACACCCATTTTATGACCGAGATAGATCATTACAAGTAACGTGACGGCGATTACAATGATATCAATTAGTAAAACGGATAATCCCGCATCAGCGATTTGACCCAAGTTTAAGCGCAGCCCCATCAAAATAATGCCAGCTCGCAGCAAGTATTTGCTGCTGAAGGTTATGCCGGCGGATGCATCAAGGGGCACATCCATAAACGAATTCCACACTACACCGAGCATAATGGAAATAATCATGATACCCATAATCGAGAAAAAGGGAAGCTCAGCGATGTTTCCTGAAATATAGGCTAAAACTACCGTCAGCGCAATTCCTTTTATAAGCCCTTTCCAGCGGTTGGCCGATTGCGGCTGCATCTTACTTGGCTGGGATTGAAGCTGTACGGATGGCATGCGAACGATCAACTCCCTGACGTTGAGCTCATCTCTAGTTCTTACCTTTTACCATTCACTCTGCACAAAGAAGGTTTCCCTTCCATTTCGCTGATGATTTCATTGGAAACGAGTTCGGCAGTACGGATCTGGGATTCTTCGGTCAATCCTGCTATATGGGGAGTAATAAGGCAATTAGGACGTTTCAGCAGCGGATGGTCCGGTGGCGGAGGCTCCTGTTCCAGCACATCCAGAATTGCACCGCTGATAACTCCGTTTTCCAGTGCTTCATTAAGCTCAAGTTCATCGATTATGCCGCCACGGGCACTGTTTATAATAATCGCTGTTCGTTTCATTTTGTGGAAAAGCTCATGATTGAACAGATGTCTGGTCTGTGCCGTTAACGGCACATGCAGGCTGATATAATCGGATTCGGCAATTACCCGGTCCATCTCAACAAGCTCGATCCCGCTCTCCGCTGCAGGAAAATCATACGGCGCAACAAAAGGATCATAGCCGATCACTTTCAGTCCAAGCGCTCGGGCGCGTACGGCAACCCGATGGCCAATTTCCCCGACTCCGATTAGTCCCAGTGTTTTTCCTGCTAATTCGACACCGGTATATTTTCTCCGGTTCCATCCGCCGGATTTCACATCCCGATCAGCCCCGTGCAAGAAGCGCGAAGAAGCGAACAATCCGGAAATGACATACTCGGCAACGGAGGTCGCATTAGCGTTTTTACCGAAAATAATCGGAATATTTCGGTCTGCGGCCGTCTGAAGATCGATATTATCCAGCCCTACGCCGAGCCGTCCGACCACCCTTAGTTGATTTCCCCAGCCCAACAACTCCGCGTCAACCTTAGTTTGATTACGGACGATGAGAACCTCGGCGTTCTGCAATTCCGTCTGCAGCCGCTCGCGATATTTCCACAGCTCAGGATCGTAGAGCACTTCCCAACCTTGCTCTTGCAAGAGCTCAATACCAATCGGCCAATTGAGTTCTGTTATGATCGCTTTCATGAGCGAACTCCTTCCGGAAAAGCTATTCCGGCTTCTTCGCCAAGCCGTTTCAATTCGACGACAACTTCCAGAGGAACAGTCAGCCCAGCATCGGAGCGCTTGGTGTACTCCTTCGATCTGCGCTCTCCTGGATAAAAAATTTCATCCGTACCGGATGCTTTTGGTGACTCTTTCATCTCTCGAAGGAGCTGATCCGTTAGATCAAAATAATCGTCCATATCCATCCACTTAGCTATATCCATCAGGATGAAGCTATGTCCAACATTCGCGGGCGGGTCCTCGTCCCTGTAAAGATTATTCACATGTGGACCGTATGCCGCTCCGCTGAGCACGCCGCACATCATTTCGATCGCCAGCGCAAGCGCATAACCTTTGGCACCGCCAAGCGGAAGCACCGCTCCGCGCAGCGCTGCAGCCGGACTGGTCGTTTCAACGCCATTTTCATCCATCGCCCAGCCTTGCGGAATGGATTCGCCCGTTTTATTCGCCAATATAATTTTGCCTCGCGCGACCACGCTCGATGACATGTCAATAATAACGGGCGGTCCACTGCGGCTCGGAAAACCGAATGCAAGCGGATTTGTGCCCAAAAAAGCTTTTTTGCCTCCCCATGGCGCAATTCCCGGAGGAGAATTAGTCATCGCGATCAAGGCCATCTCTTGCTTGCAGGCTTGTTGACAAAAATAAGCGGCCGTTCCGAAATGATTGCTGTTGCGAATAAAAATACCGATCATTCCGTCTTCTCGGGCAAGCGGTATTGCCTGCTCAATCGCGCGATAAGCGACCACCTGCCCTAAACCGTTGTTGCCGTCCACCCGCAAAATCGACCCGAGTTGCTCAAAGCTTACGTTGGCATTCGCGGAAATTCGTCCTTCTTTCATTCGCTTCGCATAGATGGGCAAACGGCTGATGCCGTGACTCTCGTTGCCTTCAAGGTCCGCCCGCACCAGAGAATCGGAGGCAAGGAGTGCATCCCCCTCCGTCATTCCTAGCCCCATAAGAACCTCTTTGCCAAACTCCGTCAATTGTTCCGCCTGGAAAGTGACTATGTTGCTTCGCTCAGACAAAAAAATCACCCCGTAAAACATGTAGCCGGATCCTCAATGAGACACCCAGCTACATGCCTTTCAATTTAGGTCTAATTGCGTTACGCGCTGCGGTAAAGCTTCGTCATCACAAATTCCTTATGTCCAAGCGCTTCGGCAGCCGTTAAACGGCCGTTAACGACGCGGCATAGATAGTCCATCAACAAATCACCTGCTTCGGTCAGGTTGATTTCACGGGAGAGCAAGCCGCTGCAATCGACGTCCACATGTTCGTTCATGGAAGCGACGGTTTTTGGGTTGGCTGTTACTTTAACGACTGGCTCGATGGGATTGCCGATAATATTGCCTTGACCGGTTGGGAAAAAGTGAAGCACCGCTCCGCCTGCCGCCATCAGCGTAATGCACTCGGCTGCAGCCGATGAGGTGTCCATGAAATAGAGTCCCGGCCCGTTGCCTGGCATTTCGGCTGGCTCAAGAACGCCGACAACCTGCTTCGTGCCTGTTTTCTCAATATTGCCGAGTGCTTTTTCTTCGATGGTAGACAAGCCGCCCGCAATATTGCCTTGTGTCGGTTGAGAGCCCAGCAGATCGACACCAGAGCTTTTGATCTCAGAAATATAATCATCGTAAATCGCCATGAACTTCTCGCGCAGCTCTGGCGTGGCGCAGCGATCAGCGATCAGATGCTCCCCTCCGGTCAGCTCGGACGTTTCTCCGAAAAAGACGGTTGCGCCTGCATCAACCAGCCGATCAACCGCTTGAGCGACGGTTGGACATGAGCCAAGTCCAGTCGTTGTATCCGATTCGCCACATTTGATGCTCACCGTGAGCTCGCTCAGTTCGATAGGCTCGCGCTGCAGCTCGGATGCCCATTGAACGAATTCTTTAGCCTTCCAGGAAGCTTGGCGGACCACTTCCAGATCGCCTGTACCCTCGATGGAAAACGCGGCAACCGGCTTGCCGGTTTTGGCAATGCCTTCGGCAATGATATTCGTCCAATTGGGCTCGATGCCGATTACGATGACTGCAGCTACGTTGGGGTTGGAGCCTGTGCCGATCATCGTGCGGAAATGAAGCTCCAGATCCTTGCCATACTGCAGCCTGCCGTAAGCATGAGGCAATGCCATCGTACCTTGAATATGGTTCGCAACCGCCTCACAGGCAGCGTTGGATATATCGTCAACCGGAAGAATGATGACATGATTGCGAATGCCGACCTTGCCGTTTTCACGTCTGTATCCCAGTAGTTGTTTCATCGCTCTACCACCTCAATGTTTTGATATTGTGGGTATGGACGTAATCGCCGAATTTAAAGCCATCCGGTGCGAAACCAATTGGCAATCCATACTCAATGACATGCCCGTCCTTATCGATATCCGACACCGCTATCTTGTGGCCAAGCGGAATCGGACTTGCCGCTACCGCTTCAATCGTTGAATCATCATCCATGTACACGCCGATTACCGTCTCGCCCGCCTCGATATCCGAGGTGGCTACTCCAACATGATCGCCTTGTTTATGAATCAAAAACTTGTGCACAGTGATAACCTCCTATAACTCATTTTTTTTAAATATTTCTATCCCACAATTAGGCGAATTGCCGACAGCGCAACGATAAGATAGGCCCATTTTTGTATGGCAGCCCGTGACATGCGATTAAACAGCAGGCTGCCAAGGATGACTCCGACAAGAACAGGTACAACCCCTGTCATCGTATAAAACCAAAACAATTGGCTAATATCCCCGCTCCATCCATGCAAGCCAAGTGTGAACAGATTGGACAGGATAAAGACCGCCTGCAGCGTAGCATTATAATCCTTTTTTTCTTGAAACAGATGGATAAAATAGAGCGCATATATGGGCCCGCCGATTGCAAATGCCCCTCCAACAAAACCTCCGACCGCTCCGATTCCGACTGCCGTCCCGTTCCATTTCATGAAACGCTGGAATTTGTTTTCGATCTTCGGACGAATGGAAAGGTAAACAACAACTGCAATCAGCATATAACCAAGCCATTGCTTGGCTGCCGCTGTTTCACCCCGATAATGAATAAAGTAATAGGCTGCTACTCTGCCTACGGCCGTCCCGCATAAAACCCAAACCATCATGTTCCAGCGAATATATCGCCATGAAGTTAGAAGCACATAGGAAGACATGACGATCGTAAGCGCCAATATGATTAACGTGCTGTCTTTGACCGAGAGAAAAGCGGTTAGGATGCCAGCTGCGAACAACCCAACTCCAAACCCTGCCGAACCCTGCAAAAAACCGCCGATTAACAAACCGCCCCATATGATCCATGCTTCCATCACAAGATTAAACCATTTTTATGGATATATACTTTGTTTCCAAGAACCCATCCAGGCCCTGTCTGCCGCCTTCGCTGCCTAGCCCGCTTTCCTTCCACCCGCCAAATGGAGCTTGAACGACCGTAGGGAGCGCATCGTTGATACCAACGATCCCATATTGCAAGCCTTCTGATATGCGGATCGAGCGCCCGAGATCTTGCGTAAAAGCATACGCCGCCAATCCGAACTCCAATGAGTTCGCTTTGGCGAGAACTTCTTCTTCCGTGCGGAATGTGATAAGCGGAGCAATTGGCCCGAACGTTTCTTCCCTGCAAATGGCCATCGACTCATCGACATCGGTAAGCAGGGTAGGCTCGACAAACGCTCCGTATGACAAAGTGGAATTATCAGGCTCCCAGCTCTTGCCGCCATGCAGCAATCTAGCCCCTTTGCCCAATGCATCCTCGACCTGTTGAAGTACCTTGGATCTGGCTTCTTCATTAATGAGCGGGCCGATCTCGACTCCCGGTTCCATACCATCGCCAATTTTCAGTTGCTTGACTTTCTCGAGCAATTTGACCGTAAACGCTTCAATTATCCCCGCTTGCACATAAACGCGGTTGGCGCATATGCATGTCTGCCCTGCATTACGGTATTTGCTAACTAGGCAGGCTTCCACCGCTTCGTCCAGATTGGCATCGTCAAAAACGATAAACGGCGCGTGACCGCCAAGCTCCATCGTCATCCGTTTAACTTGAGAAGCCGCATCTTGCAGCAAAAGCTTGCCGACCTCGGTCGAACCGGTAAACGCAATTTTGCTCACTTTTTTGTTGGCTAACCATTCCGCGCCGACCACACTGCCTTTTCCCGTGACCAAATTGATAACCCCAGGAGGAAATCCGCATTCATGAAATACCTCCATCAGCTTAACCGCAGTTAATGGCGTGGCGTCCGCAGGTTTCAACACGACTGTGCAGCCAGCCGCCAACGCGGGGCCGATCTTGCGGGCAATCATGGAAGCGGGGAAATTCCACGGCGTAATCGCTCCGACGACTCCAACTGGCTGACGGATGACGATAATTCGTTTATCTTCAGCGGATGCCGGGATCGTTTCTCCGTAAATTCTCCGTGCTTCCTGCCCGTACCAGATCAAATAATCCGCGGCAATCATGACTTCACCGATGGACTCGGCAAGCGGTTTCCCCTGCTCTAACGTTAAAATTTCGGCAATCTCATGTTTCCGTTGTTTTATTTTTTCGCCAGCGATAATGATTAGAGCCGCACGACTAGGAGCCGGCATTCGGGACCAGGTTTGGAAAGCATCATGCGCATAGTCAACTGCCCGTGCGGCGTCTTCGCGGGTTGCAGCCGGAATTGTACCCACTACACTCCCGGTGGCCGGATTGAGGACATCTCTTACGCTTGAACGGATGGATGGGACCCATTCACCATTCATGTACATGCGCCCCTCCATCTTGGAGGCCTCGTTCATAGTGATCACCCTCCTCGCTTCAGTTAAAAGAATACAGTCGCAGCCCCTCGTCAAACGACGAACGCACACTACCCTCGCGAGATTTCTCCAGCAAATGCGCGGATAATGGATCGCATAACCCGTTCCAGGCCGACTCAGGCCAATAACCGAGTTGTGTTCCCGCTTCCAGGCATAACTCTCCGAGCGTGTAGCTTCGTCCTTTGGGAAGCAACACTAGAACATGTTCTAGCTGCCTCGTCATTTCCAAGCTTTCATCCAGAAAACGTTGAAAAGCTGCAGCTTCCATAACTGGGAAGTGGGAGCTGTACACAACATCCGGTTGCAAGGAACGGAGGAGCTGGATCGTGTCCCTGTAGCTGCCACAATCATAATAAGGTGGTGGAGCAACCAACTCTCCTGCTGTATTCAGTAGCCCGCAGCCAAGCACAGCATCGCCAATGACCGCGGTTCGGGAGCTCTGCTCCCAAAGAATGAGATGCCCGGGAGTATGACCGGGCGTATGGAGCAATTGCCATTCCCCCGCCTCTCCAAGCTGAATCGTTTCTCCGCCGGCTAGGCTCATATCGATCCGTCCGCCACCGCCGCCGCGTTCCTTCAACTGATCGATCCGCTCTGTTGTTAATTGGAGTCCGTCTGCCGCGTGCATATTGTACCGCTCGGTTATAATCCGTTCGGGATCGGCAATCCAGGCAACATCGGCGCGATGTGCCATCGAGCTCAATTGCGGCAGCCATTGCTTCATTTGCGCGTAACCGCCAAAATGATCAACATCTGCATGTGTGATGACAAGCAGCTGTTTTTTCTGCCCCGCTTCGTCCGAGCTGGCATGACTTTGCCAATAAGGGATCATCTCCTGCTGCGGCGTCGAGGCGATGCCTGTATCGATCCATACGACCGTATCCTCACCCTCCAGCACATGCTGATAAAGCGGTTTATTACCGCCGATCAAACATGGAATTCGGTGCAGTCCTTTGACAGCTAAACTCATGTGACCAGCCTCCTGTTAAGCAATCGGCCACCATCCGCTTTATACACAGCACCGGTCAAGAAGCTTGCGGCGGATGAAGCGAGGAATACGGCCAGCTTGCCGGCATCGGATGGTCTGCCAAGCCTGCCGACTAATGTACCGGAAGACGCATCCAGCTCAGGGGGCACTTGTTCAAAGTCATCCTGCCCCGGCGGATACTGATCCTGGGGCAGATTACGCCGGACCGAGTCCGCATAAACCGCACCGAGTGAAATCCCATTTACCCGGATTTGATATGGAGCCAGCTCAACCGCCATCGACCGGGTCAATACTTCTAACCCCCCTTTGCTCGTGCAGTACGCCGCATAACCGGGCAACGGGCTTTCCGTCTGGATGGCAAGCAGGTTGAGAATGGTTCCTCCGTTGCCCTGACGGACCATCAGTCTGGCCGCGGCTTGACTGAGCAGGAACGTGCCGGTTACGTTGGCGCGCATCACATAGTCCCACTCCTCCACCGATAGCTCCAGAAAAGGCTTGAGCGGCTCAACGATCGCTGCGTTATTGACCAGTGTGTCGATGGCGCCATAGTCGGCTTCAGCACGCTCAATTGCCATGACGATCCCCTCGGAAGAGGTCAAATCCATATGAATGAATTGCGCCGATCCCCCGCCAGCCCTGATCTGCGCTGCGGTCGCTTCACCGGCGGATTCATCCTTGTCGGCAATGATCAGCTTACAGCCGTGACCAGCGAATTCCAGTGCTATGCCTTTGCCGATGCTTTTGGCCGAGCCTGTCACCATCACGACTTTATCTCGCAAATCTTCCGCCATCCGCCTTGTCCTCCTCTCTATCGAATTCAGCGTACAGCCTGCATGTCGCCTCCCATACTGCACCTGGCTGCAGCATGATAAGTCCACTCTCCTCTGCCGGAAGGTTCAGATTCGCTGCGTTGACTGCACAGGTTTGCGGCTCGACACATATGAAATCCCCTGCTGCCGAATCGTTCCATAACACCCAATGCCCATAAGGCTGACCTACCTCATAGATGAGCTTGATCTTGAGCTTCCGATCCGTCAGCTCCATCAAGTTGACGGGGATTCCTTCGCTGTTAGCCCGAGCTTTCGCCGTATAATAATCGGCCCATTCCCTGGCGAATGGAGATGTTCCACTACCTGCAATGAGTAGGTCCTCACCGTCTAAAGGCAGCCGTTTTCCCGTTGGCAGCATTCGCTCATCGGTTTCCCAACGCTCGCCGAGCGTAACGTTCAAGTTGTAATCCTCCCCTTTTCCTTCTGGGGAAAAGGGGACCTGAAATGCCGTATGAAAGCCCAACATGCAGGGCAAGGGATCGGCCCCGGTATTCACAATACTCACCTGCTGCAATAGGCCGGCTGCCGATAGCGAGTAACGAATGCGGAACTCGAATTGATGTGGAAACTGAGCATAAACGGGGTGAAATTCATCCACTAACTGGCCGATTTCTGCGTACGCTTCATCCCCATTCGTGCCGCTATTAAGAATGAGCCATGGCTGGCGTACAAATAGCCCATGGATGTGATTGCCGAGAGACTGCTCGTTAATCGGAAATCGATACGTTTTGCCAGCGGCTTGGAATACTCCCCCATCGATACGATTGGGCGGAAACAAGACGGGAGTGCCGTAACGAGACGGCTTCTCGTTAAATTCCACCTCCTGATCGGGACGAGGGGAACGAAGGAAGCGATATTGCCTCAGGCCAAACGAGATTAAATTACCGCCCCGCTCGGGAAGAATAGTCGCCTCATAACCATTCGACTGCAGTCGCAGCGCTTTGCAGCCATATGAATCCGTCGTTTCACAGCTTGCCCCCGCATCGGTTTTGCCTGGCTCAGCAGTCTCAGCATGGCTGGAAGCATTTGTATCTCCTACCCCCAAAGGAATTCCTCCCCTCCCGTTTTCCCGATGAACCCTTAGTAGCACATGGTGAGTTAATTACTCCGAGTAAAAGGAAACTTTATGCTCGTCGACCTCAATTCCGAGCCCAATCCCTTCCGGAACATGGAGACAACCGGCCGATCTTTGCAAAGAACTGGTGAGCAGATCGTCCTCGTTGAGATCGTAAGAGATCGCGCAAGGATAGCGCAGCTTCGGCAGAACAGCGGCAAAATGCGCATCCGCTGCTTCGCAAATGCCGAGCGGTAGCCGTTCGCCAAGCGTAACGTCAACATCAAAAGCGCGGGCTGCATTAACGATTTGCATCGCTGGATATAACCCGCCACATTTGGATAAGTACAGGTGTAAAATATTAACAGCTCTGTTCTGCATAAGCGCCATCGCTTCATCCAACGTCCAGAAGCCCTCATCGGCCATGATCGGCGCTTCTATAAGCGACATTAGTTCGCGTGCGCCGTTAATATCCCAACGCTTGAGCGGCTGCTCAATGCTTTCCAGGCCATTGACCTCCATCCGCTTAATAATGGAGACCGCTTGTTTCAAATTCCAAGCCTGATTGGCATCGGCCCGGATGGGAATGTCGGGTCCGAGATGGTTGTGCAGAGCCGTAATGCGGGCGACATCCAGCTTTTCATCCGCGCCAACACGAATTTTCACTGTGCGATAGCCATCTTCGACAAGACGCTCGGCAATTTGAACCGAGTTGTTCACGTCGCCGATGCCGACATTTTTGATCATTGGAATTCGATCGCGATAAGAGCTGCCGAGCAACGCAGACACCGGGAGACCCAGATATTTGCCCTTC
This sequence comes from Paenibacillaceae bacterium GAS479, assembly GCA_900105225.1. Classification (NCBI taxonomy): domain Bacteria; kingdom Bacillati; phylum Bacillota; class Bacilli; order Caryophanales; family Paenibacillaceae; species Paenibacillaceae bacterium GAS479. The sequence goes on along the minus strand of LT629764.1, from coordinate 5,142,319 downwards.
ATATCATGGAGCGCAATATCGATTGCCGCGCGCGCCGGATTCCAGAAGCCGATTCGCTCCATGACCATCATTTCTACACGGTCGATCTCATCATGAATGTGACCGATGTCCAGCGCATTGCGCCCGATTAACAGATCGGACAAATAATACTCGATCAAAGGTTTTATAGTCGGGAACGGAATGGTCGCCTCTCCCCACCCTACCACTCCATCCTCTGAAACTAGCTTTACTAGAGTGAATGTCGAGTGGGTAGGAATGGTCCCTCGATGCAGCGACCAGGTTCCCTTCCGAGGCACCTTGACGCCATAAACGTTAACCTCGCGCAGGATCGCTTTCATACTTCCACTCCACCTTTCTTAGTTGGAATAATGGTAAAAAGCCCGGTTCGCATGCACGACATGTTTCAGGTCGGTAAGGTTTGTCGTGGTTCCAGTTCGCTTGTCGGTCCATACTCCATTGGATTCTGCAAGCCACCAGTACAGCACATTTACGCCTCGGCGCAAGTTGTTCCATAAATAGTAGGAGCGAGCAAAACCGGTCACGCTCAAGCTTAGCTTGCCTTGTTCGTTCTCCAGCTCGATAGTCCAGGCGCATGGAATTTCAAATTTGCTTCGCGGATCGGTCCAGTGCCGGTCCATCGTCATCCGAATCTCGCTCTCTCCGTAGAAATCGATCAATCCGCCAGGGCTGATGACCTTGGCGCGATATACACCTAAATCCGGACGGGCCAGGAAAAACACTTGAAAGTCTCGTGAAAAGGCATTATGAATAACGAGCCCTCTGCCCTTCAATAACGACGCTGGATCATAGGTTGTGGACAAATGAACATGCCGTTCATGCCATGCCATACCTGATACGGGTATCGTTCTATTCGGCGTCACCAACTTGCCGTCTGCATCCACATAGATCATGTGCCAGCGGTCCCCGATCTCAACAGCGCTCTTGGTCGGGTCCGTCATCCAGATTGCCGGATCATTCGCCTTAAATGTAAAATCGTACTCTATTTTGCGATCTTTGCCGTGAACCTTCCAAACAGGAGGTGCAGCCTCGTAGGTCATACCGCCGATTTCCCATACTGTCCGATCCTGTTCGCTGCGGATAGTCAGATCTTCAACAGGTCTCAGATCCTCGACTCCGTTCCAGCCTGTAAGGTGAAAATCATTGTCGTTCATCTGCTGCTTCTGCTCTTTGGTGAAATGAACGTCGACCACCATCGTCTGTAAAATGCTTGCTTCCTCGAATGCAAAGGGACCCTTTTCCGGCCTTGAACGAAAATGATAAGGCGAAGTCCAGACCAGAGTGTCATGCTCTCCTTCAATCGAGCGAATGCCCCATCCATTGTTCTCCCATAAATCGCGGTCGTGGTTGCGCGCTTCCTGCATATAACCCTCATAATCGCTAGGCGCTACGTTGTAGGGTTCGGCGGCCGTCTTGGCGTTCGCTATCTTCTGTCCGGTTCCCGATTGATCATTCGACATTCTATTCCCTCCAACCTTATCTAGTAGGATCAAATAAGCTATAAGTGGATTTTAGATCCTTTGTCCGACGACTCAATGCAAGCAAAAGCCATTTTCAAGCTTTTTAAATTGTCCGCCCCTGTAAGGACCGGTGTTTCGGAGCCTGCAAAATAAGCCAATGCGTCCTTCAGCACCTCAGCATTCAAGGTAAGAATGTCGAGCTCGGCTTCGCTCTGCTCTTCAGCGGGCCAGATTCTATTTCCGTTCAGCAAAATATTGCCTTTAACCAAGCTGAGCACACCATTGGTTCCCTCAATCTCCCAATGTCCGGGATAGCTCTCTCCTGGCTGGTCGGTGGATAACCCGCGGAATAAAGCTCTGCTGCCATTACTCATGTGGAATAAGGCAATCGCACTCTTTTTCCCCCATACCTCTTCATTCCAAGGCATATTCCAAGCATCGGCGATGACCGATTCGGGCTCTAGTCCCGATATCCAGCGAATCAGATCGAACTGATGGATCGCGCATTCTAGCAGCAGCGGATGCGGCTGGTACCATTTATCCCTTACAGGTCCCTGTCTCGTAAAATAGCTGTCCGCCTGAATGTAGGCAATATCTCCAATCATGCCGTCGCCAATCAGCTTGCGTAGCTGCAGCACCGACTCCATAAAGCGGATTTGCTGAGCGACGACCAGCTTTTTCCCTAATCGAGTCGCTTCATTAACCATCGTGTCTGCTGTCGCGAAGCTATCGCTCATCGGTTTGACGACGATAACATTCAACCCGAACCTCATCGCCTCAAGCGCATTTTTGTAATGGAACGCATGGGGCGTTGAATCGATAATAAAATCAGCCTGGACCCGGTCGTAAAACTCCTTGCTGGCCCAGCTTGCGCAGCTCTCTTCCGGCAGACCAAAAAATTCACGCGACTCTTTCAAGTAGGACGGATTGGGGTCGATTAACCCGACGATCTCGACACCTTCGATTTGAATTAACCCTTTTCGCCACGTTCTTCCGAACGTTTCGCTGCCTACACCGATTTGCACTGCTCTCATCCATATCACTCCTTCATTTATCCTTTGATCGAACCTGCGGTTACGCCTTCAATGAAATAACGTTGTAAAAATATATACAGGACAATCATCGGAATCGAAATGACAACGACAGCTGAAAAGAGCAGAGGATAATTGGTCAAATATTCACCCTTGAATTCTAGCAATTTCAGCGGCAGCGTTTTAAGCGCTGACGATTTGAGCAGCAATAGCGGCAGCAACAGGTTGTTCCACACGATCATCAGCGCAAAAATAGCCAGTGTTGCGACAGAAGGAAGGGAAATTGGCATCGCTATGCGCTGATAGATATACCATTCGTTGGCTCCGTCCATCTGTGCAGCTTCAATCATCTCTTGCGGAATTGTTTTCATAAAGCCGGTTAATATAAACACGCCAATCGGGATAATAAACGCCGTTTCTACGAGTACTAGCCCCAACTGCGAGTTCGTTAACCCTAGCTTCGACATCATAATAAATAGCGGGATAATACTCGTCTGGGAAGGAATCGTCATGCCTAGTGAAAAGAAGGCAAATAACAGCGCAGCCTTTCGGCCGGACATTCGGGTTATTCCAAAGGCGACCAAGCTCGACATAAAAAGAATGGATGTGATGGAAAAAAGCGTGACGACTCCACTGTTTTTGAAGTAGAGAAGCATATTTTCTTGACGGAATAATTCAAAATAATTCGTGAGCGCAAATGATTCTGGTAAGCCGAATGGGTCCTGAAACAGTCCCGACATCGACTTGAAAGTAGCGAAAAACATAACGGTAAATGGCAGCAGTACGATCAAAACATACATGATCAACAGTGCTTGTTTACTCGTTTTTCCGGCTAGCGCTTTCATTTTTATCACCCCACTTTAGCTTAAGGTGTTCAATAGACGACGCGATCCGCTTTGAGCAGCCGGAATTGGAAGTAGGTCACGACCATGATGATCAGCATCAGCACAACAGCGGAAGCTGTCGCATAACCGAAGCTATAGTAGGTGAAGGCCTGGTGGTACATAAATGTAGACAATATTTCACTGGCATTGTTAGGTCCACCATCGGTCATGGATATGATCAGGTCAAATGATTTAAAAGATTGAATCGTTGTATAAGCGAGCACGATGGCTGCAGATGGCGCCAGCAGTGGCCATGTAACATAACGGAACGCGTTCCATTTGCTTGCCCCTTCGATATTGGCGACTTCGTACAGATCCTTCGGAATCGATTGCAGACCTGCGATAAAAATAATCATGACCTGGCCGGTATGACCCCAGAACTGCACAAATGCGATGCTGTAAATGGCCAGATTCGGCTCTCCTAACCAAGAGCGGGCAAGTGAGTCGAGGCCTAGTGAATTCAGCAATAGATTTAATGAACCGATGTTAGGATCGTAGACGAACATCCATATGAAGCCAATCGATACCGATGAAACGACGGTTGGGAAGAAAAATATCGTTCGATAGAAAACGTTAAGCTTGGTGTTTTTCATAACGAGGATGGCAAAAAATAAGGAGAGGCCGAATTGGAAGATGATCACGGTTAAGCTGAACTTGACGTTGTTGCTTAATGCTTTGCCAAATATAGGATCTTGTGCGAGATCGCCGTAATGCTTCAAACCAACCCAATCGAAGCGGTATGTCATGCCATCCCAATTGGTTAAGCTGAGCAGCAGCGAGGAACCCGCAGGCACGATAAAAAATATGGAATACAAGATTAAGCCTGGAAGAATGAAAAGCCATAACGTTCCGTTTCTCGCTTTCAAATGAGCGCCTCTCCCTTCTCTTGGAAGATGAGGGCAAAGCGCCCCCTGTGTCTCCCCGCCTATTTCGTAAGGTTGCGGTCAATTTCCGCTTGAGTTGTGGAGATCGTCTTCTCAACGCTTGTTCCGCTTACAATCATATTTAATGATTCATTAAGCGCCGTTTCTATTTTTTTGTTCGTGTTGATCAGCCTTGGCTGGAACACAGTTTTCTTCGACGTCCACTGGCCTTGGATGCCTAATTCCTTCGTGCCATACTTAACATTTTTGACGGTCAGCAATTGTCCAGTAGCATTTGCATATTCGGAAGCGTTTTCAGGTTTTGTGAGGTATTCAATAAATTTTGTTGCCGCTTCTTTGTACTTGGATTTTGCATTAACCCCCAACATGAATGTTGTCGTATGAATGCCTTCGTACTTCATATCGGCAGCTGAAGTTGTGATTGGGGCCAGCAAACCTTGTTCAATATTCGGATTTTGCTTGGCAATGGTCGCCATCGCATACGATCCTGCGGCTAGAATCGCGCCTTTTTCCTGAGCGAAGAGGGCCAGCGCTCCCTCATATTTGGTGCCTGTTGCATTTTTCTGGATGTATCCTTTATCAACCAATACTTTGAATTGCTCCAGTGTTTTGACGAACCAGGGGTCCGTCGCTTTAACTTCACCCGTTTGAAACTTCGTGAATGTGTCCTTGTCAGGCATATTGTTCATTACAAGCGTGTTGATTAGTTGTCCCGGCGATACATCGTAACCGTAGAGAATTGGAGTAATGCCATTATCTTTCAGCTTTTGGCACATCGCGAGAAATCCATCCCAATCGCTTGGTACCTGAATCCCTAGTTTTTCGAACAAGCTTTTATTGTAAACGGGAACATTGTAAACGAGCTGATAAGGTAAAGCATATTGTTTACCGTCCGATTTCCCCGCTTCGATCAACTCCGGAGTGAAGTTTTCCAGCAGTGGAGAGCCGCTTAGATCCTCGAAGGATTGTGATTTCAGCAAGTTATTGAATTGTGCACCTGGAGCGGAGACAAACACATCCGCCCCTTCCCCCGATAAAATCATCGCTTGCAGAGCATTCGCGTAGGGGTCCCCGGAACTGAACACCGTCATGTCAACCTTAATGTCAGCATTTTCCTTTTCGAATTTAGCGATGATGCTTTTGAACGCTTCAGTATCTTCACCGCGCCAATGGATAAAGTTGATCGTTTGTTTATCCCCTTTTTTCCCCTTTGCACCTGCCTGCTCATTCGAACCCGTACCATCGCTGCAAGCCGCAAGGAGCATCGAAAAAGCAATGATTAAAGAAAGAGCAATAGCTGACCTCTTTTTTATCATTGAATAGCCTCCATTTCAGATCGTATAGGGTTCATTGCTTATCGGCATTTATCCCCTTGATGTGATTGCTCACAATGCCTAAAGCTTGAAGCATTTGATCTTCGTGTACATGCTCCAGATAAAGATGAACATGCGGCTTGCTTTGCAGCAGGTGCTCCAGATAATGGGGATAATTCAACAATCCCATACCGGCAGCGGGCTGAACCATTTTCCCTTCGTAGATCAAGAAATCCTTGGCATGCGCCAGTAAAATATGCTCGCCCAGTCGCTCGAACGCATCATCCATAACGGATTCCTGCTGGTCCATATTTGCTTCGTCAATGAAGTTACATGGGTCCATAACGATTCCCAGATTGGACGTCGGATATTTTTCAAGCATGCGCTGCATCCGCTCAGGCGTATCGATTACATTTTTGGTGAAACCTTCAAGCGCCAGATGAACGCCCCATTTTTCCGCTTCCTCAAGCAACTCAGAAACAATATCCGTCAGCAGATTCCAATTATCCTCGCTTTGATTGCCCGCATGCCCTTCAAATTGGTTCTCAATATTGAGCGTTCCTGTTTCTGTAGCGACGGAGCTGGAGCCAAAATCTCTGGCAAAGCGAATATGCTCCTTGATTCTACGAATCCCTCGATTTCGCTCCTCAACATCCGGATGAATTAAATTTGTGTAGCAGCCTAGAGATGGAATACGGATTCCATGTAGCTCGAACGCTTCCGCCACATGATTGGCCAGCCCTGTGCTCAGCTTTCCAGACGATGAATCGATATCACGGATCCATTTCAAATTTACCTGAGTGGTACGAAAACCGTACTGACTCATCGCCAGCGTTAATTCGTGAAGCGCCTTCACACCAAAAGAGCTTGAAAGAATCCCTATATTCATTCGGATACCCCTTTTTTATTAAGATGGGTAACTAAAATAACCGAGGTCTTTCAAAGAGCTTTGCAAATCCGCTAACTCATTCTCATTCAGCTGCCTTAAGGGCGGGCTAACCTTGTCGGCCATCACATTACGCAGCTGCAACACTTTTTTGTGCGGGGCGACAGGGCATGATTTGACAAGCATTTTTTTTACCTTGGAGCAGATCGTCTGCCAATAGAACGCTTTAGCCAAATCTCCATCCACATAAGCCCGGTAAAGTTCGATATAAGGCTCTGGTACAGCCGTTGAACCGGCCGAGATGGCCCCGTTTCCGCCAATACATAGGGAAGCAAAAATTTGGTCGTCATTACCCATCAGCTTAATTTGCTCGGGTCTCGCCGCTTGTACCAGCTCGTAAAAATTAGAGAAGTCCATACTGCTTTCTTTCATACCGTGAATATTGAGATGTTTTTGCGATAACTTGGCAAAGAGAGGAATAGAAATGGCATTTTTGGCGTTGGAAGGAATGTTGTATAAATAAATCGGGAATGGATCGAGTTCTTCAGCAATCATGGAGAAATATTGCAGAAGAGCTTGCTCATCCATGGAATAATAACTCGGCGGGATGACGGACACCCCATCCGCACCGATATCCTTGGCATGATTGGAAAGCCGAATGACTTCTCCAACTCTGAAAGCTCCTGAATGAACGATAACCGGTACTTGTCCTTGTACCTCTTGCATAACCATCTCGGCCATTTTCATTCGAACGCCTTCGGTTAACAGCACTCCTTCACCTGTTGAGCCTAGCGGGAATAAGCCATGAATCCCTTTATCGAGCAAAAAATGTACTAAGCTCTTGACACCTTCCAGATCGACATCGTCGCCCGAAGCAAGTAAAGGTGTCACCATAGCCGAAATAATTCCGTTCAAGCTTTTCGGCGAATTTGGATTACTGGATTGTGCCATCAATACGCCCCCTCCCTATTTGTTTCAAATATGGGATAACGTCTCTTATTTGGTACAAACCGAGTATATCACATCCATTTTTAGGAGTAAAATAAAATTTGTAAGCCTTTTCAATCCTCTTGATTCAAACGACAATATTCAGACTTTGATAACGGGGCTATTTAGCTCCGAAATCCCAGCTGTTCGGAGATCAGTCTGGTTGTCTCTTTGACATCTGGAATATGAGAATTCAACTGTTCTAATGAAAAGCGGTAGGATGGTCCTGACACACTGAACGCTGCTATGACCTCATTACGATGGTCGTAAATTGGACCGGCGATACAATAGATACCTTCGCGATTCTCCATTCGATCGATCGAATATCCTTGCTCTTTTATGACTGCCAGCTCCTGATTTAATTTTGCTGCATCCGTTATACTATAAGGAGTTTGCGGTGGCAGTCCTACCTCTTGAACAATGCGCTCCCTTTGCTCAACACTTAAATGTGCCAAAAGCACCTTGCCTGCCCCTGTACAATGAAGCATAATTCGAGTTCCAATTTTGGAGAGTAATCCGACTGGCTGAGGACTATCGATTTTATCGACATATACGGCGTAACTGCCGTCCATTTGAATAAGATGCACTGCCTCTTGGGTCGTTTCAGATAACTGGTGCAAATAAGGCGAGGCTATATCCTTGATCTTCAGGTCATTGGTGAGAGAATCTGTCAAACGAAGCAGCCTGTATCCCAATTTAAACTTTTTGCTCGTTCCAACCCTTCGAAGATAAAAGGATTCCGTAAGCGAGGTCACCAGTCTGTGTACCGTACTTCTACTTAATCCTGTTTCATGAACAATTTCAGTAACCCCTATGCCCTCTGAGCCCGATTTAGCGCAGGCTTCTATGATTTCCAATGCCTTTAAGGATGGATCCAGCTTTTCCATCAACTTTTCCTCCCACTGTGTTAAATATGGACGTTTAGTCCATATTAGCACATATTGGAAAAATTGAATATGTTCTAATAGGGGAATCAAAAAGGCACCCCAGCCCCGGCTTGCGAGTTTAAGGGTACCTTGCTTTTATACTTTCCGATAAATAACAATCCGTCCCCCACTTGATAGAATTCCGTTATAATCCGCCACATCGTCAAAGGAAACAATGCTCCAAGGCTGGACCCAGCTTTGCCCCATCTTGTTCAGGACATAGTCTGGTGTTAGGCAAAATGCGGCATGCTGCCCGATTCCTTGCCTGTCCTCCCAGAGCAGCACATCCAGTGGCTGAATATCTGCAACCTGCGATTTGTCCCGAAACGTTGCAACAGCTCCATAACCGAGAGTGGCCAGCCCACGTCGGAAGGGATTTTCATGAAGCCATAAATCGATTATGGATTGTGCATGATCAATTTTCCCGGAAGCAAACGCCAATGTGGCAGCAAAACAATTGGCCCCAGAGCGATCTGCAAAGCGATTGGCAAAACGCATAACGAGCGCTTCTAAATAGGATGGCAGGTTCGGCAGCAGCTCGCTATGGAGAGATGAAGGCTGTTCATGAGCCGCTCCCGGATCCAGGCCGCCATCCACGCTTCCTGGACTGCAGGCTGCAGCCAATGCCAGCCTTCATATGTAAGTACGAACCATTTTTCCCCGTCGTTATCTAAAGTATCGATGTTGGTATGGGTTAAATCTTCGGCCAGTCCATACTTCTGAAGCCATGATTCGGAATAAAAATATCCTCTTGAAAGCTGCAGCTGCTCCTTGCGGATGTTACTGAGCAGTTCCGGCGGTATTCTCTTCAAATCTTGTGGGCTCGCAGTCCACACATAGTTAAACGGTTCTAACTCCCAAAAGCGAATCTCCATTCCATAATGAAGCCCGAAATTAGCATAAGTTTTATAGAATTCCCCAGAGGTCAGGACGACGAACCCCAGTTTTTCCAACTGCCAGACAAATTTCTCATTTATCAAGAAGTAAGGCTCATGGTTAGGAACGAAGCGGTTGATCCAGGCTTTCATCTGTTCTTGAGTGTAAGCATATGTACCCATTAGAATATCCAACTTGAACCCATCCTTTTTTTCCATGATTTTACTGAACAATTATACGAAGATAAAAAGAGGTTGTCATTACATTCTGAAAACTCCAGTTAAACTAGTACAGCGGCAACTTAAGACTATATGTTCTAGTCTAAGTGTGCCGCTGCGTCTCTTTGTGAAAAGGACAGCCAGTAATTGACCGCCTTAACGGAATTCATTGCCTTAATCCGTCGTTCCAGCAGAAGCAACGCCGTTAAAAGTTACTGGACCAGATACTAAAAATGCTCCCTCTGAAGCGCTGGCAAACAAGGTATAACGAATTTGCCCTGCCAAAACCTCCGCTGCAGTAGGGGAGTCACCCGCAACAACGACTAATGGACTGAATGCGGGCACGAAGCTCGTTTCGAAGTCTTCTTGAAATACTACGGTGCCCGACCCAAGAGTATCTGTCCCATTTTTTTCGACGGTAAGTGTAATGATTGCATCGAGTTCTAAGTTACCTACAATCCCAGCCATTCCAGTCAGTGACACTAGAACATTATTTACGTCCTGAGCGGCTACGACCTGAAGTCCAATATCTCCAATTAATAACGGGGTTGCGGCTATGAGTTCGGCACCGCTGCTATCAATGAGAAAAGTGGACACGCGTTGATCCAAAAATTGAATAGCCATATCTATCACCTCCTACTTGATAAAATAGTATATGAAGGTTTTAATAGATTGGTGTTAGGTGTCTTCCCATTATTCTAATGTTAAAAAACGAAAAAACAGCCAGTGATTGGCTGTCTTAGCGGAAAAATCTTATTTGCTCTAAGTCGTCGTTCCAGTTGAAGCGGAACCGTTAAAAGTTACTGGACCGTTCAGTGTAAGCGGCACCCCTGTGGAGCTGGCAAACAAGGTGTAGCGAATTTGCCCTGCCGAAACCTCCGCTGCAGTAGGGAAGTCACCCGCAATAACAGCTAATGGACTGAATGCAGGTATAAAGTTCGTGTCGAAGTCCTCACGGAATATTACGGTGCCAGACCCCAGCGTATTCGTCCCATTTTTTTCGATGCAAAGCGTAATGCTTGCATCGGCCTCGGGGTTCGTTATTATCCCTGCCATTCCAGTCAACGACACTCGAACACTAGTAAGATGTTCAGGTACAAGCTGTGCCGCTACGACCTGAAGTCCAATATCTCCAATTAGTGTCGGAGTATCAGATATCGATCCAGAACCACTGCTATCAATGAGAAAAGTGGACAAGCGTTGATCCAAAAATTGAATGGCCATTTCTATCACCTCCTACTTAATAACATAGTATATGGAGGTTTTAGTAGATTGGTGCTAGGTTATTGATCTACTTAATTTTACGCTCATATAAATTCGCGCTCCATCTAGAATCATTATGTCTCCCACAATAGACCAGACCTTGGCTTTGATAGTAATCATTCAATGGTGGATTGTCAGCCATGCAGTCCAGACGCATCCATGCCTTTCCTTTATTTTTAATATAAGCTTCTGCCCAATCCAGCAATCGGCTTCCGATCCCCTGTCCCTTAATATTCCGCGAAACGGCTAGTCGATGCACGTAACCGGCTTGATCATGGAACAAGTCGCCCCATATCATTTCATATTCCCATTGAATAGAGAAGCAGCCAGCGAGTTCACCGTTTATATAAGCGACGAAAACTTCTTTTTCATGGATAAATTGCTCAATATATTCCCGGGTAAAATCTTCTTCACCCCATTGAAGAATCCCTTTCATGGAACTAATCCACTTGGCAGCTTCTACATATAATTGCTGCATGGCGTCAATATCCTCGCTTTGAGCCTTTCTTACTATGAGCCGCCCACTCCAGTCATGTTCCAGCATTGACGCGGTTTCAAGAGCTCTCTCTGAACCATGCAGCCTAGAAACGATATGAATCGCCGCATCGATCCCCGCGGTCACACCGGCTGATAAGATGATTTTGCCGTTATCAACATAACGAACATTCTCAACAACAGTGGCCGATTGAGGTATAACCTGTCGCAATAGATCAAAGGCTCTGCGATGGGTCGTAACCTTTAAGCCACCCAGTAGATTTGCTGTAGCCAACAGGAGCGCTCCTGAGCAAACAGACAACACAAGCTCGGCCTGCTCGGCCGTTTTACGTATCCAGGTCGTAATAGATTCATCGTACATCGTTGTCCGCGCACCTATGCCTCCTGGCACAATTAGAATATCCGGTGTAGGACAATCATCAAAGCTGTGCTTGGGATTCATACTCAGGCCGCTTATCGTGTTCACCGGAATCGAACTCTCTCCTACCGTGTACACGTTAAAGTCCTCCCCCCATTTGCTCGACAAGGCAAAAACATCAAAGGGACCCGCAACATCAAGCAAATCCACTTTTTCATATACCAACACTGCTACATTTCTAGCCCTTTTCAACTGTGGATCGCTCCTTGTATGTATTGATTTAACCTAACAGATGAATGCCGTTTCTAAAGCTCCCTATAATCAAACATAACTCCGCAGCTATTGGCAAGCATCAATTTATCAGCACGAAAAGACAGCCTGTAATTGGCTGCCTTAATGGTAAAAACCTTTGGGATTTATTTACTCTAAGTCGTTGTTCCAGTCGAAGCAATTCCGTTAAATGTTACAGGGCCGGCTAATGTTTGTGTCGTATTTGAGACGCTAACAAACATGGTATAGCGAATTTGTCCTGCCAACACAGCTTCCGCAGGAGGGAAGTCACCCGCAACGATAGGGAAAGCACCGTAAGCTGATATTCCTTGCGAGTTGAAAACTTGCTGGAATATTACGGTACCAGACCCAAACGTGTCTGCCCCATTTCGTTCGATACTAATCGTAATGTTTATATTGATTCCTTCAATTGCGACAACCCCTACCATTCCCACCAACGACACTATTACACTATTTATGTGCTCTGGGACAAGCTGAGCTGCTACGACTTGAAGTCCGATATCTCCAATCAATAACGGTGTACTGGTTATAAGATCGGTACCGTTGCTATCGGTCTGGAGAGTGGATAGCCGTTCATCCAAAAAAACAATAGCCATATTAAACACCTCCTATTTGATACCATAATATATGGAGGTTTTAATAGATTGGTACTAGGTTAATGCTCGAAAATCTATCATTGTATGCTAAGACTTTGAATAACAGCTGAGATGACGGACATCACCTCTTCAAGAGACTTGTCCGTATCCGGGCTCTCGGCAATCCACAGGGCAGATTCGTTCAGGGCCCCTGAAAGAAAATGCGTCATTGCATGCAGGGGCAGCGGCTTGAGATGTCCCTGTTGTTGCATCAGCTGCAACTGCTCGCGCAAATGGCGCATGGAATTCTCTTCGTCCATGATGCGCCAGGCTTCCCAGCCTAAAACAGAAGGGCCATCAATGAGCAGGATCCGTTTCCTTTGTGGTTCGACGGCTGATGATACGAAGGCGCGACACCCAAGTATCAATTGTTCCCATGACTGTTCACTAGCGGATGCTGCTTGCTCAACTTGATCTCCGACTTCTTTTTGGATCGATTCCAGTACAAGCTGAAATAACTTTTTTTTACTCTTGAAATGATGATAAACTGCACCTCGTGTCAGCTCTGCTTCCGCAGCGATGACTTCCAATGAAGAATTGGCGTAGCCAATCTCCGTGAAGTTTTTTCGAGCAACTTCTATCAGTTTTATAACGGTTTCCTTCGTTTCTTCCTTGTTTCTTTTCATTAAGGGTCAACCTTTCTTCTCATCCCATACCTTCTCTTTATATTGCTCATTAAAGGCGTCCGATGGGGGGATGATCTTGATGACATCAATCATAACACCGTTTGGATCGCTCGTTATAAAATGCCGCTGGCCGAATTGTTCATCACGAATATCTAGTTGCAGAGGAAGTTGTGCGTTTTTTATAAGTCGTTCATATTCGGCGTCCACATCATCCACCTCGATGTTAAGAATCAATCCGCTGACTGAGTCACGAAAAGCAGCTGGAATGGTGGGATGTCCAAGCTTGAGGATAGCCAGCTCGAACGCCGTTCCCTCGTCTCTCTTCATCTGCAGGCTGACATACCAATCTGCTTCAAAGACAGTTTCGAAGCCAAACCATTCTCGATAGAAATTAGCGGTAGCCGTTACTTCCTCCGTAATGAGGACGGGATAAAAGCCGGTAATTTTCATTTCCAACTCTCCTTTGAGTTTATTTATTTCAATTTAACATACATACTGTATGTTTGTAAATTGATTAAAAAGCTATCTGACCTCTTAATTTGGCGCTCTATATCTATTCATCAAAAAAAAAAGACAGCCAATGGTTAGCTGTCTTAACGGGATAAGTTGAAAGTATATAAATCTAGTCAATTCACCATAACTGAAGTCGCTTTATCATCCATCGGTCCATTGGAAATATTGGTGAGACCTTCCGCAAAGGCTTGGCCTGCCCCTTGAAAGCTGAGATCCGCGTACAATGTAGCGTTATACTGAGATCCAATAATCGACACGGAAGTGATGGAATCGTTCCCTACGAGGCTGTTCCGCAGATCACCGATGTTTTGAGTCGTATGCAGCATTCTGCCTTGACGATTAGGATGCTCGTATAAATACACGCCGGGTAAATCATTGCCCATCCCGTCTCTTTTCACATACGTATACGAATAGGTACCGAGATTATTCAGCATATAATCAACCAAATTAGCCGGGTCGAAGAAAACTTGGCCTGTAGGGCTGTCATGATCCTTATACCCTGAGCCCCATGGTGCATTCGCAGAGTCATCCATTCCGTCGCCGCCATTGAATACCCCGAATGAATCGAATAAATAAGGGTCGCCGTATTCGGTGCGTCGATCCCACAGTGGAGTTAGCGGCACCGCTTGATAGGACACAGGCGTGTACGTGCCGGCGTTGTAGGCATTCATGACCGTTGTCCGATCCGGGATCGCAGCTGTGGAGCCAACCTGATACTTTATTCCGCCAAAGCCTTTGTTCGGACTCCAAGGGCTTAAGTTATGGCCAAAACGTGTTGTGCTGATCTCCAATACATTGCCGTTTGAAGAGGCGAACACTTCCGGATGTGTGCCATCCCGCATCGTAATCGTCCCGTCAAAATTATCGTTTCCATTCGTGAAGCCTGAGCTGACACCTTGAATGTGATATTGATAATAAGTGCCATGCTGCTTGAGCGAAGCGAATACCGGCTGGCCGAAGCCGAGATTTTCAGCTCCTTTGCGAACGAGTAGGAACATACCCTCCATATCATTCTCATGCCGATCCTGATGGATGTCGCTGTCATCTCTCGCATAATAATTCCAGTAGCTAATAAAATAATGGGTTTCTGTCTCTTTGACATCGTAATACACATAGGATTGCAACGTGGTGCGAAAATCACCCAGGCGATCCCAATTGTTATTCGCTTTCCAATCTCCGTCATAATTAACATTCGTGATGAAATCGGCCGAAATATCATAGCCGTAGGTGAAGTTTAAGTAACCCGGTTTGCTGGTCCCTTTTTGACGCACTTCCTGATGAATATCAGGGGCGAACTTTTCTGCAACCGCTTGATACCGAGCCAACACATCCCCTTCACTTGCATAAACGGAATTTGCACTTACTGGCACTGCTTGCGAGAGAACAATGGCAGGAACCGTCAACAAAATGGCAAGCGAAGTTACGATGAGTTTCTTAAACATCCTTCCACCCCGTTCCATTAATATGGATTGCGTTCACTTTGATAAAAGCGTTCGGGCCATTCCATTTTTGGATGAAAGTTATAAAGGAGACAACTGGTTTGCAAAATGGCATTAGCCCAGCGTGTTTTGAACATAAGCGGCTTCTGCTCGAGCCAATCTAACGGATCAGCCGGCACTGAAAAATCGGTGTACTCTTCAAACGTGCCGGTGTATCGTTCGGGCCAGAATCGTTTCAGGGGATGAGCAGCCTCTCGTCCACCTGAGCTTACATGGTCATAGGTCTTTTGCAACCAGTCCATGATGGGCACACCGGTCAACGGCTCCGTCATCTCCTCCCATCCTTTTAACAACGAGCCATGTTTACCCCATTCAACACGGATGATTGCACGTTGCCCGTTGTTCCGCGCTTCTTCTGCTGCTGCCTCGGACTGAATGACCCGACTGTGGAAAAAGCTCATCACCTTCGTCACATATTCCTCGCCAGGATCGTACTCAATCCATATTTCCTCATGATCGCATGGCTCAAAATCGTCGGGATAATCGTAGTCATCCGCCCAGAACAGATGGTAGCCGATCAACGGAAGCGTTGGATGGTGGATCGCCACCACATCATTCAAAGGAAAACATTCCTCTGCCGTTGTGTGGAGCATTGGGCAAAATTTCTTGATCAGCCGGATTTCTTGGTCCGAAAGTTCCATCGGCGGGTCCTGTTCCAATACGGAACGATATTGCTCGCCAGAACGACGCAGATTCCCATCGAGATGGTAATACTCCGCTTGCCAGGATACATAGGCCACATTGTCCGGGCATGCTTTTTTTAACAATTCAAGCTGAGCAATCGAGAGCTGGTAATACTCCGTAGCCGAAATCGTCCCTTTCCTCACAAGCTCCATCCATTGCTTATGTGCCGATGTCATTTCAGAGGTGAAAATTTCGATCATGGCATGCTACCTCCTTTCTACCTAGTAAGTCCAGCTAGAAGCTCGTCATGGATCGTGCTATTCGAAGCGACAAGAGTGTCATGATGAAGTTCATATTCATTGCCGTTAAAATCGGTCAATCGCCCGCCGGCTTCACGAAGAATTAAAGCGGCTGCTGACGTATCCCAAGGATGAAGCCCCTTATGCCAAAATCCCGTCAATCTTCCCATGGCAATCCAGCATAGGTCGAGACTAGCTGCACCGATAATTCGCAAGTTGCGGCAGGCTCCTGCCAAATGGTCCATTTGTTTGACAAGCAGCGATTGGGGTGCCCACTGGTCGGCTTGAAAGCCGGTTGCGAGCAACGCCTCCTGCAGCCTTTGTTCTCTCCCCGAGGTGATTAATTTGCCGTTACGGTAGGCTCCTCCATTCCTTCTCGCATAGAACAGCTCTTCGTTCAGCGGATTATAAACAACCCCGATAATCGTCTCTTGATCTCGCACAATTCCGATCGATACGGCAAAATGGGGAATGCCGTGAATGAAATTCGTCGTTCCGTCAATCGGATCGATAATCCAGCCGTATCCCGCCCCCTTGCTTATCAAGGCCTCGTAAGAATTTAAGGTGCCGTTATCTTCTTCCGAAAGTATCCAGTGATCGCTGTAATGGGCCGAAATTAGGCTTTTCAAAAGCGCTTCGCTGAGTAGATCAACATTCGTAACCAGGTCGGAACCGTTCTTTTTCTCCAGAATCTGGTCCCAGTTTCCAGTTTGGGCACGGATTAGCTCGCCTGCTTGCTTGGCATATTCGATAGCGGACTGTAATAATGACTTTTCAAACTCCTGACTCATACAGCAAAAGCCTCCTTAATGCAATGTTCTGTGTCTATGCTTTGGCCGGTGGATTTATCGAACACAGCGATTTTTTGCAAATCTGCGGAACATACAATAGACGTACCGCGCTCAGCGCGATAGGACGCATCCGCAAAAAAACGCACTAGCTTATCGCCAATTCTGGCACTAACAAGATTGGAATGGCCGAGCGGCTCAACGAGGCTTACCGTCGCATTCATAATGACATTGCCTTGATCGCCAAGCTTGAGATCATAAGGACGGATGCCAATCAAACGGCTTTGTTGATTTTCTTGGAACGTGTAAGATTCGCCGAGCTTCATTAAGTCTCCACTTATGAAGTTCATAGGCGGCGTGCCGATAAACTGAGCGACGAATAAATTTGAAGCTTTATTGTAAAGATCCATCGGAGTACTGTACTGAATAAGAGAACCATCCTTCATTACCGCTACGCGGTCAGCGATCGTCATCGCTTCTTCCTGGTCATGCGTAACCATTACCGTCGTAATTCCGATTTCCTTTTGCAAATGACGAATCTCCTCGCGCATCTCAATTTTCATCCGAGCATCCAGATTGGACAGCGGTTCGTCGAGCAGCAACAAACGAGGTTTTTTGACGATCGCTCTGGCCAAAGCGACCCGTTGCTGCTGACCGCCCGATAGCTCACTAGGTTTACGTGCGGTTAGATGGCCTAATTGCACTTGTTCGGCCGCTGCATGCGCACGAAAAACTCGGTCAGATTTTGGAACCTTCATCTGCTTAAGGGGAAACATAATATTTTCGAGCACTGTCATATGAGGATAGAGAGCGTAGCTTTGGAACACCATTCCGATGTTGCGATCCTTCGGCTCTACATGATTAATAGGCTCATTATCAAAATAAATCGTGCCATCCGTAGGTTTGTAAATTCCCGCGAGCATCAGCATCGTAGTTGATTTCCCGCAACCGCTCGGTCCAAGCAGTGCAACAAATTCACCATCCTGGATCGTGAGCGACAAGTCATTAACGGCATTACCTTGCTTATTGAAGGCTTTCGTAACTTGCTTCAGCTCGATTTTCATACACCTTTTCCTCCCGTTGCGTTTACTTGCATGAGCGATTTTTGAGTGAAGATGAAGAACAACAGAACCGGAATCATGTAGAAAATGGATACGGCGCTTAAAAGACCATAATTGATGACGTTGGGGTTGCTCATCAATTTCTGCAGATAAGAGGCCAAGGTAATATTTTCATCGCTTAGAATAAACGTGTACAAGAGTAGAAACTCCGACCATCCGGCCAGGAAAGCAAAGATGGCGACGGCCGCGATGCCAGGCTTGATCAATGGGATGACAATCGTATACCACACTTTGAAGCGCGTGCAGCCATCGATTAACCCCGCCCACTCCACATCCCAGGAAACATCATCGAAAAAGCCTTTAATAATCCATGCTGTCATTGGAATTTGCAAAGCCGTTTTGACAAGGATGACGCCCCACAGCGAGTCGAATAAACCTAAAAAGTTCAAAATGTAAAAGACGGCAATCAGCAGCGCAACGCTAGGAAAAGCATGCAGCAGCATCGTTGTTTTCAGTAATCCCTGTCGCCCGGGGAAGTTCAGACGAGACAACGCATAACCCGCCATCACGCCGATAATCAACTCCAAAACCGTTAAAGAGCCGGCAAATAGGAAGGAATTCAGCGTAGCGGTCCAAATACTTGGCATCTCCGTGCCATTGATGACAACGTTCGACCAAATGAACTGCCAGTTATCAAACGTCAAATTCGTTGGAATAACCCCATATTTCATCCCCGTTGTAAACGAATTCAAAAGCAGCCAAATATACATAAATATAATAGGCAGTGTAATGATGCCCAAAACGACATATGCAGTCATCGAGGGCAGTCGGCTTTTTTGTGTTTTCAACATGCGTCCCCCCGTCCTTTATTCGATTCTCGACGACTTGATCATTTTATCCATTCCAAATATTCTCCAGAAAATGAACGTGCAGATCAAAGCAATGACGACAAGAACAAGCGCAACAGCAGATCCATAACCATATTCGAAGCTTTGGAATGCTTTATGGTAGGAATACAGCGCCAGCACCTCGGTTTCGAACAACGGTCCGCCTTTGGTCAACAGAAGGATGTATTCATAGGAAGTGAGCAGAGACAGTAGCTGCCATAACGTAACGAACATAAGCGGCCATTTCACAGCGGGGATAATAATATCAAAAATAATCGATCGTTCTGCAGCACCATCCACTCTTGCCGCCATGAACAAGTCTCCTGGAATCGATTTGATCGCCGCTGAGAAAATGATCATTCCGTACGAGGCTCCAATAAGTCCATTTGCCAAAACGATCGCTGTCATAGGTTGATCCGCTAGGAAATTTGCCGGAGGCATATCAAATATCATTCGCAAGCTGTTTAAAACTCCGTATTGGCTTGGATCAAAAAACCATAACCACAGGAGGATATAAACGACTGGAGGTGAAATCCTTGGCAACATCCAAATCGTCCGAATGATCAGGCCGACCGATTCCTGTTTGATGAAATAGGTGGTCAGTAGGGCTAATGAAAGTCCCAAAAAGATATTCAGCGATAAGGTGAGCGTTACATAAAAAACCGTATTCAGCATGATTTCGCCTAAGTTGGGATCGGAGGCCATCTTCTTGAAATTCAGTAATCCGTTTAAATCCCAGACCATAGATGAGTCCATATTCGTAAATGCCAAAATAACAATTAATACAACGGGTGCTATAAAAAACACGGTAATTAGGATGAGAAATGGTCCCAACAACACCGCTGGCAATCCCCATTTTTGTAAAACTCCGACGAGGCGATTCAGATTCGAGTTCCCTGTATTTTTATTTGCACTAACCACCACATTAGGCTTTCCCATAGTGCTCCCCCTTGGTAAGTCATGCCCGGGCGGGCGAAACGTCCGGGCATGCTGCTCAGGTCATTAGTTTTTAACAATTAGTTCGTCGCCAAGATCATTTTTCAATTGAGTCTCAAGATCTTTTAATGCCTCAGCTGGAGTTTGTTTTCCAAGCTCTACCGCTTGAATGGCTGTAAATACAGAGCCGCTGTATTTGTTAAAGCTTTCGTGGTTAGGCAGGAAAGTTGTGTACTCAGACATGTAGGCAACTCCTCCTAAAGTCACATCCGCTTTGAAGTTGGGATCATCTGCTGCGGATTTTGTTATCGGCAAGTGGAAGGTTTTCAGATTATGCTCGGTTTGCAGCTTGGGATCAACGACGAGTTCAAGCAGACGCTTGACCAAATCCTCATGTTTAGTCCCCGATGAAACCGTATACACGATCGGATGCGACAAAGTCACGGGCTTTCCGCCCTTCTCAGCAGCAGGAATCAGCATCATGCCCATCCGTTCATTCACCCATTTTGCATCTACTTTACCGAGTTGATCATGGTAAGCATCAGCAGCCCAGTTGTTTACGTTCCAGATGCCGCCATAGTAAAACAGCGCTTTTTCATTCACGACGATTTTATGGACATTTTTAAATTCCATCGTCGTCAGATTGTCCGGAATTAGTTTTTTCTGAGCGATATCGTAGTAGTACTGAAGCTGCTTCTCAACTGCTTTTTTATCAAAAATGATTTTATTTTGAGCCGCGTCATACAACTCTGCCCCAAAGTCGTAGGCTAATGCTTGGAAGTCAGGGCCGTTAGTCGGGCGATGCACGATTCCAAACTGGGCTGCCCCTTTTGCTTTTGCTTCTTCCGCAACTTTGGTCATATCATCAAGCGTGAACTCGCCCTGTTTCACTTTTTCGGGTAGCTCATTGATCTGCTCATCCGACCATCCGAGCTTTTTCAAAATTCCTTTGTTATAAAAGACAGGTCTTGCTTCTGTATCCTGCGGAATGCCCCAAATTTGTCCCTGGAAGGTTACCGAGTCCCACAGAATAGGGAAGAGATCCGCGTATTCTTTGGATTCCTTCAGACTATCTAGAGGCAAGATGTACTTGCCTTTGGCAAGCATCCCGACGGACTCATGGCCAATGGCAAAAATATCGGGCGCTTTTTTCGATTTGGAAGCCAGCATGAACTGTTTTAGAGAGTCATCCCATGTGCCGTCAAAGGATTTTGTCTCCAGCTTGACCTCCATATTTTTTCCTTGCGTCTTCAGCTCTTCATTCAGGACAACGGCTGCTTTAACCAGGTTATCCACCCGCGTCTTCTCGATGCCTGTCGTTTGTGCGGATAAGGTAATGACTTGCAGTTCCTTCCCATCTGCGCCTCCTTCAGCATTAGCGGCTCCAGCTGGTTTATTTTCACTATTGCTGCACCCTGCAAGAACGCTGGAAAGAACGAGGGCTGATGTTAAAACAGCCGTTAACGATTTTCTCATGATATTAACCCTCCAAATATTTATTTGGTTCCCTTGGTTGAATATCTAACTTTGAGTTCAGGTGCATACATAGGCAGATCCTTCGTGGTGGCAATACCTTGAATTTCTTTGTCTAAAATGCTCACCGCATCATGCCCCATTTTTGTTTTGGAGCTATGAATGGTAGATAATGAAGGATTCGCCATAGCGGCGTAGTCAATATCGTCAAATCCCATGACAGCGATATGTTCTGGAACCTGTAGACCCTTTTCATAAATGGCCTTTATCGCTCCTAATGCAATCATATCGTTGGTTGCAAATAAGGCTTTGAAATTAGGGGAACGTTCCCACAATTGCTGAAACCCTTTGTAACCTTCGTCAAATTGTGAGGACTTGGAGTAGTAAATGTGGTCATCGTCCAGGGTAATCCCTTCACGTTGATAAGTTTTTAGAAACCCCTCTAATCTTAACTTGTGACTTCGATGTTCCAAAGGTCCGGATAGGATTGAAACCGCTGTCAATCCTAGCGACAGCATATGCTGAGCTGCGAGTTCACCTCCCCTCTCGTCATCGTTGACAAGATGGATTACATCGGAATGATCGCAGGTGCCGTTCACCATGACAAAAGGAATCTGCATATTTTTAAAGTAATCAATCAGCTCATGATTAAGCTTGCTCACTAAAATAAGTCCATCTACGCGCTTTTCAAGCAAGAAGTCGGCTGACTTGCTCGTTAGATCCTTATCTGTCATAACGAATATGGAGTAACCTAATTCCGAAGCCCTCTCGAGTATGGCATCCAGAATTTTCCCATAAAAGGGATGGGAGGCAATTGGATGGTGTTGGCGATAAATGATGACGCCAATATTTTGAGTTTGGCGAGATACCATGGCCCTGGCAACGCCATTCGGTTTATACTGAAGCTTTTCAATCGAAAGGAGTACTCTATTTCGTGATTCCGGACTCACATACCCTGTGTTGGAAATGACTCGTGAAACGGTTGACTTGGAAACGCCCGACATTTTGGCAACATCCATAATGGTGTATTTCAACTCAATCTGGCACCTCCATTCCCAGGATTGATATGTGGGAAGGTTCCCACATTGGTCAAGTTCGTTAGTTTTTTACTCATGTGTTGCTCATCACTTCCTCATAATAGCATAATCCATTTCAATTTAGCATCCATTTTTTTCTTGATAGATTGTAAAGCTAATTGCCGGATTTTAGGGCTTAAAAAAACGGAATCCAGCTTTCTGGATTCCGTTTCGCTTTCTCGAATTGATCATTTCCAATCCGGGCTTTTAGCAGCTTTTTGTGCACGCAGTACCTCAACCACGATTTTCTCGGCCGTTTTGCCCTTGGTCACAATACCGATGCTCTTCGCCTTCTTAACTACAGCTGCTTTATTAGCTTCGGCTTTAGCGGTTTTCGCCTTTTGAGCTTTCTCGGTACGCTTGATCTCCACGCTAATTTGCTCGATCGTTTTGCCTTTGGTTACAATGCCAAACTGCTTGGCTTTTAACAGCGTGGAAGCCTTCTGGGCTTGTTTTTCAGCACGTTTAACTTCAGCGCTAAGTTGATCTACCGTTTTGCCTTTGGTCTGAATTTTGAACTTCTCCGCAGCTACGTAAATGCGCTCAACGCTCGTATTGGATCCGGATCCCGTCATCACGGACTGGTATTTCGTACTTCCTTGCTCATTTGCCGAAGCAGAAGCCATTACTGGAACCGACATTACAATTGCACCTGCCAACATGAGTCCGGTGATTTTTTTCAACATGATAATCTCTCCTCGGTGTATGTGTTTGTCTTTCATGACTTAATAATATCGATCAACGATGGCATAATTATCGAATAGTGATGGCAAAAGCATGTCACGATAAGGGAGTTATCTCCAATAATAGAAACAGGGTAACTCAGGCATAATCTCCCTAAGTTACCCTCTTCAATCAACTTACCCTACTGAGCTTCCTTATCTATTTTTGTTCCACTCATTCACTTCTTTCGTAATCTGCTCCAGACCTAACTTGTTCAGCTTAGCGACAAAAGCATCAAACTTATCAAGCGACTCCGAGCCCATGATCACTTTTGTGTAGTACTCCATCTCGCTTTTGACAATTGTGCTCATTTTATTTTTCATCGTTTCGGTCGACGCGCCGTAATACTGATCCATCATAAACAGGTTTTTCGTATAATACTGATCCATAATAGCGAATGACCCTGTTTCTCCGAATACTTTCTCGAACTGGGCCACTTTGTTATCTCCTGCCTTGTACTTCACAATGTTGTCGTAGTAGCTCTTTTCTTCGGAATTCAATTTTGAACTGTCTCCAGTTGCAAAAGCTTCCTTAACGTGGAGATGAGCGTTCATGTTCTTTTTGGAAGGCCAAGCTCTGATTTGGTTCAAATGGGCGGCGCCGGTATCGAGATTGCCGATATATTTATCATAATCTTCTTTGCTGGAGCCCCAGTTCTTCTCCGTCCAGAAGTTAATCAGCTTGATCAGCGCTTCTGGATGTTCGAATTCCTTTTTCACCACGTAATAGTTAGCTACATTCAGCTTAACCTGAGGTCGGGCTGGTTTATCATCATTGGATAAAAGCGCCATCGCTCTCCAGTCTGAGTTAGGGAAGTTCTCCTTTGTCGCTTGCAGCGGGTACATTCCGTTCCACATGGCGCCGAATTCAACGCCGACCCGGTTAGCTCCAGCGAGCTCGGCCGCTTTGCCAGAATCCTTCGCTCCAAAGTCCTGTTCGATAAACCCATCCTTATACAGCTTTTGCAAATAAGCCAGCGCTTCCTTCATTTCCGGTTGCACACTGCCATAAACAAGATTTCCGGAATCATCCTTCACCCAGCTTTTTGGATAGGCATGAAAACCGTTAAAAATGCCGACAGCATCGCCTACGCCAGGGCTGAGGAAGTCTTTATTCAACATGAGACCGACGGTATCTTTTTTGTTGTTCCCGTCCGGGTCCCGCTCAACAAACGCACGAATGACGTTATACAGATCGTCCATCGATTTAGGCGTTTCCAGATTCAGCTTTTCCAGCCAGTCCATGCGAATCCATAAGAAAGAAGCAAGATCACCGGACGAGTCTGTATTGGGAATAGCAATCAGCTTGCCATTGAAGGTGGCTGAATCGAAGGCGATGTCCCCTTCTTCATGCATAATATCCTTCGTCAGCTTCGATGCGTATTTCTCGTAAATTGGCGCCAGGTCTTTATGAATCATATCCGTTTTGGACAGGGTCGCCAGCTGCTCTTTCGTTACGACCATAATGTCGGGAATATCACCGGAGGCGATAGCTACGCTAGATTTCTGGAAGCTCTGATCGTCCCCGCGGGCAATCCACTTGTACGTAAGCTTGATTCCGAGCTCCTCCAACTGACCTTTGGCAAACACATTGGTGTTTAGCTGCTCATCCTTGAACTTATCCGCAAATGACGCGCCAACAGAAAAATGAGTGGAAACCTCAATCGGGGGATCGAATTTGGCATTGGGATCAATATTTTCGTTAACGGCAGCGCTGGAAGTCGGTTGCGGTGACTTACTAGGTGCATTCTGGCCGGAGCAACCCGCCAATGCGGCGACCGCGAGCGTTAAAACAGCGGATATTTTTAACATCACCTTTTTATTCATGCGATTTCCCCCTGGCAATTGGTTTAATTCTTATCCCTTCACACTACCTAGCAGCATGCCGCCTATAAAATATTTTTGCAAAAATGGGTAGATAGCCATAATTGGAACCATCGAAACGAAAATTTGCGCTGCCTTGACCGTTTTGTCGGAAATCGCGCTCAACTCTTCCAGGTCGTCAGGCTTCAGATTAGTCAAATCAGAGCTGACGATAATGGATTGAATGTAGGTTTGCAGTGGATAGTTGTCAACATCATTCATATAAATCATGCCGTCAAACCACGAGTTCCAATGCATGATGAGGATAAGCAGCCCGTTTGTCGCGAGCGAAGGTACGGACACCGGCAAGTACACATTCCACAGTGTTCGCAGATGGCCTGCTCCATCCATGAATGCCGCTTCCTCCAACTCCTCGGGTATTTGCCTGAAGAAATTGAGCATAAGCAAGATGTTGAATACAGGAACAGCTGTTGGCAGCACCAAGGCCCAGATGGAATCCATCAGCCCGGCTGACTTGACCACCATAAAAGTAGGGATCAAGCCGCCGCCAAATATCGTCGTGAACATGAAAAACCACGCGTATACGGAACGGCCTCTGAATTTACGGGAATCTTTGGACAGCGGGTAAGCAGCCAGAAGCGTCATGCCCATGCTCATCGTCCCGCCGATAATCACCCTTTCCAGAGTCACACCAAACGAAGTGAAAAAGGCCGAATTTTCCAAAATATAGCGATATGACATCCAGGTAAAATCCTTCGGCCATATCGTAACCAGCCCAGCTGACGCCGCCGATTGCGAGCTCATCGACAGCGCCGCGATATGCACAATTGGGAATAGGCATGCACAGGCTAGCGCAATTAAAAAGCTATAATTAACAACGATGAATAACTTCCTTCCAAACGACGCTTTCTCTACCATTGAACCGGCCTCCTAAAAAATTCTGTACTTCACGACTCTATAGGCCAAATAGTAGGAAAACGTTATGAGCACGAAGGACACGATTGATTTGAACAATCCAACTGCTGTAGCGACACCGTATTGCATCTCCTCCATGCCGATCCGGTAAACGAATGTATCTAGAATATCGGCGCTCTCATATACCTGCGGACTGTACAAATTGAATATCTGGTCGAAGCCTGCATTCAAAATGCCCCCGATGTTGAGCAGCATTAAGAGCACGATAATGCCGCGAATGCCCGGCAGCGTAATATGCCATAGTTGCCGAGCGTATCCCGCACCATCAAGCACGGCCGATTCATACTGCGTCCGATCAATCGACAGGATGGCCGCCAAATAAACGATCGTATCAAAGCCAACTTCCTTCCAAACATTGGATACGATCAGTATGGTTCGGAACCAGGTTCCTTCTCCCAAAAAATAAATGGGCTGAATGTTCAGTGATTTAAGGATGTTGTTGATGATTCCGCCTGAAGGGGAGAGAATGTCGATCAATATGCCTGCTAGCAATACCCAGGACATAAAATGCGGCAAATAAACGATTGTTTGAAAACCTCTTTTGAACAAGGTCTTTTTGACTTCATTCAGCGACAGAGCCAGCAAGATTGGGCAGACGATTCCGGCGGAAATTTTGAGAATGGCAATTAGAAAGGTGTTCCAAAGAATCTGCTTCACATCAGGGAATTCCAGCACATAGGTGAAATTATCCAGTCCAATCCAAGGCGAGTTGAACCATCCGTTGGCAGGCACGAAGTCCTGGAAGGCGATGACGATGCCCAACATCGGCCCATAACTGAATATCATCACGAGAATAACGGGCGGGATCAACATGAGATGTAATGGGAGTTCCTTGAAAAACTTCTGGCGGTTTACTCCTTTTATCAGATTCAAGCCCGTTCAGCTCCCTTCCGCTGCAGTCATGCTCTAGCTCTGAGCTGGATTTGGCGAAGCACGATCCCACCGCTTTTCTCGTTCTGCGGAGTAAATGAAATTCCCACTAGCTTTTTATCGGGAAACGGATTGGCCCGTACGATTTTATACCAGGTCTGGTTCCCGTCGCGCACCGGAAGCGCTGAGCCGGATACTTGAATGAGCGTCCGGTCGAAGTCATACCCATCGAAGCGCTGAGATAATTTCAGACCCCATGAGCATTCAAGACTGGAAATATCCGTACCGTAGTTAACTGGCACTCGAAGCGTTTCTCCATCGTCGAACGTAATTTCATATTCGCCAAGGAAATCTAGCTGCGGATCAATGAATCTTCCGTCAAAAAACCATTCGAATTCTCGATAAAGGGTTGAAGCATGTGTGATCTCAATATGCGGGCCGGCGAGAACGGAATGATTTTTATAGCGGAATAGCTCCTCGAATACTTCTTCAGCAAGCTTAGGATACATACTCTCGTCATAGTTTTCCTGCCAGAACATCCGGTTGCTGTACACCATGTTGAAAAAGATTCCGTTTCGCTGTAAATAGTTCTCTTTGAGCGCACTCCAATTGGAAATTGAAGCTCCCTGAATGCCTTTTGCCAAGCGAGACGTCCATCCCGGGATACCCGGCCCCTCAAAATTGCCATATACCGTATACAAATTGCGCTCAAGCAGCTGCTCGTCAAACTGCTTCCCAAAAGACCAGTACCAGTGCATGATTTGAATATCTTTCGGAATCATGTCAATGGCTGGATAGGTTGCAGGTATGACCTGCTCGACGTATCCTTCCTGATTCAAAATGATGCGCTGCGATCCGGCAAAGGCATGGACGCTTACGCCCCCGCTGTTCAACAGCTTTTCTCCCCAAATCATCGTACGGATGCCCTTCTCCGCTAAAAACTGATTGATTTTAGTTAAATCTTCCGTGTATAACGCTGAAGCATCTTTTCCTCTGCAGGCTTCGCACACAGCGATCGTGTAAAGCTCATCATGTCCGACATGCACCGTCAGCGGCTTGAACACATCTACGATTTCTTCCAACACATCGAATAACAGCTCGTAACTCGCCGGGTTGGAAGGGCAATACGTGTCAGGATACGGATCATCCTGTCTCTCCGCCAGCTCCGGATGTCTCGTCAGCAAATAATCGCAATGGCTGAGCGACGGAACTTCTGGAATGACATCAAGTCCTCTTGCTGTACAATAATCGATCAGCTCTTTGACCGAATGTTGCTGAAGCCAGTCCCCTCCGCCATTCTCGCAGTGAATGGAGTTTTTCTCCCATGTATAGCGGTTTTGAACATCCTTTCCCTTACCTGAATATTCGCGCATTTCGTCGCAATATTGTTTCCAGCCTTCATTGATTTCGGGATGGCGTTTGTACTCCATCGCTCCGCCGACTTCAACGACGATTGTATTGTAGCGATAGTAACAGGCCATATCGATAAAGCTTTTGAAATACTCCATATCCTCTGCTGCCGGAAGATACACTTTAAGTCCGCGGAAGGAGCAGAGCGGCACATTATAAATAAGGCCCTCTTTCAAGTAACCCTGTTCACTCATCTGTTGAAGAGAGTATGCCCCGTATATAAGCCCTCTGGCACTCTCTGCGTAAATGCACACCTCTTCACCCACTTCAATGGCATAACCGTCCTTATCTGCCTTAAACACCTTGCCGAAGGTCTCATTGATTTTGCTGATGATTTCTTGTTCCATTACTCCGATAAATCGGACAGCGGTGAAGGAGTTAGAATTTACTCCTTGGATCAAGCTTTCCTGGACAATCCGGATCAGCAGTTCGTCGGCTCCTTCGATCGTAGTGTTGCTCGTCAAAAATGCTCCATCTTCTCCTAGTCTTTCATAGCGGTTTAGTTTATTCATTATGCTGCATGGCCTCCTTCACAAACTATGGATTTGAAATGAAATAAAGAGAGTGCGCCTATTCCTTGCGCTCTCTCTTCATGATAAAACGGAGCTTATTCGCCCGCTATTTCACAATCTTGATTTCGCTTACATAATCTTGACAACTTATTGCGATCTTGACAACTTATTGCGAACTTCGATATTCTTCCGGCGTCAGCCCCGTTTCCTTTTTGAAAAAGCGGGTGAAATAACCGGCAGTTGAGAAACCGAGCTGTTTGGCTACGTCTTGAATGAGCATCGGGCTCGTCATCAGCAGATGTTTAGCTTCACTTATTTTTTGAGCAACAATGTACTCTGATAGAGTCACCCCGCCTCTCTGGCGGAACAGCCGGGACAAATAATCGGGATTCAAAAATACGAGCTCGGAAAGTCGTGTCAGCGATAAATCCTCCTTCAGATTCTCTTTGATATATCGTTTAATTTTGATGATGACATCATCCTGTATCCGAGCTCCCTGCGACTCCTGATAGTGAAAAAAGCTGTTTGCCAGCTCTCGGAAAATAGGCAGCACTTCATTCCAATCAGGCGGCATGGAACAAGCAGCAAGCTGGCCTATGCTTTCTCTGTAGTAAACATCATCAGCTACACCGAGTTTATTCATAACCGACACCGCATGCAGCGATAGCGAATAGTACATTTCCAGCGCATACGAATCATCTAGGCTTATTTGACGCAGTATTTCCTCGATTGTTCCCAAGCTGTGAAGATAAACCGCCTTCTGACTCGTTTCAAAAAGATGGGATAGTCTCCCCAATTCTTTTTTCAATAGTTGAAGATGCTCAAGCTCACTTGGAGCCGCTCTCAGACGATCAGTTTCCAGCCTATTTTTTTCCGTCAGAATAAGCTGCCCTGCATTGCTGTGATGATACAGGAACAGCAGCTTCAGAAATGAAAACTTCTGCGGAATCGCTTCCCACTGTACAGGCTCTGTCAGCCAGGCCAATGAGATAGTTGTATTCAGGTTTTTTTTACAAGCCTGTTGAATCGTTTCCAACGTTCCTGCAACAAAAGTGATGAGCCCATTCCAAGAAGCTTTTTTCAATTCGAAAGGCTGAAGAAGCAGGACGAGGTACGTGCGGTTGTACGTTAGATGGATCAGCTTCGCAAGAGGGGAAAGATAGTGCAGGCAAATCGTTTGCAGCGCTATGAACAAATCGTCGACCTCATGCCGTGGAGTATGGGGTTGAAGCCCTTCCAATCTCACAATGACCATTAAAAGCGGATCGTCTCGGTCAAGTTGAATATCCAGCTGCAACAGCTCATGCTGTTTACCATCATCAGCACATAATAGGCCGTCCAGAACATCAGTGAAAAATAGGCAACGCATATGATCGGTCTGTTTGCTTCGCGCCACCTGTGCATCTGCAAGCAGAGTTTCCATAATCAAACTTGCTTCTAATTCACGAATGCTGTCCGCAACGATTTGAATGATTTTGTGGTCACCGTCCGACTTGAGGATATACTTTACATTCCCATGTTGAATGGCTTTGTAAATGTAATCGAATTCATCATATCCCGTCAGAAAGATGATCCGGCATCGAGGCCACTTCGCTTTTACTTGCTCCATCATTTCCAGGCCGCTCATTTTGGGCATATGAATATCGGTTAATACAATATCAATTTTTGTACCCGAAAGTATAGCCAGAGCTTCAAACGCAGAAGCGGCCTTAAAAACAGTCAAATCAAGCTCCGCTTGCTCGTTAAACAGATCATACAGCCCATCCAATATGAACTTCTCGTCATCCACGATCAACAAATGCACCATCATTGTCCTCCGTTTCCAGCAGCTTCATGATGACCTTTACGCCGCCGAGCTCAGCTTTACCTATCTCCAGCCCGCTCCCAGGTCCAAACTTATACTTTAATCGTCGATCTACATTAAGCACGGCCGTCACTTCCGCATGATGCTGCTCCTGCCCTAGTAGAGCTTGCAGCTCAGCTATTTTAGCGTCTGGGTTATCACCGTTGTCCTCAACTTTGATTTGCCATCCCTTATCCATTGGCGCAAAAGATACTTTCAACAAACCACCTTCCAGCTTATCTTCCAGGGCATGCACAAATGCGTTCTCGATGAGCGGCTGCAAAATGAGCCTTGGGACTATCAAATCGCGGCAGTGTTCAGGGGGCTCATCGAACTGAATCCAGATTCGGTCGTGGAACCGGATCTGCTGGATATTGGCATAATTCAAGGAATGCTCTACTTCATCTGCCAGTCTTACCGTATCGCTAGTATTGCGAGTCACAAACCGGAAGTAGCTCGCAAGCTGATTCACAAATTCGGTAGCCTGCTCCAGCTTTTCCGCCTTAATTAACCGCACGACCATAAACAAGCTGTTATACAGGAAATGAGGATTAATTTGCGATTGCAGCTGTTTGAGCTCTGCATCCTGCAGCAGAATCTTCTGCTTGTACACTTGGTCGATCAGCTGCCGGACGCTGGCAAGCGTGTTGTTGAAGCGATCATAGATATAGTTGAATTCATCATGTCGATGATGATGGATGGACAAGTTCAGATTGCCGTCCTCCACATTCCGGAACGCTCTGACGATTTTGGCGAGAGGAATACGGATCGTACGGTTCGTATAGAGAAGGAAAAGCAAGGCTGCCACGAGGGTCAGGATGGAGAAAATCCAGAACCAGAACACATGCCTATTAACGGTCTCATAGATTCGATCCTTTAAAATCGCTTGAGAATAAAGAACATCGAATTCTTCTGATTTCGCTTGAATCGTAATATAATCGCCCTTCCGCTGAGGCGCATTAATGATAGATTGAATCTTGAATCCATTTCCTAGTGTTAAGGAAAGATTACCGGTGTACGGACGCTCATTCGAGCTGTCCATGTCACTCTTCAGCGCTTCGATCGACAGCTCGATTTCAACAATGAAATCAGGCATATAATCTGCTGTTGTTCCAAAGGCAAGCAACGGTGATGCCGCTTCCATAAATAGTTTTTGATCATCGTCGACGAGTTTATGAGGGGAGCTGAGCCGGTCGACATTAAGCAAGCCAGGTTCAAGCGATTCTAAACCTTCAGTAGCGGAAATACTGATTTTCGTGTTTGGAGCAAGCAAACGCACATCTTCGATCCATTCACTGCTGCTCTTAATGGATTCAAGTCTGGCTCGTATGTATAGAATGGATTGAATTTTATCGTAGCCTTCCAGCGTTTCCGAGGCGTTGGCCAGCTCGATGACAAACGGATCTCCAAGCATCTCGTATTGCATAGCGGATATTCGATTTAAGCGGCTCTGAATATCATTTATATAATAATTGGCTTGCGCCTGAGCCGACTCGGTTATCTCTTGCTTAATCTCGGTTTTACTCCAGTTGTACATATAAAAACCAAGCGCATAGATCGGGATTAGAGCGATGAGGAAACTGATTAACAGCCGTTTGAAGATGCCGAATCTCCATTTATTTCCCCACAATGGCATTCGCCTGCCTCTCTTATTTGACACACGGACTATTCCGTCATAAGCTAAGCTCCATGATAGCCCCCTATCTAAATTTACATCAAATTAGGAGAAAAGAAATGATTTACATTTGCAGAATAAATAAATGTCCCCCCGTACCCCGATGACCCTGTGCAGCTTGGATGATATCTGAGATTAGGCGCATCTGATAGGGGGAATAACTTTGACTAGAAAAATCTCAACTCCATCCTTGTTTTTGCTGATCGTACTCATCGGTTTCCCGCAAATCAGCGAGACGATTTATTCACCGATCTTGCCAGATTTGGCAACGGCGATGAGAGCAAACGATAATACAATTCAACTGACATTCGGAATCTACTTTTTAGGTTTTGCTTTAGGCGTGTTTAGTTGGGGAAGGCTCTCCGACTTTATCGGGCGCAGACCAGCCATGTTATGGGGCATATCCGTATATGCGATCGGATGTATCGCTTGTTACCTGTCCGACTCTGCCTACTGGCTGCTGCTGAGCCGATTTGTCCAAGCATTTGGCGCCAGCGTCGGCTCTGTTGTGACCCAGACGATTATTCGAGAATGCATGGAGGGGTCAAAACGCCAAGCGGCATTTGCCACGATCTCTGCTGCGTTAGCTTTTTCACCCGCAATGGGACCGCTAATTGGCGGCTGGATGGATCAAGGTTTTGGCTATAGAGCTGTATTTATTGTTTTAATCGGGATGAGCATAGCCATTTTCGCTTATGCATATTCATCCCTTCATGAGACAAAGGTGTCCGCTGCGGTCAGAATCAGTCTTTCCTCCGTGAGTAAAAGACTTATGAAGGATAAAAGAGTGTGGGCATTCGGATTGCTGATCGGCACAACAAATGGAATCTTATTCAGTTATTATGCGGAAGCTCCCTTTCTGTTTATTGAGTTTTTTCATTTGAGTCCCGGTACGTTTGGCTTTTTAGGCATCTTTGTAGCCTTGGCTTCCATGCTTGGCGCTCTGCTGTCGAGAAAGCTGTCAGTTCGATTTTCAGCAGAAAAGCTCATCGTGTACGGAGCGCTCATAACGATGCTTGGAGCGATGCTTTTGATCGGATGCTCCTATGTTGCTTTAAGTAGCTCCCTGCTCTCCCTTGCCTCCGTTGTGCTGTCGGTATTTATTTTACTGGCTGGCATAGGCCTGATGATACCGAACTGTCTCAGCGTTGCGCTTGTCGCCTATAGCGATGTGCTTGGTACAGCGGGAGCGATGTTCGGTCTAGGCTATTATGTGGTGGTCAGCCTCATTACAAGCGGCATGAGCTTGCTGCATAACGATTCTTTACTCGTAATGCCGATTTACTTCCTCTTCCTGGCATTAATGATGACCGCTGTCAGTGTGAGCCTTTTAGTTAAGAGCAAGTCGGGAACGGCTCCATCCATATAACAAAAAGACAAAAACCCATTTACTTAAGGGTTTTTGTCTTTTTCACGTATTTGTAGGCCAGGTAGATCAAGCCAATAAACAGAATGTAGATCAGCAGAACGGTAATCCAATGCTTAGCGCCGGACGCAGCGCTATCGCCTACGTAGGCAAAAACGAGCATCGCCGGTATTTTCCCAAGTACGGTCGCCAGCAGAAACGCCGGAAAGGAAAGCTTGAAAACACCCGCGTAACAGTTAATTAAAAATGCCGGCATGATAGGAATTATTCGACCGGTAAACACGGCCCAAAACACATTTTCGCGGACCATGGAGTGAAGCGATTGCAGCCTATTGGATCTTTGCAAATACGCCAATCCCTGCTGTTTGAATAAAGAGTAAAAAAGGAAATAGGTAACTGCCGCAGCAATACTCGAAGCCGTTAAATTAACTATACCTCCGAGCAGCAGTCCATACTTTGCCCCTACAATTGCTCCTATAACTCCGAAGGGAACAAATGGTACAGCTGCAAACACGATGGCAAACAGAAAGGTAACGAACAATTGATTGTTGTCTTCCGCCTGTATCCAGTCCAAAATTCGTTGTTGCTCCGAGAGAACCAGAAGAAACGAAGCGATGTAAACCATCAGAATGAGCCATTTGGAGTATTTCATGCTGCCGCCCTTTTACGCATATAAGAATTCAATTTCTCTGAGAACAAGAACATTGCCGCTGCCATCAGGAACAGATAGAGGGGAAGCAGCTTCATCGAGATATTGCTTGCCAGCAAGCCGAATAACGGGGGCATCAATGTGCTGCCCGTATAGGCCACAGCCATCTGGTAGCCCATAATCGTCTGGGATTGGCTTTTGCCGAATCGCACTGGCGTTTCATGCAGCATACACGGGAATATCGGCGCAAGTCCCAAGCCTACAATCATAAACCCAGCGAGGGAGAACAATGGCGGCAAAGGGAGAATCATCAGCAGTGTGCCAGCCACAGCCAACCATTGCCCGCCGCGAATCAAATCGCGATTACTGAATTTGAACGTTATAAAGCCAGTAATGAATCGCCCGATCGTAATCCCGGCAAAGTAAAGCGATAACCAATGCGCGGCTTGATCAGCAGGCAGTCCTTTTGTGCTTACGAGGTAGCTGCTCCCCCATAGTCCAAGCGTTGATTCCACGCCACAATAGAACAAAAAGGTCATTAACGCTAGCTTGACGCCTTTAATTTTCAACGGACGAATGGTCTTATCGGATCCCTCTTCCGGTTGTATCGAATCCGTTAATTCGGGCTCAGAGCTTCGATGATATCTTAGCTCCATCAGACGCCACAAAGGAAGGGTTATTAGCAACAGAACGACCAATCCTAGTTGAATATAGGCAACAGACGAATATCCTTCCCTCCACGAGCCGGACATCATCGATTGAGCCATTATAATTGGACCGAGCGTAGCACCCACACCCCAAAAGCAATGCAGCCAGCTCATATGATGGGCTTTGTAGTGAGCAGCAACATAGTTGTTCAATCCGGCATCAACAGCCCCTCCGCCAACTCCGAGCGGAATTGCGAATACAACAAGCCATGCCACCGAAGGCGCAAAGGAAAAGCCGACTAAGGCGCCTGCAGTCAGCATACAGCTGACGAGCGTAACTTTGCCTGTGCCAAAGCGATTGATAATGGGACCACTAAACAGGCTGGATACAATAGTTCCGACCGTAATCGTCATAGACAGCAGGCCGGCTAGACCGAGCGGACTGTTTAGTTCCTGATGCATTTCCGGCCAGGCGGAGCCTAGAAGTGAATCCGGCAACCCTAAGCTTATGAACGCTAAGTAAATAAGCAGCAGAAAAAATGTAGCCATTGCTTCCCCCCGTTGTCTCCCCTAAAGATCAAGACGTTCATTATCTCTTATGTCTCCATGCAATGTACAATGAAAAAACCATCTCCCGCAAGCACGGAGATGGCTAATTTTATATGTCTTTTAGCAGAGACTGTCCGATATACTCTCCTTCCCGGACTCCCGCCGGGCAGGCATAAAGCGCGCTTGCGATATGCTGCGTATACTCATTCAGCCGATCCCTGCTCTGCATCAGCCGCAGCATCGGGATGAACTGCTCCTGCGGATTACGCTGATAGCTGAGAAACAGCAGGCCGGCATCAAGCTGTCCGGTGCGCGGATCAATCGCTCCCGTATAAGAGTATGCGCGCCGATGAATACTCTGGCGGGACTGCTTGGCCAAAGCGACATGCGAATCAACAGGCTGCTGCGACAGAGGCACAGGATCGAACTCGCCAACAGCACCATAAGCAGCTCCGCTTTCCTTCGATCTGCCGAACGTGTCCTCTTGAGCCTTCAAGGAGCTACGATCCCATACCTCAAGCAGCATGCGGATTTTGCGGAATGCCAAATAGGAGCCGCCCCTCATCCAATCCGGTTCCCCAGCTCCAGCCCAAACCACTTCATCAAAATCGCTCTGATGTAGTTTATTGGCCGTACCGTCCTTGAATCCAAACAGATTGCGCGGCGTTTTTCCATCAGGAGGAGCGCTAGTGAAGCCTTCCTCCATCCAGTTCAAAATAGCGGTTCCCGAAGCGAGCCGAATCAGGTTGCGCAACGCATGAAAAGCAATCTGCTGATCATCCGCACATACCTGCACCGCGATGTCTCCCGCTTGAAAGCCGGGATCAAGATGATCCTTAGGCATACGGGGAATACGCTTCAAATGGCTAGGTTTACGCGCAGCAGCGCCGAATCTGTCCTTGCCATTGTCCAGAAAAAAGGACTCCCCAAACCCGTACGTAATCGTCAGCTTGGCGGCGCCTAAATCCATTGCTTCCCCGGTATCGGCCGGAGGCAGTAAATTATTGCCGCTGCTTTGCCGGTAACCACCGGCTGCGGCGAGCGTGCTGAACTTCGTCCATTCCTTGAGCATAGAGATGAGATCCGCTTTGCTGTCCGTAATGATACGGAAGCTGCCCAGATACAGATATTTCTGCTGCGCCGTAATGATGCCCGCTTGATGGGCGCCGTAAAAGTTCAGCCTCTCATCATTGCTGACCGCTGCGGGAGCGTTGCTTCGGCCAAACATTGACAATGCTGCTCCGGCTCCCCCTCCGCCAACAGCAAGAGCGGCAGCAGTTACCGCCGAGAGCTTCAGAAATTCACGGCGCGAGATGCCAGACTCTTTTTTGGGCTGCATTAGAGAATCGCCGCCGTCTGAGTCATGAGTTCCGACAATTGGCTCAACTGGTCGCTCAGCTCCCGAATTTGCTCCGTTGTCAGCTTGTCATAAGCAATGTAAGCTCCGTTTTCCTGATAACCTCTCAGTAGAGCTTCCATATCTTGAAACTGTTTATCGACCTTAGCTGCCAAATCAGGATTATGCTCATTCAAAGCCGGAATGATGGCAAGATAAACGGTTTTGGAACCGTTGATGTTGGCGGCAAGATCAACGAGGTCGGTCTTGGAGAAGATTTCTTCCTCGCCGGTGATTTTGGATGTTGAAGCCTCGTTGATCAGCTCGATTGCGCCGGCGACCATCGTTTTGGCGTTCAGCTTGATGTCTTGAACCTTGCCCTCTAGCTCCTCTGTATCCTTCACTAGCTGATCGGCATAAACGTCTTGACCATCCAGCGTTTTGTCGGCCCAGAGCGCCTTTTCAATCCGATGGTATCCGGTCCAATCCTTTTCGTTCTCTACATCGGCCAAGCGAGCGTCGATGCGTGGATCAAGATCACCAAAGCTTTCTGCGACGGGCTCAATGGTTTCAAAATAGACGCGTGCCTTCGTATATTCCAGCTTGGCTTTTTCGACGTCTCCACTTTTGACGGCAGCAGCGAACGTTTTGGTTGCCGTCGCAAAGGATGTCGCTTGCTCTTTTACGAAAGCCTCATAGTTCGCCACAGCCTTGTCCAGCAGCTCGGAAGAGCTCTCTCTGGAAGGTTTGGCCTGCTCAAGCTTCTCCAGCGCCCCCATCAGATTCTGGGCTGTGACAGTAAGTGATGCGAAATCAATTTTGTCATAAGCGGAAGCCGAGAAAATAGGCATTTCATATTTCTCTACCTCGGTATATTCCAGCGGAAACGACTGGCGGACTGTATTTTCATAGGATAACCACAGCTCATTGATCCCTTTGCCAAGAGCCTTCACTTGGTCCCCGTCCTGCTTGGACAAAGCGTCCTGCAGTTTGGTCGTTTCCGCCTTCATTTTGACCGTGCTGTCTTTAATTGTAGAGTCAACAGCCCCCCCATCCGCCGTTGGCGTGGTAGTGGCTTGATGATGGTTGGAAGCTTCGTTAGAGTTGGCCGAATTGGAGCATGCAGAGAGAAGAATCAGACCACTTAGAGACAGTACCTTCAAGGCTTGGTTGCGATTATACATATGAACTTTAACCTCCATTAATTAGGAAAATAATTGTGAAATCGCTTGTTTCTCTAGTTCAACTTATATCACCATCTCATATAGAGTGCTGAGTGTTACCGACTCGTCTGAATCCCTTCGGCAGCAGAGCTGCCAGAGCAAGCAGGACGAGTACTAGCTGAGGAAACGTGCTGTACCAGGACGGGTACAGGCTGATCGAAGCCAACTGTGGCAAATAGTCGCTCACCGAGGACGGAATGACTCCGGCCATCTGCAGGCTGTGAATACCAGAGCCAAGAAATTTGAAGCAGAGATAAAATACGACCAGACTGGAAGCTATAAAGAGCGGCCGCACCGGAATTTTAGAGCCTGCCAGACGCATCAGTAAGGCGACAATAACTAACAAGCCAAAGCCAGCGGCGAGACCGGCAATGATCGTACCAGTTGGCATCTTTCCCGCCAATCCGACGAGGAACAATACGGTCTCGAGTCCTTCACGGACGATGGCGAAAAACGCTAACAAGCCGAAACCAAGCGCATGACCTGAGGAGGCGGCTTTGCTCGTTTGCCCCTTCAAAAAGTGATTCCACCTCTGTATGTCGGCGTTGCGATGAAGCCAGTAGCTGACATATAGAAGCAGCACGCTGGAGACAATTCCGGTCCAGCCGTTAAGCTGTGAATTGCCGCTTCCGATCGCCGCCGTGGAGATCAGCATCGCTACAACAAGTCCAGCGGCAATACATAGAATGATCCCGGCCGACGTCCCGCCTACGATCCAGCGCTTCGCCCTCCGCGAATTCGAGCGCTCAGCGGCAACGGACAAGGCGCTGATGACGAGAACCGCCTCCAAACCTTCGCGAAATGGAATCAATGCTGCATCCCACCACGAGTAGCCCTTTTGCGCCAGCGGGCTCAAGCTTTGAGCCATTCGTTCTAGCACTGCCGCAGCTTGCGGCCGCTGATTTTCATTGGTCAGATAGGCATCGACCAGCACGAGATCTCGTTCCGTATGGTTGTAAACCGTTTGGGAGCGGCTAACTACTTCACCCTCAACGGATAACCAGCGATTTTGCAACTGTTTGACGAGCTTGCCCGCCCCCGCCCAATCCTGTTTATCAGCGAGCCCTTTGGCTAATTGCAGTTGGGTAATATAGGCGGACAAAGGGAACTCTATATCCTGATCCGTGTTCGCATAAGCTCCGTCCTCGTACGCATGAAGCGAGAAGCTGAGCTCGGCAGCAGCGTCCGTTGCATTGGAGTCATCTTCTGTCAGCAATGCAAGAGACAGCGCTGCTATATGCTTGTCGATCTCCAGAGCGAGTTCAAGCGAATTTGACTTCACCTGTGCTTTGTTCAGAGTCCACCATTTTTTGACCGCTTTGAAGGCCGGCTCCGCTTCCATGCGGTTCTGCTCTTGCAGAGCGGCATACAACCGATCGGCAGCAGATGTTACAGAGGTGGAAACTGAATCGGTTTCTACAGCAAAGGCGCTGCTTGTCCATATTCCCTGCCCCATCAGGAGAATTAAAACCAGAGCCAGTGTGATCAACAGCCTGTTTTTCCCGATTTGAGCCCAATTACAATGCATTACTATCCACTGCCTCCAGGAGCTTGACTTAGATTGATAATGATTATCATTTAACTTGTAAATAATATACTACAGGTTAATTTAGTGTCAATCTATTTTCGAGAAGTTTGAACCCAATAGAGAATGCGTTATTAATTTCTAATTGACGCTTTAATGAATTGGAGGTGAATCCCCTCTTACCGGGGAACTAATGTGGAGCTAGCTACCGTAATGAACTTACTCGTCCTTGTCGTACTGCTTGCGGCAACCGCATTTTTTGTAGGAGCGGAATTTGCCGTTGTCAAAATCCGGATTTCCCGAATCGAGCAGTTGATTTCCGAGGGGAACCAGAAAGCGATTAATGCCAAAAAGGTTGCCAGCAACCTGGACTACTATTTATCTGCCTGTCAGCTTGGAATTACCGTCACTGCGCTTGGTCTTGGCGCCATCGGCAAGCCAGCTGTAGAAACGCTGCTGGAGCCAGCGTTCAACTATTTCAATCTTTCCGCATCTGCGGCCTCGGCCGCTGCCTATGCGATTGCCTTTATTCTCGTTACGTTTCTTCACGTTGTGGTTGGAGAAATGGCGCCAAAGACGCTTGCGATCCAATTTTCCGAAAAGATGACGCTGCTGCTCGCCTCTCCACTTTATTGGTTTGGCAAATTGATGAGTCCGTTCATCTGGGCGCTGAACGGCGCTTCACGCCTGCTATTGCGTGCAATCGGCGTGAAACCTGCCCCGCATGAGCAGGCTTACTCTGAGGATGAATTGAGAATCATCATGACTCAGAGCTTCGAGGGCGGCGAGCTGAATCAGACTAAGCTGGACTATATGGAAAATGTTTTTTCGTTCGATGAGCGAGCCGCTAAAGATATTATGGTCCCACGTACGGCAATGGTCGCGTTGGACATTAGTATGAGCGATGCAGAAATTATTCGTATTCTGGATGAGTACAATTACACTCGTTATCCCGTCATCGAAGACGGCAACAAGGATCGCATCATCGGCGTTGTGAACGTGAAAAAGCTGCTGCCTCATCTTGTAGCCGGCAGAGCGCATAGCCTGAAGGACTTCGTGCGTACGTTGCCTTTTGTCCTCGAAGTGACTCCTATCCAAGGGGCTATGATGAAAATGCAGCAGGAACGAGTGTTTATGGCATTGGTCATCGATGAATACGGCGGAACTTCGGGTATTCTAACGATGGAAGATATTTTGGAAGAGCTTGTCGGCGAGATTCGCGATGAATTCGATGAAGATGAAGTAGCGCCTATCCGTAAGACTGGTGAACGAGAATACAAGATCAATGGACTCGTCCTGCTTGATGAGCTTGAAAAGGAATTCGGCCTAACTTTTGAAAACCGAGAAGAAGTGGATACGATTGGCGGCTGGATTCAGTTTCAGACAGGAACGACCGTTCAGCCAGGAGATCAGATCCGAATGAACGAGTATATTTGGACAGTCGATGAAATGGATAAGTTCCAGATTAAGCAGGTCAGAATCAACTATGTCGATGTCTCGAACGAGGAGGTGAATTCCCCGGCTAGAGGGGAATAATAATCATGATTGGATTAAATCTACTATTGATCGTCGTGTTTATTGGCCTCACCGCCTTTTTTGTCGGAGCTGAATTTGCCATCCTCAAGGTCAGAATGTCTAGACTAGATCAATTGATTGACGAGGGCAACAAAAAAGCGGTCAAGGCAAAAAAAGTAGCCCATGACCTCGATTATTACTTATCTGCTTGCCAGCTCGGAATTACTATTACCGCCCTCGTGCTTGGCGCTTTGGGTGAGCCGACAGTTGAGCGTTTGCTTCATCCGTTATTCGAGCGTCTCCAAGTGCCGGATGCACTGTCCACAGTGCTTACTTATGTCATTGCTTTATCGATCATCACCTTCCTACATGTCGTTATTGGTGAATTAGCGCCTAAAACGATTGCCATTCAATATTCGGAGAAACTAACCCTGCTCTTGGCGCCTCCGTTGTACGCATTTGGTAAAGCTATGAATCCTGTCATTTACGTTTTGAACAACTCGGCTCGGCTGCTGCTCCGCATATTCGGCGTTAAACCGGCCGGCCATGAAACCGTCCATTCGGAAGAAGAGTTGAAGCTGATCGTGGATCAAAGCTATAAAAGCGGCGAGATCAATCAGACCGAGCTGGAATATCTCAAAAATATGTTTGATTTTGATGAACGAACTTTGGATGAAATAATGATTCCCAAATTGAATATCGTCACAATCAAAAAAGAAATGCCGCTCTCGGCTCTGCTCGTCATTTTGAATGATTATAGCTTCACTCGTTATCCGGTAACGGAGAGCGACCGACCCGATTCTTATATCGGATATATTAACGCCAAAGAAATGCTGACCAGCATCGCAGCCGGTAGAAATCGCCCCATAACAGAGCTGACCCATGAGATGCCGCGTTTTAAAGAAACTTCATCTATCCGCGATGTTCTGATTAAAATGCAGCAGACTCGTGTTCATATGGCGATTGTAACGGATGCTTCCGGAAGCCCTGTCGGTCTTGTGACGATGGAAGATATTCTGGAGGAGATCGTCGGTGAAATTCGCGACGAGACGGTTGGCGCTCCACTTACGGCTTATTGAAAAAGCATTGAAGAAACCGTTGGGTTAGGAAAAAATGTAGCACTATAACGCTAGGCCGCCTGCGTGTTTAAGCGCAGCGTGGTCGAACTAGAATAATCACGGATCAGGCCACCTGCGCGCTCAAACGTAGTGTAGTCTAGTAAACACCATCACAGCTCAGGCCACATGCGTATTCATGCGCAGTGCGGTCTGAGTTGTTTTTGCGTTAAGTAATTTGAGACAGAGACAAAAGGTATATCCCCTCATCTCCTGTCATGTAGTATAGTAAATCTAATTCGTACCTAAAGCGCTTTTTCGAAAGCGTTTGCCGAGCATTTTTACTTCAAAGTAAAGAGTTTTACACGAAAAATTTTCTTCATGCGAAATTTATTCGTTTTGTTCATTTTGTTCACGAGCACTTAGCTGGAAAATTTGCGAAACTGTTCTAAGGGGGTTGGTCAAAATGCGATTGCAAACAAAACTGATCATTACTATCTGTTCTCTTTTGGGAACGCTAATACTCGCACTGGGCGGAACCTTCTATTATGTTGTGACTCGTGTAGTCGAGCAGCAGATCGGCGTCAGAGCTTTGACCGTCGCTGAATCACTGGCTGTTATGCCGGAAGTTCGTGCTGCTATGAATGGTCCCCAACCTGGACGCATCATCCAACCGATCGCCGAAATCGTCCGGCAGAAAACAAATGCGGAATATGTTGTTGTTGGAGATAAAGAAGGCATTCGAGTCGCCCACCCGGAAGTTGACAAGATCGGCAAACCGATGGTCGGCGGCGACAACGGCCCTGTGCTTGCAGGCCAAGCTATCATCTCCAAGGCAACTGGATCGATGGGACTCGCTCTGCGGGGCAAAGCTCCGATCATGGATGACCAGGGCAAAGTGATTGGCATTGTGAGCGTGGGCTTTCTCGCTTCAGAAATCGATCGAATCGACGACCCCTACCAAAATAAGGTGTTCTTCGCTGGTACGCTTGTTCTGCTGCTGGGAGCAGCAGGTGCAGTCTGGATCGCACGCAGCGTTCGGCGTTCTATCCATGGACTTGAACCAAAGGAAATCGGGGCTTTATACATGGAAAAAGAAGCGATTCTGGAATCTATCCGCGAAGGCGTTGTTGCGGTGAATGTGGATGGCCGCATTACGATGGCCAACCGGATTGCTCTCGATATTATGCAATTACCGGAGCACGAGGATCTAGTCGGCCGGCCGATCGAAGATATTTTGCCGAATACTGGACTGCCTCAGGTCATCCGCAGCGGACAGGTTCAGCTTGATCAAGAAATGGTCATGCGCGGCAAAGATGTCGTGGTGAATCGCGTCCCGATTCTCGACAATAAAGGCAATGTGGCCGGCGCCGTCTCTAGCTTCCGCGACAAATCCGAGCTGTACCGGCTCGCCGAGGAGCTGTCCAGGGTGAAGCTGTTCGCAGATTCACTGCGCGCCCAGACACATGAATTTTCCAACCGGCTTTATGTCATCTCTGGACTGATTCAGCTTGGCTCCTATAGAGAAGCCATTGAACTGATCCATTCTGAGGCTGGCTTGCAGCAAAACCTGATCCAGTTCATCATGCAGGAAGTCCCAGATCCGGTGCTGGGAGGCTTCTTGATCGGCAAGTTTAATCATGCCCGGGAGGTCCAGGTCACCTTCACGCTGGATGCGGAGAGCAGCTTCCGGGATGTGCCGGAAACGATTGACCGAAGCTTGCTCGTGACAATAATCGGCAATTTAGTGGATAATGGATTGGACTCCGTCAGAGCGAGGAGCAGTCTTGCGCCTGAAGATCGTCGGGTAAACCTGCTGCTTACAGATCTCGGTACAGATCTAATAATAGAATGTGAGGATAACGGAGCTGGAGTGCCAGATGGACTCGGGGAGACCATTTTTCATAAAGGAGTGTCAACCAAGCCGGGAGAGAATCGTGGCATAGGACTCTATCTTGTGCATCAGGCTGTCACGCGACTCGGAGGCATGGTCGCTTTCAGCCGCAAGCCATCCGGCGGGACCATCTTCATTGCAGCGGTGCCGAAGCATTATCATTCCGATAGCTGAGGAGAGAATCCCATGGAACAGCCAATTGTTGACGGCCAGGCCTCGAAGATCGAGGTGTTGATCGTTGAGGACGATCTCCGCATTGCGGAGATTAACCGACGTTTTTTAGAACAAATTCCAGGCTTTCGGGTTTGCGGAATCGCTTCTACTGAAGCACAAGCCAAGCTTCAGCTGGAACTGCTGGAGCCGCATCTGGTGCTGCTTGATATTTACCTCCCTCCTGCCAGCGGCTTGGATCTGTTGCTCTATATTCGGCAGCATCATCGTGGCACGGATACCATCATGATTACCGCTGCCCGTGAGATCGATGCCGTGCAGGAAGCGATCCGCAGCGGAGCCTTCGATTACCTGATGAAACCGCTCGTATTCGATCGGCTCAAGGAAACGATGCTCCGCTTCGCGGCTTTCCGCCGTGAGCTCTCCCGGCTGAGCGACGCAACGAGCATCGGCCAGCACGATATCGATCGCTTGCTGAACCGCACCGCAGATCCGCTTGGTTCCTCGGAGGCTGGTGCATCGCTGCCTAAAGGGATAGACAAGCTGACGCTGGACAAGGTGACGCAAACGATCGCCAGCATGAATGACGGATTGTCGGCCGAGAAG
Source organism: Paenibacillaceae bacterium GAS479 (assembly GCA_900105225.1). Taxonomy (NCBI): domain Bacteria; kingdom Bacillati; phylum Bacillota; class Bacilli; order Caryophanales; family Paenibacillaceae; species Paenibacillaceae bacterium GAS479. The sequence continues at coordinate 5,097,645 of LT629764.1, read as the reverse complement.
GTCGCAAAGCTCATCGGCATCAGCCGTTCGACGAGCCGCAGATACTTGGAATACCTCGTCGGACTTGGAATTATTGAGGCAGATTTATCCTATGGAGTCGGTCGGCCCGAGCGGGTCTACCGCAGCCGTCCACAGACATAATTAGGGGCTGTCCCGGTCATTTTCATGACCTTTGGGACAGCCCTTCGTTGTATTATCGGTTGAAGTAAGGTGGAATCAGCGGATAAAGAACCGCGCAATCTCGATGCTAGCATTGCCAGGAGAATCCGAGCCATGAATGACATTCTCCGATACATCGAGGCCGTAGTCGCCGCGAATCGTGCCGGGAGCAGCTTCTGCCGGATCGGTTGCACCGATCAAGTAGCGGGAATTTTTCACTGCAGCTGGACCCTCCACGATCATGGCGAAGACCGGCCCGGAAGTCATATAGTCAACGAGCTCACCGAAGAACGGCTTAGACTTCAGATGGCCGTAATGCTCCTCAGCGGTTGCGGTGCTTACTTGGACTAACTCAGCCTTGACTACGGCAAGTCCCTTTTTCTCGAATCGGGATACGATCTCGCCGATCAGTCCCCTGCGTACCCCATCCGGCTTGATCATTACGAATGCTTTTTCGCTCATCGTACCTTCCTCCTTCTGTCTGCTCCTGCTTCCTGTGTTCCCTCTGTTCCCTGTTTCCATTCATGCCTGGACGTTACCGTCCTGCATCTATTAATTCGATGTAAAGGCGCGAACAACCTTCTTGGACCCGAAGGCAAAAATAAACCGCCTGGAAGACCAGGCGGCGATTGACTCAGTGTATCGTTAAGTTAAAACCACTTTGTAAATAGTTTGTACCTGCGTAGGCAATATTCCGTGTTATCAAGTTGTTGAACACCGCGGAGCCGTTACCGGTATAGGTGAAGATTGCGGCCCCTAAGTGCGGTCCGGAGAAACGTGAGGTCGTCACCCCATCCTTGCCTGTACCGTCTATCGTAATATTGTTGAAGACGATATTTTGGAAACCTCCGCCGTACCCGAATTGAATGCCGTCACGCTGAGCGTTGATGATATCGATGTTGGTGAAGGTTACATTCTGAATGGAGTCGTTCGACGCCTCAAGATCAATCGCTCCCCGCTCACCATTGTACAGATCCTGGCTTGTGCCGCAGCGGAGTATCGTCGTATCCGAGAACAGAACACCAGTATTATTCTGAAAATGGTACCCTGGGAACACAGTATTCATCCGAAGTCCCGACCCTCCGACACAATCGGCAATATAGTTGTTTGTTGCTTTATGACCGCTGCCGCCGAAGAAGGCGATCCCGGCTGCACGCCAGTTGTTCTCGATCGTATTGTACGAAAAGTTGTTGTTTACACCGGCAGGCGCGCCGTTCACGTTGCTGGTCCATACGGCCAGCCCGTCGTCTCCGTTATTGCGGACGCTGGAATTGCGCACGACGGAGTTGCTCGTGCCTTGGGCGAAGTTGACGCCGTCGGCTAAATTATTGCGAATACGGCTGTTCTCAATAACGAGGCCATTAGCTGTTATTGCCGGAGTATGGGCATAGTCACCGACCCAGAAGCCGCATTCAAAATGCTCAACCCACACATTGCGGATCGTGGAGTTCGTGCCGAAATTGTCCATGAAGCCTTTGTATACGGCATTTTGATTATAGCGGGAGCGGAGCTTGGAGTTCATATACACATTGCTGAAGTCCAGCTTGCCCTCAATCCGCAACGAGATACCGCCCGAGGATGCATTCGGATTCGTAAACTGGATATTCGTATACCACATCCCCGCTCCCGTCACGGTGAAGTTCTGAATCATACTGCTAACCGAGCCGATCTCCCACATATTGTTCAAATGGAAGGTTCCTTCGGGAATGTAAAGGGTTTTCCCCCCTGCAACTGCAGCGGTGACCGCTGCTTTGAAGGCGGGCAGATCATCCTGCCCGTCATTCGGAATCGCGCCGTGATCCGTGACGGATACCGAGTTGGCTGGACGAGCGATTGCTGCCGGCACTGGCTCTAGTTCCAGGAAGTCCACACCGTATTCGATCGTATCCCCAGCTGCCTTCTGAATGCGGATCGTGTCTCCTGGCTGCAGCGGCGTATCCAGCTTCCAATGTACTTCGTCGAAACGGAATAGCGGTCTTCCACCGCCCGGCGCATCGGCAGGCATATCACCGGAAAAATATTGCCAGTTATAATACGAGGTCAGCGGTACGTTTTTGACTTTTGTACCGTTGACATAAACATCGAGCGAGCCATTCAGTCCCATTCCATCCGACGAATCCGGCATCGTGTAGCGCATGGTGACACCTGCTCCGCCCTCTCCAGGCCGAACGGTCCATTGCGCATAAGAGCTGCTTGAAGGAAGCGAAATGTAAGCTTGGCCGGATGCCTCCGATGCTGTTAGTGCTTGATTAAAGGTCGGAGCCGTCTGCAAAGCCGCTCCCCCACCACGAGCCGCATCCTCCGTATCGTAACGGGTATACGGCATGCTGGCTCCACGTGCGGAATATACCGTCAGGCTAGCCGAGCTGCTGTTGTTGGACTGCTTAACGGGAAGCTCATTACCGTCAACCGCAACCGTGACGGTTGCCGTGTAGGCGCCGCTGGCGGCGGTCCATGCTCCCGAAAGCGGGACGTTAGCTGACGCCCCGGCCGCCAAACTGCCGTTATAGGAGCCGCTAAACGTCTGGATCGTGGCGCCTGCGGCATTTTTGAGCGCTACCGATATGGGGTGAGCCCCTCCGGCAGAAGCGATGCTGCCCTGGTTTTGCAGGGCAACAGAGAAGCTTACACTGTTGCCAGCGGATGGCGTTTGCGGCGTCCAGGATACGGTGCTGACAAGGTCGGAGCTTGAAACCGGGGCTACGGTCAGTGCGGCCGGATTCGTGTAGCTGTTATTGGATTCATTTTGCTCAAGCACGGCATTGCTCTCATCCACCTTCGCGCTGAGCGAGTACGATCCCGAAGGCTTCGTGCCTATCGACAGAGAGGCTGTCGTAGTAGCGTTCGAGGCAAGTGCGCCCACTGCTGCCGAGCCGGCCGACGTGCCGTTCAGGTAGAAGTTCACCGTCGTAGCTGAGGATGCGGAGCTGCCGTTATTTTTGACTGTGGCGTTAAGGGTAATAGAGCTGTCCTCAACGGGAGAAGTTGGAGCCCAGTCCATGCTGCTAATCGTCAAATCCGGATTCGGCGCAGGCGTGCCGAATACTTGGAACTCGGCGACTTGGCCCGCTGGAGCACCGCTATTCGACGAAATGTTGAGCTGCAGTCGTTTCGCAGTCGATGAGAGCGGAATCGTTACGGTATTGCCGGTTGATGGATTGAATGTATAGGACTGCGCTGCCTTCAAGCTGGAAAAAGTCGTTGTGTTCTGGTCATGCCCCAGCACCTGAATTGTCTGAGTTCGGGTTGCCCATTCCGAAGCTGGGTTCAGCATGAGAATGATTGAAGTGAGATTGTAATTGACGCCGAGGTCAATTGTCAGCGTGCTCGGGTTGCTGCCGCCTTCCCAGTAGGTGCTGTTGGAATTGTCATTGGCATTGGTTGCAACATAGGTTTGCGTGCTGGATGAAGCACTGATCGGCTTGCCAATGGCGATGTTTGAGCCGGGCGCTGGTGTCGGTGTTGGGGTGGCGCTTGGTGTCGGCGTAGGAATTGGAGTTACGGTTGGCGTAGGCGTTACCGTTGGCGTCGGTGTAGGCGTTGGAGTTGGTGTCGGTGTTACAGTTGGAATCGGTGTAGGCGTTGGTGCCGAGCTGCCGTAGATTTCGAGCTCGGACAGTTGGCCTGCCGGCCAACCCGTGTTGGCGGTAAAAGTCAGTCGGACGTACCGAGCAGATGCTGCTGAGAAGTTGATCGTCACGGAATTTCCGGCAACAGCCGGGTCAAAAACATAACTCGCCGATGTAACGAGGTTTGAAAAATTAGACCCATTCGAGCTTCCCTGAATGGACAAGGTCTGGGTTCTTTTTTCCCAGCTGGAAGGGAGCTTAAGTACGATCTGGTCGATGCTCGTATTGGAGGCTAGATCAACCTGGATCCACTGTGAAAAAGCATCGTTCACGCTCTCCCAATAGGTAGTGGCATTACCGTCTTTAACGTTGTCAGGTGTATAAACTTGGGATTGGCCGCTTGCTGTGACGGTTTTGCCAAGGGTCAGATTCGGACCGCCAGCGGCCGCCGCCGTACGGGAAGGGGCTACCGCCATCAGCACACTCGTCAGCAGCAGTAAGCCAGCCAGAGATAGTGCCTTGAAGTTGATGCGCATTATACTCCTCCTTATTTTGCAAATAGGAAGCTTTTACACATTAGGACCCGAAAAAGCACGGTACTATCGCTGCAACGAATGGTTCCGCAACTCCTTTCTTTAGGGAGTATCCTCATTATAGACATGGATGCATCTGCCGCTGAGGAGCGTTTTTACGAATATCAGGTGCGATTCCATGCAAAATAAAACGGCCCCTGCCCCGCCAAGCGGGACAAGAGCCGTTGTATGCCTGCGATTGTTGAATCGCCGGTTCTGTTTACTTCGAATCGATTAATTGCCGACAATGGTTGATCGCCTCATCGGATCATTCAAGCGCAATGACAGCGATTGTTGATCGCCGATTCTGTTACTTCTGTTCATTTAAGCGGGCAGCTTTCGCTTCTTCCGCTTTTTTCTTGAGGCCTTTGCTTACATATGGTTTGGGCTTGCTGCTAGCTTTGCGCTCCGCAGCCTGCCAGCGGTTCCAGCCCTTTTTGCCTGTGCCTTTTCCGGTGCCGCCGCCTTTGGATTTACTCATTGTGTTCTCACTCCGTTCGTCCCCTTATCCTAACAGGTCGGAGCGCCTGCGGCAAACTCTTTGCAATAGTTGATATCTGCAGGCTGAGCTGGATCTGCGGCTGCGGGGGGCAATTGTATCCCCTACTGGATCTACGACTGCTGCGGACGATTATAACCTCGTTCTCCGTAGGGCTGGAGCTTTTCCAGCCACGGCTTCAAGATCATCTTGAGCTCCCACTTCATATCCGTTATTTTCGCAGGGTCGGATTCCTTACGTTCTAGCTCCTCATACTCGAATGCTTCCGCACCCAAGACATTCCAGTCACGCTGCAGCTCTAAATTAGCAAACTTCCCTAGCTGGAGCTGCACCTGCAGTGTACTCCACTTGTTTTTCAGATTCGGGTAGCTCGTCACAAAAATCTTGCCATTAGACTTATTCGATATTTGAATGACACCAAAATAAGTTTTGATGTCTTTGTATTGTTCCTGGAGCTCTTTCCTGCGAGCTTTGTCCATTTGCGATTGCCTCCACTCATTGGGATTTACTAAATTACTTATTTAGTAAATCATAAAATGGCAAGATGATCTTGTCAACCTATAGCATGTATTGATGTTAAGGGGTAAACTATAACCTGGGTTAGCGGAACGAAAGATATAGGCCGTCATAGCTGAGAAAACCAATCCCCACACAGGTTCGTTCTCGTTCCCGAGTCTTTTAAAAGGCCCAAACTCACGCCGTTCATACTTTAACGAGTCCTGGTGGCGTTAAAAGTCCCCCGTGAATGTGAAGGGTTCGTTTTCAATCCGTTATAAATAGTATGTTTCTTGGAGCGATAAACCCGCTTCATATGCGTTTAATGCAATCTCACACAGCAGCCTCTTATTCCAACTACTACATACTGCAAAGGACTTCTGCCCATGAAGCTGTTCTTCTGGTTTTACTTCGTCCTCTATTCAGGCAATGCCTTATTCGGGACATTCGTTCCGGTCTATTTCCAGCAGCAAGGTTTCAGCGCTTCCGAGATTGGTTTGCTGCTGAGCTTTGGGCCTTTCATCGCCGTATTGGCCCAGCCGGTCTGGGGTACCTACACAGACAAGGCCAGCTCCAAAAATCGCGTGCTCATTCTCATGTTGATCGGCAGCGGAATTTCAATGTTACTGTTCCCGATGTCGACATCATTTGGCTGGTTGATGCTGGTCATCAGTTTGTTCACACTGTTTCAGTCCCCCATCCCGGCCGTATCCGACGCCATCACGCTGGAGGCTCTAGGCAACAAAGCTTCTTATTATGGTCATATCCGCATCGGCGGTACACTAGGCTTCGCCTTGATGAGCGTCAGCTTCGGCATTTACGCCGAGCACTTTGCGATTGAGAGCATGTTCGTGGTTTATGCTATTGTAATGGCGGCTTCTGTGCTCGTTTTGCTGCTCTACCCGAACATCAAGGGTCATCAATTCGGCGGTCGCAAAATGAATCTGCTGGAGCTGCTGCGAAATCGCAGACTCATGCTTTACATGAGCATTTGCTTCGCCATCAACATTACGCTCGGCTATTATTATTCTTTTTTTTCGCTGTATTTCAAAGGCATTGGCGCAGGCAACGATCTGCTCGGCTGGTCGATGGTTATCTCCTCTCTATGCGAGCTACCGTTCCTGCTATATAGCGCTCGAATTTTAAAACGGTTTTCCGTCTCCACCATTCTGCTGTTTGCCGGAGGAGCGGCCACACTGCGGTGGCTATTGTTCTCGACGTTGGACTCGGCTTGGCTGGTGCTTCCAGCTCAGGCGCTGCATGGTCTGACCTTCATCGTAGTGACCGTCACAATGTCGGTGTACATTAACAAAGAAGTTCCGGCAGAGCTGCGGGCGAGCGGACAAACGTTGAACGTGCTTATCAATATGGGAGCAGCGAGAATTATTGGCAGTTATGCTGGAGGTTATGCAAGCGAGGTTGTCGGCCTTCAGAATGTATTCCTTTATGCCGCCTTCTTGCTCATAGCAGCGCTTGTCGCTTTCGCCATTATTTCAAGGCGTATGGAGCGCAAAGGGCTTGCTGGAAGAGGAATTGCTGGTTGAGTCGAAGTTGTGCAAGGGGAATTGTTCGGATAACGCAATAGACATAAAAAAGATGACTCCTGATGAAATTCAGAAGTCATCTGTTCACGGCCTAAAAGGAACTTTTAGTTATTTTTCACTAATGATATATAGTCAAATCCCAGATCGTATCTGCTAGATGCGGCATTTTTACCTGCCACCGTAAAACGGAACGTCTGATTGCCTGCCGCACTAAACGTAACTGTACCCAAGCTGCGCCCTGCATGACCCGATGCGACCGCATATTGATCTATTGGAGAGCCTACATTCGTACCATTAACGGATAATTGATAAATCCCTTTATTGGCAGCTACGCGACTGTGCACGAACACCGTATACGTTCCCGGTTGTAGTACATTGAGGGTATAGTCAACATAGTCACCACTTGCATTCGATGTTAAATTATTAAACGTTACTCCGGCAGCCGTATCGGTATAATTCGACTGTGAATCCCCAGTAGAAACGGAAACAGGAAGTGATTCTACTTCATAGTCGTTTTTAACTAACTTAATAGAATCATACGCTAAGTCATAACCGCTAGATGCGGCATTATTACCTGTTACTGTAAAACGGAATGCTTGGCTCCCTGTCGTGCCAAACGTTACTGTACCTATTTTACTCTCTGTAAAACCGGCAGTCGTTGCGTACTGGTCTACTGTCGAGCCTAAATTCGTACCATTAACGGATAGTTGGTACGCTCCTTTGCTAGGGGCAACCCGGTTGCGTGCATACACCGTATAAGTTCCCGGTTGAGGTACATTGACCGTATATTCAACAAAATCGCCGATGCCGTTTGATGTTAAGCCATTAAACGAGGTACCTGTTGTGGAATCCTTATAATTTGCCTGCGTATCCCCAGTAGATACAGTTGTCGGTAAGATCTCTGCCTCGTGTACGAATTCTTTCTCTGGCGGTGTTAAGACATCGCTAAAGCTGACGTCATCGACAAGCAGCCATTGTGTTGAATCCGCATTCGATGTAAAGGCAACAGTGGCTAGACCATTGGTGACCTGAACGTTATCTATCGTAACCTGCGTCCATGTAGACGCTGCGGGGATATCGACATATTGCTCTGTTCCGCCATAGTTCGATACGCTCATTCTAGCCTGTGTCTGACCACCGGAGCTCTTTACCCATGCACTTAGCTGATAAGTCCCATTAGCGATTCCGTTTAGATTCTGCTTCGTCGTCACCTGATAGCTGCTCGAGCTCGCATGCTTCAAAGCTCTTACACCACTATGCGCATCCTGTGCCGTCATAAAGCTGGCCGTCTTGCCACCTGTCTCGATCCAACTTGGCGTATCTTGATCCGTATAGCCTCTCGTCGTCTCCTTTGGCGTATACTCCATTGCCGCGTTACCAATCATATTGGCCCCGGAATAGTTCTTCGTATAATAACGAAAATAATCGAATTGCGTATCCCCAGGGAGCTTACTGTCATCCGCAACAGTATCGCCAACCAAAGCTGTTAACCAGAAATTAGCTGGAGAAAACGGCTGCGGCGTCGTTGTCAAATCAATTAGGTGAACAAGCGCACCGTCTACATAAAATTTGATAGCCGTTGGACTCCAATCATATCCATACACATGCCAGCTATCAGGTGTTTGAACGTTAAAGCCCTTACGCGGCCCGGCGTACCCTGGAATATGAGTGACAGTACCAATATTTAAAGTAGGGTCTGCCGAATTAGCTTCAAATCCGTCGATCTCGGTGACTTGATTGTAATAAGGCAAATTACCTGCGGCAATTTCTGCAGATAATGCCGTAATGTTGTTGCTGGCTAAATGGTTGCTTAGTCCCATACTCCAAAAAGCCGGATGCAGACCCGTTGTGGCGTTGAAGAGCTTGGCTTTCGTCTCGTAGTAACCATAACCAAACATTTTTTTCGTGACGATGCCGCCGCACGTGTAGTACCACTGACCATTAATCTGCTCCTTCTTCATATCAATGTGCAGCACCCCGTCCGATTCCCGCACATTTTCTTTCTTGTTATAGCCCTTACTATACGGACCGGCATCGCGATACATCCAGTCATTTCCATTGATAGCGTTTTCATTAAATTCGTCGGCATAGTATAATGTATTGCCGCCATTCGGGTTTGGAACATCCGCAGAAGCCGGCGTCGGCGACATTGCAGGAACTGCAGTAGTGGCCAATAGCAAGGCAGGAAGCATCTTTCGATTCGATTTAAACCATTTAGGCAATAATTTCATTATATAATCCTCCTTGTTAAGATTGGATGTTGTAACAATTTACATTTAAAGATAAATGCTTGCACTTTTCCCCCTCATAAATTAGGTTTTAGATATTACGCATATAATACTAATCACACCTCTCTACCTTTAACGGCTGCTTAATACCTTACTAACTATTTAATGCGCCCATACTTTGTAAGGGCTTACATAGATGATATCCTTTTTTTGAAATAACGAGTTTCATTTCTTTGAAGAATGGTTCAAAATTTCAGGGAGAAACTTTTTTGTTAACTCCCTTGTCTGAAACAACAATTTTTTATCGAGTAAAAGAGTGCCTCAATACGGGCCACGGGGTCAATTGCCAACCCGCGTCAAGTGGCTGAATTTTGACAATCGTCGTCTAACCCGCGCCGTTGGAGCCAAGCAGGGCAAAAATTTCACCTCGCTTCACTTCAAAATTGTTAAATTGTATTATCCGTCCCCTTCCTTATAGCCTTGTTAACTTTTTGGTTAACAGATTGTTGATAGATGTCAGCGTAAGTTTTTGAATCTTTGATTAATTCGTCGCAAAAAGCAGCTACGTCATTGCCCGTCACTTCAAGCACACCTTTTCCCAATGCCGCACCCTCTTCAAAAAAATCGACAATCCCCGAGAGCAAACCCATCCCATCAGTTAGCTCAACAGGGCCGACCTTAAAAAGATATTTTTGAATCTCTTTGTAAACAATCTGATAATCTTGCGGGAGTGCTTTGACACGCGCCACATGCGCTCGCCACTCTTTTTTGCCTTGGATAATATCTTGTATTCTCATTTTATCCTCCTATTTACCTAATTTTTTAGCGATATTATGATTGAGTTGCTCACGCCACTTGTCGCGATAAGACTTTGCCCCTTCTTCGCCAGCCAGTGCTGAACAGAAGCCTTTAATATCGTCACCCAAAACCTCTTGGACACTCTGACCGTCCGCCGCCGTTTCTTCGAGCAGCCCAAGCACACCGTCAAGAATTGGCATGAGGTTGCGACCGGTGAAATCGGAGTGCGGCCAAAGATTGGTATTAATTTGTTCCCATGCCGCTCGATAATCAGCGGGCAGCTTTTTGGCTCGCAATTCAAAAGCTTTCATTTCTTTATTTATTTCGCTTCCAGTGATTCTTTCCCAAAAATTCATTTTATGCCCTCCTTTAACTCTTTAATTTTTAATGATACAAAATCCCATTTTTCCCAAAACCTCTTTAGTTCCTTGCGCCCCGCGTCATTGAGCACGAAAAACTTGCGCGGCGGTCCCATGTCGGAAGGCTTCTTGGTGATCTCCACCAATTTGTTTTTTTCAAGTCGGATCAGGATAGTGTACACCGTTCCTTCCACAACCTCTGTGAATCCGAGGGTGTTCAACTGCCGCGTGATTTCGTAACCATAGGTTTCTTTGCGGCTTATTATTTCAAGAACACAGCCCTCAAGCGCCCCTTTGAGCATTTCCGTTAGATTCTCCAGCACAATCACTCCTTGCTATTCTGTACCACTGGTATCAAGTGTTACTTAGTACATCTACAAAGTAGCACGTAGTAGTTGGTCTGTCAATAGCCTTTGTTTGTTCTGTTACGGATTTTATGGTTTGAATTGGGGCAATAACAGTGTCCGTCACACCAGGGGCAACCGTATGCACAGAAATTGGCGAGGAACCCAATGAAGTTCCTTCCTAAATTGGCGAGTATCGTAAAAAAAGTTTATTCTTTTACTGAACCTTTTTCCCCATGGGAGCGAATTAAGGGTTGTAACACGTTCAGGAGGGGCCCCCATGAATGATAAAGAGTTACTTCCGTGGCTTGAAAAAGCGACGTTAGGCGACGAGTCGGCCTTTCAGCTTGTCTATCAGGCGACTCATCAAGACGTCTATCGGACGGTTGCTTTTCTTGTCTACAACAAACAGGATACTGAAGATATTGTGAATGAAGTTTACATGCGCATGTGGCGGTCGTTTCACAATTACGATCCGAACAGGTCGTTCCGGTTTTGGCTGCACGGAATCACTGTCCGTCAAGTCCAAGATTGGAAAAGAAAAGCCTGGCGGCGAATTCGGCTCTTTGAACGAACCCGCCAGATGTCTTGCGAACAGTTCGACTGGACGGACAGGGCTGTCTTGCAGTCCGAAATGCAGCATGAGCTATTCAGTCTTGTTCGACAGTTGTCGTACAAACTTCGTGTGGTGGTCATCCTGCGCTATTTTCACGACTATGCTCTGGAAGAAATCGCAGACATGCTGCAGATCCCCGTTGGCACAGTGAAATCCAGGCATCATCTGGCACTGAAAGAACTCCGGAAACGAGTCGGAATGACGGGAGGAGACGCGTATGTCCATTGACAAGGAATTGCGTGAAGAGCTTCGCCAAGTGGCAGATTCGATGCACTGCCCACCTGAGTTGTATGGACGTGTCCAACAATCCTATCAACACTATGTGAAAGAAAAGAGAGGTCGATCTCCTATGAAAAAACGCCTACTCGCAGGTATTGCCGCAGTAGCAATCCTTATTCCGTCTGCCGTATATGCTTCTTCCTATCTCGCCGATAGTATATTCGGTTCTTCTGCAGCTATTGAAAAGATCGGCGGTTCAAAGGAAGATTATCAAGAGATTGAGGGACTCCTTAAAACAGCAAAAGCCAAGCTTACGAAAGACGAATTCAAGGAGTATATGGAGCTGACCAAACAGTTAATGCAATTAAAGATGAAGATTACGGATAAAAATGGGGTCAGAGATGAGGGGAAGCTGTCCAAAGAAGAACTGCAGCAGTGGGAGCAGCTCTCCACCAAGCTGGCTCCGCTCTTCGAGAAGATTACCGGGACTGACAAACCGTAAGAAAATAAAGCAGGGACCCCTCCGATATGGATGGGGTCCCTTTTTTCTCGTCCAGAAAGTTTTAGCTTTTAAGCTTAAAGAAGAATATTCTGTTTGCTTATAACATCCCAAACGGAATCCCAGGCACATATTAGCTGCTTTACGTCTAATATCTCACGAGGATTAGAATAAACATCAATTATGGCAGGAATGTATTGTTCTATCTGAGAGGGCAGAGGATAATTCTGAACTTTTAAAGAGGGGATATACTCCGCGTGCCCATTATAAACAAGAAGCATGGTAATTGATTAAATATTGAAGCTCATCGCGGTCGACAAATCTCATCAATAATGGAATTAATTTGACTACCGTCCTTGATGACAAATAAGCGGTCTGCTTCGTTCTCGGCTGGTGGAGACATATCGTCATTCTGAGATTCCGCCTGTTGCCGATAAAGCACCTCTTCGAAACTTGAAGCACTCCTGAAAATGGCTTTACTACGCTGACTGATGGCGATTCGAGAATTAAGGACAGAGTCAGGAATATCAAAATAAACAATCACAGTGAAAAACCCATCTTGATGAAGTCGATTAAGTAACATCATTCGTCCAACGCGATTACGATTGGCATTACATAAAATTAGATGATAATTTGTCTCGTTGACAGCATAGTTGACAATATTTTGAGAAATAGCACTTTTCAGCGTGTTGGGGCCGTCTTGAGACAACAGTTTTCTGTAGTATGTATTTATAAACTCAGCATGATTATCCTGATCAATCACAACAGAGTTAGGCAAATTCTGTTCTAATGTTTTGGCAAATGTAGTTTTGCCACTGTGTGTCTTGCCCACTGTAATAATAGCTAATCTTTTCACATTTACAGCTCCATTCTCTTTCCAAATCGGTAGCAAATGCTTTGACTGGAAGTCAGCTCACAAAGCCTTCATGACGAGGTGTCGCACTTAGCTTAATAATTCTTCTTATATACCTTTTTGGGGAATTAAATAAGAAAGAATCCCTAGAATTAAAAATTGAATCTTTTTTCAAAAAGAAACTCTATTAAATAAATTATAAAAATTACAATCAATAAATTTAAAATTGTTTGTAACATTACCAAGTTTTATCTCCAGTCCAATTATGGATATCCACAGTATAGTAGGCAACAATCAATTTTAAAACTCAGATGAAGAAGCAGCAATAGAGCTTGGCGCCTCCACTTTTTTGCCCTTACCCAGCTTGAACACGAGAATGCCCGCCGCCAGTACAAGTACTCCGGCTAGCTTGGTTGGATCCAGTGGAACGGCTTCGAGTCCGAACCATCCGAAAGTATCCCAGATCATCGCGAACGCCAGCTGGGAACAGAGCACAATGCTTATCGCATACGTTGCACCTAGACGTTTTACACCCTGTACTAAGCAGGTCACAACGCCGATCCCGATTAACCCGCTGAAGCCATGCCATACCTCCATCCCCTGAAGCTGCCAAAGCCCAGACCCTTCAAAACCTAATCCCAACATGAATGACGCAAGAAAACCCATCCCAAGGATAAGCGTTGTTGTTGTCCACATGCCAGCCTTCTCATCGACCTTATAGTTAAATAGATTCTGCAGGCTGAGCAACAAACCTGCTGCCAAAGCCCATAGCATTCCAGCCATGTTAGATGCCCCCCGTACTCAATTCGTAAATATTGTCGCCAGCAAGTGCAGAGAGCGCTTCCCTATCCCTGATCGCGATGCTGGAGCGCTTGCGCTCGATCAAGCCGTCGGCCGCGAATTGCACGAGCACCCGATTCAGATGGCGGTAACTGGTTCCGATCAGATTAGCTGCATCGCGGAGCGCCCCGGCTTCGAGCCTGGCGGCAGGCTGTCCATCCTCATCTGAACCTGCGCTGATGACCGATAACAAGTAGCTGGCTAGCCTCACCTCGACCGGATAAAGCAGGTTAAAGCTGAGCGAATTGTTTTTAATTTTGAATTTTCGTGTGATGATCCCTAGTAGGAAGCGAAGAAAAGGAGCTTGCTCCTGTACATGCAAATCCAGCTGCCGGTAAGAGAAGCGGATTCCCGTGACCGGTGTTACGGCTTCAACTGTGTTCATCAGTTCCATGCCGCGCTGCGCATACTCGATATCTCCAATGACCTCCAATGGGTTCAAAAAAGATAGGATCAGGGATTTGCCATCCGAAATCGTATTGAATACCTTGATTTTCCCCTCCACAAGGATGAGTAGACTGGAAGCTACCTCCCCTTGGGTCATTATCGTATCGCCCCTGCCATACTTGACTAGCTCCGCCTTTGCTATCAACTCCACCGGAAATATAGATTCCAGTTCAAAAGCGTGCATATAGGCTGAAATCACTTCCGACTCATCCTTTATCTTCACTCGACGTCACCTCATTTTCTATCAACTGCGGCGTGCGACCGCCTTCATTCTAGATGGATAACAGTAGTACTCCGCCTGCCATCAGTATAATGCCTGCAACCTGCGCAGTTCCCATCCGGGTTTTAGGAACCCCGATCCAGCCTCTCCATTCGATCAGAAACGTTAATCCAAGCTGGCCAAGCAGGACGAGCGCGGTTGTCAGCGTAATCCCAATTTGCTGAATAGCCGTCACATTGCCAAAAATAATAAAAGCCCCCAAAGCCCCGCCAATCCCGTATACCGGCTTTACCTGTAGCAGCTTGCTCGGCTGCCAACTTCGTAAAAACAAGGCCAGCAATAGCGCGCCGACAAAACCCGTCAGCTGAGTCATTGCCGCTGCCTGCCATGTTCCCAGCGCTCCGCTGATGCGAGTATTCGCCACTCCCTGCAGCGTAATAAAAAATCCGGCTGCCAACGCAGCCAACAAGCCCTTCATCTTGCCATCCCCATTCTGTCTGCGATGAACACCTTAGTTTCTACTTTAATCGCAAAGGGAAAAGGAGAAAAGGACATATGTCCTTTTCTCCTGAAGTCAGCGTTTGAGCTGCTGGAAGCCGCTCGAATGCCAAGGCTAGCGCCAGTCACGGAACGACTGTCGCTGGTAAGCAGCTCCGGCGTTCCGGCCGCGATCAGCTTGCCCCCTGCATCTCCGCCGCCGGGACCAAGATCAAACACCCAATCAGCCGCTGCGATCAGCTCTGTATTATGCTCAACCATAACGACCGTATTGCAGCATCGACAAGTCGGCTGAGCAGCAGATGCAGCTTCTCGACATCGATAGGATGCAAGCCGCTTGAAGGTTCATCGAGCAAATACAGCGTGTGGCCCTTCGCCGGAGCACTGAGCTCTTTAGCCAGCTTAAGCCGCTGGCCCTCTCCGCCGGACAACGTCGTGACGGATTGGCCCCACTGCAAATAGCCGAGACCAATGTCAGCGAGCAGCTGAAGCAGAGCGCTCATCTTTTTGTTCTCCTGCAGCAACGGCTGGCTTTCCTCCAGACTGAGCTCGAGGAAGTCAGAGATGGCGCGTTCCTTATAGCGTACTTCCAGCACCTCGGGCTTGAAACGTTTGCCCCTGCATTCCGGGCAGACGACTTGCAGGTGGGACAGGAAATGCATATCAACGGTCACCTGGCCCAAACCTTCGCAACGGTCGCAGCGTCCTCCTGGTGTATTAAAGGAGAAATGCTTCTCCACTAGCTTCCGACTTTTTGCTTCAGGCAGTGCGGCATAAGCTTTGCGGAGCAAGGCGAACAAATCCATATAAGTGGAAACGCTTGAACGCTGCATACGGGAGAGCGGGCTCTGATCAACGGTGATCAAGCTGTCTACTCGTTCCATACCGCTGATCTGTGCGCAGCCCTCAATGTTGCGGAATGAGCCCTGCCCAGGCACAGCGGAGGCGAGCAGATCGAATACGAGTGTAGATTTCCCAGAACCAGATACTCCGGATACTGCCGTTAAACAGCCGAGTGGAAAAGAAGCCGTAATCCCCTTCAAATTATGCCGATCAGCAGCACTGTATTACCGAGATCCCGCAGTTCCTTGATCACTTGCACGAGCCCAGCTGTATCTTTGGCATGCAGCCCCGTCGTCGGTTCGTCAAGCAGATAGAGTACGCCGGTTAATCCTGAACCTAATATCGTTGCCAATCGAAGCCTCTGTGCTTCTCCCCCTGACAACGATACCGACTGACGATTGAGCGTCAAATAACCAAGGCCGACATCCTCGATGCGACGAACTTTGACCATCATGTCATGCAGTACCGCCGCAAGCAGATCATCTTGACTATCTACGGACAGGAGATACGGCTCTTGAAGCCAGGCCGACAGTTCCCACAGCGATATTCGAGACAGCTCAGGAAGTGTTCGGCCGTAGGCGGTCACGGATCGGCTCACCGGGTTCAGCCGTTCACTCCGGCAATCTGTGCAAGGCATACTCCGGAAAAAGACGGCCTCGCCGGACTGGCCGTCCTTCTCCCTGTAACGTTGCCACATTCCGGTCAGAACGCCTTTAAAGCGACCTTTACCAACCGATTTCGGAAGCGGCTGATCGGGGAAGTGTCGGGAGAACTCCGGGTTCTCCACTCCATAAAGGAGAAGATCCCATTCCGCCTGGCTGTACTCGCCTACTGGCTGAGAAGTATTCATCGGCAGTCCGTAATGTTTGCCTGCTGCCGCTAGAATGGAGGCATTGTATTCCGCCAACGCTTCAAACCAGAACGCTACAGCGACGCCGCGAATACTTTTGCTCCGATCAAACACCGCTTCAATATCAATATCGACAATGCTTCCTAGTCCGCTGCAGCTTTTGCATGCGCCTGACGGGGTGTTATAAGAATAATCCGCTTTTCCGAGAGCACGATGAATTTCACCACATGACGGGCAAGCGATCTCGGAGGCCCCATTTTCTGGGGCGCCCATCATATCTTCGCCGCAGCTTTGGCAATGGCGCTTCCCTTTTTTTTCGCAAATGAGTCTTAGATAAGTCTAAAGATCAGTCACCGTACCAACCGTCGATCTCGGATTGCGGTTCGCTGCATGCTGTCCAACTGCAATGGCTGGAGACAAACCTGTGATTGATGCGACCTTCGGCTTCGGAATCGATTCTCCCGACAGGCCGCTTGATTCCATGTACTGGCGCTGACATTCCCGCTGAAGAATATCGAGCGCAAGTGTCGATTTACCAGAACCTGATGGTCCCGTCACAACAATAAGTTTATACTTCGGAATATCAACATCAATGTTTTTCAAGTTGTTTTCCTTGGCTCCGCGGATGCGGATCGTATCAATCATAAATCTGCTTCCTCCTCAAGGCTTCTCAGCTGGAAAAATTGGCTATTCCATTGGGCTCGACTGGATACAACCCTACTTTATCACATTGATGAAAGTGATAAGCTTCGGAACCATTCCGCCTGGCTGATGAAGCTTTAAGTTGGATCAAACCCTGTCAAAGAGCTTTAATCTTTTACAGGAGGATTTGCGTCGCTTGGAGTGCTTCTGCTATGGTAGTGGTCACCTCACGAAACGGAAAAAATCGTACGCTAAGCAATTCATTCATAGTAGAGCGTCCTCCTAAGATAGCGGAAATTTAACGCTCTACAGGAATGCTAGCGTAGCTTACTAAAGAACTCCCTGATATCATGAACGAGTGATTCCGGTTCTGCCATAGCAACCATATGGCTGCCGCTTTTATTATCCGACCAGTGAACGACTTTGTTCTTTCGTTCGGCCAGGCGACGGAATACAGGACCTCCTCCATGGGAAACTCCAGTCGGCACTTTGGTTTGATCAATTGGCAAGCCTGCAGCACCTTCATAGTAAGTCCAAGACGAGGACCCTGCTGTCCTTGTCAGCCAGTATAATGTCGCATTCGTGAGCAGTTGATCTTTGTCGATGGGTTCGCTAGGCGGTTCAAATCCGGCACCCGGCCAACCATCGAACTCTTTGAACCTTTCTACAAGGTAGGCTAGTTGAGCGACTGGAGAATCATTAAACCCGTAACTGAGCGTTTGTGGTCGATGGGTAAGATACGAGGCATAGCCACTTCCCCCGGCGAAAAGTTCTGTCATTTGTTCTAATTCTACACGGTCCTTCTCTGTCAGATCCTCCAGTTCGTCGGGATCGCCTGTAGGGATGCCTAGCCCACCGGTAATGTGCACACCGATCATATGCTCAGAATCCATGACTGCGAGTTCCGGGGAGACCAATGCACCCGCGTCATTGCCGTGAGCACCATAGCGATCGTATCCTAGTCTCCGCATCAGTTCTGCCCATGTTCGGGCGACTCGCGCGATATTCCATGGTGTTTCGTCAGCTGGCTCGGAAAACTGCGAAAAGGCAAATCCGGGGATAGAAGGCGCAACCACATGGAAAGCCTTGTCCGGATCTCCGCCGTGTGCCCTTGGATTAGTCAGCGGACCTATTATTTTCATGAATTCGACGACTGAGTTCGGCCAGCTGTGCGTGATAATCAATGGAAGAGCGTTAGGTTCGGGCGACCTTACATGTAGGAAGTGGATAATCTGTCCATCGATCTCCGTAATGAATTGTGGAAATTCATTGAGCTTGGCCTCGTTTTCACGCCAGTTATAATCGGTCTGCCAGTACTCAGTAAGATTTTTAAGATAAGTAACCGGTATCCCACGGTTCCACCCGGCCCCGGGCAATTGGGCGGGCCAACGGGTATGGACAAGTCGTTCTCGCAGATCTTCAAGGTCTGCCTGGGGAATTTCGATGCGGAACGGCCGGATCTCGTTGGGCGTAGTTTCTTTACATTCCAGTTGTTGTTTGGATTGAGCCATTTATGAAAGCCTCCTTCTAATCAATTCATGTAGTTCTAAGCTTTATTGTAGATGTGGAACACTGACAACTGTATGTCAGTATTTATGAGTTGGATTTTTAACATTATCCTGCCTGTTCGTAAATCCCCCTCTGCTCTGGTTGTCATAATGAACTTTGCGGACAAAGCATCCGGTAAAAATACTCAAAGACCGCAATTAGAAGCGTTACTCGCTTTTTGCAAAGTTCGAGCGCCTTGATTCGCGAACGTCAGCGCGAAAGAATTGCATTAGCCAAGCAACGTGGCGTGTACCGAGGACGAAAGAAGTCATTGCTTTGCGAACAGGTGATCGAAAGAGTTTGTGCAGAATCGCTTACCCGTGGTACTCGGCATATATACGAGGCATTGAATGCCTTTTTATCCGAAGACCAACGGCTAATGCCGGACAACCTCTTATCAGTTCGTGAGGGTACCATGACTAGTTCATTGACTTGGCTACGGCAGCCACCCGGCGCTCCGAATGCTAAACATGTGTTGGCCCATATCCAACGGCTGCTGACTATTGGAGAATTAGGATTATCAGATAGTGAAGAACGTACCGTTCATCAAAATCGCTTTTCGGACGTATTGAGCGCACTCTTTTCACGCTGGACTGGCTACAATACGTTGAGCTACGCCGCCGGGTACAAGTTGGATTGAACAAAGGCGAAGCCAAGAACGCATTAGCCCGTGCTGTTTTCTTTAATCGACTGGGCGAACTGCGTGACCGCAGTTTCGAGAATCAGCGTTATCGTGCTTCCGGCCTCAATCTGGTGGTAGCCGCCATCGTATTATGGAATACAGTCTACTTAGAAAGAGCGATCCAGGCGTTACGAGCGCGCGGACAATCAATTGATAATCTATTACAACACCTTTCACCACTCGGATGGGAACACATCAACTTGACTGGCGATTACACATGGCAACAGAGTAATCAGGTGGCACCCGGCAAGTTCAGGCCGCTACGGCGCTCAGTCAATGACTCTTAGCGTACGATTATTTCCGTTTCGTGAGGGGGCCCCTGGTAGAGGTAGTTAAGTTTAGCGAAGGAGATTAGCTAAAATGGATCGCAAATACAGGCCGATTGATATCGCCCGCGAGCTCGGACTCAGTACAAGTGCGCTGCGCCATTATGAATCATGGGGAGTCGTGCCGCTCCCGGAGAGAGCCTCGAATGGATACCGTATGTACACAAGCGAGCATTTGGCTTGGTTCCGCTGCCTAAGATTTGGCTTGGTTCCGCTGCCTAAGGGCGTTGTATGAAGGATTTGGGATGAGCCACGCATCTGAAGTGCTGAAGAAGCTGCAGGAAGGAAAGGCCGAACTGGCGATGTGGCTTGTCAATCAAGAGCAGGCAAAGCTGCATCAGGATAAAGCTGCCGCTGACCGCACCCTACAGCTGCTTCTTCAGCTTGAGACGGACGAACTGGATGGCCTGAAGCTCAAGCCTCACATGGCCATTGGTGAAGTGGCTGAGCTTGCAGGCGTTGCTCCGTCTGCGATCCGACACTGGGAAAAGGAAGGACTCATCCAGCCCGTCCGTGATTCGCACAATGGCTATCGTCTGTACACCCCTCTTCAGCTTCGGCAAATTATGCTTATTCGAACGCTGCGGCCGACGATATTTTTCCTTGATGGAATGAAAGAAATTGTTGAGGCAATGGGCAATCGGGGCGTTGAGCATGCGATCAAAGGTACGGAGCATGCGCTGGAGATGATCGGAACGAGGATCAGGCGGCAATTTATCGGCATCCACGAGCTGGTTGTGTTATGCCGCCAGTTGGGATTCATGTAAAGCTTAAAAGAACAGGTCGAGAATATTCGAAGTCGTGCCAGAAGCACGACGCAGCAGCACATCTGGATCGTATACGTCGACTAAGCCGCAATTGAGACAGCTCACAAAAAGATAATGGTTATGCTGCAAATCCATGATTTTGCTGAGACCAGTTCCTGTCATGGCAACCTCCTCGGCTGATGCCTCGCTGCCGCCGCATCCCCGGCAAATAAATTTGCTTAAAAGGTAAGCTTCCGGATTCTCTACCTCTGTCCATGGATCTGGAGGTTCAGCACTTTCAGCTGCTAAAGCATCTACATCGTCTACATCATCTTCAACGTCGCCGCTTTCCTGCTGCTTCAAATGCTCCGGCAGCACCTCATGACGGCAATCGGGACAAATCGTCCCATCCAGCACGACTGCCTCTCCACACCAGGGGCAGTCGATCTCGGCGTTCTTGTAAGACATACAGCTCCCTCTCCTTTTCAACGAGCAGATTTAAGGTAGTTCATTTTGGGTTGTTTACTTGTTTCACCAATTTATTTTATGCATGGCAACAGCAAAAACGCCCCTTTATCATCTTCAGGAGCGTTATTTTGAATTCAATGCATCAGCCTACGAGCGGAGCTGCGGCTATGCTGGAGCCTTCCACCGGAAACCCCTCTCGGCGCCAATACTCAATTCCGCCCAGCATTTCCTTTACCTGAAAGCCTAGCTCTGAAAGCCGCAGAGCGGCTTTGGCCCCTCCATTGCAGGCAGGACTCCAGCAGTAAACAACAATGAGTCGATCCTTGGACCAATCGGCCGTGGATTCCGGGCTGATCTCGCGGTAAGGCATGTTCAACGCGCCCGCAGCATGGCAATCCTCATAAGCGCCGGATGCGCGCACATCCAGCAGCAGGAAATCATCTTGACCGCTCAGCTGATCGTGACGGACATCCGACGTATCGGTCTCTACGGATAGCTTGGCAAGATAATGGCGGGCAGCCGCTTCCGGCTCGGCAGCAGGTGTTTCCAGTACGAAAGAATCGGTCATCGGTTCATTCTCCTCCTAAGACAGCTGTTTCTAAGCAGGCCGGCTATTTAGTCTTGTTTGACTTGGAAAAATCATACCATGACCGATCAGAAAGCTGTTATCGACTCGTTTCGATACCGCTTATCGGTTATACCGATATATCGCTTCACAATGAAGCGCAGTCCACACTAATCAAAATACCGATGGATTGCTTCACAATGCAGCGCAGCTCATACTCGATGATTTCTAAATCGTACAACACTGACCACCTGTATTGCCTGGCTCACCTTCCCTACGATCCCGTAGCTTCCCGGATACCGAAGCTTTCCAGAAAGCTGCGAAATCCAGGAGACAGCCATCTTTTACGGTTATAAACGAGCTGAATGAAAAACTGGAACGACTCATCCTCCAGCTTCACAACTGCCAATTGACCGGCTTCAACCTCTTTTTGTACCGCAATTGCCGGAAGCAGCGCAATTCCCAGCCCACGCTGGACGCATTGCTTGATTGCTTCGATGCTGCCAAGTTCGCAGGAAATTCGTGCCTCCGTGCCCGTTTCTTTCAAACGCCGCAGCAAATGAGCACGATAAGTACAACCGTTCTCGGTGAGCACCAATGATTCTCCCGCCAGATCCGACACGGAAGCTAAGCATAGATCAGCAAGTCGATGCTCTGCAGGACAAACCAGCACCAGTTGCTCTTCGCGGAGCATCGTCACTACTAAATCCGAATCCCTAAACGGAGGATCAAGGATGAAGGCAGCATCAAGCGTGCCTGCTTTAACTTCCCGGATAAGCTCCGGCTCGTTGCCGGGAAGCAGCGTCATAGAAGCTTGAGGATGAGAAGACCTGAACGCCTGCATATAAGAGGGTAGGAAAAAGGAAGCCAGCGTCTCAATGGAGCCGATCGACAGGCTGCCGCCCGAAGCGGATGATACAGCTTCCAGCGATTCGGCATGCAGCCGCAAAATCTCATTGGAATACACCAGCAGCTTCTCTCCTGCATCAGTAAGCCCCATCGATCTTCCACGCCTTTCCAAAAGGACGGCACCATAAGCCTCCTCCAGCTTCTGGATCTGCGCCGTTACGCTGGACTGCGCGTAGCCAAGCTGCTCGGCAGCCTTTGTATAACTGCCGCATATGGCTACCTCGCGGAAGCTGCGCAGACAGGTAAGCTCCATCCGATCTCCCCCTTGGATTTTTAAAAGCCCGGACTCCGATAGGTCAGAGTCCGGGCTATATCCTGTAGTTCACAATGTCGCCATTTCAAGTCCAAAAGCTAAATCTTCTTGCGGCTTAGTCAGCGAATTCGACATTGTGGTACACCTGCTGAACATCTTCCAGATCTTCCAGCGTATCGATAATTTTCTCGAATTGAGCTTGAGCATCGGCTGGCAGCTCCACATCGTTCTGAGCCAGCATCGTAAGCTCGGCAACCGTAAATTCAGTAATTCCAGCAGCTTTCAAAGCTTCTTGAACGGCATGGAATTGATCTGGCTCCGCGTAAACAAGCACATCTTCGTCTTCTTCGACCACATCACGAACATCGACGTCCGCTTCGAGCATCAGCTCCATGATTTCATCCAGCGATTTGCCGGTCACGCCGAAAACGGCAGTAGCATCGAACATATAAGCAACGGAGCCATTGACGCCCATATTGCCGCCGTTTTTGCTAAAAGCTGCGCGAACGGAGGAAGCCGTCCGATTAACATTGTTCGTCAGCGCATCAACGATGACCATCGAGCCGTTAGGACCGAAGCCCTCATATCGCAGCTCTTCGTAAATCTCATCGGAGCTTCCTTTTGCTTTCTCGAGAGCGCGATCGATGATCGCCTTAGGAACATTATATGTTTTGGCCCGCTCCAGCACGACCTTCAAGGCGCGGTTGGATTCTGGGTCCGGCTCGCCTTTGCGGGCAGCCACATAGATTTCAAGTCCGAATTTGGCGTAGATCCGACTTGTATTGGCGTCCTTCGACGCTTTTTTTTCCTTAATATTATTCCATTTGCGACCCATGTTGAACCCGCTTTCCGGTTATAGTTTTGAACTCTATTATAGCGAGATTAGCCTACCTAGGACAAGCCCGCCCAATGCAACAAACACTGCCTATGCTTACTACTGAGCTATTGGGCAATTATTTAGAGAAGGAGAATTTTAGAGAGCGGTTTTTTCTTCAATTAAATAGAAAAAGCTGTCGAGTAAATCGACAGCTGAGTGGACAATTTCTCAAACCTAATTTCCAATTAAGTTTGATAATTCATCTTTATGTTTAGTACGAATATTTGAATGAATTAAATCAGGTCTCTTGTCTAACAACTGTTTTGCTTCACTTAACGCGGAGATTGGGAGTTCTCCGTTATTTACAGCACTGATAACTTCATATTGGCGTTCAGCGCTTTCCCTTGTTATCATGACTTTGTTAAATCTTGTTTCATTCATTTGATTCTGTGCATAGCCTATAGATGTTCCTATAACTAAAATTGCTAGAGCAATTGAAGTCAAATACCTTTTTCTCAAAGACCTCACCCCCTTTCAATCTATTAGACGAAAGGAATGTGATAATAGTCTCCAATTAAGTAAATTAATTACTGAAAATCGACTCTCGACTCAAGCTATTCTCCAGCCTTACCCTTAAATTCGCCAGCCACTCTGGCTCGTTAGTCCATTTTTCCTTGATTGAACGGTACGTTCGAGCGTAACCATATAGATTGGCAAACCGTCTGCATGCCGGTAAAAGCTCGTCTAAATCATAGGAAATCTCAAATTCAGTTAAATAACCTTTCATAAAACACTGTTTTTTATCGTCGAAAGCTTCGGCGGAAATACCGTCCTGCAAACTATCCATTGCTCGTTCAATATCCATGAAGTACCAGTGATACATGGCGTCATCAAAATCAATGATATAACATGACTTTGATTGCTCATCGTAAAATACATTGTCGTATTCAAAATCATAATGCACTAGCCCAAAACTGCTCGTCGATTTAGGAATAGTAGAAAAATAATCACGCAGCATTTCCGTTTCTTGCATGGCCCCTGTCTGTTCTGGATCATCCTTCAATACATCTTGAATCCAATCTAAAACATCACTGTATGACCATCTTTGATGGTTACCAGGTGTATAATGACTGGATAATTGATGGAGCCGTCCGAGAGCCTGCCCATAACTGAATACTATGTCATCGCTTGAATCGGTAGCATCCATTCGAACGCCTGGAACTCTTTTAAAAACAGATGCAAAGTATTGTCCCCAAGGGGTCTGCACCTCTATAAGCGGCCCGCCGCTACTCGAATCAACGGCTTCCAACACCCCGTAGCGATTGTCACGTAAGTATGCGATAAAATCCAGCTCCGCCAATAGATTTGATTTCAACTTCTCATTTGTTGGAGCAAATCGTAACAACTGGTTCTTCCCTTCGGATTTAAAAGGGTAAATAGCATTTGAAGATATTCGATAATATTTGAACATGTCTAACGAAGTCTCATCATAGCTCCAATTTTTAACAAGCATTTCTGCCAAGTCTATATTATTGAAAAGATACTTTAACTTCAGCACAAAACTGCTCCTCATCATAGCCAATTGTTTGCGTGCTTAAAGACCGCAGGCTATGTCTGCGGCCCGCTTAAAGCTTGCTGAAAGTACCCCTCATATCAACTGTTGTCGTTTTAGCCCGGCTTTTCATGCCGCTCACTCCCTTCGGTAAAAGTAAATAGTAAACTCATCTTATCCCAGTTAATTTGTGGACGCTATTTCAAGATTAACTATAACGAATTGTACCACCACTCTATTTTCCCCAAATGATCTCTCCCGAGATGGCGTCAATGTATTTTAAGGTCCGCTTTTCCCCTCCATCATTACAGATATCTACATTCGGTTCGTACAGCAGCCGGAAAACAGGAATCCCTTCTTCCGAATCTGATTTCGAGTTCGAGTCCAGATGCCACTTAAGCTGCATTTTCATCTGTGCGACGTAAGAATTCAAGGCGGTTTCAGGCTCTATAACTGAACGGAACTTGTGTGCTTCCATTTCTTGAATCATTTCGAAAGAAACACCGATAAACATGCAAATTTCTCCTGTTGATTTGCTGACCGTGATCATAATTCTTTCAAAATGGAGTGGAATTCCATCGATATAGACGGGTAAATAGAAAAATTCTCGTGTTTGCTCTTCAGATACCGCTTCATCCCTTTCAAGCTGGAGATATTGCGCGTACTCGGGAAATACGGTGCGAAGGAAACTCTCCGCCTTCTCCCAGCATTGCTTCCGATTCAGTACAGGAGCCGCTTCCTCCTCGCGCTCCAACCGTTGAAACCACCCGATGAGGCGTCCAGTCGGCTTCTCCAGCTTAACAACAATCGAAGAGCCTTCAGAGGTAAAAGGATTATCTCCCCATTTTCTCTTTATGTATGCGTCTGAGGACAAGGGGTCCGGCTCAGGTATTTCTTCTTCCTCCTGTTCCATGAAATGATACCAGGATTTAATCGTGTGCCCGTCATCATTGGACTTCTTTAACACATAACGCTCCAAGTTGATACCAAGCCGCTGCTCCCAGGGGATCGTTTCATCTGCAGCAGGCTTGTCTGTTGGATCGGTCGGATGAATGGGATAACTCCGCGGCATAACATAATGTTCAGGACCGAACAAATCACGACCCGTGACAGCATCAATAGATTGACGTTGCAGTACCGGCTCATAAACGAGTCGATATTCGTCTTCAGTTCCATTCATCTCGTACAAAGACGGATATAGGGTCACAATCGTTAACTGCATGTTCATATGGCTCACGATATCCTGTTTCACCGTATCCGCATCCACGATGGTCGCTGGCCATTGGGGCTGTCTAGCGTTGCCAGACCTATGACCTTTAAGGCGATATCGGATCACTTTCAGCCTTGAATCCAACGTCAGCTTACAGCCCGTATCGGGTAGTGGCAGTCCGCCAACTTCCTTGCTGAACGTAAAATCAATTATGTTTCGGTGTTTTTCACTACACACAGACGTATATAGCGCTGAATCTAGAGCATACTTTGCAACGAACTTATGGGCCGTTACTCTAGCCGCCTCATCTAACATGGTTTCAGTCTCGTTTTCCACTTCTCCCTCTTGTTCTCGATCAATAGCCAATCGCGTGAGCTGTCCGGTTGCCAAATCAAGCGTGATTTCAATGTTATTTTCCTCGTTATTAGGATCTTCCCATATGTAACTTCGTTCTCGCTCGTTACCTTGCGGAATGCTGGCTTCCATCTCAAGCCTATACTGCTCGGGTATTTCAACTATTGTTTTCGCTATGTTCTTAAGTTCTGTTAAATCGATCGGCATTAGTTCCCTCCTGGAAAATGCTGAGCTTTTAGATTTACCTACGGAAACCGTAACGGTGCTCGCCATGAAACTTATAACGGAACTCGCTACTCGAATCAATTCTTTTTCAGACAGCTTCACTAATATTCTATTTCTTTTTTAATTTCCCTCTTACTGCAGCTTTTTCGTTGTAAATTAAAACTCTATATTCCACTATTTTCTTTATCAGCTCATACGGCAATGTGAATATGCCGACCATCGATCAGACAACGGTCCGCATCGTTTTGTGCGTTCTGATAGTACTTATTCGCTTTGAATGCAAAGATAATAACCAACACGATCATAATCGGAAAAAACGCCAATAAGCTCCCTCTAAAAAGTACAAACGGTGTCTCAAAGAGAAATGCTGCCCAAAAGGCTGCTCCTGTTTTCTCCCATAATCCCGGCGTGAAATACAACGATTTCGGTTCCAGCAGAGCAGCCAGCTCAATGTTGTTATTAATGAATTGGAAAGCAAAAATGGTAATGTAGAAAACAGCAAACCAGAGCCACATGTTGGATAACCGTTTATATCGACCCGCCTTTGAATGGACATCCGAAAAAATATCTTCTGTCCCGCTTTCATCCGCCTTCTTGAAATATTGGTATCCAGAGTGTTTCGTTCCAGCGATATGCTTCCACCCGCTGTCTTCAAAAAGAACACAGTAATCTTCAAAATCCTCCTGTTTTTTAAAGCGGCGATAGTCCATTTTTATAACTGTATATTCCGGTTTAGCGAGGTGAAATTCATATCCGAAGGACTTTTTTGAAAGACTATATCCTTGCTTGGCCATTTCATTCAACCACTTTTCCTCTTGATCAAGATTAATGAAGAACTTGAACTTTCTCATGTCGCTCCCCCATTTCTTATTTCAAAATTCCTTTTGTTGCTTCGATCATTTGCTGCATTCTTTCAAAATCGAGACGCAAAAGCTCCGTTCCTCTTGATGTAATAACGTATACTTTGCGCCTGCTGTCCTCGCTTTGCACAGGTTGGATCAATTGCTGTTTTCCTAAGTTTTCGATCGCTCCATATAGCGTTCCGGCCGCCATTTTGACTTGCCCGCCACTTAACTCCTCTACCTTTTGCATAATTAAATAGCCATGTGCCGGTTCAACCAATGCCAAAAGAACGTAATAAACGGTTTCAGTTAGCGGCAGGTTTTTATCTCTTTTCACGTTATCCCTCCCTCACTAACTATTCAGTTCAACTTTATATCGCGTGACTGTATAGTTGTATTATATACAGTTCAACTGTATATGACAACGATGAAAAAACGATCCCTGTTAGAGGCATCGCTTCGGTTATATTTCTTTCCAAAAATATTCAATAAGAAGGCACCGTTAAGACTCTAAGAATATTATTGCTCGGGTTAGAGACGAGAATTGGGCCATATACTAGCTCAGGTCTAACTATTCCATATCTGAATACAGGAGGAGTGAAGCCCACGCTCATTTTTGTATTAAAACTCCCAACAACTCGTCCTGATGACCTTATATGAAAAGTAACGGTGCCTTGATTTAAGATTCCATCTAATAACCGAAAATTATAACTGCCCCCGGAGGGATATTGTAATAGAGCTGGGGACCAGGCGGCTCAAAATTACCGTACCAATTGGCTAGTTCCATTACGAAGTCATTCGTATCATTGTAAACTTCGGTTGAAACAGAACCTGCGGTCGAAAAACCGTCATCTTGCCTAGGGCTACAGAACAGCTGTGTCACAACTGCCAATAAAATGAATAAAACAAGAATAATGCCTAACGATGCGCCTACTCCGCCTTTGTAATTGCTGATGAAAAGAGAACGCCAAAAAAATACGAGCAAAATCAGAAACGACTAATATCGTTTTTTTATTTACCTTATCAGCCAGAATACCGCCAATAGGACCCATAAACAAATACGGAAGCGTACGAGCTGCTAACGTTATCCCTACCGCTAACCCTGTCCCCGTAATTTGAAGAAGCAAACTTAAAATTGCAACGCTGCTAAACCAGTCTCCAATCCCACTAATGAAATTTGCAGTGACGAGCTTTCTATAAGACGGATCTTTTTTTAGTATGGAAAAAGCTTCTTTCACCGTTTAGCTCCTTCTAAAAGGGTATAAGAGTGTTATGTCCTTTTCCGTCATTAGTCCTTCGTACAACGCATGATTATGGTCTGCACCTACAAGGCATAAGATTCGTTTGCCTGGGTGTTTCTTAATAGCATTTTTTACCCGTTGAATCATTATAAGATGCCTGCATACCCACCGTACTAAATGAG
The DNA here is from genome assembly GCA_900105225.1 of Paenibacillaceae bacterium GAS479. NCBI lineage: Bacteria > Bacillati > Bacillota > Bacilli > Caryophanales > Paenibacillaceae > Paenibacillaceae bacterium GAS479. The sequence goes on along the minus strand of LT629764.1, from coordinate 5,068,631 downwards.
CTTGCGGATTAATCCGCTCTAACCATTCGTACTTCTGTAATGAAGTCCAAGGATAAATTATGCCTTTGTCTAAGTTCATCATCATGAACCACACCGAGAATACCTAACATTGTCATGAACTCATCTCCCAACTTGTCGACCTAATCCGCATATGGTATGGTTAAAACTCAAAGTGCTCGTTTCTCCTTCTATTATCCCAACAGCAAATTTAGCAATATCTAATTAGATGTATGATGAATTAGATGTTACTGGATATGGAATATACTGTCAACAAAAATTACAAAACGGGAACTATTATAGCGAAACTTTATCTAGCCCTATCGCGAAGCTCGTAGTAAAGTTTTGGGAGTAAATAAACCATCACCTCAAACTAGGAAGTGTCTCTTTGAACAGTAAACTGCAGTCCGATTGTGAAAATTGTTTTGCTCTATGTTGCGTTGCTTTACCCTACGGGAAGTCAGCAGATTTTGCTTGTAACAAACAAAGCGGGGTACCCTGTCGGAACCTCGACTCCGACCATAGATGTCGTATCCATGAGGATTTAAAAATGAAGGGATTTCAAGGATGTGTGTCCTATGAATGCTTTGGAGCAGGACAGCATGTTTCTCAACATATATTTAAAGGTGAGGATTGGAGAGGAAATTCAGAGTCATCACAACTAATGTTCGAGGTTTTCCCAATCGTTCAACAATTGTCTGAAATGCTTTATTACCTGCATCAAACATTGGAACTGGAAGAAACCCGATCCATTCATGATGAGCTACAACTCGTGTTTGATGTTACGTTATCGTTAACTAATCTCGATCCAGTGGATATTTTAGAGTTAGACGTTCCAGCTCATAGAGAACTCGTAAACCGCCACCTCTTAACAACAAGCTCAATCATTCGCAAAGACTTTAATCCTAGTAGTAAAATAATGAAAATCACAAATGATTATTTAGGCGCCGATATGAAGGGAACTAACTTGAAAGGATATAATTTCAGAGGTGCATTGCTAATTGCAGCGGATTTGAGCGGTGCTGACTTACGCAAAGTCGATTTTATTGGCGCAGATCTAAGAGATGCTAATCTGTCTGACGCTAATTTGACTGGGAGCTTTTTTTTAACACAATCACAAGTCAATTCAGCTAAAGGGAATCAGGGTACCAAACTTCCATATGGTCTTAAAGCTCCCGCACATTGGTTGACGGGTATTCCCACTCATTAGTGGCCCCTGATTAACAAGCCGATTTTGCACAAAAAAAGTGACCCTTATATTGAATATAGGAAGCCACTTGATATTGGATATTTCTATTTATTGATCTAAAACAGTAAACATCCCTGTCATCTCCGGGGAGTGATCCTTAAATCCGTACCTCTCATAAAAATTATCTTTTCCATATGAGGCAAATAGGCCTACAAAAGCATTGCCGTTCTTAAATTTGCACTTTTTTATATAGGCAAGTAATTGCTTTACAATCATCTTCCCTATTCCTTTCATCTGATGTTCTGGTAGGACAGCAACATCCTGAATATAAAAATACATAGCTCCATCGCCAACTATTCGCCCCATACCGATGACTTTTCCATCCAAAATGACAACCACGGCATAAACCGAATTAGCTATAGATTGTTTTGTCATTTCTGTATCTACAGTGCCCCAACCTACTGACTCCCATAAAGTCTTATGCTCGACCACAGTTGGGGGACGCTCAATTATTTCATATTGTTCATTTATCATGCTTACCACCCTCTGCAAAATGATTGGTGGTCATTATGACTCAACCACCATGATTAGTTTTTTGTAGGTATTTTTAACTCCATTTCGTTCATCCCCCTTCATTCTTATACCGAATCATAGTATGGCTTCTAAATTTTAACAAGATAATTTTAGAGCCGCATGTAATTAGGCTTAGGATTCATAAACAGGAACATACGTTTGCTATTAGTGTAAGATTATAGTATTGTAATGATAAGGGCTCTAATTGAAAGGGGAATTTATATGGCTGCTCAGCAAAATAAAGTACTAAATGAGTTCTCAAATTTCTTGCTTTGGGCTGAAACTTTGAAAGTTACCGCAAAAGACATTTGGTTGAAACCTATATCCACGGGGAAATGGTCTCTTAGAGAGATTTTAGCTCACCTTATGTATTGGGATAAGAACAGTTTGGAAATGATGGTCCCAAGTATGTCGGAAGGTGCTCAATTATTCTTTGTAGACATCGAAAAGCATAACCAAGAAGCCGCTGTATTTGCACAATCGTACCATTCCTTAGACGCACTTATCGATGACCTCGTTAAGACACGTAAGCAGTTGCTTATTTTGCTCGTGGAAAAATACAACGACACTATGAAGTTCACGATCGACAACGATAACTATTCCTTTAAGAAGTTTGTAAATGTATTCATACACCATGACGAACACCATAAGAAACAAATCGAAGCCTTTATGAAGCAAGAGAAACGTACATAAGACATCCCCCCTCTTCCAATAGCTAGCCATTTAACTTATACAAGCAATTTTGATAAGCTAAGGACAAATCATCACTGCTCCATCTAAAAAGAAGGAAGTGCTAACAATGAACTTAGAAACAGTTATGCAGGAACTTGAAGCTCTCGGCAAGGAACGAACCAAAAAAATCTACATCTCCAATGGCGCTCACGAACCTCTTTTTGGCGTGGCAACAGGCCAGATGAAGCCTATCGCTAAGAAAATCAAACAGAACCAAGCTCTGGCTGAGCAGCTATATAATACAGGGAACTACGACGCTATGTACTTTGCCGGTGTTATTGCAGAACCAAAAGCAATGACTGAAGAAGATTTTGATCGTTGGATCGATTCGGCTTATTTTTATATGCTGTCTGATTATGTGGTTGCCGTTACGTTGGCAGAAACGAATATTGCACAAGAAGTTGCCGATAAATGGATCGCAAGTGGTGAAGAGCTGAAAATGTCAGCGGGCTGGAGTTGTTACTGCTGGCTTTTGGGCAGCCGACCAGATAGTGAATTTTCTGAAAGTAAACTTTCAAATATGCTACAATTTTTGAAAAATACGATTCATGATTGTCCAGAACGTGCGAAATACGCGATGAATAATTTTATATACACGGTCGCAGTATCTTATTTGCCGCTCCATACCAAAGCGGTCGAAACTGCGTTGGCAGTAGGTCCAGTAGAAGTGAACCGCGACAAGACAAAGAGCAAGTTACTAAGTGCATCTGGCAATATTCAAAAAGCAGTGGATAAAGAGCAACTTGGTTTCAAACGCAAATATGTAAGATGTTAAGTTGCTCAATATCAGGCGGGATTCGTTCATGTCACTCTTATTACTGCTGTTTGGATAGCGCTCCAAAATACGCCTCTACTACCTCTCGGAAATACAGAGCAGCCCGCGAAATATACCTATTCTTATTCCATAATAATGCTATCTCCCTTATTAATTCGTGATTTTCTACCTGGAGATATCTGATATTTTCTCGTGGATTCCTAGCCGTACTTGGTATGAAGGCTATACCGATTTCGGCTTCCACAAGAGCAGTAAGTCTCGCAGGCTCATCCCCCTCATACACGTATTTAGGTACAAATCCAACCGCTTTGCATAAAGAATCAACTAAATCTCGAGTTCCGTAACCTCTCTTTACACCTACAAACGATTCATCCTCTAGCTCTGTCAAAGATACATTGCTTCGGTCTGCCAGTCGATGTCCCAATGGAACGGCTACAAGGATTGGATCAACAAACACGATTTGGCTTTCGATGTTATCCCCTTCTATAGGAGGTGAGGACAAGCAAAAATCAACCTCCCCTCGATCAAGAAGCGTAACCATCTCCTGTGTTGTCAACATTTGCACATGAAAATGAATATGTGGACGATTTTTCTGGAACTCTCGAAGGATATTGGGTAATGTGCTTGCCGTGGTTACCGCTAATTCGAGTGTGTTATGTTCCGGGCTCGATAAATCACTGAGTTCCTGCTTGCCTTGTTCCAATTCAAACAAAGCTCTTTCTGCACGGTGAAGGAATCTACTTCCGAACTCATTTAGTCGCAGTTTCCTTCCTACTCGATCGAATAAAGGGACCCCTAAATCCTCCTCCAAACGTTGAATCGTTTTGCTCAGGGACGATTGTGTAACATGTAGATTTTGTGCAGCTTCGGTCACATGCTCCAAACGAGCTACCGCGAGGAAATATTTTAGTTGAAGAAGTTCCATTTCAGCGCCCCCGTTCATTCCTTCGAGTCAATGAGATCATAACATTAAATGCGTTGGAGTAAATAATCAATTTCAAGTACGATTGCATTAATAGGTTTGGGGGGACAAAAATGAGTGTTCGCAGCAGGTGGTTAATGATTTCCGTTGGTCTAGGGGTACTTTTGAACCCTTTAAATTCCTCAATGATTTCGGTTGCTATTCCAAGTTTGCAAAATGTGTTCCAGCTTGACTTTACGGCTGTTTCTTGGATTATTTTCTCTTTTTACATTGCCAGTGCTATCGCTCAACCAGTCATAGGAAAAGCAAGCGATTTATTCGGTCGTAGGAATATATTCCTTACTGGACTTGTTGTAGCTTTCTTAGCATCATTATTAGCTCCACTATCACCAAACTTCGGATGGCTCATCGTTTTTCGCATTGTGCAATCCATCGGAACCAGCATGATGGTTGTAGTTGGGATGGCCATAGTACGAATTCATGTTATAGAGAAACAAGCGACTGCGCTGTCTGTTCTGTCCATTTTTCTATCGGGAGCGGCTGCAGTTGGACCCTTTATCGGCGGAATCTTGATTCATTGGTGGGATTGGCATGCGATCTTTTTCGTTAATATTCCTTTTGTGTTGGCTGGCTTTCTATTGGCTTGGAGGACTATTCCTAAAGATGAGCCGCGAACAAACGTAACTGGCAACATGCCCTTTCATAAATGGTTGGATTTGATTGATGCGACTGGAATTCTGCTCTTCACAATAGCCCTGGTTGCCCTGCTATTTGGATTGCTCTCGGCCAAATCATCTGGGCATTTCTCATTAGGAAATGTCATTGTCGGACTGTTCGGCCTCTTTGCTCTGGCGGCATTCTTGCGACATGAGTTAAAAGCGACGTCTCCCTTTATTCCTTTGCGTACATTTGCCAAGTATCCTGCAATGACTTGGGTTAATGTGGAATTCATGCTCGTTAACGTACTTTTTTACTCCGTATTTTTCGGGATCCCGTCCTACTTGCAAGTTGTCCGTCATGTTAGCGAATTCCAAACAGGTATCCTAATGTTAAGCTTAGGTTTGTGCTCACTCGCCAGTGCTCCAATAGCAGGATGGTGGATCGATAAATCAGGAACTCGACCAGCATTGCTGGTTTCTGCAGTTCTGATGACATTCGGGTCGGTGTGGCTCGTGACCTTGAATCAAACTTCACCGGTTATCAGCGTCTGTCTGGCTTTAGCTGCATTCGGCATTAGCAACGGTTTGAACAGTGTAGGTATGCAAGCCGTGTTGTTCCAAAGCTCGCCAAAAGAAATTATCGGTGTAGCTTCCGGATTATTTAATACATCAAGATACCTGGGAACCATTCTCTCTTCATTGTTGATTGGTATTATAATGGGAGGTAAGTTCAGCTTCGAGGGATTCCGATTGCTTGGGGTTATCCTCACGCTAACTGCATTATGTTTAGTATTCATGAGCCTGCGCCGCCGGGAGTCTGGGCAACTTCATGAGTCGTAAGCTTTGCCTTTCCTGTTCGCGTGTTGATTGTAGACAACCAGGAGCGGATACTGAAGATAAGTACTCGTACGTATCACCATCATCTTGTTCACTTCGAGTAAATTTGAGAATCTCCAATTCTTTAAACTCAGTGCAATCAATCGGGAGCTTCACGTCGTAGTGCACGTGGCTTTTCCACATGAACATTGTCGCGCAGTCAAATCACGAAGGATTGCCCCTCTTGTTTATCGCGATCCAAACGCTCCAATTTCCCATAAGCTCGATCCATAACCATAATAAAGGCTGTATTTTCTAGCGATCCGCACACCGCAATTCTTTTTAGTGGTTAATCAACAGGCCTGTTATTGGACAAACAAAAAGGCTTCAAGCTCAAAAGCTTGAAACCTTCAGAATTTAATTCGATCTATGAGCAGGCGGTCTAAACGGGTTAAGAAACGACTTGGGAATGTCTGATTCAAAACGCAAGAGCTCACCCTTAGTAGGATGCATAAAAGCTAACACTCGAGCGTGGAGGCCCATTCGTCTAATTGCATTTGACTTTGAACCATATTTCTTATCTCCTACTATGGGGTGTCCTAAGTCTTGCATATGGACGCGGATTTGATTTTTGCGTCCTGTTTCGAGCTCAACCTCCAGTAAGGTAAAGTTACTATTGGATTGAATAGTTTTGTAATGTGTCACAGCGTGTAGGCCGTCATTAGGGTGATGACTGGAATACATTTTTAGCGTGCTGGTTTCTTTCAACCAAGAAGAAATGGTGCCTTCCGCTTTTTTAACCCGTCCTTCAACCAACGCAACGTATGTCCGCTCCTTAACCGTGTCCTGCCAGGAGTTTTGAAGTAATTGCTGAACCCGCTCGCTCTTGGCGAACATCATTACACCGGAAGTATCTCGATCCAGACGATGAACGACAAAAATCCTGCTTCCAGCATCTTTAATTCGAACATGAGCCGTTAGCTGTCGATAGGCTGTCATTTCGTTTTCTTTGGGAGAAGCAATCGACAGTAAACCAGCTTCCTTCTGAATAACGATGATATCCTCGTCCTCATGTAGGATAGTTAACCCCACCATCGGTGGTTCTTCAACAACCTTGTCCTTGCGGATCGTTACCGTCTGTCCAGGCTCAAGGGGACAATTGTATTCTGTCACGACCCGGTCATTGACGCTGACTTGTCCGCGAGCTAATAAAGCTTTAACGGAGTTCCGACCGAGCTTGGAATGTTTATGTAATAAAAAAAGCAGCAGCTCCGTCGGTTCTTTGACGGTGTACTGGCTGATGTTGGGACGATTGACTTTAGGTTTCGAGTAGCTTGTTTTGTTCTTATGCATAATGAGGTCCTCCTGCTTCAACTATGCTAACACTATAACACAATCGGCTGGCTCAGTGGGACAAGACGCTGTTATACTACCGCCGAGACAAGTTTGATAACCCCTCCCACCAATCTCTCGAATAGAAAAAAATGGGTACGCCCATACTAAACCCGCATGATGCAGAAAGCGGGTGATGTTCTTTGAATGGCAGAGTCATGAATGTGTTTCAAACTTTCCTGATCCTCATGCTGTCCAATGGGCTCGCATGCCATGTCATCGTCAATCCGATGCTTCTGGACGCCTCGGGAAGAGATGCCTGGATTACAGCCCTAACAGCAGGAGTCTTTTTTATAGGCTGGAGCATGATGATATGGGGCATTATGAAGCGCAGTGGACAGCAGCATTGGCGAGAATGGCTGGCCGAACATACCCACCCGGCACTATCCTGGCTGCTTGTCGCTCCCGTCTTGCTGCTGCTTTTTTTGACAGCCATGGGGACCGTTGCTCAAACGATCAGCTGGCATATTACCAACTATTTACCGGCAAGCAATTCGCTTCAATTAGGTCTCTTGCTGCTGCTCATTTGCCTTTTTCTCGCCTGGTCCGGAATAAGAGTGACCGCTATTGCCTCCGGTGTGTTATTGCCGATTGTTATTGCCCTCGGTATTCTGGTCGGAACTTCCAACGGCCCGATCAAGGACATGACTTTGCTGCGCCCAATCTTGGAGCATGGCTGGGGACCCATCCTGCAAGGAATGATCTACGCAGGCGCTGCTTATTCCGAACTGATGATTATTATTTTGCTGCAGCATCGCATCAGAGGACCAATCAAAGCGTGGCATATGTTCTCCTACTCACTCTTCTCCGTCATTATTATGTGTGGCCCCATTATTGGAGCCATTACGGAGTTTGGCCCGCTAGAAGCGGCCAATCAGATGACTTCGCCCTATGAACAGTGGAGACTGCTGCGGATTGGGCAATATATTGAGCATCTTGATTTTTTCTCTATTTTTCAATGGCTCTCTGGTGCTTCAATTCGGGTGGCGCTAGCCGTCATCATTCTCTCCGAGAACTTTCCGTTTCGCACCGTGAAGCAGCGCAAGCTATTCATTCTGGCTCTGTTAGTATGCTTCGGCATAGCTACCCTGCTTCCTGTGAATGAATATGAGATTTATGTGCTGATGTACCGTTACTACATGCCCGCCGTTTTGGCCGCTATTTTGCCACTGTCCCTCGTTTGGTTCGGGATAGCCATCGCCATTAAGCCGGGAAGGAGGATCCAGCATGAAGGACAGCAATCCACAGGAGGCTCAAGTCAACAGTCACAAAGAAAGTTCACCAACCGAGCAGACAGTAGAGACAACAAAGACGAAACAAACGGAGGCTCTGCCGAGCCGTCAAACGCAGGCAACTCAGAAGGATCAGAAGAAGAAACCAGCGCGCAGCCCGGGTAAGCAGCAGGACCATCCAGCTCCGGCGGAGGGACAGGCTAAAACCTGGACGCGCCAAGAGCTGCTCAAGCTATTCCAACATTCCTCTGATGTTGTCCTCAAAAGTTCGTTTTTTGGCAAGGATGGCGAAAAAGAAGTGGTGCTCATCTATGCCGTCGGTCTATGCGACACGATCATGATTAACCGACTTGTTCTGCCCGAGTTGGCCAGTCATTTCGAGCAGCGCGGCAGCTTCTCCCGTCCACTTCTCAGTCTATCCGACTCGCTGACGATAGAGGGCTTTCCGCGCAACCCTTCTCGAATGGAGCTGGAAGAAGCCATTTATTCCGGCATCTTGCTCCTCTTTTTTGTGCAGGACGGGCTTCTTGCTACCCTTAATATTTGCAATCCACCTAGGCGGACACCGAACGAATCCAGTACAGAAATCTCGATTAATGGTCCTCGTGACTGTTTTATTGAGGATATTGATACGAATATCGCTCTTGTCCGCAAACGGATGCGCACCAGCTCGCTACATATCGAGAACTTTACCGTCGGCAAACGGACGCGCACTCGCGTTTCGTTGCTTTACATTGAAGATATTGTCGATCCGACACCTTTGGAAACAGTTCGCAAGAGAATGAATGAGATCGATATTGATGGTCTCTATTCGGTGAATCAATTAGAGGCCCTGCTTCTTCAGAACCGATTCAAAATACTTCCTCTCGTCGATTTCACAGGAAGGCCGGATTTTGTCATTTCCAGCCTGCTAGCAGGACGTTTTACAATTATTGTAGACGGCAATCCAATGGTTATCATCGCTCCAGCCTCTCTCTCCTTAATTATGAAATCACCGGAGGATGTCCATTTCAATTTCTCTTATGTGTCATTCGCCAGAATGATCCGTGTTATAAGCTTGTTTCTGTCGATCTTTCTGCCGGCGATATGGATTTCTCTAATGGCCTTCCATCAAGATCAGATCCCGTTCCGGCTGATGGCCACCATATCCGTTTCCCGACTAGGAATTCCTTTTTCCGCACAAATGGAAATGCTGCTGCTTCTTCTGCTATTAGAAATCTTTAAAGAAGCCGGGGTTCGCTTGCCGAATCCGATCGGCCAAACGTTGACTTCAATCGGCGGCCTCATTATCGGGGACGCGGCGATCCGCGCGGGTCTTGTCTCCCCTTCCGTTGTCGTAGTTGGAGCGATTACTGCGGTTTCAGGCGTTACACTGGTCAATCAGGTGCTGAGCACGGTCGTAAGTATTTTTCGGTTCTTCTTCTTTTTAGCCGCCTCCTTCTTCGGCCTGTACGGGGTCATACTAGGAATGGTGTTACTCGTCGCCTATATGTCGAAATTGCAATCGTTCGGTGTCAGCTATTTAACTCCCTTGTCCCCACTTTTGCCTAAGGATCTGCTGATGTCGTACCTTCGCGTGCCATGGGCCTATCTGAGTCGGCGACCCTCAAGCACCGTAGGTCCGAATAAGGACAAAGACCATAAGGATGGAGGGGACAATTCTTGAAAAGACTGCTGATGTTCGTTGTTGTAGTTCTGACTTATGTCTTCATCCAGGGCTGCGCCAACTCAAGGGATATCCAGTCGATGGCCTACGTTACCGCGATCGGCCTAGATTATCAAGACGGCAAGTACCAGGCTTATGTGCAGGTTTTGAATTTTTCGAACGTAGCTCGGAGCGAAGCGGTAGAACTCGGCAAATCGGTCCCAATTTGGATTGGTCGAGGGCAAGGCGAAACGATATCCGGAGCAATCGCTGAAACTAATGCGACATCTCAATCGAGGCTATTTTGGGGACATGTTAAAGCCGTTATCGTCACCAAAAACGTGATGAGACAGGGCTTATCAGGCTTGAACTCTGCGCTGATTAGGGACAGTCAAGCTAGATATACCGTATTGTTTTACGGCACGGAAGAGAAGCTTGAGGATATTTTAATCCAGAAATCGATGTTCAACCTGTCGCCGCTTGATACGATGATTTTTACGGCCGTTCAGTTAAATACCCAGAAAGCCTATATTCTTCCTATGAACGCCAATGAAGCTTATGCTTACCTGAATGAGCCGGGTGGCGCAGGCATGCTCCCGGAAATCGGCATCAACCGCGACACCTGGTATGAAGATAAAACAAGCAGACCTATGTTCATCATTCGAGGAGCCTACTTTTTCAACGGATATGAACTCCAGAGTCATATGCTCATGTTGCCGCTGAAAGGAATGCGCTGGCGTGACAGCAAACTTGATGTGACACCGGTTCAATTGACGGAAAACGGAAAGCCAGCTGCCGTACTGATGCTTGGACATCCAAAGTTCAACATCAAGCTGCGTATGGAGCGAGGCGTTCCCCGTTATGATATCACCATCAATACCGATGGTTATTTAGGTGAGTTGATCCAGCAGAATTCCGTCCAAGAGCTTCAGGCGATGGCGGCTTCTGTCATTGAACAAGAAGTTATGAATACGTACAAGTCTGCCCTCTCCAAGCGTACCGACTGCTACCGGCTGCAGCTTGAGCTTTATCGCCGGTATCCAGGGATCTTTCGTGAGCTTACGAGCAACAGCTCTTTTTTCCTTGATGAAAACTCGATTGCTTCGTTGAAGGTCAAAGTATTTCTTAGGACGACTGGGAAGTTCAAAGGGAAGTTTTATACCGAGGAAAAAGATGGCAACGCATAGCTTAAAATGGTTTCGAGTAGTTGATTTTTTGTTCGGTTTGTGGCGGGTTCTGCCCGCCTTTTTACCTTTTATTTAATAACCTTAATTTTAGGTTTACATAATTATCCTTACTATTTTATGGGACTAAAAAGCGGCCAACAGCCTCTATTTTCGACTGCTGGCCGCCCTTTCTCTATCGTGAACGAACGCTTTCGTCCTCTTCCTCTACTGATTTGAAACGATCCTTCATGAAGAAGTAACCGAACAATAATGCAATCAAGGTGTAGATAACTGCCGTAACACTGAAGGCGCTCGCGTACCCATGATATGCCCCATATGTGGCGACAAGGCCAGTGCTAATCGGCGCCGCAATAAACCAGCCGAGATTAAACATCGCCTCCCCTGAGCTTGCCGCCAGCCCCCTCAGTGAGCGATCCACATATCTCATTTTGATCGTGCTATAAAAAGGATTAGCTGCATTCATAAGCGCCTGCCGGAATAGATATCCTGCGCTTGCCAGCCAGAACTGATTCGTATACGCGGTGAGCACCAAAAACGGAATCGAGGCGAGTTGCAGCCAAACAACCGCTCGCACCTCCCCCATCTTGTGCGCAATCGCAGGTCCGAGCAGGAATGCTATCGCCGTTGCCCCTTGGCCCATCGCGACGACGAGCCCGATGCTGGAATTGGATGCTTGAAAGCGATCTTCAAAATACACATTCAAATAAGGAACGACCATGCCACCCGCCATCGACGAGAGTAAGCTAAGCAATGTAAAGGCCGCTATCGCTATGTAGGAGGAGCGGTGCTTAGAAAACTTGGCACGCAGGCTGAGCTTGGCACCGTCACTGCCTCCTCCAGCGCCAGAATCATAATCGCCCGTCAAAGCTCCATCATCATTACGGAATTTAAGTACGGGATAAAGTCCCACCGCTGCAATCGCGACGCCAATCAGCAGAGTCACCCGCAGACTGGATACTTCACTTAGACCAAATGAGCTATGCAGCAAATCGCTGATGATGCCTCCACCTAGGTTTCCTGCCACATTTGCCGCCATAACGAGTGCCATATTGAAGCTGAACAGATGAATCCTTTGTCTTGGCGACGAGTTATTGGCCATAAAAGGCATGATCGTAGCGGACACAATAGCCTGTGCCATGCCTCCCGCAAAGGCAAGCATCGTCAGGCTGCCGCCTCCCGTCGCCCATGCCCTAGCCGCTAGTACCGCAATGACAGCCGCCGTACCGATACTGATCATGCGCTTGGGACCGAAGCGGTCATTGGCAAGTCCCGCTGGTATAAGCACCAGCGCCGCTGCAAGCGCAGTAGCGCCAACGATATCTCCTACCATCGTTGGCGCGTGACCTAGAGCTTTGATATATAAATTGTAGATTAGGCTATACATGCCAAGTCCGATATTCCACAACAAATTGAAAATGAAAAAGAGCCTAATATTACGGCTGTAACCACCTAATTGCTCGCGCCATTCCTGGATAAATGTAGACATGAGGTCATGGTACCTCAAACATTCCAATTCGACAACGGAAACAACTGGAAATTATTGCGAATTTAGCGAATATCTGCTCCTAAACAAGTTTTGAAATGCTGCAGCGCCCATTCATGTCCGGCTTGGTTGAAACTTGCTACGGCGTTCTCGTAAATGACCAGCTTGTAGCCGAGGTTATAGCCGTCGACGGCAGTATGAAGAATACAAATATCGGTGCAATCCCCAACGAGATGTAGCTCTTTTACCCCTCGCTCCCGCAGTCTTAAGTCCAGATCCGTTCCGGCAAAAGCTGAATAGCGAGTTTTGTCACGGTACAGTACGTTCGGAAGTTCCTTGATCGTTTTATACAACTCACCTAGCTTGCCATATAGATCGCGTCCGGAAGTGCCGCGTAAGTTATGAGGCGGGAAAAGCTCTGTTTCCGGATGATAGTGATCGCCTGGCTCATGAACATCTACTGCGAACACAACCCAGTCGCCCGCTTCCGCGAACTCGCGGGTTAGGCGCACAACCTCATCCTCGATGAGCTGCCCGGGCTCTCCGCAAGTAAGAGCTCCATTCTCCGCAATGAAATCATTCGTATAATCGATATTCAGAAGAGCTCTCATCAATACCATTCCCTTCGCAATATAGGTTTTCCATATCTTCATCCTACCGAATTGAAGCATCCGCTGCCATTTCCAACATTATGTACGGAGGACGGTTGACGAGAGCTGGCGAATTGGCTAGCATACGGAAAGGAAGGAGCGTGTACGAACATGCAAACGGCTCTTGTGCTTGGAGCTATCTTTATGTTTTTAGCTGTTGCAATTGGGGCTTTCGGCGCCCATGCTCTAAAGGAAAAGCTGGCCGGAGATGCCGGCAAGAACTATGGAACCGGCGTCCTCTATCATTTGATTCATGGGGTAGCAATGATCGCCGTTGGAGCTGCCGCTGGAGTCCAACCTTCCTCGCTGCTGAATGCGGCTGTATGGGTGTTTGCCGTAGGCATCATTCTGTTCTCTGGCAGCCTCTATGCCCTTAGCCTTACCGGCATCCGCAAACTAGGAGCGGTCACGCCGCTCGGCGGTTTGGCTTTTCTCGCTGGATGGGTGCTTGTCGCTATAGCGGCCCTCTAAGCCTGCTAGTTCCTTCATCCCCGAACCAGTTGGCAATTCGGTTCGGGGGATTTTACTGGCATCGCTTAATTACAGTTGATCCAGCTCCCTGTTCTTGATTTTAGGCTTGCAATCCCTGCATACTCCTATTACCCTTCCGTTCTCATCCGTATAAAAACCAAGTCGAGACGAGAGCTTCCGACATAGGGAGCATGGCTGTTGCTTGCCTCGGGCTGCCTTTGCCGCTTGCTTGTCCCTAATGTTGCGGACGGTCTTCAGCATCACAACCTTTGAACTTTTAGCCGCAGCAGAGGTTCGTCCACGCCTCGTGAAAGGGATAATCAGCGCAACTACTATTGCAATTGCAGCCGCTGCAATCCACACGATTAACATTCCATCTCCCCCTTTGTCAAAGTGTCATCCTCTCTTCTATTTTGACTTCATATTCCGATTGGATGCAAGCCTCCTAAGCTGTCTTCCATAAGCATTCATAACGACCAGATGAATTTTTGCTTGACCATATTTATACAGGAACCAAGGTAAAGCCGGCATGAAATCATGAATTGCAGCAAGGCAGTCCTGAGACTCCGGAAGCTGCATGAATTCCAGTCGTCCATCATGAGCTTCTGCGGTCAAGGCAAAACGCCCGCCTGTTATCCGATAAACCGATCGATGGGCCGAACTAAGCTCACGGGCATAACTCAGCTCGAGCACCGGCTTGCGTAGCGGTCTCACATGAATGCGAATGACTTCATTATCCCCGTGTTCGGCATAAATGAATGGCTTAAATGCGTTAGAAAGCCAGTTGACGTAATGTTTGCCGGCCCAGTCTGCATTTTTGCCAGGCGGTAATGTGAAGCGTTGAACCGATCGCACATCGGATTTGAGAGCTTTCAGTTTTTTTGAGATGGCCGGTTCACTGTTTGGAGATGAGTCGGTCTGAGCTCGAGCCGCTTGAGCTGCATGATCCTTTCGCATCTTCTCCTGCTCCTGCTCCAGAGCCTGTTTGGCGGCCGCCCGATACCTGACGCTCCCTTTACTGATACCATCTACTTCATTCTCTTTTCTAGCAACCATCGGATGAGCAAGACTTTCCACAAGCGGATAGGAAATCGCCTTCGGTGCGCCGGTGATAAGCGAAATCCATAAGCGGGACAGCTTGATCGTTGGAAAAGGAAATGGAATCATGATACGCTTCAGCCCCATCAACTCGGCCGTTACCCGCAGGAGCTGCCCATAGCTCATTATGTCCGGTCCCCCGACATCTATGAAACGTCCCATCACCTCCGCGCGTCCGATACTTGCGGTTAACGCATCCAATACGTCAGACAGAGCAACCGGATGGGTCTTTGTTCTTGTCCAGCTTGGCATGACCATGATCGGCAGCCTTCGCACCAGCTTGGAAAGGATCGGATAAGAAGAGCCTTCTGGCCCAACGATCAGTCCTGCGCGGATGGTAGTGACGGGCACACCGAAGGAGCCAAGTATGCGCTCCACTTCTAGGCGGCTGCGAAGATGACGGGACAGCTCGCTCTCAGGCAAGTCAGGCGGAATCATGCCGCTGAGATAAATAATTTGCCGAATGCCATTCTGTGCAGCGGCACGGGCAAAATGCGCGGCCAATATCGCATCCATAACCTCAAAGCTACCTTGAGTCAGCTTCGCCGAAGGCAGCATGGAGTGAATCAGGTAAAAGGCGAAATCGGCCCCGCGCAGCGCCGTTAAGGCTTGCTCCTGCGAGAAAAAATCGCAGCTTCTCCACTCTACTTGGCCGCGATTTTTGCTGGTGTCGGCATTGCGGGAGATCGCGATGATATCCGCATCTTCTTCAAGCCGCTTCAGCAGATGGCTCCCAATATATCCACTGGCCCCTGTAAGGGCAATGACTTTTCGCCGCTCCCGGTGGCCAGTCGGCTCAGAAGAGTTTGTCCGCATATGATTTCTCCTTTGTCCACTTCAACTAACACTACATACCCCGTTTCAACCTCAAGGAAGCAGCTTCAAAATGTACTTGCATTCTGCTTGTCCTTTATGTAATTATAATTACACACTAAATTATTTACTACTAAAGGAGTGGCGGAAATGCGTAAACCTCTAGAGCGCTTCAAACAGGAACTAGATCATCAAGGCAAGCTTCAAGGTCGAGAATCCGTCCTCATTGCATTTGATCATTTGCTGGATCTGCTCGATGAACATGTGGAAATGCATCGCCTTGAGATTGGAGCTCGCAGCATCAATGGCGAGAAGTCCAAAGGAGAGGTCGAAACAGCAATCCGGGAGGAGACGGACTTTTTCCGCTCTGCCGTAAATACAGTCATCGAACGCACCATTGCTGATCTCATCCACCGGGGCGACAAGGAATGGAAAAAATTCTATGAACGCGTAGAGTAACTTTTACTCATGCCCGGCCTCATCGTGAAGCCCCTGTTTATGGGGGCTTTTTTTCTTTGTGAGCCTAATTTTAAGGCCCCATTTTGTCCCCTGCAACGCAACCCGCTTCAACTACCATTTCCTACTTAAGCACTGCACTGGCGGCAGCTTCGATTTGCATATCGATGTTCTTTTTGGCATCCTTAATCTTTGACCTGTACGGGCCCGAACTTCTTGTCCCGGCTCTGAATATTCTAATACAATCCTATTGTAAAGGAGTGAAATTAGATGCCAACCGTCATAACGCCAATCATAGGCCAGCCCATCATCCAAGCGGACGTAATGACGAGCTATGTCCAGAAGGTCAACCCAGCGTTTAATCCTGAGATTGCGCAGCAATTCTGGATCATTGGCAGCCGGTATGGTTTGCGAGGTGATATCGCCCTCTGTCAATCAATACACGAGACGAACTGGTTCCGCTTTGGAGGCAGCGTCAAGCCCCAACAGAACAATTTTGCGGGAATCGGCGCTACGGGTGGAAGCAATCCCGGCTCCAGCTTCGCTAGTGTGGAAGAAGGTGTCACAGCACAGATTCAACATCTGTACGCATACGCTTCCAAGGCTCCACTGCCAGCTGGTGAAGTCGTTGTCGACCCGCGTTTCTCTCTCGTTCAGAGAGGGATTGCGCCCGCCTGGGAAGATCTCGCTGGCCGCTGGGCTGTTCCTGGCTATGACCGCAGCAAATATGTTTCGCTGCAGACTGCGCTCGCCGCAGGTGAGACTTACGGTCAGAAAATCATCCGCCTTTATGGGGCAATGGCTGCTGCTGCGCCACCGAATCCAAGCAGCAATCAACCGCTGCTTCCGATCGTCGTCCTAGACGCCGGTCATGGCGGGACGGACCCTGGAGCTAAGGGCTCCGGCATCGTGGAGAAGGATAGCGCGCTGGATCTGACGCTGCGAACAGCCTCCGTGCTGCGATCTCGCTACGCAGTTGACGTTCGGCTGACGCGCAGCACGGATGTTTTTGTGCCGCTGAGCGACCGAGCGACTATGGCCAACGGCTGGGGAGCGGCCTATTTTGTAGCGCTGCATCATAATGCTGCCGGAGGAGAAGGATTCGAATCCTATGTATATCCGGGAACGCGAAACGGCCCTGCCGGGAAAAACCAGGATGCGGTCCATGCCTCAATTATGAAGCTGCTCGGCCCTCTCGGCGTGAAGGACAGAGGCAAAAAAGAAGCTAACTTCGCCGTGCTTAGGGAGACGCACATGCCCTCGGTGTTACTGGAAAATCTGTTCGTCGATAATGCCATTGATGCGGCACTGCTCAACAATTCAGACATTCGCCAGAAACTGGCTATAGCAATAGCGGAAGGAGTGGCAACAGCAATGGCCCTGACACCAGATTACCCGGCTGGAACGCCGGATTACAAAATACAAGCGATTGAATGGCTTTATACGCAAGGTCTATTAAGCGATCCAATCTGGCGGAAACAACCCGATACTCCATTGCCGCTGTGGGCGGAAGCGCTCATTATTCAGCGGCTGTACACGATGCTTAAGAGCTGATCCAGCTCCCGCCGAATTGTACCGCGCTTAATTTCTAGCTCATTGTGAGGCTGCTCCCACTTTCTGCACAGCAAGCGGTTTCTAACGTCTCCAGCCGTTGGGGGATACATGCTGGCAGTCGGCGAGACGCCCAGCCCGCCGGTCCATTCAGGATCGGCGTACATAATGACGGGTCAGTTGTCCATTTCGCCTACAAATTGCTTAATATAACTCATGAACTTGCGCGCCGCGGGAGACAGCAACTTAAACGAGGCTGCAGCGATGGCAAGTGTACGATATCGACCGTCCTCCAAATCCACAATTGCCGCCCGGTGATCTCTCCCGCGCAGCACCAGCTCCGGCAGGATGCTTATGCCAAGTCCATGCTCCACCATAGCGATAATGGCGTAATCGTCATGCGTCTCGTACTTGATCCGCGGCCTGCGGATCGCTTCCTCAAGAATGCGCCTCACATCATAGTCGGAGCCTTCCTTCGGAATGATGAATACTTCATCTTCAAGCTGGCTCAAGGATAACCGACGCTCCCCCGCTAGCGGATGCTCCGCAGGAAGTACGCATAACATGCGATCTTTCTTGAGCGCAAGCGTATCCAGCCCTTCTCTCGCAGGCAGCGACAGAAAGCCCAAATCCATGCTGCCGTCGGATATGCCCTCTTCGATGTCACTGTAGTCGCCCTCGATCAGCTTTATTTCTATTCCGGGGAAGTCGCGATCAAAAGCTTTAATCATCGCAGGCAGCCAATGAACGGACACGCTCGTGAACGTACCGAGCCGAACGGTACCGGCTTGCAGTCCCTTGATCAGGGCAATCTCCTGGGTCAGTTGCTCCTGCGAGGCCAACAGTTCCCTGATCGGGCGAAGCAGCCGTTCGCCGCTTTCGGTCAGCCGGATGCCAGATCGGCTGCGCGTCAGCAGCGCAATTCCGAATTCCTTTTCCAGGCTGCTGATCGCATGGCTCACCCCGGATTGAGTTAGACCGAGTGTATCACCGGCACGGGTCAAACTACCTAGCTCCACAACTGTGCTAAACACTTCGTATTTAAACAAACTCATTGTCTGCGACCCCTTCTCCGATACATGCATAATTCTCATGTTATGAATGAGAAACATTCAATTCCCTTATGCTTCGCGCATTAGTATACTTTACCAGGGATAAAGGTTCAAGCTGAGATTAGGAGACAGGATTAACATGAAAAAATCGGAATGGGTGCTACTCGCGGTTACGCTTTGTTGGGGAGCATCGTACTTGCTGTTGAAGGTTGCGTTAGGGGCGGTTAATGAATTTATGCTGATCGGGCTGCGATTCGGATTTGCCTTTTTGGTCAGTGCCGCGTTCCTATTTCCAAGACTGAGAAAGGCAACCTGGCAAACCGTCAAGTATGCGGCCTTGCAGGGAGGTTTGTTATTCGCAATCGGTATATCGGTCAATTTCGGTCTGAAAACGACCACAACAGCCAATGCGAGCTTCCTCATCAGCTTGACCGTCATTTTTGTACCGATTCTGTCTGCTATATTTCTTCGTCAACGAATGAAGCCGCAGCTCAAGGCCGGCATCGCATTCGCCATTGCTGGGATCGGCCTGATGACACTGAAAATTCCGCTTAGCATGCAACCTGGCGATCTACTCTGCATATTGGCTGCACTGTTGAATGCGACTTATGTTTTGTTTACATCCAAAGCAGCCAAATCCGTCGATTCCATCAATCTTGGCGTGCTGCAGCTCGCCTTTGCCGGAGGATACGGATTACTGTTCGCCACCATGGCGGGTCAGGCTTCATTGCCGGCCACGGGCGATGGTTGGGCAGCCTTACTGGCTCTCGCTGTTATAGGTACAGCCTTCTGTTATATCGCTCAGCCCGCGGCTCAAAAGCATACAACGCCTTCGCGGGTCGGTCTGATCTTCACGATGGAGCCGGTATTCGCAGCGCTGTTCGGTTTCTTGCTCGCTGGCGAGCTGCTGAAACCTCAAGGGTATGCGGGAGCAGCACTCGTACTGACCGGCGTGCTCGTATCGGAATATGGCAGCAGATGGTATGCCGCGCTGCGTAAAAAGAGGCTGCCTGCAGCCGCAGCCGAGGTTGCCTCCTTAAACGAGCGCGCACACGGCGGCGGAGCGTGACTCGGCAAGCAGCTTCAGCGAATGCCGGATTGCGCTTGCTTTAACGATTTCCGGATTCAAGCTGCCTTCGCTGCGAAAAAGCTCGCTTAAAGTCTGCTGCGCTGCTCGAACTGCTAACTCCTCATTTTGCAACAAGTAGTGGCAAGCAGAGTAACAATGCTGCTCCATCTGTCGCAGCTTGAGGAGCTTGTCTGTGGAACATGTGGTTTTCATCTTCCTCTTCCTTTCGCGCCAACTTCACATAGACGGATTATAGCCTCGAAATGTATCCGGAAAATGTCCTTTTTAGGTATAGTTATATTTTACCAGACAAAAAGCAACAAAAGCTTTAACGATGTCTGAAGTTTTTCTTAAGTTAAAGAGAGGTAAAAGCCTCCGTATTCCCTGTTTGGGGAAGCGGAGGCTTTTGGTTTGTAGACTAGCTTATTGCTCCGCCCCTCGAAGCGCCTCCACAGCGGAGCCTTTGAGCGCACCGCGCGAAGGACCAAGCTGGAATAAGAAGGCCAATCCCATCAGTACGAGCATGACTCCGATAAGCAACAGCCAATTGAAATCGACGGAAATAGCTTTCTCCCAGGGCCGCAAGTCGCTTTGCATGACGCGAATGAACGCAGTGGCCCCGGTCAAGCCGACAGCCCAGCCTGCCAGCAAGCCAAGGCTGCCAAGCAAGCTGCCTTCTATGGTGAAGGCGGTGAACAGATGGCGCGACGGCATGCCCGCGCTGCGGAGCATCGCTATTTCGCGTTGGCGTTCATGGATGGAGCGCTTCTGCAGCACGGCCAGGCCGAGCAGACCGATGACGGCCGAGAGCGCCGTGAAGGCAATAAAGCCGTCGACTAATCGGCTGTTTGCCGCATAAGTCTTCGAATTGTCGAGATACGGGATTATCGCTTGAGTGGCTCCCCCGGATACAAGTCTGGAGACAATCTGCTCATCTTGGCTAAGATTCGAATAATCGAGATCAAGCAGCAGCATGCCTTCATGCGTCTGGTCAGACCAAGGGTGATGATAATCCTCCAGTTGACGCCAAATGTCCGGATGGGCGTAGGTCGTAGAGAACACATATTGGGTTTTTACGTTTGACGCCGTATTCTCTGCGGCAAATCCGGCAATCGTGAAGGAAAGCCTCAGATCAGGTTTATCCTCGGGTAAAACAACTTCTTTGCGGAAAAAGCTTAATTCGATATCATCTCCAGGTTTATACAGCTTATCAGGCCTCCAATAAGTGGGTGAAGGTACTGTTCCAAAGTCCTTGTACAAAACAGGGAGAACGATATAGGTCGGATCCGACATTACCTTCTCCCATGCTTCTTGATCACTTGCGAACTCCGCAGCTCGATCAGTGAGCGCCCAGCTCCCGCCTGTAGCCAGCTCCTTGGTAACTGGCACTAACGACTGTCCCATGCGACTTGAGCCCGCTGTCAGTTGGGGGGCCACCATAATCGGCTTTACATCGACATGCCCACGTATCGTTTTGCGCAGCATCTCATCGTTGGCCAGCAGATCGAGTACAGCTTTTTTCTCCCGTTCGGACTCATACGGCACAAAGCCTCCATAACCAAGCATTGTCTGAATATTTCGCTTAGGCTCCATATTTCCTAGCATTAATCCTGACATGCCCGAGGTGAACGTTATCGTCATCATCGCAACGGCAAACAGCAGCATAACGGTAAAACTGCGTCCAGGCCGCTGTCCGGTGTAACGAAGCGCCAGCAGACCCGCAATGCCGGCTTTTGGACCGAGCAGCTTGCCGGTTGCCGTTAACAGCAGCTGCAGCAGAAACACAATCGCTGCCGAAGAGGCCAGCCAAACTAGCAGCAGTTGCAATGCAACGGATCCACTCGCCTCCTTCGGCTGCCAACCAAAAGTATGATACAGATGCAGCCCCAGCACAGCGGCTGCGATTAGCGCGACGAGCAGCCCTTTGCCGGTAGCCGCTCTTAGACGAGCCGGCCGGGATCCGCTCTCCCGCAAACTGCCTCTCATGAGAGCAACGATGCTGCCCGCGCCGGCTTTGCGGCTAGCCAGCAGCACAAGCAGCAGCTGATAAGCCAGTACGATCAGTACCATTCCAATAAGTACCGGAAGCGGCATACTCGGCTCCACCGGTATTCCGGTTCCGGCAACCTCGCGGCCGCTGGCCGTGCCGTAGATCAGCCGCACAAGCGCATAGCCGCCGGCAAGCCCGGCCGCAATGCCAACCGCTCCCGAGAGCAGCCCGAGCAGCAGAGCTTCGGCGCAGAACAGACTTCGGATCTGTTTACGGCTCAAGCCGATTGCACGCAGCACGCCGTACAGCTCTGAGCGTGATTCCGCGAGCATCAGTACAATTTGCCGCAGCAAAAAAGCGCTTGAAAAAACCGCGGCTAAGCTGATAGCTAAAATAACGACCACGAATTTGCTATTGGCTTGATTAAGAGCGTTGTACTTAATCGTCCGGATTTCGGCCAATTGCGGCGTTTTTTCAGTGAAACTCATCCCCATCACACTATCTGCAGACTGCATCCGCGTAACTAAAATCTTGCTTGTCTGCTCCGGTTCAAGTCCCGTAAGCATACGGGCATCGTCCGGATGCAGCAGCAGCGTCGCACTCAGTTTGGCGCCTTCGCCCCGGTAGCCCGACAGGCCCGCCGAAGGCGGCGTCTCTCGCAGTATAAAGCCGCGGCGTTGGCCCTCGCTGTCGGCTGCATAAACGGCATCGCCCGTTTTCAGCCCTAGGAGCTCTGCCGCTTGCCGATCCAAAATGGCTTCGCCCCGCTTCAGCGGAGAACGCCAGAAAGCGGCAGAAGACGGATCAAAGTTTGCCGCCGCTGCAAAGTCGAAGCCGAGCAGATTAGCTTGCTGCAATGAGGCTCCATCCGCGTCCAGCTTGTCGGAAGCAAATAGCGTACCTAGAGCCGATACCACCGACAAATAACGATATGGCAGCGTAGACTTCGGATTCGTTATTTGACTGATTTCGTCAGCCGTAAACGTTCCAGCTTTTGAGGGGACAAGCTCCCAGTCGACCGGGCCAAAATGGGCCTTGATCCATCCATCACCGCTCGTTTTTACCGCGCCGTAATGAAAAAGCGACACGGTGATCAGCATCGCGCCGATTGCGCCAGCCAGCATGCTCAGCAGCGTCTGCCGCCGTTGCCGCCTCAAATAAAGAGCGCCCATCCGCCAAGCCAGGCTGTTCTTCAGCATCCCGCCGTACCTCCATCTCCGACGATTCGGCCGTTGAACATGCGGATCTGGCGCTGCATGAGTGCAGCTTGTCGCTCATCATGAGTCACCAGCAGCAGAGTCATGCCATACTGTCGATTCATCAGCTCCAGCAGCCCCATAATCTGCTCCGCAGTCCCGGAATCGAGCGCTCCCGTCGGCTCGTCCGCAAACAGAATGTCGGGTCGGCCAGCAACCGCTCTCGCAATGGCAACACGCTGGTTCTGTCCTCCGGACAGCTGTGATGGATAAGCCGCCCGCTTGTCCTTCAAGCCAACGAGCTCCAGCATTTCCCGTGATCGTTCCGTTGCTTCCTTGCGGCTCAGTCCAGCTGCCAGCAGCGGCAGCTGGATATTTTCCTCCGCGTTCAACACAGGCACCAGATGATAGGACTGAAACACAAAGCCCATTCGCTTTAGCCGTACCTCGGCCAACTCCTTCTCCTTCAACCCATGCAACGCATCGTCGCCGAGCCAGATGCTGCCGCTGTCGGCCTTCTCCAGGCCGGCCAGCACATGCAGCAGAGTTGTTTTGCCGCAGCCGGAAGGTCCGGTGACAGCGACCATTTCCCCCTTGCCAAGCTCCAATCCAATCTCGCGCAGTGCGCGCGCCGCTTCATTTCCAGTGCCATAGGTTTTACTTATCTGTTGCGCCTTCAGCATGCCGGCGTCTCCTCTCTCTGTGCCCATATGCGGGTATGCCAACAGATTAGCAGGCTGCTGTGAAGTCCTCATCAAGACAATGTGCAGAAGTTGTGCAGATTGTCCTTATTCGCGAAAAAGCGGTAGATTCACCGTAAATAAAGCACCTTCGCCAAAGCGACTGGATACCGCTGATGTGCCGCCATGCGCCTCGGCAATGCCTTTGACGACCGCAAGTCCCAGCCCGACGCCGCGTGGGGCGGGACTGCCGTCGGCATAAGTGCGCTTGCGGTAATAGCGCTGGAACAGCTGCTCGGTCTCTTCCACCTCCAGCCCCCAGCCGTCATCCCCCACACTAATTTTCAGCATCGCGCCGCTCACCCGGACGCTCAGCTCAACTTGGCTCCGCGCATGGCGCAACGCGTTGCCAAGCAGATTCAACAGCAGCTGGGAAATGCGATTCTCATCTCCGAACAGCCTCGCTTCCGTATCCAGAAATGCGGTAACGGAAATCCCCTTCTCCTCCGCCTCAGGCTCCAGCAGCTCCAAAATGGCTGTCGCAACGGCCGCAGGCTGGAACCAACTTTTCTCCAACCGCAAGCTGCCGCTTTCTGACAGCGTCAGATCTTGTAGATCCTGAACGAGTCGGCTCATCGAGCCGACCTGCTCAGACAGCGTGGCGAGGCGCTCAGGCGGTAACGGTCGGCTTTCATACAGCGCGTTGTCGAGCGCCGCGCGTACGACTGAGAGCGGTGTGCGCAGCTCGTGGGCGACTTCGGCGACCATCGTTTTGCGTGCTGTCTGCAACTGCCGAATCAGCGCTGCTGCTTCATCCAGCCCAGCCGCAAGCTGTTTCTCCTCGGGCAGCAGCGAGTTTAGTTTAGCAGTTCCAGCTCCTATTCCTACTCCCCCGCCAGACGTCGTATTAATTCCGCTCTCCATCTGATGCAATTCAGGCTGGTGAGAAAGCTGTCCAGCCCGTCCGCTCCAGTAGCCAAACCGTCTGCGATTGGAGCGCTGCACCAGCCACACCCCTAAACTAGCAAACAGAACCGCTGCACCTCCCGCAAGTAAAGCGCGGGGCCATATCGCAGGTGCCGTCACGCTGGCTGACTCGATGACAACATTGCCTCCAAGCGTTCCGCCGAATAAATAAGGCTTACTTGCCTGATGCAGCGTTCGCATCTGCTTCTTCAATCCGGAATAGGACGCGATTGTTTCGCCAGTATTGTTCTGAACAATAAGGCGGAACCCCCCTTCGACTGGAAAAACAGCAGCATCCTCTTTCAGTTGCTTTTCCAACTGTTGTGGACTTGCTCCTGAATCCAGGATGAGGCTCACATAGCGACTCCAATATAGGACTAGCCGCTCCGCATTCTCGCTTCCATCGGAAGACCGTACAAACATGGCCATTATCAACCCGGTCATAAATACACCGAATGCCAGCGCAATCAATAGCGATTTTCTTATAGAGTGAAAGCTCAACTTCTGAGATAAGTTCATTCCTCTTCACCGATTTGCGGATTAAACTTGTAGCCAACTCCATATACAGTCAGCACATAAATTGGAGCTGCCGGATCATCGCCGAGCTTGCGGCGGAGATTGCGGATATGACTGTCGATTGTGCGCTCAAAACCGGCAAAGGCGTCACCAAGCGCTTCCTCAAGCAAATGAGCCCGTGTGAAAACACGTCCTGGACGATAAGCCAACCTATAAAGCAACGCAAATTCCGTGCGTGTTAACTCCAGTGGCTGATTGTCAAGCAGAGCCACATGCTGTGAAGGTAAAATACAGAGTCGCCCGCGATGCAGTTCCTCTCCCGAATTTGCGTTGTCCGACTGCTCCAGGCCATCATTTCTTCCTGATGCTCGCCCGCTGCGGCGAAGCACCGCCCTCATGCGCGCATGCAGTTCGCGCAAGCTGAATGGCTTTTGAATATAATCATCCGCCCCCAGCTCCAGCGCAAGCACGCGATCAAACTCATCTCCCCTCGCAGTTACCATAAGCAGCGGTAGCTGCCATTCTTTTTCATTGCGCTTGCAAAGATCAAGCCCAGTCTGCACCCCAGCCAGTGTCCAGTCCACAAGCAGCAAATCCGGCTTCACCTGTTCAATCATTTCTGGAGCCTCTTCCGCGCTATGTGCTCCCGCCACCTCACAACCTTGGCTATGTAGGAATCGACTGCCCTCTTCCAGCAGCTCTTGCTCGTCCTCGAGCCAAACAACCTTCATCTACATGCGCCTCCGTTCCAATCCATTACTAACATGTCATTTACCTGATTTCTCCGTCATGGGAATAACATTTATCATTTCCTGATTATATCTCGAATCCCAGTCTTCGGTATGCATCTTTTCAACCTAATAATAGTTGTAATATAATTAATTTTTCCAGATTGAAAAGGAGGATATTTCCATGACTGAATCTAGGAAGTATCGAGCGACTTCATTGTGCATCATATGGAAGGGGGATTCCATTTTGCTTGAGGAATTCCCCGAAGAGAACGGAATTATTACCTACCGCCCTGTCGGTGGAACGATCGAATATGGCGAGGATAGTAAATCTGCCGTCATTCGAGAGGTGAAGGAAGAAATTAATTTGGATATCAACGAGGTTAAACTGTTAGGAATAATTGAGCTTATTTTCCCTTATTATGGTGATGTCGGACATGAATTCGATTTTATTTACGAAGGAAAACTCGTTGACAAGACTGCTTACGATCAAGCAACGATAAGGGGCTTTGAGGGAGAACAAACCTTTACCGCTACTTGGAAAAAAATCTCAGAATTTAAAGATAATGAATCTCTGATGCTTGTTCCACAAGGGTTGTATGAGATGTTGGCGAACCAAGAGAACTCAAACTCGGTCGTTGTAAATCAGATCAAACATGTAAACACCAAGGATTTTTTAGAGTTTTCATAAAAAAGCCGTCTGCCCGCAGCAAATCGCTGTGGACAGACGGCTTTTTAGCCATCATTTAGTTAACCTGGAACTCGTTCCGCTTAATGATGTGAATATCATCGCCGGAATAGATATGAACATAAATGATATACTTGCCCGGCGCCGGGAAGGTATGTGTTGTTTCGTACTGCTTTTCTGCCGGGCTTGTCGCGTCCAGCAGGGTCGGCAGTTGTTCTTCCGTCTCTTCACGAATGTCAAAAACGATTCGGGCATCTTCAAGCGCTTCAATGCCTTCTACCGTAGTCATCAGCTTAACCGGAGTTCCTGCCACAGCAGCAGCCGGCTCGCTTACGACTTTAGCCTCGATGGCAGCTTCATCAAGCCCCCCAGCGCTTGACGAACATCCCGCAACGATGAACATAAGTACGGCTAGCAAAAATAATCCACTTTTTTTCAATGCCATTCTTCCTCCTTGATCATGTACATATCCTATCCCATTATACCCCTCTTAAAGGGGCAATGAGGCAGTCATCCATGAACTTTTCTTGTCGACCGCTGTCGGATATGCTACAATGCAATCTAACTGAATCTGAACCTTCGGGGCAGGGTGAAATTCCCTACCGGCGGTGACGGCGCCTACGGCGTCGAAGCCCGCGACTCCCGCTTCCCCCTGTGGAAGTGGGACTGACTTGGTGTAAGTCCAAGGCCGACGGTATAGTCCGGATGAGAGAAGGTTTAACCTACTTGGCGCCTATTTGGCGGCAGGTAGGTTCTTCATGCCCCTGCCAGAGCTCTCTTTGGCAGGGGTTTGTTGCTTCTAATCGAGGTTCAATTCAAATTCCGTATCATGGGGGTTTTTGAATTGGGTAATACCGCAACTGTATCCAGTCCGCTTAACGCGGACCGCAATGGAATTCTTTCTCGCGGGCGAGGCATTTGGTATGTCGCGCTTGGAGCTACGCTTTGGGGCGTTGATCCGCTGTTCCGTATCCTTCTGCTGAAGCAATTCAGCTCGGCGCAGATCGTTTTTGTGGAGCATTTACTGCTCGCGCTGTATTCCGTACCTGTCCTTATTCATTACCGTAATCAGTTGGCCGGCAAGCTGACGCTTGGCGTTGTTGGCGCCCTGCTGTTCATCTCATGGGGTGGTTCTGCGCTGGCCACTGTCATGTTTACCGCAGCTTTCAGCTATGGCAACTTTAATGCCGTATTGCTTTTGCAAAAGCTACAGCCACTGTTCGCAATTTTGCTGGCACGCTTTATCCTCAAAGAAGCTTTGCCGCAGCGCTTCTCTGTATTCCTGCTGCTCGCTCTGGCTGGAACATATTTGCTCACATTCGGTTTCTCGTCACCAGCTCTCGGCCTACATGAACTCGCAACGTTCGGTTGCCTATTGTCCATCGCCGCTGCTGCACTTTGGGGAGGCTCCACCGTCATGGGCAAATATTTGCTGTCGAAGCAGATGAGCTTCCACCACGTCACCGCCCTGCGATTCATGCTGGCGATTCCGCTGTTAGGTGTAATCGTGCTTGCTGCCGGTGATGGATGGAAACCTCTTGGAGGTGGAGACGCCGCCGTAATTTTGCTTGTGAACCTGCTATTTCAGGCATTCATCCCTGGTTTGCTCAGCATGTTGCTGTACTACAAAGGTTTGTCGTCGACCAAAGCTTCTCTGGCTACACTCGCCGAACTAGCCTTTCCAGCCGTTGGAGTATTGATTAATTGGATTGTCTTCGACCAGGCATTGACCGCCGGTCAAGTAGTTGGCTTCCTGCTCATCTGGACCGTACTCGTCCTGCTGAGCCGCAGCTCCTCTAGACAGTCCGCTCAGCCTGTTAGTTAAGGACGGATAACGAATTGCTCCTTACAGAAAGAAAGATCGCTTTCTCCGCTTCGTCGTTCGTTGCTCTAGTTCATATTTATATAATTACCATCAAGTTGATGGTCAAACCGCATTTAGAAGCAACTTTTTGTCCTATCCGTTACTATAATTTAAAGAGCGCCGAAACTCCGATTCCCTGGAGTTACGGCGCTTTTTTTTTCACCCTCACAAAAAAAGCAGCAGCCGATTCAGACTAAAGATCAAGTCTGAGCCGACACCGCTGCTTTTAGTCAATCAATGGTCTTCCGCATTCCCACACAACATCATTCATCTTCGCTTGCTGCATCATCCCTGAGTGCGCCAATAGCGCCTTCCAAGTCCGGCTGAACCTCCACCATCAGGTTCGCATCAAAGCGGCCGCCAAGGCTTGGCTCGGCGCCTTCCGCAGCTAGCAGAGCAAGCTGCAGCTCTCCAAGCTCACCTGGCAGGCTGATGCGCCGCTCGCTGTTAATAACACGATGCCAGGGAAGTCCTTGCGATTCGCCCATGCTATGCAGCACGCGAACGACTTGACGAGCCGCCCGGCGATTGCCGGCCATCTCCGCAACAGAACCATAGGTCATCAAACGGCCTTCCGGTATGGAACGTACAGCATCAACAATTCGCGCCGTAAATGGCTGCACGCGGCTTCCTCCTTTGCTTACGAAGAGAGAATAAAAGGCTTCGGCTTCAACTAACTAATGAATGCCTTATTTCTTGTCCGATTCCGCAACATGTGCACTGCAAAACGCCGCGAACTCGGCCAACTCTTCCTCTTCCAGCTCAAAATCAAGTACTTTGTCTGTGCCACGCTCGCGGATTTCATGCGTAACGATGCGGCTATCGCTGCCTTCTGCTGCTGCGGCGTATACAACACGGACATACAGTCCACTCGGCGTAAACAGCTCGTCCTCCTCGTCGACCTCAACATTCAGCAAAAACTCGTAGCGCTGACCGCTCAAAATACCAAACGGGTCCTTAATTTTGTCTACCTTAACTTCTTTAATTTCCATGATTAATTCGTCCCCTTCAATGTTCCTTCTGGAATAACTGCCAGTACAGCTTCCTTAACAGCCGGCTCTCCCAAACGATTGGACAGGAGTACAATCTCTCCCCGATCCTCACGGGTGCGGATAAGACGGCCTATCCCTTGACGCAGCCGCAATTGCATGAACGGCTTCTCAACCTCCTCGAATGGAGCCTCCGATTCCAAGCGGCGCGCGTTATAAACGGGATCAAACGGCGGCCAAGGCAGCTCCCAGACGATGACGAGCGATAGAGATGGCCCCGGAATATCAAGCCCTTCCCATAAAGTCGTCGCACATAAGATGCTCTCTTCGTCGTTCTGGAAAGCGCTAATTAGATGGCTGATCTCCGCCTCCCCCTCGTAGCGCGTCCGATAGCCGTCCAGACTACCACTGTCAACGGCCCAGCTGCGAAACTGTTGAAGCTGACCTCTGTCAGGGAACAACAGCAACGCTCTTCCGCCACTACGGTGAAGCGCCTCCAGTGCAGCAGCCTGCTTGTCCTGGATGGAATCAGTTTCCAGCATTATAACCCCCATTTGCTCCGCATAATCATACGGGCTTGGCGTGCTGAAGCTCAAATAATTCTGGACTCCCAACGTATCGGCCATATAGTCGAAAGAGCCTCCTGCTGAAAGCGTCGCGGATGAGAAGATGATCGGCATTTGCCGCGAGAATACCCGCTCCTTTAACACTTCCTTGACAAGTCTTGGCATAATAACAAGCGCCAGGCTGCCATTTTCGGGAGCTAACCAAGTAATCAGACCTTCAGGGCGGTCGAACAGAGCAAGCGCAACCCCGATCATATCCAATTGCTCCTCAACGATCGTGAGGTGGTAAGCATCCAGCGTAAACAGCCCGCTTTCAAACACGAGCTGCTCCTCAATCTCCTCCAGCAGCGAGCGGAAAGCTCGCAGCTCCTTCAGCAGCTCCGGCGTTAAACTGATTTCCAGCCGTTCCGAGCCGATTGCCGGACGACTGCTCTCCCGCAGCAGCCGGAATAGATCCTCGCTGCGCGTAATTGCATCTTCGATTGCATAAGCCAGCGTCTCGCGAATGTCGTTTTGCAGCAGACGGCTAATAATGGACTCGAACATATTATGCTCGAGCTTATAAGTAAGCGCATTCTGTGCAGCTGTCTCCAGCAGATGCCCTTCGTCGAAAACGACCGAGCTATGCTCTGGCAAAAGCGGCAGCTGACCTTCTCGTTTCCGTGCCTCTGCAGTCCAGACATGTTCCATATAGAAGTCATGGGAACAGATGAGCAAATCAGGAGCTTTACGGTAGTGATCGCGGGAAAGCGTCATACCGCAGCGATGGCGTTGCGGGCAAATCAGGCAATCTTGGAACACATCCCAGCCGATGCGAGACCACTCCGCATCGCTGAGCTCCGAGTAATCTTTGCGGCTGCCGTAGGGATGAAAGGCTTGCATCGTACCGTGCTGATGGACAAAAACAGGCAGTCCTTCATGAATTGTATCGTAAACCTCACCACTATCAGCATCAGCGCGCACCGCATCCAGCTTGTTCAAACAAAGATACTGGCTTTGCGACTTAGCGACGCGGGCATCGATGGTAAGCTCAAGATAACGCGCGATTTTGGCCAAATCACCCTCAGGCTTAGTCAACTGCTCGATCAGCGACTCGTCGGCGCAGGCAATAATCGCCGGTTTCTGGGTATAGCGAGCGTAAGCAGCGGCGTATAGCAAATATACCAGTGTTTTGCCCGTTCCGACGCCGGCTTCGGCGAACAGCGTTCTTTTGTCCTGGAAGGCTCGCTCCAGTTGAAATGCCATATAAATCTGCTCATCCCGCACCTCGAATCCAGCCTCGGGAAGAATCTCATAAAACACATCGGCGATCCAGTCGCTAGCCTGGCTGATGAACGGCAAGGAGGGATCATACGTAAAGGGAAAACGAGTTTGAGTCAAACTATGTGCAGCCTCCGATAATTAGAGAATCTTAGTGTTTATATTGTTCATCGTTCATGTCATGCCCGAAACTTCATCATAATCCGCTGAATAGCGCTTGTAAAGGCTTAACTGCTTCATCACGGCTCACTTGATCGGCTTCAGCCCCGTTGCTTCTTTCGGAATTTGTTCCGATTCCAGTACGATCGAACCCCTTGACGCGCTCCGAGATGCGCCAAGCATAGCGGCGGCAACCGTAGCCGCCTGTATGGGGCGATAACGCGCTAGCGGTCCAACCATCAGTGCTTGCAGCGGCTTCATCAACCGGGCAGCCCACACCTCTCCAGGGCGGTTTTCCGCGCGGTTGCCGAGCAGCTGTGCTGGCCGGAGGATAACGAGACGACGCAAGCCGAGCTCTGTTAACCTCTGCTCTAGTTCTCCTTTAACCTTCAAATAAAAGTAACGAGACGACGTCGAAGCACCAATGGACGACACAATCGCTAGACAATTAGCTCCTTGCGTTGCCGCGCTGCGGGCCAGTCTCAGCGGCAGCTCGTAATCCACCTCGCGGAATTTTTGCTGTGAACCAGCTTTTTTAATCGTCGTGCCCGTCGTTATGAACAGATCCACTCCGCCCAAACGTCCTTCCAGCACCGCTTCAGGCTGAGAATTATCCCATATCAGCTCTTCCAGCTTCGGATGCGATACTCCGGTACTTCTGCGACCCACGGCGATTACCGCGCCATACTCCTGATGCTGAAGCAGCAGCCGCAACAGCTCTCCGCCTACAAGTCCGGTCGCACCGGCGATAACCGCTGTTTTTTCCACTTCGTGTAGCTCCTTCCACCTCTTACAGCTCATTTTCTGCCTGAGCGTGCTTACTTCCTTCATTATTTCATGACGGAACAAAAGAAGCCAGTACTACACGCCGCCTGGCAGCCCCCATCTAGCTCTCATCAGGATATAAAATAGTAAATACCGGATCCGAGCGCTCGGATCCGGTTCAACAACAGCCTATGCAATTGTATTAAACTCAGCCTAATGCGCTCCGCTATTCTCCCAGAATTCGAAACGTTCCGCTTCCGAAGGCGCAAAGCTCTCCCTGCTCGTTTTTAGCGTACGCCTGGGTGCTGATCATTTTTCGGGATTGATGGACAATCTCGGCGCTGACAATCAGGCGCCCCTCCTTAATGGGGGACACATAGTTCAGGTTGAGATTGGTCGTCACAGCGGCGTTTTCGGGCCGGGCGGCCATCGCCACCATTCCCATTGCAGAATCGATGAGCGTCGCATATACACCACCATGCAATATTCCGATTAAATTCATATGATGCGGTTTTATGTCCAAGTACACTTCGGTATAACCATCACGCAGCGTCTTGATCTCAGCTCCTAGAAAACCCCAAAAGGATTGATCTGCCGCCGCTGCCCATTTCTCGATCATTTCTTTGGCTTCCTCGGATGAATCCGCTCCCAAATTAATGTTCAATCCAACCACCTCCTTCCACGGAACATGTCGAACATGCCACAACGCATCGAATGCTACTCCTTGGCTACCTTGCCAGATTCCACTCACTGTCGAATGCTACTACTCAGCTATATCCCAGTCCTACTGTCGGCTGCTACTCAGCCACATTCGAGTACCACTGTCGGCTGCTACTCAGTAGCCACTTTTCCCAATTCCACCGTCGAATATTACTCCTTCACCGTTTTCTCCGGCTCCGCTTGCGCTTGCTCTTTCTCCAGTTCCTCCTCTAAAAGCTTGCGGCGAAGTACTTTGCCAACTAACGTCTTGGGCAGACTATTCCGAAACTCAAACACTTTCGGCACCTTGTAAGCAGCTAAACGCTCCTTGCACCATTGCTTGAGCGCGAGCGGATCTTCCTGCGCACCGTTGCGCAGTACGATATACGCCTTGACCGTCTCGCCCCGGTACCGGTCGTTGATTCCCGCTACAATCGCTTCCTCAATGTCCGGGTGCTCGAACAGTACTTCCTCGACTTCCCGAGGATAAACGTTGTAACCTCCCGCAATGATGAGATCTTTACGCCGGTCCAAAATATAAAAGAAGCCGTCGCTGTCCATACGTCCCAAATCGCCTGTATACAACCAGCCGTTTTTCAACGTCTGAGCCGTTTCCTCCGGGCGCTTCCAATATCCCGCCATAACCTGCGGACCGCGCACGACCACCTCGCCGATTTCGCCTATTGGCAATTCTTCACCTGAATCCGGGTTTACGATGCAAGCTTCCGTATCCGGCAGCGGAATGCCGACAGAGCCGCTCTTGCGCAATTCCCAAATGTTATTCCCATGAACGATCGGGGAACTCTCGGTCAGGCCATAACCTTCAATCAGCTTGCCGCCGGTAATTTTTTCGAATCTTTCCTGCACTTCAAGCGGCAACGCGGCAGCTCCGCTAAAACACACCTCGATGGAGGTAAGATCGTACTTACCAACATCAGGATGATTGATTATGGCGATATACATGGTCGGTGCTCCCGGGAATACCGTCGGCTTATGCTTATGAATCGCCTTCAGCACGGAATTGATCTCGAAGCGAGGCATCAGATACAGCGTAGCCCCGAGCCGAATGCCCTGATTGAGCAATACTGTCATGCCGAATACGTGGAAAAAGGGCAGAGCTGCAAGATATTTTTCATTGCTTCCTTTATTACGATAATTCCATAGCTGGCTCTGAACCGTATTGGCAACCAGATTGCGATGGGTCAGCATGACGCCTTTGGCAAAACCGGTCGTGCCGCCGGTATACTGGATCAGCGCGAGGTCGGTATGCGAATCAACAGGTATGCGGCAAGGATCGGACTGCGCCTCGCGGATCAGTTTGGAAAAGCGGATCATCCGCGCTTCGCTGTAGTCCAGCTTTGGCAGCGGAGTGCCATCCTTTTTCGCCTTCATTGGATAGAGAAAATTTTTCGGAAATGGCAAATAATCAGCGATCGACGTCACAATAATCTGTTCTAGAGGATTGTTCACCGTCGCTTGCTTAACTCGCGCCACAAGCAGATCAAGCACCACGATAAAGCGCGCTCCTGCGTCGTTCATCTGATGTTCAAGCTCTCGCGGCATATACAGCGGGTTCGTCATGACAACAACGCCGCCGGCCAGCAACGTCCCATAATAAGAAATGACAGCCTGCGGACAGTTCGGAAGCATGACTGCAACCCGGTCTCCCTTACGAAGACCGAGGCCCAGCATGGCGTTAGCGAAACGATAAACGGAATCTAGCAGCGTTCCATAGGAAATGCGAGCACCCATGAATTCAAGCGCCGTATGATTCGGGTATTTTTCAGCTGTTTGCACCAGGAATTCCGCCAGGTTCTGGTCTGGGTAATCGTAAGTTGGCGGGACTTCGGTCGGGTAATGTCTGATCCATGGTCTGTTCGACATACCGTCCACCCCATTCTGTTCTTATGGCACGTATCGTTCAGCCTCGATGACGCGGGATGCGATGCGGCGCTTTAATTTGACCGTATCATTGGTGCTGGACTTGGTCAGCTTCTTGAGCACGGACAGCTGCGTCTTGAGCGTGTCGCCCGTCTCCATCGCGGCCAGCGTTTCCTTTGCCAACTCGGCGATGCGGCTGAACTCCTCCTGCACAAAAACAACCGTCATATCGACGCCTAGCTGCGCCTTAGCTCCGCCTTGCAGCGTAATCCGCTTCTGCGTGCGGAGAATTGCACTTTCCATTGCGAATATCCCAATCATGATGTCGGCCATATTGCTCAGAACTTCCTGCTCCTGCTCCAGCTTCGCCCCGTATTTTTGTACTGCAGATGCGCCGGCCATCAGGAAAATCTTCTTGGCGTTGCCAAGCAAATGCAGCTCCTGCTCCAGCGGATGCTCGAATTGCAGGTTGACCGAGCGCAGCTCCATCAGTTCGGCTTGCAGCTTCATTGCCTTTTGCAGCAGCGGCAGCTCCCCTTTCATGGCACGCTTAACGAGCGTTCCCGGAATAAGCAGCCGGTTAATCTCATTTGTACCCTCGAAAATGCGATTAATGCGTGAGTCACGATATATACGCTCGATACGGTACTCCTGAGTAAAGCCGTAACCACCGTGGATTTGCACGCCTTCATCGGCGATAAAATCCAGCGCCTCCGATGCAAACACTTTATTGATCGAGCATTCTAGCTGATACTCGGCAATCGCCTTGGCCGACTGGTAGCCGACATCTTCAGCCGAATAGTCTACATCGGCAAGGCCGACATCAAACAAGCCGGCGGTGCGGTACACCATGCTTTCCATGACGTAGGTGCGGATGTTCATCTCCGCCAGCTTTTTGCCAACGAGCGGGAAACTGCTGATGGTACGGCCGAATTGTGTACGCTCATTGGCGTACTTGGACGAATACTCGATCGCATCCTTAGCGGAACCGAGACAGCCAACAGCGAGCTTGTAACGGCCGATATTCAAAATATTGAAGGCGATTAGATGACCCTTGCCGACTTCCCATAACAGATTTTCAACCGGAACCTTCACATCTTCCAGAATGAGCGGACAAGTTGATGAGCCCTTGATACCCATCTTTTTCTCTTCTGGTCCGATGCTGACGCCATCCATCGTGCGCTCGACGATGAAGGTACTGAAGTCAGTGCCGTTCACTTTGGCATAAACGATGAAAATATCCGCGAAACCGGCGTTCGTAATGAACTGCTTCGTTCCGTTCAGCACGTAATGGCTCTCATCCTCGCTCAGCACAGCTGTTGCCTTGGCGCCGAGTGCATCCGAGCCGGAGGATGGCTCCGTCAGGCAATACGCGGCGATCAGCTCAGCGGTCGACAGCTTCGGCAAATATTTCTGCTTCTGCTGCTCATTGCCGAAATAGACGATCGGCAGTGTGCCGATCCCGACATGCGCGCCGGCAGAAAGGGCAAATGCGCTTGCTTTGGTCATTTTTTCGCTGATGAGCGATGAGCTGACCTTATCCAAGCCAAGACCACCGTAAGCTTCTGGAACATCCGCTCCGAGCAGGCCAAGCTCACCCGCCTTACGCAGCTTCTCGACTGTCAACTCGTAATTCAGCTTCTCTAGGGCCTCATCTACCGGAGCAATCTCGCCTTCAACGAAATCCTCCGTCGTTTCGGCAATCATTCGCTGCTCCTCGGTGATCTCCTCCGGGATGACAATGCTGTCCGCGTCGATATCCTCAATGATGAAGCTGCCGCCTAAAATTTTGTTTTTTATTGTCATCGTCAGTCGCTCCTTTGGATAGTCAAAATTAGAACTAGCAGAGTACAAACGGCTCCCGCCCCAGCAGCAGCCGGCCTGGCTCTCCCGTTACCGACCTCAGTCATCAAGCTTCAGGCCGGATGAACCTCGAACACGCCTGCTGCTCCCATGCCACCGCCAATGCACATGCTGACGACACCATAACCGCCCCCGCGACGACGAAGCTCGTTGATCAACGATACGCTGATTTTTGTACCGGTGCAGCCGAGCGGGTGGCCGAGCGCGATCGCTCCTCCGTTTACATTCACCTTCTCCTCGTCTATGCCGAGTTCGCGGATAATATGAAGACATTGGGAGGCGAATGCTTCATTGATTTCATAGAGGTCGACCTGGTCCTGCGTAATACCGGCGCGTTGCAACGCTTTGGGAATCGCCTTGACCGGACCAACCCCCATAATCTCCGGCTCCACGCCTGTGAGTGCAAACGAGCGGAACGTCGCCAGCGGTTTTAGCCCCAGCTCGTCGGCCTTCTCCCGGCTCATGATAACAACCGCCGCCGCACCGTCGCTTACCTGCGAAGAGTTGCCAGCCGTCACAGACCCATTCAGCTTAAAAGCAGGACGAAGCTTGCCAAGCGTCTCAGCCGTTGTATCCGGGCGCACGCCTTCGTCCATCTTGAAGGTGAACTTCTCCGTTTTCACCCGGCCGCTGTCGTCCAGCGATTTCAGCTCAGCGTCCACAGGCACGATCTCATCGTTGAACTTGCCGGCCGCTATTGCTGCCGCTGCTTTCTCATGTGAGCGAGATGCAAAGCGATCCTGATCCTCGCGCGAAACGTCAAACTTCTCCGCAACCCGTTCTGCGGTATGCCCCATGCCGATGTACACTTCCGGCATCTCCTCGACGATTCGCGGGTTCGGGGAAATTTTAAAGCCAGTCATCGGCACATGACTCATGCTCTCCACACCGCCAGCAATTAGCACATCCGCGCCGCCAGTCATGATGCGCTCTGCGGCAAAAGCAATCGATTGCAGCCCGGAGGAGCAAAACCGGTTGATCGTCAGCGCTGGTACCGTCACCGGAAAACCCGCATACAGCGACATGATCCGGGCGAAGTTGAGCCCCTGCTCTCCTTCCGGCATCGCGCAGCCGATGATGATATCCTCGACATCCTCCTTTTTCAGCCCCGGCGCGCGCTTAACCACTTCATCCAGCACGACTCGCCCGAGATCGTCGGCGCGGGTTTGCCGCAGGCTGCCCTTTTTGCCCCGGCCGATGGCCGTTCTTGCCATAGATACGATTACCGCTTCTCTCATCTTTGTTCACGCTCCCTCTTCGGTTCCTTCTGCCTTTGAAAGTTCGGTGAATAAGTAATCGCTGCACCAAAGCTCGGCCTTTCGCTTCGCTGCTTTTCAACAAAGCCCTTACCTAGTTGCGCAGCGCTCTGCCTTTGGTGAGCATATGCTGCATGCGAGCTTGGGTTTTCGGCTCGCCGGTCAGGCTGAGGAACGCCTCGCGCTCCAGATCGAGCATGTATTGGTGGGTTACAAGCGTACCAGCAGGCAAATCGCCACCGCTCAGTACATAGGCCAACTTTTTGGCGATGAGCAGATCATGATCGCTGATGTAGCCGCCTTCGCGCATGCTCATAGCTGCAAGTTGCAACGCCGCTCTGCCCTCGGAGCCCGCGATGCGGATTTTCTCCTCTGCAGGCAGCACATAACCTTCGGCCGCCATTTGCAGCACCGCTTGTTTCGCCTCATAGATCAAATGATCCTGATTCGGCACGATACGGTCGACTCCGCGGAAGTAACCGAGACGCTTTGCGTCATGGCCGCTCGTGGACACCTTAGCCTGACCAACGGTCTCAAACACTTGGCCGAGATACGGCAACAAGTCGGTATCCGGATGAGGCGCTTGCTGGCTTACGCGCAGCGCGAACTCTTTGCAGCCGCCGCCAGCGGGAATAAGGCCGACTCCAACTTCCACGAGCCCGTAGTACGTTTCGGCCGCAGCGACGATCTGGTCTGCTGGCATACATGCCTCCACCCCACCGCCAAGCGTCATCCGATGCGGCGCTGCGACAACTGGCTTTTCCAATCGCTTAAGCTTATACATGCTCTGCTGGAACAGGCTGATTATCTCATCGATTTCATCCCATTCCTCGTCCTGCGCTTCCATTAAGAGAATCATAATATTGGCGCCGACGCAGAAATTGCGCCCTTGATTCGCTACGACGAGACCACTCCAGTTGCGGCGTACTTCCTCCGTGCTCTGCTGGATCATAGAGAGAATGTCGTCGCCGATGGCGTTGTTTGGAGAGTGGAACTCCAGGCAGGCAACACCGTCGCCAATATCGATCAGGCTTGCACCGCTATTAGACTTAATGACGCGGTTTTGTTCTTTGAGAGCCTTGAGGTCGATTTCCGCTCTCGCTTCCTCGATTTGCCTGAACTCGCCGCTGCTTACATAGAAGCGTTTACCGTTTTCTTTGCGATAAAAGCTGGTGTTACCTTCCGCGATCCATTCCTTGACCCAGTCCGGAACGGCCGTCCCCTCGCTCTCCATGCGCTGCACAGAGCTCACAAGTCCTATCGCATCCCAAGTCTCGAACGGGCCGAGCTCCCAGTTGAAGCCCCACTTCATCGCTTCGTCGATTTCTTGAATGGAGTCCGCAATCTCACCGACTTTCTCGGCGGAGTAAACGAGCACCTGCTTCATCACATTCCAGGCTAACTCGGAATAACGGTCGCCAGCGCCGAGCAGCGCTTTTGTTTTCTCTTTGGCGCCATTGGCCAGCTTGGCTGCTTCCAGCGAGCCGGAGCTGACCTTTTTCT
Organism: Paenibacillaceae bacterium GAS479; assembly: GCA_900105225.1. Lineage (NCBI taxonomy): Bacteria > Bacillati > Bacillota > Bacilli > Caryophanales > Paenibacillaceae > Paenibacillaceae bacterium GAS479. Next base: position 5,029,300 of record LT629764.1, on the reverse strand, counting down.
GCGGGGTATATTGAAGTGTTTGAAGATCAATGGACAAAATCTCGCTTTTGCCGCTTTCGCCCTTCCGCTTTAAGTAGAAACCTTGCCCGCTCTTCTCGCCAAGCCAGCCGCGCTCAACCAACTGAGTCAGCGCTGTCGGCGGCGTGAATACGCGACGCTCCGCTTCATTGTCTACATTCAGCCGCACGTTGTCGGCCACATGAATGAAGGTATCGAGTCCAACGAGATCTAACGTCCGGAATGTAGCGCTCTTCGGACGGCCCAGTGCCGGGCCTGTCGCTGCGTCGACTTCTTCCACGCTGTAACCGCCGCGCTCCATCTCCTGCAAAGTCACAAGCAAACCATAAGTACCGATGCGGTTAGCGATAAAGTTCGGCGTATCCTTGGCAATTACAACGCCTTTGCCGAGCACCGTTTCGCCGAATTGCTTCATATCCTGCACGAGCTGCGAGTCCGTACCTTCCGCCGGAATAACTTCCAGCAGCTTCATATATCGGGGGGGATTGAAAAAATGAGTTCCCATAAAGCTGCTGCGGAACGCCTCGCTTCTTCCTTCGGCCATCGCATTGATGGAAATGCCGGAGGTGTTGGAGGTGACAATTATGCCTGGCTTCCACACGGTTTCGATGCGGTCCAGCAAGCTTCGCTTGGCGTCCAGGTTTTCGACGATAACCTCGATAACCCAATCCACGCCAGCGATTTTTTCCAGATCATCCTCCAGATTTCCAGGTGTAATTCGCGAAGTGAATGCATCATCGTATAACGGAGACGGCTTCGTCTTCTTCAGCTTGGCGATTGCGGACGCCGCAAGCCGGCTGCGCACGGCGGGATGCTGGAGCGTCAGCCCCTTCTTCTCTTCTTCTGCGGACAGCTGCTTCGGAACAATGTCGAGTAGCAGCGTTGGAATGCCAACATTGGCCAGATGGGCGGCGATGCCGGAACCCATGATGCCGGAGCCGATAACGGCTGCTTTGCGGATCGTTATGCTCATCGTAGTGTTGCCTCCTTGAAAAAGGTTGTACCTGCAGCGTTGCTTCTGACTGTATTGCACTCCGTATCTCACGTAGGATGTGCTGGGATTTGGGAGGTGCTGGATCTGGGATCTGCTTGGATGCGGCATTTACGGCATGTGTGGCTTATCGGAGTTCGTAAACAGATGTACCACAATAATCTACCTGGGATCGGGAGCGCTAAGGCGCCCGAGCCATCCGGGCGGTTCGGCTTGCTGAGCTCATGCTAGAGTGCCACCTCTTCCTTATTCTGCGGCGGCGTTCCAGCCGGTCCGAATACAGCTATCTCGAGAATTTCCGCAATATCGCGCGCCTTCACTAGTTCATCAACTTCCTTGAGCTTTGTGCCATCCTCAAGCATCGTTAGACAGTACGGACAAGCGCTGCTGATGAGAGTCGGATTGACTTCAAGCGCCTGCTCGGTTCTAGCCAAATTGACTCGTTTACCGGATGTTTCCTCCATCCACATGAGACCGCCGCCCGCGCCGCAGCACATGCCGTTTTCACGGGTACGGGCCATTTCAACCAGCTCGACGCCGGGAATCGCCTTCAAAACGTTGCGCGGCTCATCGTACACATTGTTGTAACGACCCAGATAACAGGAGTCGTGGTAGGTTATGCGCTCTTCCACCCGATGCGTCGGTTTTAAGCGACCTTCGGTCAGAAGCTCGTCGAACAGCTGTGTATGATGCAGCACCTCCACGCACTCCAAACCGAAGTCAGGGTATTCATTTTTGAGCGTATTGAAAGTATGCGGGCAAGCCGTAACAATTTTTTTCACTCCATACTTCTGAAAAGTCTCGATGTTCTCCATACACAACTGCTGGAACAACATTTCATTGCCGAGGCGGCGCGGCGTGTCGCCGGAGTTTTTTTCTTCATTGCCGAGAATCGCAAAGCTAACGCCGGATTCATTCATCAGCCGCGCCACGGCGCGGGTAATTTTGCGACTGCGCAAATCGTAGGAGCCCATCGAGCCGACAAAAAACAGAATGTCGAAGTCCGGATTTTCCTTAACTGTTGGCACCGAAATACCCTCGACATCACCGGTCCATTTGACCCGGTCGCTGCGACTGATGCCCCAAGGATTGCCTTGGCGCTCAATATTTTGCATGGCGCGCTGGCCTTCATGCGGCATGCTGCCTTGCATCAATACCAGATGGCGGCGCAAATCGATAATTTTATCCACATGCTCATTAGCAACCGGACATTGGTCTTCACAGTTACGGCAAGTTGTGCAGGCCCAAATTTCGTCCTCGGTCATAACTTCGCCGATCAGCTCAACCTCTTGGGGCTTGCGCTCCTGCACGGTCCAGGAAGCTTTTTGCCAGTTCAGCGTTGGCCGGATGTCGGTAATCGCCAGCCCTGGATCGCTCCAAGACACTCCGACGCCGCCCTCTGCGGCTGCAGCAACTTCTTCTTTGCTTGCACCACCGGCAAGATCAAGCAGAGATGGGCCGTGATCCAGACTACGCGGCTCGAACAGATGGGCTTTAGTTGGATCAGCCCCGCCAAAAGCAAACTCCGGAACCCATGGCGAGCGGCCCGTAACAGCCGTACCCTTATCGATCAGATGATCGCGCAGCTTCGTAATTAGATGCATTGGCGAGAGCGCCTTACCGGTGCTTGAAGCCGGGCATACATTCGTGCAGCGTCCACATTCAACGCAGGCGTAGAAATCGAGCATTTGCTTTTGCGAAAATTCCTCGATTTTACCAACTCCGAACGATTCTGCCTCTTCATCCTCCAGATCCAGCTTGGATAAGCGGCCGACCGGCGCCTGCCGGCGCAAATAAATATTGATAGGTGCAGTAATGATGTGAAAATGTTTCGATTGAGGCACATAAACGAGAAATGCGAGCAGGATAATCAGATGCGCCCACCAGGAAATGAGGAACAGTACATAGGAAGGTGTCTCGGACAGACCGGAGAAGGCTTCTGCCATTAATGAGGAAATCGGTGTATACCAGGAGAATTCCATGCCGAGCCATACCCTTTCGAACGCCAAGGAGAACAGCACGGAGAACATGAGTCCAAAGATGAAAAACACAACGATACTTGGCTTAAGGCCGCGCTTGAGCCGGACTAACTTCTCTCCATATCGGCGATAGGCTGCGTAACCCATGGCGATCAGGATGAGCGCAACCGTAATTTCTTGCATCAGACTGAATAGATCGTAACCGGGAACCGGTAGATGCCCTCCGCCCGTCAGCCCTTTAATGATGAGATCAAGCGCACCTAGCTGAAGAATGACGAAACCGTAAAAAATGACGATATGCATGATTCCACTCTTCGGGTCCTTCAGCAGCTTCGTCTGACCGAACACTTGAGCCAGAAATTCTGGCCAGCGGTCCCTGCCATTGTTCGGCAGCTCGGCGGGTCGCCCAAGCTTCAAATATAGGTAACGATGATAGACCGCCCGGTAGAACAAGTAGATTCCATAACCGGTTACAGCAAGAAACAACAGGAATTGAATCAGCTGTCCAATCATATAGGTGTTCATCCCTTCCGCTTATGTCCTAGAAGTTATCATCTCTTCCATATTCCCTCATATTAAGCGCTTACATATGGAGAACAAAAAAATCTTAGTGGAATTGCCGCTTGTTCGGCACACATCCTGACTGCTGTCGAATTCTGACGAAAATCCCTGCTTGGAGCCGGTTTTCTTTTCAGATAAAACGTTGACAATCGGTGTCATATCCCCTAAGATGTAGAAAATGAATGAGCATTCATTCACTATACGTAAATACTACCACCGAGGTGCAACCATGACAAGTAGGAAGCAGGAAAAATATTTTTTAATCCTCGACGCCGCACTGAAAGTTATTGCCGAAAACGGCTTCCATGGCTCCCAGGTGTCGAAGATCGCGAAAGAAGCAGGCGTCGCTGACGGTACGATTTATTTATATTTCAAGAAGAAGGAAGATATCCTCATCTCGCTGTTTCAGGAAAAACTCGGGGATCTTGTCGAGCGCTTCAACGCTCGCATTCGTGAAACCGCTACCGCCGAGGAGGCGCTGCGAGCTGTATGTGAGATCCATTTTTCCGCGTTGGAGAACGATGTTAATCTCGCTTATGTGACCCAGATCGAGCTGCGCCAAAGTTCACTGGAGCTGCGCAAAGCAATTGGTCTGTCGGTGAAGCCTTATATTGAACTGATCGAGCATATTCTGGAAAAAGGGGTGAGAGAAGGTTCCTTCCGGCAGGATCTGGACATCAAGCTGACGCGTCTGCTGATTTTTGGAGGAATGGATGAAGCCGTCACATCATGGCTGATTTCCGGTATGAAGTATTCGCTGACTGCCCAGGTTGACAAGAGCTTGGATTTCTTTCTTCGCGGCCTCAAATAGAATCGATCGTTTTATTCCAAAGGAGGAGCCCACTCATGAATATCTTTGTCTTGCTCAAGCAAACGTTTGATACCGAGGAAAAAATCGTCATTCAGAACGGGTCTGTATCCGATGACGGCGTGAAATACGTGATTAATCCTTACGATGAATACGCCGTAGAAGAAGCACTTCAACAGCGCGACAAACATGGCGGCAACGTAACCGTCGTTTCCGTTGGGCCTGGCCGCGCGGCGGAAGCTCTTCGTCAGGCTCTAGCCATGGGTGCGGATGATGCGGTACTCATTTCCGATGAGCGGATCGGCTCTGATGAAGGTGCAGCAGCGGTCGTTCTGGAAAAATACTTATCCGGTCAATCATTCGATCTGCTGCTTGGCGGCAACTTCTCCGTAGACAGCGGCGGCGGCCAGGTGGCGATCCGGCTTGCTAACAAGCTCGGCATCCCTCATACCGCTTCCATCACCTCCCTTGAGATAAGCGGCTCGCAAGCGGTCGTTAAGCGAGACGCCGAAGGCGACACCGAAACGCTGGAGCTCTCGCTCCCTGCCTTGTTCACCGCCCAGCAAGGGCTGAACGAGCCGCGTTACCCTTCCCTGCCGAATATTATGAAGGCCAAAAAGAAACCTTTTCAAACGCTGACGCTGGATGATCTCGGACTTGGAGAAGCTGCTGCCCTTACCGAACGTATATCGATTGCACTGCCGCCCGAACGCGGAGCCGGCCAGTTGATCAAAGGTACTCCTGCCGAGCAAGCCGCCAAGCTTGTGGAACTGCTGCGCACGGAAGCCAAAGCCATCTGAGTACAGTCCAATCCCAGTTCTCTATAGCCTAAGGAGGAATCAAGATGAGCCAACCGGTTCTCGTTATCGCTGAAGTACGTGCAGGGAAGATTCGTCAGGTTACATTGGAAGCGCTTCAGGGAGCTCGTCTCGCCGCAGGAGACAGTGCCGAGATCTCGGCCGTCATTATCGGCAGCGGCATTACGGGGCTCGCTGGTGAGCTTGCCGGTTATACAAGCGGCAAAGTGTACGCGGTTGATCATCCCGAGCTCGCCAGCTACAACGCTCCCGCCTATCTGCATGCAGTTAAAGGTATCGTAGAGGAACTTCAGCCATCACGTGTATTCCTTGGCCATACGGCTGAGGGGCGCGACCTCGCTCCAGGGATCGCCGCCCTGCTCGGCGCCGGACAGATTTCCGACGTCATCTCCATCGAGTCAGGTGAGCTGTACAAACGACCGATTTATGCTGGCAAAGCATTCGAGGAAAAACGCTTCCTCTCCGGCTCCGGCGTTGTTACCGTGCGTCCCAACAATATCCCCCCTGCTGCCCTTGTTGAACCCGCTGGGGAAGTCGTTGATCGGAGTTATACCGCTCCTGGCGATCTGCGCTCCATCGTGCGTGATGTTGTGCGCAAAGCTGGCGGCAAGGTTGATTTGGCCGAAGCCAAAATCGTTATTTCCGGCGGGCGCGGCGTGAAAAGCTCTGACGGTTTCAAGCCACTCGACGAGCTCGCGGATGTGCTCGGCGCGGCAGTTGGCGCTTCGCGTGGCGCCTGCGACGCTGGCTACTGCGACTACGCCTTGCAAATCGGCCAGACCGGTAAGGTCGTCACACCAGAGGTGTACATTGCCTGCGGCATTAGCGGAGCAATCCAGCATCTGGCCGGGATGAGCCAATCGCGCGTTATTATCGCGATTAATAAGGATGCCGAGGCGCCGATTTTCAAGGTGGCGGATTACGGTATCGTCGGCGACTTGTTCGAGGTTGTGCCGCTTCTAACGGAGGAATTCCGCAAGGTATTAGCCTAAGGAGGCGACTTTAGCATGACTACGCCAACGGGACCTTTCCGTGCTGACCTATTAAAGGACAAAACAGTGCTTGTCACCGGCGGAGCGACCGGGCTTGGACGCGCGATGGCGGAAGGCTTCGCGGAGCTTGGCGCGCGCATCGCGCTCGCCGGCCGCCGCGAAGAGAAGCTGCGCGAGGCTGAAGCCGCGCTGTCCGCCGCCGGCTGTGACGTTTACGTTCACAGCTGCGACGTTCGCGATCCAGATGCAATTTCCGCGCTGGCGGATGCGCTGGATAGTCGCTTCGGCGGCATTGACGTGCTCGTCAACAACGCCGCCGGCAACTTCATCAGCCCGACCGAGCGGCTCTCGCATCGGGCGGTTGACGCCGTGCTAAACATCGTCCTGCACGGCACCTTTTATACAACGCTTGAATTCGGCAAGCGTTGGATCGAAGCCGGCCGTTCCGGCACGATGCTGAACATCGTGACCACTTACGCCGAGAGCGGCTCAGCGTTCGTAGTGCCTTCCGCCGCCGCCAAAGCCGGCGTGCTGGCGATGACTCGCTCGCTTGCCGTAGAGTGGGCGCGCCATGGCATTCGCCAGGTCGCCATCGCTCCTGGCCCTTTCCCGACCGAGGGAGCTTGGTCGCGCATCGTCCCTACAAAGGAGCTCGCCCAAGGAATAATCGACCGCATTCCGCTGAAGCGGGTCGGGAACAAAGAAGAATTGGCGCATCTGGCCGCTTTCCTCATTTCCGACTATGCTGGTTACCTGAACGGCGAGTGTGTTACCATCGATGGCGGCGAATGGCTGCAAGGCGCTGGGCAATTCAATAACCTGCTCGACGTTACTCAGGATCAATGGGATATGCTAGCGATGCTTAGCAAGCAGTCGAAGAAGTAAAACTAATGCTTTCATAGTCCCATCCAAACAGACATACAGACAGACAACTCAAAAAGACGATCTGATTTCCATTTTATGGTTTTTAGATCGTCTTTTGCTGTCTCGTTTCTGCTAACGAAACTCAGAAGCGTTATTCATGGCAATTTGACTCGTTTTCTGAACTAACGAAACTGAGAGAGCTTATTTGGGCCGTGGTCACCCAAAAAACTCATTTCAACGAGGAATAACGCGTCTCAGTTTCGTTACAATCTCAATTACATCATTTCCGACCAAATAGTGCTTCTGAGTTTCGTTAGCACAACTTCGTTCCCACTTGCGCTCGAAATCCAGTTTGTTGTGAGGATAATTTCGGTCGCTACGCACGGATGGCTCGACTTGGGGTTAGTCATTTACTAGATTCTGTTCGATTTTTATAGCTAGTACATGGACCAAGAGTTCCAAATTGAGTACTAGTCTAAACGCTGGGTTGGCCATGTAGGCTTCATGTTCAGAAGGACTTCAGTTACCTTCTAGCTCTCTTACTGGGTTCAACTGGTCATAGAATAGGAAGCTTTAATATGCGCTTTAAATAGGATTGTTTGTATCCAAGCCACTACCTACAATAATGAGTTTGTATTGTTCCCAGTGTCACATAATTAGTGGTATTTACGTCATAAGATATAGTCGAGTAAGCGACTAATCCATGGTTATAGGTTGATGCTTCTAAAATCTAAAAAAGGAGCCAGACGATATGACTATAATAACCATATTGGGAATTGTATCTCTTGCTATATCTGGAATTTTAGTAGGAGCTTTTACTAGCGGTGACAGACAAAGAGCAAATTTTCACTCTGAAGATGCAGATGAGAGAATATCAAAGAGGAAATGGGCTTGGTGGTTTTTACTTTTTGGTATCGGTATGATGGCTATATCAGCAGCGATTCATCAATTATTTTAATTAGCTGACGCGACGCATGCTGGTGTAAGCTCTTTTCGTAAAAATTGATCCGTTATTGAATGCTACATCTTTCCTTGCTTTATCCAAGACCAAATACGATACGAACCAAACAATGTTACAAGAAGCACAAGAAACAACATGAATACCCAAATGCCAAATCGAGTTATATCTCTTATCCCATTTGCATTAATTAGCACAAAGGCACCGAAAATTATGAAAAGAAGATACATGCACGCATTTGGAACAATCCAAGCAATTCTAAGTTTCAGGTTTTTATTGCTCAAAATCTCCACCTCCATAAAACTCTACTTAGCAGCAACAATATTTTAAAAAAAGCTCCATCTGATGCAGAGCCGCGAGTGAAGAATCCCTGCGACTTTCTTTATTTTCCCAAGCATTTGGGGAAAGAATTATAAACAGTTATTCGATTTATAACTTTACCAAAATGGAATGAGTTACTGCTTATGAGGGTTTCGAGCTTTTGGAGTCAAATATTCATAATGGTTTATGTGACGTTAGTATAGTTGGGTAAAAAAAGTTGAACAGAATAATCATGTTCTATTTCTCTTCAACTCTTCAATCTCCCTTTCGAGACGATCTATTTTACGATATATCCTATAAATTATTGGCGCGTATAAAATGGCAATAACTATTAAAATCCCCATAGAAAAATCCCCTCTTTAAACCCAAGTCTTATAAACTAATTATAAGCTAAAATTGGAATATATTATAGCGTTATTCTCAACTTACGAAAACAATCCTACACAAACCTTTTCGGTGATTTGTTGTAATAACGAGCTTTCGTATGGGTTGCGTCGACGATGAGTGCCCTGTAAGTGAGAATCCTTTTTTCCATAAAGAGCTTTTAAGATAAAGGATGATTTGTGCAGCACCATTAGATCCATTCTACTCCTCAAAATATCTCGATAATAAAAAAGGCATCGTCTCCTCAAATTTCTTGAGGAACGATACCTTCTACTTTGTTACCTATTCAGCATCCTCAGATGGATGCCGGTCAGTTTGTTGTTGCAAGCCTAAGCCTGCTTAGGATTCGCCTTAAGCCATTTCAACATCTCATCCAGCGTGCGCACGGGGACGATGTTAAGCTCTTTTGATCCTTTGCGAGCATCCGTCTCCTGCCCTGCCGGGACAAAAAACACATCTGCACCAGCGCGAGCAACTGTAAAGGCCTTCTGTTCGATGCCGCCGATCGGGCCGACCTTCCCTGCTGCATCAATCGTTCCGGTCCCGGCAACCCGGTTGCCAAAAGCTACGCCGCCTGGCGTCAGCTGATCCAGCACCGTAAGTGCGAGCATCGCTCCATGCGATGGACCACCTTGATAGACCAAATAGGACTTGAAGTCCATTTGACGGGTCAGATCAGCTTTTGTGCGATCCTGCACTTGAATGCCTAACACAGCTCGCTTGGGATCATCTGAACTCGCTTTCGCCTTGATTACCGCAACAGCTTTCCCACCCTCACGCTCGTAACCAACCTTAACATCACTTCCTGGCACGACTGCACTCATCAGCTTTGCCAGCTCCGAGGTATCGCGGGCCGGCTGGCCGCCGATCGATAATAGCACATCTCCCGCCTTTAGTACGTCCTGGGACGGACTGTCCTGCAGCAGCGCGAGCACCTGAATGCCGAGTGGCACAACGCCTTTGCCGAGACCGAGCTTTTGCAGTGCAACTGCTGTACCAATCTCGTTAGCTCCCGCTCGCTGAATGAACACTTGCCGCTGAATTTCCGAAATCGGTATGCTCGTATCGCGCTTTTCAAGCGCAATATGTGGAAGCAGCGCCGCGTACAGCCAGTCGATAGGGAACGCCGGGCGTTCGATGACAAGCACACCTTCTAAAGAGCCGCCACTCTCCTTGCCCCCCTCTACCTGTGCGTAGCGGTTCATATTCAGCGTGAAACCGGGCGTCGTGACAGCGTAAGCCGTCGGGTAAAAAAGCAGGAGACCAAGTAATACCGCCGCTATTGAAAAAGCAACTGTGCCCAGCGGGAAGCGCCGCCTGCGCCGCTCCTCCCGCGACGCATCCAGCAGCACAAGCAGCAGCGAAACGCCGCCCGCTATTGCGAGCGCGGACACCCCATCAGGCTGCAATGCCATCAGCGCAGCCGTCAGTAAACCTCCTGCAGCAACGAGCAGCTTTAACAGCGGCAGCTTGCGGCTCTTACTGTTGCTCCAGGAGCGGTACGCTCCAATCGTCCAGCAGAGCGGAATGACCGCACATGCTCGAGCCAAAATTTCGATCATGTCCATCCAAAAAAACGTGCCCGCTCGCAGCGGATCCGCCAACCAAATCAGCTGGCCTGCGACCGAGGCAACAGCGGCAGCGATAAATGAAGCAATATACCAGCGGATTCCTCTATTCATAGATCGCGCTCCCCGGAAGGCGCCGGTGCTTAATAACAAACACCTCGCACAAGTCATTTTCCTAAACTTTCCTTTTAGCATACATGAGTTGAAGCGCTCATTTCAACGCAACGCCGTCCGCATGCTACAATGAAGTTCAGTCAGATAAACTTGATTCCTTCTACAGAAAGGTTGAGCTCCATGAATGAACCCAATTGGTCTTCCCTAAGCGCTGGACTCCCGCAGTGGCTGGAGCATGCCCGCAGCGAAACTTCGCTTGGCAAGGTCGCTTCCTACATACCGGAGCTTTCCAAAGCTGACCCGTCCTCGCTCGGTATCCATATTCGAACCGTTGACGGCAGATCTCTCTCAGCCGGAGTATGCGGGGATCGTTTTACGATGCAGAGCATCTCGAAAGTATTCACACTTATTCTGGCCCTTATGGACAATGGTGAGGACGTCGTGTTCAGCAAGGTTGGCATGGAGCCTACGGGAGATAGCTTCAATAGCATGCTGAAGCTTGAACTTGTTCAACCGGGAATTCCTTTTAATCCGCTCATTAACGCCGGCGCTATCGTTATCAGCTCGCTCATAGGCGGCAGCTCCAATGAGGAAAAAATTACCCGTATCCAGAGCTTCCTTGGCAAGCTGGCCGGACGCAAATCGCTTGAGATCGACGAGCAAACCTATCACTCCGAGTGCCAAACGGGACATCTAAACCGCTCAATGGCCTATTTCCTCACCGACAATGGCGTGCTGAAAGGCAAGGTAGAGGATGTGCTGGAAGTGTACTTCAAGCATTGCTCACTGTTGGTCGATTGCGCAGATCTGGCGCGAATGGCTCTTGTACTGTCCCTCGACGGGCTGGACCCCGATACGGGAGAAAGACTGATTCCGCGCCGCTTTGTCCAAATCGCTAAAACCTTCATGGTCACTTGCGGCATGTACAATGGCTCCGGTGAGTTCGCAATCGATGTCGGCCTTCCAGCCAAATCAGGCGTATCCGGTGGCATCATGGCACTGTTGCCAGGCCAGGCGGGCATCGGCATTATTGGACCTTCCCTCAATCGACATGGAAACAGCGTAGCTGGCGTCCACTTGCTCAAACACCTCTCCAAAGAGTTCGACTGGAGCTTGTTCTGATTTTAATGGAGCCTTTTCCGACTAGATCGGAGCCTGTTCTAATGGAGCTTACTCGCTCACAGCCTTCACTTGGAACGTCAGTTGGAGACTCCAGCCGGTAGGATGGGGCTCCTGCCATAGCTCACCCCCGTTATTTTCTACCAGCTCTCTGGCTTGCTCCAAAAACTCGGCAATCCGGACGTTAGGAGCGACTGCTTCCTCAAGAATGAGTTGGACCAGCAGATCCATCAGCCCGTCTCCCGTATTTCTGGAGTTCATATGGATATTAAGGCGGATAGATCCTCCAGGACCGCCCGATTCGGCAAGCTGTAACAGCAGGTTAAGCAGTTGGACAAGCTCCTCTTTGCTGCCGAGCACCGCTTCGGGCACATCCTCGGAAATCCAACAGACGAGCCTGCCGCTCATTTCAGCCGCAGCATGCTCCTGGAGCAAACCGTTCGAAAGCTGTACAACAGAGAACGGGCAACCCGAAAATCGCTCCCAGCTCCCATCAAGGAGAACGGAATGTTTAACGAGCGTTTGGACGAGCGAAGCCAAGTGGCTATTGTTCTGCCTTAGCTCCTCCAGCATGTCCAGCTGGTAAACTTCCAATGGTGAATCCGCGAGCAGCTCTGCCATTCCGTCGATATTGGTCAAAGCATTCATCATCTCCAGGCCGAGCAATCGCAGTTGCTCACCTCGCAGCTGCTCCGCTCGCTGCGGCTTTAATCCAGCAGAAAAGCCTGCGGCAGCCTGTTCCTTAACCGACATTTCTGCTGCTGAGGGCGATCTGTCGCTTAAATTCCAGCTTGCTGCGACGGAAGTCAGCCTACTCTTTTCTTCCTCGCTGAACGAGGATTCCTTACGCAGTATGCCTAATATCGCCATGGTGCCATCCTTCTCTTTGGACATTGGCATCCGGTAATTAAAGTACTGAAGAAGCTTGCCATTCTCCTCCTCTATCGAATGTGGCAGAATCATGCCGCAATGCAGGATAGGCTCGCCGCGATGGTGGAGCAGATCAATCCGATCCCCCTCATTAACGTGAATGGCTATGTAGTAAGCATCCGCCTCGATTTTTTCGCTAAGCTGACTGAGTGCAGGATGCAGCTCACCCGGCTTCTGGGCTTCGGGCAGACTAGGGGTTGGGATTTGATCATCATTATTCATGGACAGTGTAGCAGCTCCTTTCCAAAATCAAAAAAAGCCAAGAAAGCACCCTCATAAATAGGGCTACTCTCTCGGCTCATGGTCAGCCTAGCCGCTTAGAGGCTATCTGTTCATAAAGTCGAATTATTCCGTTGGAAATGTATAAACGATTATGCTCTGGTCCTGGTCAAACTTCCAATCGAGGTACAAGCCGTCTGGAGTTCTGCCCATCGCTTGAGTCATATCCACCTCGGTAAGCAGAAGCGATTTTTCCAGCGCTCGCTTGGCCACACGCAATGCCGGCTCGTAGCCTGCACGCAGCAGCTCCTTCTCCAGCTTGATAAGAATGCCTGATCGGACAATTACGAGCGTCCTCGCGTTCGTCCAGAAGGAATGCATGCCATCCGGCATCTTCTCCGCCTCTGCGGAAATCTTCTCGACTTGCCGATGAATATAATTTTTGCCACGATAAGATTCCTGGTACCGGTCAAAGAGCGAGCTGTCCACCAGGCCAATCATAATACCGGAGTGGTTGTCCAGGTTCCAGTCGTAATAAATATGTTGCAATTGTAGTCCTAAAGTATCGGAGATCAGATGTTTGAACTCCGGCACCAGTAAATCCATTACCAGCTGCCTCATGTCTCTCACGGCTTCGTCCTTGTTCTGCTGGAGCATTATTTTCTCCACGACGCTGACGAACTGGCGGAAATGCATACTAACGCAAACTTCATTCGCTGAAACATAAATCGATTCCGGTCCCTTGCCGAAACGGTCCCGGAGCAGCTTGCCCATCTTGCTCGTAAGCTGAGACAAAGCTTTGTGGTTCTCCAAGACTGAACTCATCCTTTTTCCCGACTCTCCTAATCAGGCTATACCCCTGAATTTCAATCCGATTTAATCGGAACGAACGTAATTATAGCACACCGAAAAACCTCTCGCCAAGAGAGTAGTATTATTCCATTAGAAACCGACCTGGACAACATTTAATGTTCGTTTTTTTACAATTTTTAATAATTAATTCAATAAAATTAATAGATCTAGTTCGTTAATCACGTACATTATCCAAAATCCTATAGACTCATGTATATTAATGCATTACCTATCTATATGGTTCTGTCTCCGGAGAATGTTCAATTCGCGTGATTGTCGACACTTGTTGATGCGGCAATGACATGATACGATACGAATTATGATGAACTTGCCGCTGAAATGGATTTTTTTCGATGTTGGAGAAACACTGGTGGATGAATCGGAACCGATTGAGGACATTATCCGCCAGCTCATTGCCGCTGCAGGACGCAGAGGAATTGTCGTCGCCCGGGACCATGTCCGAGAGCTATGGATGGAAGCCCACAAGCGCTACTCTCCTTTCCCCATGGCGGATATTTTGCAAACACTCTTTCCAGATACAACACTGCGTCAAGCGATCTGGTCCGAAATGAAGTATCGAAAAGAGCTTGACCGTCCGTTTCCTGAGTCCCGCGGCATTTTGCAACGACTGAGCGCTAGTTACCGAATTGGAATTATTGCCAATCAGAGTGCCGGAACAGCTGATCGTCTCCGCAGCTATGGACTTTTGGAGCATATCGACAAGGTATTTGCTTCCGCAGAGCTTGGTCTGGCCAAGCCGGACCCCCGACTTTACGAATACGCCCTTGAGGCGACGGGTTGTCCTCCCTCCGAAACGCTCATGGTCGGAGACCGAATCGACAACGATATCGTACCAGCCAAACATCTTGGCATGCGTGGGTTATGGGTGCGCCAGGGATTGGCGCTCCGTCAGGCTAGTCCCTCCAGCATGAGCCGTCCTGATGGAGTTATTGACACCATAGGCGAGATTGAGCGTTGGCTTGAAGCTTGGCGCCCTGAAGAAGCCGAGTAGTCGGCACAAATACTCCTACAACGTCAAAAGACCGCTCCTAGGGGCGGTCTTTGTGCTCAGTCCCAGCAAGATCAGCCTTGCTGTGGTTGGAACTCTTTTGCGCTGGTGCTGCTGCTTGAGGTGCTGCTGCGACAGATCCGGCAGCTTCTCGCACTCGAGGATCAGGCTCGTCCATTTCGGATTTCATTAACTTCTTGAACCCGTATAAACAGAAAATCAGTATTATGAGCATAATTATCCCAAATAAGGCCAAATAAGACCAATCTGTAAGGGAAGATGCTTTTCCCATTCTAAGCCACCCCTTCCTCCACTTAGTTTACCCCATCCCGCAGTGACAAAGATGACTAACTTGAGCTATAAATGTGACAATTCCATTACCCTTGAACTTCCTGCAGAACGGAATTACAATCATTCATATGAACTCGACATCCTTGTCCAAAACATCTCTAGTCGTCCCGCTGCTGGTGAGCATGATTGCTATTTCCTTTGCTCCGATTTTGGTCCGTTACTCCGACGCTCCAGTGTCAGTCCAAGGGCAGTATCGCATGCTGTTCACCTTTCTACTCATGCTTCCGTTCGGCTGGCGCCAGCTGCCTGCCATTCGCAAGCTCTCCCTTAAAGACTGGGCACTGCTGGCTGGCGCCGGCTTTTTTCTTGCGCTGCATTTTCTGCTCTGGATGGCTTCACTTTCCTATACCTCCATCGCAAGTTCAACGATTATGCTTACGCTTGAGCCGGTTTTTGTAGCCATTCTGGCCTACTTTTTTCTACGCGACAAGCTAGGGAAAGCAGCCCTGATCGGCATGACAGTGTCCATAGGCGGAGCGATTCTCATTAGCTCAGGTGACTTCGGGTTATCGAGAACCGCCTTTTTTGGCGACTCCCTCTCACTGCTCGGGACGGCTGCTATCGCATTCAATATCATACTCGCCAAGCGCTTGCTTACCCGAATGCCTTCCTATGTGTATAGCCTGATCGTGTTCGGCTTTACGGCATTATTTTTTACAGGCTACAATATTGCAGTTGGCTATTCAATGACCGACTACCCTTCCACAGAGTGGGGCATTTTCCTGTTGCTCGCTATCGTCCCGACCGTGTTCGGACATATGGTGTTCAATTGGCTCCTACAATATTTGCGTGCAACGACCGTGTCTATGACCGTGTTGGCGGAACCGGTTGGTGCGAGCTTACTCGCGCTGCTGCTGTTCGGGGAAGCGATCAGCTCCTTCCAATTGTTCGGCGGCGGTTTGATGATCGCAGGTTTTATTCTGTATTTGCGGGCGGAGAGCCGTGATGAGCAGGAGCATGACAGCCAACTGGCTACAGCGACGAAGACTGTTCCTTAGTGGGGTTTCGGCTGAGAACGCCGCACAAAAAGGGAAGCGAGGACCGTGTCCTAGCTTCCCTTTTCGCACAGCGTTAAAGCGTATATGTTCGTCGTGAATCCAACTCAAAAGAGCATTTTCCAAGTGTTGACATATAAATTCAACCTATGTTAGGATTTTTTTAATTGATACGGACGGAGGGGTTACGTGTGCTAATCTAATTTTCGATTTTCTTTGCACATTGGATTAAATAGACCAATTAGGCTATTGGTGTGCACAGTAATCGAAGATAGGTTTGCCTTCACGGTAACCTGATTTAATTGAAGTGAACCTGGGTCACTATCCCATTGCGTTCATGTTCAATTTCTTTTTCGATTACTGTAAACACAGGCCGATTTCCTGTGTTTTTTTGTTTATATAGCGTTAAGGGAGGAATTTTACATGAACGAACTACTTGTAAAAGTAGATGGAATAGAACTATGTACCGAAAGTTTCGGCAATCGAGATAACCCAGCCATACTACTCATTATGGGTGCCCAGTCCTCACTCGTTTGGTGGGAGGAACCGTTTTGCCAGCGTTTAGCAGATACAGGACGTTACGTCATTCGTTATGACAACCGGGATGTTGGACGTTCTACAACGTACGAGCCTGGCCATCCAGACTATACTTTGGTAGATATGGCCGATGATGCTATTCGAGTATTGGATGCTTATAAAATTGAGCAAGCACATATATTTGGCATGTCCTTGGGAGGAATGCTGACTCAAATAATAGCTCTGCGTCATCCGAAGAGGGTTCTAACGATCACCCTACTGGCAACGTCCAATTTTGCTCCCGGTCTCCCGCCGATGGAGGAAAGGGTTATCGAGTTTTTCTCGAATATGGGGACAATAGATTTGACGAACGAACAATCTGCAGTCGATTTTGCAATTAGCAGATCAAGAATTTTAGTCGGCTCAAAACATTCTTTTGATGAGAATAAAGTTCGATATTTAGCAAAAGAAGACTTTACTAGAAGCCACAATACAGCAAGTATGACGAATCACGCCTTGTTGACAGGTGGAGAATCTTATTTTGCGAGAACGAGTGAAATCAACGCCCCCACTCTCGTTATACATGGTACGGAAGATCCGATTATCCCTTATGCACACGGAGAAAACCTTGTAAATGAAATTCCAGATGCCGTTTTACTGACTTTGGAACGTACCGGGCATGAGCTTCACTATGGCGACTGGGATGTAGTAATTAATTCTATCTTAAAACATACTGCGATATCTAATCAGTCCCACTAATTATGTACGGAAGCATAATAAACAGCGACAGCCAGTTCTTGACCATGGCTGCCGCTGTTTTTTATTTCCTAGACAAGCCTTACTTATTTTCCTTGGACGCTCTCCTGATCCCGCTGAGCTGTCGCTGAGCTGCAGCTGGGCTTGGATTATTTGGCCAGTTCCTCAAGCATGTAGGAAAACGTCTCTCCCTCATCCTTGCCCGCTACGCGGAGCATCACCGGGGTTCCCATGCGGATCGGCAGCAGGAGCATGCCTAGCAGGCTTTTAACATCAACGATATTGCAATTGTTCCCGCTGCAAAATTCAAGCTTGATGTCGGATTGAAAACGAGCCGCTGCTGCTGACAACCGAGTGAGATCCTCCCGATGGAAGTCCGTTTGAATAACGAATTCATGCGCTCTCATAGTCCACTGACCTTCCCTGCCGGAAATGGAAAACATCTTTATCCGTATTCATATTCCAAAGGGACGAAAATGTTCCACAGCTTAATAGGGCTTAAAATGTGCCAGCATGGGTAAAAAATATAAAGAGATACAGGAGGCGATTCCACATGATAACACCATTTGAGGACAGGCTATACGCGATTGCATTTTATGTTATGGCTGCTTTCGCTGTAGCGGGAGTAGGTATATGGATTTTATGGCTGAGTCGTAAGGCCAAAAAGAACAAAGGACGCAATCGTTGATATCGTGAAGTACAAAAAAAACCTCCTAAAGCCGATTGGTTCGGCTCTCGGAGGTTTTTCGTTATGCAGTACGTTTACGATTCCTCGCTCTTCGATCCGGCAAAAGCAGCCTTGTAACATTTGCGGCAAACCGGCTTGTAATCGTCGTTGCCTCCGATTTGGATCTGTGCCCCTTCGTTGACAGGAATTCCCCCCTGAAAGCGGATAACCATCGTTGCCTTACGGTCGCAAAACCAGCAGATCGTCTTGATCTCCTCAATCTTGTCTGCTTGAGCCAGCAGATAATAGCTGCCTTCGAACAGTTCGTTGCGGAAGTCATTCTTCAAGCCGAACGCCATAACCGGTACATCTAGCTCATCAACGACGCGTGTCAGCTGGTCGATATGATCCCGATTGAGGAACTGAGCCTCATCGATCAGGACGCAATAGATCTGCTTCGGACCGCCTGCCGGCTGATGGGTAAGCACCTCGCTGTAAAGGTCGGTATCCGCCGCAACGGGAATTGCTTTACGAGTAAAACCGACTCGTGAGCCAACCTCATCCTTGCCGCTGCGAGTGTCCATTGCCGGAGAAAAGATCAAGACGGCTTTGCCCTGCTCCTCATAATTATGAGCTACTTTGATAATCTCAAAGGACTTACCGCTGTTCATCGTTCCGTACTTATAGTAAAGCTGCGCCAAGACTTGCTCCCTCCCGATCCTGTTGCCGGACCGCTCCATGGGGGAGCAGCCCGGTTTTATTCCATGATGTATGCCAGCAATAACGCCGCCGTTCCCACTATTGCGTCAGCATGCGTACGTTCCATGCCATGGGAGGCATGGACTCCCGGCCCAATAAGCGCAGCACGGATGTTTGCACCGCCTCTAAGCGCTGCACTGGCGTCAGAACCGTAGAACGGGTATATATCGACCGCATGCGGGATCTCCTGGCTTTTGGCCAGCTCAATGAGCCGCGAGGTCATTCCGTAGTCATATGGCCCAGAGGAATCCTTAGCGCAGATAGAAACATCCTTCTCAGTCGCGCTAAGATCATCCCCCATCGCTCCCATGTCGACGGCAATCATCTCTACGATGTCCTCTGGAATCCAGGAGCTGCCGTGTCCGACTTCCTCATAGGTTGAAATGAGCAGCTTGACCGGGCGATTCAGCTTGAGCCCTTCTCTGTGCACGGACTCAAGAATGCCGAGCAGAGCCGCAACGCTGGCTTTGTCATCAAGATGGCGTGATTTCACCCATCCATCCGGCAAAATCCTGACCCGTGGATCCCAAGAGATAAAGTCGCCTGGAGCAATGTCCAGAGCGAGCGTATCCGCGCGGCTTGTCGTATCAACGTCGAGCCGGACTTCCATAGAAGCGTCGTCGCGCTTCTGTGAACGAGAATCAGGATACACATGAACAGAAGGCATCGTAGAGAGAACGGTGCCTTCATAGATTTTACCGCCCCGCGTGTGTACAAGGCAATATTCTCCCTCAACTGTCGACATATCATAGCCGCCAATCGGAGTCATCCGAAGTTTGCCATCGGACTTTACAGCGCGAACCATCGCGCCAAGGGTATCCACATGCGCGGTCAGCAGCAGCGGTTCCCCGCTCTCACTACCTCCCAGATCAATGAGCCCGTTGCCCTTCGGCGTCAGCTTCAACTCAAAGCCGAGGCGTGAAACCTCGGCGGAGATCAGCTTCATAATATCGTTGCAATAACCGCTCGGGCTTGGCGTTTCCAACAGCTGCTGCAGCCTGTCAAGAATATAGCTGCGATCCAGCTTTTCCTTCCATGCAGCACTCATCTTCATGCCTTGCTACCCTGCACGCCTGTTACGACACCGCGCACGAGCAGAGGTGTTTCGGCTTTAGGTGCGATTTCAATAGCCGCGTACAGACTTTCCATAACATCAGCTACATCCTCTTGATTGGCATGAATTGTCACGAGAGACTCTCCCACTTTTACGGAGTCGCCCACCTTTTTGTTCAACATCAGCCCAACCGACAGATCGATTACCGAATCCTTAGTCGCGCGTCCCGCTCCAAGTACCATTGCTGCCGTTCCGATTTCATCTGCGATCATCTTAGATACAAAGCCACTCTCACGTGCAGGCAGCTCGATTCGGTACGGTGCTTGCGGCAGCAAGCTTGGATCGTCGACCACAGCCGGATTGCCGCCTTGATTACGGATGAATTCTTTGAATTTTTCCAATGCTTTGCCGTTTGCCAAAAGCTCTTTCAACAGCTCCTCCGCTTCCTCAAGAGAAGCAGCTCCTCCGCCGAGGTAGACCATCTGGCTGCCAAGCGCCAGACAAAGCTCCAGCAAATCCGCCGGGCCTTCGCCGCGCAGCGTATCGATCGCTTCCTGCACTTCAAGGGAGTTGCCGATTGCGTAACCGAGCGGCTGACTCATATCGGAAATGACCGCCATCGTATTACGTCCAACCTGGTTGCCAATCGCAACCATCGCAGTAGCCAAACGGCGCGCATCTTCCTCGTCCTTCATGAAGGCGCCTGCTCCTGTTTTGACATCAAGCACAATAGCATCCGCGCCTGAGGCAATCTTCTTGCTCATAATGGAGCTTGCGATGAGCGGAATCGACTCAACCGTAGCGGTAACATCACGCAAAGCATAAAGCTTTTTGTCGGCTGGAGTCAGGTTGCCAGATTGGCCGATTACCGCGATGAGCGATTCATTGACGCGGGCAGCGAACTCTTCACGGGTAAGCTCGATATGGAAGCCTGGAATAGCTTCTAGCTTGTCGAGCGTTCCACCCGTATGACCAAGCCCACGTCCGGACATTTTGGCAACTGGAATTCCAGCCGCTGCAACGAGCGGAGCCAGCACAAGAGTAGTCGTATCGCCCACGCCGCCGGTCGAGTGTTTATCGACTTTAACACCGTGAATATCCGAAAGATCAATTGTCTCACCGGATTCCACCATCGCCAGCGTCAGATCTGCCCGCTCCCGATCGCTCATATCACGGAAGTATATAGCCATCGCCAAAGCGCTTACCTGGTAATCAGGAATCTCGTCGCGGGTATAACCTTCGATAACAAAGCGAATCTCTTCCGTTGTAAGCTCATGACCATTTCTCTTTTTCTCAATCAGATCTACCATTCTCATTATGGATACCCTCCGTTAGTTAAGCTCGTGTATGTTTTATGTCATTAATTTAATAAAAACGGCTTGCTTGCAGGAAATTTGACAATTAACAATGTTAATCGACAGCGGATTTCACAGTTGTCGAAACATGGTTGTTTACGTCATTAATTATATTGTTTCTTTGCGTTTGAGCAACAGCTGGTGCAATCCCCTCCACCTATTTGGACAGAGGAATATCCGCGGCTGTATCAAGTGCGATTACCATCATTTCGTTGAAGGATGACTGCCGCTCAGCCGCGGTCGTCTCCTCGCCCGTAAGCAGATGATCACTGGCGGCCAACACCGTCAGTGCCTGAACTCCATGCCGTGCTGCAATCGTATAGAGCGCTGTAGTTTCCATTTCGACACCGAGCACTCCGTGGTCCATCAATCGTTGAACAGCTGTTGTATCTTCCTTGTAGAACACATCGGTGCTGTAAATATTGCCGACATGAACGTTTACGCCTGCGCTCACGGCATGTTCATAAGCTGACTTGAGCAGCGTAAAGCTGGCAATTGGCGCGAAATCGTATCCCAGAAACTGATTGCGGTTCATGCTGGAATCTGTACAGCTGGCCTGAGCTAAGATTACATCTCGCACATTCACCCCATGCTGCATCGCTCCACAAGTACCAACGCGAATCAGATTGCGGACGCCGTAGTTGCGGATTAGCTCATTGGCATAAATACTGATCGACGGCAGCCCCATTCCCGAGCCTTGCACGGATATGCGTTTTCCTTTGTAGTTGCCCGTAAAACCCAGCATGCCCCGAACTTCATTGTAAAGCTCGACATCAGTCAAGTAGGTCTCAGCGATATATTTAGCTCGCAGCGGATCTCCAGGAAGCAGCACTGTTTCAGCGATCTGGCCCTCTTTAGCTCCAATATGCACGCTCATATCCATTCTCCTCTCAAGGCCGTCTCCAGGTTTCCCCGAAGCGGTGTTTCATCTACCCTGTCAATTGGAATGTTAGTTTAGTTGCTGGACAGCTCGCCAAGGAAACTCTTGCCATGCTCCGGCAGCGTTACGCCGAAGTTGTCTGCAACTGTCGCGCCCACATCCGCAAATGTAAGCCGCAGCGGCAGCTCGCGACCGCCCTCGAAACGAGGGGAATACACAATTAGTGGAACATATTCGCGAGTATGATCGGTGCCTGTATAGGTCGGATCGTTGCCATGGTCAGCAGTGATGATGAGCAGATCGTCCTCTGTTAGGCGCTCCAGCACAGCCGGCAGCTGCGCATCGTACTCCTCCAACGCTTTGCCATAACCAGCCGGATCGCGGCGATGGCCGTAGAGCGCATCGAAGTCCACCAAATTCAAGAAGCTGATGCCGGTAAACGATTCTCCACATACTTCGACCAAGCGCTCCATGCCCTCCTGGTTGGAAGCGGTACGGATGCTGCGCGTCACGCCTTCTCCGTCGAAAATATCGGAGATTTTGCCGATTGCGACAACGTCGAGACCGGCATCCTTGAGCGTATTCATTACCGTAGGCTGGAAAGGCTTCAGCGCGTAATCATGACGTCCTGACGTACGCTTGAAGGAGCCTGGCTCGCCAATGAACGGCCGGGCAATGATGCGCCCTAACATATAGGGATCTTCAAGCGTAATCTCACGGCAGAATTCGCAAATGGAATACAGCTCAGGCAGCGGCACAATATCTTCATGCGCAGCAATCTGGAGCACCGAGTCGGCCGAAGTATACACGATTAGAGCGCCCGTGCGTACATGCTCTTCTCCGAGCTCGTCGATAATTTCCGTGCCGCTGGCTGGTTTGTTGCCAATTACTTTACGGCCGGTGTGCTCCTCAATCCGGGAAATAAGCTCCTGCGGGAAACCATTCTCGAATACGCGGAATGGCGTATCGATCCGCAGCCCCATCATCTCCCAGTGACCCGTCATCGTATCTTTGCCGCTGGAAGCCTCCTGCATGCGTCCATAAAAGCCGAGAGGCTTATCGGCCGGTTCAATTCCCTTAAAAGGCTTAATGTTAGCAAGTCCAAGACTGCCCATACTAGGCATATATAAACCGTCTGTCGCTTCGGCAATATGACCGAGCGTATCGACATCAAAGTCTCCGAAAGCAGCCCCATCGGGAGCTGTTCCAATGCCGACAGAATCCATAACGATAAGATGAATGCGTTTGAACATCATCATCAATTCCCTTCCTCATTCTTAATACTGTGCCATCATAACGGAAACGCTGTCATTGGATCAAGCAAGCGGATCCTGATCATCCGCCCGCCTTATGACTGTTATAAGATGGACACAGCGTCCACCTCGTACAATGTCAAACAGCCGGAAAACCTTGCGGTTTATCCGGCTGTAATAAAGCCTTCATTCAGCCTGGACAATCCCGACTGGGGGTAATCCGCATCCGCCGAAAATTAATAAGAAGTTTCGGAACGTCCGCCTTCCATAATCTTCACGCCGGAGCTGGCGCCAATTCTCGTGGCACCGGCAGCAATCATGCGTTGCATGTCTTCCAGGCTACGCACACCGCCTGAAGCTTTTACGCCGATATCAGGACCAACCGTGCGGCGCATGAGCGCGATGTCCTCGACTGTAGCACCTCCGGTGGAGAAACCAGTAGACGTTTTCACAAAATCTGCTCCCGCACGTACCGCGCGCTCGCAAGCCCGAACCTTTTCGTCGTCGGTCAGCAGGCAAGATTCGATAATGACTTTCACGATAGCTTTGCCAGCCGCAGCATCTACAACAGCGCGAATATCGGATTCTACTTCGTCATCGCGACCGTCCTTGAGCGCGCCGATGTTGATAACCATATCAATTTCCGTTGCTCCTCCAGCGATCGCATCGGATGTTTCAAACGCCTTCGTACGGCTGGTGGAAGCTCCTAGAGGAAAACCGATGACCGTACATACTTTGACCTTCGAGCCGTTCAGTTCGGCTGCCGCATAAGGCACCCAAGTCGGGTTGACACATACAGAAGCGAATTCGTAGGTTTTCGCCTCTTCCACGAGCCGTGCCATCTCAGTGCTAGTTGCATCCGCGCGAAGCAAAGTATGATCGATCATTGCTGCCAATTGTGCCTGTTGCATTCCATATCCACCCCAATTCATAAACTGACATCATCATATCATCCGCTTGAACAAATGTAAAACACACTTTAATCATATGTTCATTCAAGCTCAAGGAAGGACCACTCCCTTATAATGTCAAAAAAGGACTGCTAATTATACTAACCACGGGCAGGTTGTCTAATTTCATTGGTTGCTGCAAGTTCTCACTTAGCTCGTTATGGAATCAGCTGTGCGAAGAAAGCCTGAACTTCAGATAGTTCTGTTGTTTTTAACACGATTTTTTCGTCATTCATTACAATGAAACAAGGGAAATTTTCAATGCCTATCGCCTCTGCTTTGTCCTGGTTGCTTTCCACATCTACATCGTAAAGCTGAATGCCCTGTATGATTTCCAAATACTCTTTGTTTGAATTCCAAAACACATTTAATTCATCATCAAGTTGACCTGGTGATCCTTCATAAAATAAGTGAATCAGATATCGATTGTTGGAATCCGAGCTTAAGTAATCCAATACCTCCCCTTTAGATGGAGTGGAGCAACCCGCTGTTAGTGAAACTATTAGCAACAGCAGAACTTTAAACAACTTCATGGGCTTCATCCCTTTTTGGTATTTAGTTAAGCAATTAATAGCGGACTTCGACCGCTCGAACTCCTCATAAAAACTAAAAAAACTGACGCGATATAATACTCGACGTCAGCTCACAGCGGAATGTTACTGCATATGATAGAGTCTAATCCTTTAACAGTATAATAATGACCGTCTGAAAGCTTACAACTCCTGTGGAACTGCTTGCTGCCTAATTAACAGCACCGCTACATGCTTGCGAGCATCTGCGGTGCTCAGTCTCAGGCTTATCGAGCCCGCTTCTTTCCGTTCCGAACTCTCTGGGAGCGCCGAAAATAGGACCACCGCGCCGTCTAGATCCTCTTTTATCTCAACAATCCGACGTCCCTCTTCAACCAGCCCGTCAAGCAATTGCTTCTCCTCCGCATATTCCTCATAGCTACTCATCCTCTAATTCCTCCTGTCGAAGCAGAAGCAGATGAATGCGGCGATAGGATGTTGGGGCTTTGTCCGAAGCGCTCCCGCTTCAAGTACTTGCCGCTGCCAATCGTACCAACGAATTCCCGATCGCGAATGACGAACTCGCCACGCACTAGCACAGATACCGGTTCACCTTGAAGGGGCAGACCTTCAAAAGCGCTATAGTCCACACGCAAATGATGATCCTTCACAGACAATATGCGGCTGACCGCTGGATCGAATAACACCAGATCCGCATCGCTTCCTACGGCAATTGTTCCTTTACGCGGAAAAAGGCCGAACAGCTTAGCGCTTGCCGTGGAAACGATATTGACGAATTGATGCAGGTCTATTCTACCTTTGGCTACGCCCTCCGAATAGAGAATGCTGAACCGATCCTCAATCGTCGGACCACCGTTCGGAATTTTGGAAAAGTCTCCGAGGCCAAGCTCCTTCTGTCCCTTAAAGTTGAACGAGCATTGATCGGAGCCGAGCGTCTGCAGCGTGCCTGAAGCTAGCGCATTCCACAGAGCTTTTTGATGCCAAGCTTCTCGCAGTGGAGGCGACCAAACATACTTGGCGCCTTCGAAGCCTGGTCCTTCCAACGCAGTCACATCCAAAGTTAAATATTGTGGGCAGGTCTCTCCGTAAATGCGCAGCCCACGCGAGCGAGCCGAAGCGATTCTCTCTACCGCCTGTGCGCAGGTGACATGGACGACATAGAGCGGAGCGTTCGCTAATCCTGCAAGCTCGGCAGCGCGGCCGGTTGCTTCACCTTCAAGCTGAGGAGGACGAGTCAGGGCATGATAAATGGGTTCGGTTTGCCCATTTTCCAGTGCTTCCTGGATGAGCCTATCGATGACATCGCCGTTCTCGGCATGCACCATCACAAGTGCCCCCTCTTCACGCGCCAACTGCAGCGTGCGGAACAGTGTGCCGTCATCGGCTTGGAATACATTTTTGTAAGCCATGAACACCTTCAGCGAGGTGATGCCCTCTTGTTCGATAATCGTTGGCAGTTCAGCCAATACATCCTCTCCGGCCTCGGCGACCATGAGATGGAAGCCGTAATCGATGACGGCTTTGCCATCAGCCTTGGCATGCCAGGTGCTGATCGCGTCCATGAGTGGCTTGCCGCGCTCAGTCAAGCAAAAGTCGATAACCGTCGTCGTGCCGCCAAAAGCCGCGGCGATCGTACCACTTTCAAAGTCATCCGCTGTAACCGTGCCGCCAAAAGGCATATCCAGATGAGTGTGCGGATCGATGCCGCCTGGGAACACGTACAATCCAGCCGCATCAACCGTTTCGGCTCCCGTTGTGTCCAGTTGACTTCCAATCGCCGTGATGACGCCATCCTCAATCCGGATATCGGCAACGGTGATCGACCCGGATGTAACAACCGTGCCTCCTTGAATGACTTTGGGGCTCTTCATCCCTCAACCGCCTCCGCTTCAATGGAATCTGCTCCAAGCTTAGCAAGCGCCCGCTGGCGTTCATTCCATGTAAGCATCGGCGCCGCTGCCGGCAGCTCGACCATCTCGATTGCGCCATCAACTGGACAAACGATCGAGCAAAGATTACAGCCTACGCAATCATCCTCCCGCACCTGCAAATAAGGATGACCGCTGCTGCCGGTAAGCATATCGATACATTGATGCGAGGTGTCCTCGCAAGCAATATGGCATTTGTTGCAGTTGATGCAGGTATCCTGATGGATACGCGCGACGACTCGGTAATTCAAATCCAGCTCGCCCCAGTCCGAGTAACGGGATACGCTTTTTCCAGTCAGCTCGGTGACGGAGGCCAGTCCTTTGCGATCCAGATAGCGGTTCAGACCGTCCACCATTTCCTCCACAATGCGGAAGCCGTGATGCATCGCTGCTGTACACACTTGAACGCCGGTCGCGCCCATAAGCATGAACTCTACGGCGTCCTCCCAGGTAGAAATGCCACCAATGCCGGACATCGGCACGTTCACTCGGGGATCGCGAGCGCATTCGGCCAACATATTCAGTGCAATTGGCTTTACAGCAGGCCCACAATAACCGCCATGTGCACCTTTACCGCCGACATGAGGGATTGTGTTCCATGATTCCAGATCGACGCCAGCAAGGCTGTTGATCGTATTAATGAGGCTGACGGCGTCAGCTCCTCCAAGCACGGCATGCCGCGCGGTGACGGTAATATCTGTAATATTAGGCGTGAGCTTAACGATGACTGGCGTGCGGGCGGCTTCTTTGGCCCACATCGTTTGCTTTTCGACCAAATCCGGTTGTTGACCAGACGCTGCTCCCATGCCCCGCTCTGCCATGCCATGCGGACAGCCGAAGTTCAGCTCAAGCCCGTCGACGCCCGCATCCTCAACACGCTTGACGATTTCATGCCATTTCTCCCGAGTTGGCTCCACCATGAGCGATGCGATCAGAGCATGATTTGGAAAACGCTTCTTCGTTTCGCGAATCTCTTTAAGATTGACTTCAAGCGGTCGATCGGAAATAAGTTCGATATTATTGAAGCCGGCAACCCTTCTTCCCCCATAATGCACAGCTGCAAAGCGTGATGAAGTGTTAATGATCGGCTCGCCGAGCGTTTTCCAGACCGCTCCGCCCCAGCCCGCCTCAAAGGCGCGCTGCACCTGGTAACCGGTATTGGTCGGCGGCGCGGAGGCCAGCCAGAACGGATTAGGCGAGCGAATTCCCGCCAGGGATATGGACAAATCTGCCATACGACTCTACCTCCATTCCTTCAAATTATCGTTAACGGGCTTGCACGCTTCCTGCTGCTTTGGGAGAGGAGGGCTCCCGCTTAAAGTCGGGATAGGATTCTCCCAAAAAGGCGAGTGCGATGGCGGCGGCAGCCCGTTTTCCCTGTTCGGCCGCAGATACTACGGTCGCCTCACCGGCTCCCGTGCCGTGCAAGATGTCGCCAGCTGCATAAATACGGGGATTGGAAGTCAAACCTGTCAGCGGATTAACTTCGGGAATTCCATTCTCATGCTGGATTCCTAGCTGCTCGGCAAGCGAAATGAGCCGTTGTTGGCCGGTCGCGAATACAACCGCATCTACCTCCATGAGGAACGTAGATTCAGGTACGGGAGCGGTGAGGCGACGTCCGTCAGCCCCGATGCGACCATCCGGCTCCAGACGGATGCATTCCAGTCCGACGACTTTTCCAGCTCCGTCTCCGACGATGCGCATTGGTTGTGTCAACCAAGCGAACTCAATTCCTTCTTGTTTGGCAAATTCAAATTCAAAAGGATAGGCGGTCATTTCCATCGCAGTGCGCCTGTAAACGATTTTGACCCCGCTTGCTCCAAGCCGCATGCTGCAAGTTGCTGCATCAATTGCTGTATTGCCTGCGCCGATGACAGCTACTCTTGCCCCAGCCAGAGAAGAAGGCATTCGGCCTGATTTCGTCGCTTCCACAAGGCGGATCGCATCGTGAGCCAGCTCCTCACCTTCCATGCCGAGCGGTGGCACATAACCCATGCCTGCGGCCAGCACGACGGTATCATGTCGGTCCAACAACTGCTGCACGCTTATCGTGCTGCCAATTCGCGTACTCGTGTGGATTTTCACGCCGAGCGCTTCAACCTGCTCAACTTCCCAGGCTGGAACATGCTGCGGCAGCCTGAAGCTGACGATTCCGGTGCTGTCCAGGCCGCCGGCGATCGGCTTCGCTTCGTAGATCTCCACATCGAAACCGTACCGGGCAAGTTCACGAGCGGCAGATAAACCGGCCGGACCACTGCCGATAACTCCGACTGACAAACCAGTAGGAGCTCCTGGTGCGAATAACTGAAGCCCCTCGGTTGCTGCGTAATCGGTCGCGTAGCGCTGCAAGCGGCCGATCGCAATTGGCGTGGAGGTGTCGTTCAGCACGCAATCCCCCTCGCAGAGCAGCTCGGTCGGACATACTCTGGCGCAGCTGGCGCCGACCGGGTTTGCATCCATAATGGCATAAGCCGCCCCCTCGGTGTTGCCGGTGGCGATTCTTTTGATGAAGGAGGGGATGTTAATGCTCGTCGGACAAGCCTTTATACATGGCGCATCATAACAGTACAGGCAACGGTTCGACTCTTCGGCGGCTGCGGCTCGCGATAGCGGTGGTACCATCTCCCTGAAAGCAGCCGGAACTGTTGGATCGTCGCTTATGCGGTGGTGGATTCCCATTTGCCTCCGCTCCTCTCTCCCTGGTTCGACAGGGCCAGTGATCTCAACGTGCGATAGAGCAGCTCCACGCCCTCTGCGATGTCATCAGCGCTGGAGTATTCCTGCGGATTATGGCTTATTCCGTCTTTGGACCTTACAAAAATCATCGCATAGGGACAGGCGTAGGATAGCGCAAGCGCGTCATGGAATGGGCCGCTCATCAGCTCTGGCAGCTGGAGTCCCATGGCTGCCGCTTCAGTTCGAATAACGTCCATTAATTCAGGATTGCAGTAACGAGGCGGACTGTTCGTATCTTCACGAATCGAGTAGGTGAGACTGTTGTCCACAGCAACTTCGTCAATCCGTTCGCGGAGCTTGGCCTCCAGGCGATCTCGCCGTTCCATGTCCATGTCGCGCAGATCAATCGTGAACTGAACTCTTTCGGGAATGATGTTGCGCGAGCCAGGAAAAAGCTGCAGCGTACCCACGGTGCCGACAGCAGGCGTACCGGCTTCAGTCCGCACAAGATCCTGCAAACCAGCGATAATGCGAGCGGCTCCCGCGAGCGCATCTCGCCGCATACTCATCGGCACAGAGCCGGCATGACCGGCAAAGCCATGCAGATCCACCGTCAGCCAGAGCGGACCGCTGATGCCAGTGACAAGACCACAAGCTGCGTCCAATGATTCCAGCACCGGACCTTGCTCGATATGAAGCTCAAGATAAGCAGCGATGCTTCCTGCTTCATACTTAGCCTCGTCCAACCGCGTAGAATCGCCGCCAAAAATGGAAAGCGCCTCACTTCGTGTGATCCCATCCGCATCCGCGCGCTCCAGCTCCCCTTCCTCTAAACGGCCGACCATCGCCCTGGAGCCGAAAATCCCTTTGTTGAAGCGACAGCCCTCTTCATCTGAGAAGGCGACAACCTCAATCGGCCGCTGTGGCACCAGCCCTTCGGAGACAAAAGCATGTACAGCTTCTATTGCCCCAAGCACACCAATGATGCCATCGAATCGCCCTGCATAGGGCTGCGTATCGAGATGGGAGCCAAGCATGAGCACTGGAGAATCGGGAGCGACCGGGCTTTCAAGCCGTCCGATCAGGTTACCGGCGGCATCAAGCCGCACGCTCATTCCCGCTTCTGTCATCCATTGACGCGCTAGCTCAACCGCCTGGCGGTCAAGCGGCGTCATGGCCAACCGGCTAACACCTGTATCACTGATTTTCCCGATCTCAGCCAGTTGCCTAATTCGGGTCAATACTTGTTCCCTGCTTGTTATACGGCCTGATGCGGACATAAATCCCCCTCCTCATCCTGGAATTTCCATAGAGCGACAGCTTATGTCAGGTTACATAGCGTATCATACCTAATTTTTGGAATTATTTGAATACTTATTTTTCAAGAGAGCTTTTATAATGTAAGATAAAGTCACTTCATCATGACGAGCTAAGTCTGATTGCGTAATCATTCAAATTTTCAAATTAAAGGCTCTTATAATGGAACGGAGGCATATGTGTGGAAGAGAGATCAAACCTCTTGGACCCGATGATGCAGCGTAATCTGACGGTGCGTGAAACACTGTCAACCACCCTCTTCGCAGGGGCCAGGGTGGAAGCTGGACATGCCGGACTGGACCGTGAGATTCGCTGGGTGCATGTACTTGAAATAACCGGCGTAAGCGAGCTGCTGCACGGCGGAGAAATGGTGCTCACCACCGGAGCCGGATTCGGATCAGATGAGAAAAAGCAGGAACGTTTCATGGCGAGCTTGCTACAGCGCGGAGTTTCCTGCTTGTGTTTGGAGCTTGGTCCGGAACTCCCAAGTTTGCCGCTTCATTGGCGAAAGTTGGCCGATGAGCAAGCGTTACCGCTTATCGTGTTTCCTCACACTGTCCGCTATGTGGATATTACGCATGAGTTGCACTCGCTCATTCTCGATCGCCGCAGGTCGAATCAAGAGGCGCAAGCTATCGAGACGGTGCGCCGGGGATCGGATTCGCGGTTACTCCGTTGTTTGCTGGAAAGCGGCTCCGATGTTGGCGGCAAAACGCCACAGGAGTTTATGGCCCAGCAGACCGCCGAGCCGCTGCTAAGCTTTCTCGACGGAATGAGCTGGAGAATTCTCATTGCCGAATGGCCGGCCGTTTCCGGCAATCGCTCGGCAGCAGCCGCAGCCGAGCAAGCGGCTAGCGAACTGGGGCGCAGACTGCGCCGCGAAGGCTGTCTCTGCCTGGCAGAGGCAGCCGGCGAGCGGCTGACGGCACTCGTCGCACAGTCAGAGCGGGTAGCCGCCGGGAGTGGAATCACTCGGCTCGATGAAACTGTCGAGAGCGTGCTTGCCATGTTTCCCGGCTGCTCCGGCGGCGCAAGCTCGCGCTTTACTAGTCGCAGCCGTGCTGCCGAAGCAAGGCGACAAGCCGCTGAGGCGCTCAAGCTGAGCCGGACTTCCGGGTCAGCTGTCAATGATAGCGCTTCCTCCGTGCGTCCTCTGCTCTATTATGACGAGTTAGGCGTGCTGCAGTTGCTGCCCGCGCTGCTTGACAGCTATCGGCTTGAAAGTTTTGTCGAGGATCATCTTGGTCCGTTGTTATTGGCAGACCGCCTGAAAGGCGGCGACTTGCTACTAACGCTAAAGGTATTCCTAGATGCTGACTGCTCCAAACAGGAAGCGGCGCGAAGGCTGTTCGTTGTCAGGCAATCACTCTATTACCGGTTAGATAGAATTCAGGAACTGATCGGGCCGGTTTGGCTTGATCCCGAAAAACGGCTGGCCGTTCAGGTAGCGCTGCGCGCCTACATGCTGCTTGAGCCCGGAGCGCTGAGGGTGATTCCGTCGCGGCGTCCAATAGACGCCTCTTCCCTGGACAGTCCTAATTGCGAGAGTCGAGCTCCTAGTTGATGCTGAAGCACGCCTCAGCAATACTTTTCAACCCTGTCAGGCGGACACCGCAGCACACTGCAATAATCTTTAATCATGTTATACCGTCAACATGCCACCGTGCCGCAATTCCATACCGCTCAATGTCTCAATTCTGCCGAAGCGACCCAATAGATTCCACCAGCACCGTCATCAGGAACGCCATATCCTCGTCCGTTGAGGACAAAGGCGGTGCTGTGGTCAGCACATTGTTCATACCAGCGACTGTATCGCCGTTTTTACTAATGATCAGTCCGGCAGCGCGACAGCGGTCGATGACCGATTGCACAATGGAGGCTGAGGCTGGTTTGCGGCTGTTGCGGTCCTCGACCAGCTCAATGCCGATCAATAGGCCAAAGCCACGAATGTCGCCAACATACGGATGATCCGCGAGTTCGCGCTTCAGCCCGTCAAGCAGCTCTTCACCAAGGCGGGCGGCGAGCTGCGGCAGCTGTTCTTTTTCCATCACTTCCAGATTAGCCATTGCCAGCGCACAAGCAGCCGGATTGCCGCCGAAGGTGTTCACATGTCGCAAATGATCGTATTCGCCCGTTCGTTGGAAAGCTTCATAAATTTCACGTTTAACAGCGGTAGCAGCTAGCGGCAGATAACCGCTTGTAAGTCCTTTGGCCATCGTTACAATATCCGGAGCGATACCATAATTGTGATGTCCGAACTTGCGCCCCGAACGACCAAAACCGCAAATGACCTCGTCGATGATCAGCAGAACGCCGTATTCGGTGCAAATGCGCCGAACTTCATCGACATATAGTAGATCAGGCACTATAATGCCGCCACCAGTAATGACCGGTTCCATGATGACGCCAGCTACCGTGTCCTCACCTTCCCAAATGATCCGGTCTTCAATTTCCCTCGCGCACAGCAGTTGAAAAGCTTCCGCAGTCATGCCTTCCGGGCGCCGGTAGCTGTCGGGCGGACGGACATGCAGGAAACCTGCTGCCAGCGGCTCGTAGCCTTGCTTACGAATTGCTTGACCGGTTGCTGCAAGCGCTCCGAGCGAGCTGCCATGATACCCCCTGTAGCGAGCGATGAACTTCGTCCGCAGCGGTTTTCCGATATGCTGCTGGTATTGGCGAGCAATTTTGAATGCCGTCTCATTCGCCTCAGAACCACTATTGGCAAAAAAGACGACATAGTCCCCTTCCAGCCATTCCCCCAGCTTTTCCGCCAGCTCAATCGCCGGCAAATGAGACTGGGTAAGCGGGTAATAAGGCATCCGCTGGAGCTGACGCGCGGCTGCATCGGCCAGTTCCTTGCGTCCGTAACCGACATTGACGCACCATAACCCTGACATCCCATCTAGGTAGCGTTTGCCCTCATGATCCGTGACCCAGGAGCCCTTGGCATCCACGATGACAAGCGGACGGTCGTTGGCCCGATAGGGACGCATATTATGCCATAAATGGCGCCGATCCTTCTCCAGCAGATGATCAGACTTCAGTACTCCAGATACCGCTCCATTAGGCTCCATTCCGGAAGCCTCCGTACCCTGTTGCGCCATTGAGCCATCGCTCCTTTTTTAACAGTCATCCGCTTTAAGAGGTTGTTCAAAAAGGCCACCCTTGATCACGAAGTAAAGCAGGAAGCGAACTCGACATCGAATCTTTTATTCACCTTCGAAGTCCGGTGCTCATGTAGGTTTGCCTACACTCCGCTCCTCCTTCTTCCCGTTCATACAACCTTCTCGGTGCCCAATGACGACCTTTTTGAACACGCACTTTAATAGCGGGCAGTGACCATTTTTTTACGAGTGTAGAACTCCACGCCGTCCTTGCCATTCGCATGCAGATCGCCGTAGAACGAATTTTTGTATCCGCTAAAAGGAAAAAAAGCCATTGGAGCCGGCACGCCGATGTTGATGCCTAACATGCCTGCGTCGATTCCCTCGCGGAAACGGCGCACCGCTTTGGCGCTGTCCGTGTACAGACAAGCACCGTTGGCAAACGGCGAGCGGTTGGCGAGCTCAATGCCCTCATCCAGGTTTGCGATGGACGCCACACATAACACCGGAGCGAACAGCTCCTCGCGCCAAGCATCCATCTCTTCCGTTACACCAGTCAGAATCGTCGGCCCCAGAAAAGATTCGCAGCCCGTTGGAGTTGGATCGAGCCGCCCGTCGCGGAAGAGTTCTGCGCCTTGCAGTAGCGCCCTCTCAACCAACCCAAGCGAACGATCCCGGCTCTCGCAGCGGATCATCGGCGTCGCTACACCGGCTGGTCCTCCCCCGCCGTCAGACCGCATTGCATCTGCCTGCTCAAGCAACAGCCGGAGAAAAGGCTCCAAAACCTCCTGCTGCACGCTGACGACAGAGCAAGCCATGCAGCGCTGACCCGCTGAACCGAAAGCGGCTGCCGCAACCTGGCGCGCTGCCGCCGGCAAATCCGCATCGGCCAGCACGATGCTGTGATTTTTGGCGCCGGCAAGCGCCTGCACCCGTTTGCCAGCCGCCGTACCGCGCCGATACACCGCCTCCGCCGCAGGCTGCGAGCCCACGAAGCTTACTGCGGCAATTCCCTGATGATCAAGCAACGCATCCACCGCTTCCCGCGATCCATGAACGAGACTAAGCACGCCTGGAGGGAAACCCGCCTCTTGGAAAAGCTCTGCGAGTCGGCAAGCAAGTAAGGGTGTGCGCTCTGAAGGCTTAAGTACAAAAGCATTGCCGCAGGCGACTGCTAAAGGGAACATCCAGCACGGCACCATCATCGGGAAGTTGAACGGGGAGACGCCGCAGACAACACCTAGCGGATAGCGGAACATACCCGACTCCAGGCCAGTCGCAATGTCTGGAAGCTGGCTCCCCATCATTAAAGTCGGTGCTCCGGCAGCGAACTCGACGCACTCTACACCCCGCTGTACTTCGCCTTGTGCTTCCTCTAGGCTTTTGCCGTTTTCGGAGGCAAGCAGCTCGGCCAACTCATCCCGATACTCTAGCAACAGACTCTGATAGCGGAAAAACAGTCGTGCCCGTGCGGGAACAGGCACCTTCTGCCACGCTTGAAAAGCTTCCGTAGCTGCCACTATGGCAAGGTTCACCTCAGCCTTACCCGATAACGGAACCTCTGCAAGCATCTTGCCTGTTGCCGGGTTCAGCACCGGCGCATAGTTAGTTTCCGCTGATGCTTCCTCCCAGCGGCCGCCGATCCAATTGGCCAATCTACGCGGCGTCGCTGTGGTTTCGCTTATTTGCGCTGTCTCTGCCATTATCCCGTCTCCTTTCATACTCCTCACGGTTCAATGCAGTTGTACATGCCTTCCTTAGCTTATGCGGCGTCAAACACTAGATAGCCCAAATAAATCCCGGTTAAAGCCATTTTATTCCTTGAACATGAGCCTGAACGACTCAACTAGTAAACAGACTCTTTTTAACCGATACTTCTGTCCCTCGTATGAAAACGAGATTACTTTGCCTCTCCCTTGCATTCTCTTGGCATTTAGCTTGAATTTTCTTGGCATTTCCATGCCGCTTTGAACGTTGATAACTCAATCGTAATGTCGTGATGCTTTCATTTCATTAGACAGATGGGCTAAAAAGGATTGGACACAATGTCCAAAACAGAGGCTGTTTAAAGTTCGTGGATACGAAATTTTGATAAAGATGTGTTCGCTTTCTTTTTCCAGAGGCTTCCGTTATAATGCAGAAAAGGAACGTTTGTTCGTGAAAACAAGCCGTCAGTTTTGGAATTGAGAAAGGAGCAACTGAACATGGCCCTTAAGACGATAAAGCTGTCCAATCGCGATGCCCGCCGCTTCCTGCTGGATCATCATGGGTTAGGCCAGGATCAGCCCTTCAAAGGGAAGGATGGCATCATGGAATATATCCGAAGGGTCGGCTGCATCCAGTTCGATCCTCTTGATGCGGCAGGACGCAACGCCGAGCTCGTGTTGCAGTCACGCTTGCCAGACTTTCGGCCGATTATGTTGGACGAGCTGTTATACAAGGATCGGCTACTGGTTGATGGACTGGATAAAGTGATGAGCATTTATGCCACTTCTGATTGGCCGATGTTCCACAGAACACGCGACAAAGCCAAAGAGAGTTATGGTAACCTGCCCCAGATTGCGGCTTTCACGTCTACAGTCAGACAAGCGCTGCAGGAGCGTGGACCACTGCTCTCACGCGAGTTGGATAGCAGCATCAAGCTTGACTGGGCTTGGGCACCGGCCAGACTGTCCAAGGCTGCGATGGAAAGTATGTATTTATGGGGAGAGCTCGTGATTGCCCGCAAACAGCGCAATCAACGTGTTTACGATCTGGCGGAGAATTGGCTCTCTCCGGAACTTCTTGCCGCTCCAGATCCTTATCCGGATGATTCGGGTCATGCACGCTGGAGAGTGCTGCGGCGGATTGGCGGAGTTGGCTTGCTGCATCCTCGCGCCTCTGATGCCTGGGTTGGCACTCGCTTCATGAATGCTTCCCAGCGCAACGACATATTTCGCGAGTTAGCAGAAGAAGGACTTTTGATTGTAGTCGACGCCGATGGACTGAGCGCTCCCCACTATGCCCGCAGCGAAGATTTGGAGCGTTGGTTCGCGTCGGACCCGGAGAAACGATGGGAGTCCGCTCCATGCCGCACCTCCTTTTTGGCTCCATTAGACAACTTGTTATGGGATCGCAGACTTGTTCGTGAGCTTTTCGGCTTCACCTATACGTGGGAGGTTTACAAACCAGCCGCCCAGCGCCAATACGGCTATTACGTTCTGCCAGTCCTTCATGGGGACCAAATTGTCGCTCGCTTTGAGCCAGGACGTACTAAAGGAGCGAACGGCAGCAGAATCATCATTGGCTGGTGGCCGGAACCTGATCTCGTCTGGACCGAATCTCTGGAGACAAGTATCCGACTCGCTTTCCGGCAATTCCGAGCCTACCTAGACTGTGAGCGAATTGAGCCGTCCCAAGCCGCTCTCGCCACTGAGCCACGATTGGAACAGTTGGTGAATTGGTGAATTGGTGAATAGCTGATTTTCTGACTTCTTGTTTCCTGTGAACATCAATTAAATACCTGCCTCCGGATCACAAAAAAGATCCGGCCGAACAGCATCATGCTGTCCGCCGGAGCGTCATACGCTATCTATTTATTGAAAAGAACGAGTCGCCGCCCATGTACCTTGAAGCTTGCGCAGCAAAACAATTTGCCCAATATGATAAGCATCATGGTTGGCAAGGCTGGATACCCATTGTCCGGCCGTGTAGTTTTTGGTAATCTCCCTGTCATAATCTTCATCGCTGCTCCACTCGCGGATGATCGAAGCAATTTGAGCATGAGCTGCAGCTAGTCGATCTCTTGTTTCATCCCAACTCGCATCTTCGGCGCGGATTGCGGCAGCCTGGAACGTATCCGTATTCGTTATGCCATCTGGCTTATGGCCTGACTTCTGCAAAAACTTTTCTTTGTAGTAAATCAGGTGATGGACCGTTTCACGAATTGTGTTGCTTGCCGCACCTTGCGGCCGCCAGTCCGCCTGTTCTTCCGTTACGTCCTGCAGAGCCATTTTGAGTGGAGGCGACCAATCCTCTGTTTCGTAGGCATATTCCCATGCCTTCTCCAGTAGCTTCGTTTTTTCTCTGCTCATCCTTCATTCCTCCTTGTACGCGATTGTTGGTAACGATATAATTACCTTTAGCTAGTTACATTGATTCCATTGTAGTATACCCCTTCATTTCTATTTTGTAACTATTATTTTCCATTTATCTTGTTACCTTGCAGTCGCTATCATTACGATCAAGAGGAAGGACCGCCTATGATCTGGAAAGACTTTTTAAACAGCCTTTGGCATGATTGGAGAGGCAGCGGAGCAAGTGAGGATCGTCTGGAGTCTCCTTCATGGAGGAGCCACTTTTTGTCCTCTTATGGTTACAGCGACGATCTGACAGCCTCATCAATAGCCAATGATCCAGCAATGGACTTGCAGGCAACGGACAATACTACGGCAAGTAATCCGACTGTGAACAAGCAAGCAACTGACATTGTCATGGCAAGTAATCCGACTGTGAACGAGTTGATTGAACTGAAACATCTGCGCGATGGACTACGTCAGCTTACACATCGGATCAACGAGTCCGTAAGAGGCACTCCTCCTGTCGCGCTTGTGCAGGATGATTTTACATTGCTGAATAAGTATCTTGCTGATTCTCCCTTTACGAGGAGCATAGTCTGGGAAGCTGGAGCGTTGCAGATGCTGGAATCATCTCAAGCCGCAGGCTGGGGCAACGTGATGGCCCGCATCACTGCCGCTTATGCTGCAACTCTTGCCCACGGGGAGCTGGAGCGTTTTCGAATCTGTGACAATCCAGACTGCAAATGGATGTACTATGACGGAACTCGCAATCGATCGAAGCGTTACTGCGATGACAAATGTTGCGGAAACTTAATGAAAGTTCGTCGGTTTCGTGAGCGCGCCAAGGACAAGTTCGAGAATAGTAGTAAGAATTAGCAAGAATAGCGGCAAAAATCATAGCAAATCTATGACTATGTCAATAGAGGATGCATCGCCTCCAATAGAATAAAGAGAAGAGGGTCAATATGTACACAATGAAACCTTTAATCATTGGCGATTCCGCGGTATCAAATGAGCTGCGCTCGTTGCAGACGGCCGCCTATCTTGTAGAAGCACGTCTCATTGGCTTTGATGGAATTCCACAAATTAATGAAACCCATGAAGCTTTGCTGACCTCAAATGCAACCTTTTATGGCTGCCGTTTAGATGGCAGACTGGCCGGGGCAATTGCATTGGAACAAGAATCCACCGGTGAGCTTACAATTGATCGTTTGGTCGTTCATCCAGACTTTTTCCGCAAAGGAATCGGCCAATTTTTGCTCCGCCAAACGCTGGCGCTACACCCCAACGTAGACTGGCTCGTCTCAACGGGAGCACTCAATACTCCTGCGATAAAGCTATATCTCTCCATGGGATTCACGGAGACTGGGCGCAAGGAAGTTGCTCCGGGATTAGAGTTGGCAAGCTTCCGACGGCCTTCCAGCCCGCTAACCGATACAATAATCAGGTCGTAGATCGGGCACCTGTCAGCAGCAAATAAAGTCCTAAACTGTCGCTTTTGTATTAAATCTGCATTTTCCCTTACGGTCCATTGAATAAAAGGGAGGGGACTCTTCTACCTATGGAATTATCGAGGTCTCAACAATTAGCTCAAGAGTATATAACAAATTACGCAAGAAGCCGCAAAAATGAGGTGGAGCAAACAATTAAGGAAATCCTTCGAATGTCCAACATCGAGCGAAAGACATTTGAGGATGCTATCACTAAACTAAAATCTCATGCAAGCATTGCGCTGCACTTCCACCCAGATAGATTAGATCCGACCATGAAAAGCGTTGCTGAAGCACTACTTGAGCAGGGAGTTTATAAAAGCCAGTTTGAGACTTTCCTATCGAATGGAAGTGTATCAGCATTTTCAGGTGGTGAACGTGACGTTTGGGAGAATAAAATGTTTGGTGGAGCGTACCAAATAAATGGCTCATCCAATAGCGAAAGGCCTAAATATGGAGCACTCAATCTCATGTTACATCCTGATGGACCTGCTCCACGTTTTGGTTCATGCTATTTCCTTTTATCCCCTGAGGTCTCTCATCGTTCCACTTACACTTATTTGGATTCTCACCAGGACCCCGGAGAGAAGGGAACGTATGAGGAATTTGATCTCATTTTGGCTGCTCTCATGAGGGATGCTTTCTCTAATGATTTTGCCATTGGTGAAAGAAATCTGACCGTCCCAAATTTAATTGATCATATGCTCGTCAATCTCGAGAAACCATTCCAAGATCCATCAAACAAAGTGCCAAACCGAAATCTTAACCACTATATCGAAGCTCAGGTTCATGGTAATATTTCCCTTAAAGAAGACGTAAAAATACTTGTTGCCGATCCATCATTTAAGGGCACCCATACAGGACGAATCTTAGAACAGATTTGTTTAAGGTATTCCATTGATCTTTACTGGCATATGGGCTTTACACTTTTGGTTGATGAGATCCCTATGAATTTTAGAGGTCCTTCGATGCCTTCTCTAGCCAAACGAATTGCGCAAAGTGATTTTATTGATATAAATATGATTGGATCTGCAGCTATGGACTTGAAACGAAATCCAAGTAATTGGAGCGATAGAGGAACCTACAAAGAAGTTCTGCAAGAATTAAAATTACTGTGGCATGTTTTAGTGAGATATGGAAAGCCAATGGAAAAGTGAACCATTTTGCTCTGCAGCGGGTTCTGAATTTCCCAAGTATAAGCATTCCCCCACCCTTCGCTGGTGGGCGATATGATTGGTACTACTATCTCCCTCGATAGTTAAACAACAGAAAGAGCAGCTGCCGTGACAAGCTGCTCCGGGGCAATAGCCCCGATGTTGAATATGGCAGTGTTATCTGAATGGATACGCCTTCTAGGAAACACTAACATTTCTTTTACTTAATTTCTTAAATACCAAGTAATCCTCATTGGACTCAATAAAACTTAATATCTTTTCGGCGCATTCTATTGGATTCATCTTTTCAGTATTTACTTCAAGGTCATATTCATCAATGCAATATACTTTGCTGAACTGTGAAGCTGCTAGTCCAATCTTTCTATCTCCTCTTGTTTGCTCTCTTCTTATGAGTTCTTCTTTCGAGCATATTACACCTATAAATAATGTAGGCTGATTAGAAAATACATCAAGACACTCATTAAACCACTTGTCATTTTCGATTACAGTATCGACTATTACATTCAAACCCATTTCTGAAAACAATTTAATTTTTGAATAGTACAGTGAGACTAAGGGATCAAAAGTTATTCCTGCGACAACTTGGTCATCTACTTCTCTTATAGGTTCAATATCTGAAAAATTATTTTCAAAAAAGTCCTTGATAAAATCATCTATTGATAAATGATGAAAAAGAATCTCTTTCTGATTCATCAGTTCCATAGAAATACTAGTCTTACCTGAACTTGAAGTTCCGTTCATCAACACAATGAGTCCTTGCTTCAAACGAATCACCCTCAAATATAAGATGTGCACATCTTCCAGATAACGTTATATTCACACAG
The DNA here is from genome assembly GCA_900105225.1 of Paenibacillaceae bacterium GAS479. Classification (NCBI taxonomy): domain Bacteria; kingdom Bacillati; phylum Bacillota; class Bacilli; order Caryophanales; family Paenibacillaceae; species Paenibacillaceae bacterium GAS479. The sequence continues at coordinate 4,988,154 of LT629764.1, read as the reverse complement.
TTCACAAAATTATCCAACTCAAGTTCTCAGTCAGCTTAATTATGCGTTAACCTTAACTCGCTTGGTCAATAATCAAAATCACATTCCCTTCAGAATCAATTACGTGAAACCCAAAGCATTGAGCACCGAATTGTGCTACCTTATCATCAACTTTAGCACCTCTTAGCTTTAATTCTGAGTGAGCTTTATGTATATCAGGAGCTTGGAAACTAAACACAGCCCCATCGGCCATTGGCTTATGTTTTTCTCCCCATTCTATCAACAAAAGTCTACTGCCATTTTCCATCACTAAATCAGATAGCCCTAATACGTTTAAGTACCAATCCTTGGCACGCTTTTCATCTTCACACGAAATATAAAGGTCAACTATGCGATTTTTAATGAGTGTCAAGAAATCATCCCCTTAACCAAAATAGTTAAAGTTATTTCTTCGACGGGCTACCTATATTCCCCTATATGAGAACAATGTTCTTTCTGACAACTGCCCGTTAGCTTAGAGTAATCAATTGCCCTTACCTCCTGAACAAAAAACATGTCAATTTAAAGACTACACTATCCTGTCCGATAGCTTAACAACAAAAGAAGCAGCTGCCGTTACAAGCTGATCCCTGTTGAGCTAACGTTTCCTTTTAGTTCAATTATCCATATTACGCAGATGCTTGAATAGCAGTTCTGCTTTATCTTCTCGACCAAGTTTTCGATATGCTTCAATCTCATACTCCAATGACAAAACTGGAAGTTTCAAATTTACTACGTTGATAAGTTCTATTATTTCGTTTAAATTCGGTGCTTTTTCCCATTCACCATCTACAAGTTTTTCTATGTCTCCGATGATTTCAACTGTTACCCCGTTAATCACCATTTCTCCAAAATGCGAACGAATGGAACCGTTTGATGAATAAGACACAGGTCGTCTTATATAAACCTTAAACAATGATTCAATTTCATAGGCCCCTTTTTGGTTTGTTTGAATATCTATATCATTCGGTTCATATGCCAAACCTTGTAAGGCAAAATTTGTACTGCCAGTGATTGCCCAGTTAATGTCTCTCGATTCAAGGCGTTCGTTTAAAAGTTTCAGTATTGATACAAATTCTGAGTTGATCAAATATCTTTTTCCTCCTCCATCCAATTTCAATCATCCAATCTTTCAACTATCTTACTAACTTATCCTGCCCGTAAGTTGAAAAAAGGATTGTAATATTGGGAGGTCAATAATCATGAGATTAAGTGTCGAATCAATCATGTTACAATTGCCTCATTCACGGTATATTGACGTAAAGTTAAAGGATATGCCCTACGACCATCAAAAGACCCTGCAGGGTTGTGCATTAAATGTCGGGAAGGGAAATACCTTCTCTGCTATGCTTTGAGTAACGAGGGGAGGCGACAATCATAGATATGCTGGCGCAACTGAACAAATCTTTAAGCTATATTGAAGAGAATCTTACTGATCGTGTGGACTATCATGAGGCAGCGAAAATTGCCTGCTGTTCGGAATATCATTTTTCACGGATGTTCTCATTCCTTGCAGGCATTACTTTGTCGGAATACATCCGCCGAAGACGCCTAACTTTGGCAGCACTCGAACTAAGCCATAGTGACATCAAAATCATTGATGCTGCGATGAAATACGGATATACCTCGCCGGATTCCTTTACTAGGGCTTTCCAAAGCATGCATGGGATTACTCCCTCGGAAGCCCGGATCCATGGACAGTCCCTCAAAGCCTTCCCCCGGATGACGTTTCAACTAACTATCAAAGGAGGAAGTGAAATGAACTACCGAATTGAAGACAAAGAGGCTTTTCGCATAGTGGGGATCAAAAAAAGAGTGGCAATAGTATTTCAGGGGGTGAATCCGGAGATTGCATCGATGTTTGAAGGACTTACACCAGAAATGATTGATAAGATTAAGGGCTTTTCGAATATTCAGCCTTCAGGACTAATCAGTGCTTCCACGAATTTCAGTGAAGGGCGGATGGAGGAGAAAGGAGAGCTTGATCATTACATCGGAGCGGCCACAACGAATGAAGCGCGAGATGGCTTCGCCCAGTTGGAGGTGTCAGCCTCTACATGGGCTGTATTCACGGCCGTTGGTCCTTTTCCGAGTGCGCTTCAAGAAATCTGGGGACGCATTTATTCCGAATGGTTTCCGTCTTCGGAATATGAGCTACGCGAAGGGCCTGAAATGCTCTGGAATGAGCAGAAAGATGTAACATCGTCGCAATTTAAAAGCGAAATATGGATACCCATTAAAAAGAAATAAGCAGTGTTTGTTGAAATAACGGGAATAGATAGTTAAACATAAAAGGTTCCACATATTAGTCGTTCATAATATGTAGAACCCTTTATTTTATTTGACGAATTGTCAAGCTAAGTGCGACAGCTCTTCCATGAAGGCTTCGTGAGCCGACTTCCACCCGAGGCATTTACGGGGACGGTTGTTAATGAGACGAATAGCCTCAGCTAGTTGTTCATCCGTAACGGAAGCGAAATCATGTCCTTTTGGAAAGAACTCTCGAAGCAAGCCATTGGCGTTCTCGTTGGACCCACGTTGCCATGAGGAATAGGGATCAGCAAAGTAGACCTTTACTCCGTGAAAGGCTTCCACGTTCATGTAGCAGGCAAATTCTTTCCCTCGATCCGTTGTAGCCGTCTTGAATACGTTCGTAGGGTACTGGCTGATTGCAACCCCACAGGCGACTTCCATCGAGTAAGCCGTCCGATCCGGAATCTTTAAGGCCATGTACAAGCGAGTTTTTCGCTCGATAAAGGTGGCAGCACAGGCTTTGCTTTTTCCTCGGCTGGAGACAACGGTGTCCAGTTCCCAATGACCGAACGTGGTCCGGCTGCGAATCTCTTTCGGACGCTTGCTAATCGGAGTGCCGACAGGGAAACGTCCGCGTGTCTCCACCGGTTTCTGACGTTTGCCCTTATGCCGTAAAACCTTGACCGTCCTGGCTGCAACAAGCCCACGATAGAGCCATCTGTAGATGGTCTTGAAGCACACGGTTGCCTCCCCCTCCACCTTTCGCCTTGCCGAGATTTGCTCGGGAGACCAGGTTTGAGCGAGCTTTTGGCTGAGCTCTTCTGCAAGCTCAGACGAGTATTTCCCGACAGGCACGGATAAAGCTCGTCGTTCTTGATAGGCTTGCTGAGCTGTCCCAGCTTGATAGTCTTTTTCCATACAACCGCGGCGGATTTCACGCGAGATAGTGGAGTGGTGACGTCCTAATTGGCTGGCAATGGCTCGGGTTGACCAACCTAGACGATGCAAGGTTTCTAGCTGACCGCGTTCAATTATGCTAAGATGGGAGTAGCTCATGTTGGGTTCTCCTGTACAAAATGGTGTTGTGGTGATTCCATTTTACACGAAACCAGCATGGGCCTTTTTGTTTTTCAGGTGTCGCACTTCATATTACAATCCGTCATATAATAAAACTCGGCTGCTTGAAGAGTTGTTTGCCTGGGTTACGTAGCTTTCTTTGTATTCGTTAGTCTTAACCCGCTAATCTCTTCTCCTCACAAATCGAACCTCATTCAGAAGAAGCACTCAAAAAGCAAAAAAACGCCGCCCCGTTTTTAAACGGAACGACGGTTTTACTCTACACGGTTCTGCACACGGTTCTACTTACGCCTTGACCACCTTACAACAACGATTCAGCCCCATCGATATAAATATCCGTGCTTGTCACATGCGAGGACAGGTCCGAAGCCAAATAAGTGACCAAGTCTGCAACTTGAGAAGCTTTGCCGGGCTTGCCGCGCAGCGGATGCGAGCCTTCCGGATATTCAACCGGTATAGCCGCCTCCTCCGCTTCCTTGGTGCGGACGGTGTTTTCATCGATGTTGGTTTCGATTGCGCCCGGGCAGACAGCATTCACTCGAATTTTATATTGAGCAAGCTCAAGAGCCGCCATTTTCATGAAGGCAACCTGCCCCGCTTTGGAGGAGCTATAGGCGCTGGCTCCGGTGTTGTTGAAAATGCGATTGCCGTTGATGGAGCTCGTAATAATTACGCTGCCGCCCTGTTTTTTCAGGTAAGGAATCGCATATTTGACGGTCAAAAATGTCCCGCGTAAATTGATGCCCAGCGTCTGATCCCAATCATCTACATCCAGATCTTCAATGGTCGTCCAAACGCCATTAATACCGGCATTGGCAAACACAATATCTAGGCGCCCAAATTTCTCCGTTATGGTACGGATGCCAGCTTCCACAGCTTTGGCATCACTCACATCTGTCGATGTGACCCAAGCCTCGCCACCGTCGCGCTCGATCGCCGCTTTTACTTTTTCAGCATCATCTGGAGTCCGGTCCAAAAAGCCAACTTTAGCTCCGTGACGAGCAAATTCCAGCGCTGTCGCCCTGCCGATTCCAGAGCCTCCGCCCGTAACTATCGCTACTTTGCCTTCCAGCAGCTTGACTGTATCCTTCTGCTTCATCTGGATCATCCCCTCGTCATGAATTCCTGGACAGGAGCAGGATTGCCCGCAAGTTCCTAAATGATACTTAATCGCAGGAATTCAATCTGAATCGGAATCGGGATAATCCGGTAGGCTTTAATCCGCAACTTCGGCCTTTTTATTGCAGCAGTTATAGATCAAACTTGAAAAGGCTGTACGCAAACCGGCTGAGACACAGTTATGATATTTCCGGTGAAGCTGAGCTTGCCGCTCTCTTTGTCCACTTTAAATACGGCGATATTATTCGTATCTTTGTTAGCAGCCAGCAGAATCTCCCCTCCAGGCAGCAGAGCAAAATGCCGAGGATGTTTGCCTTCCGTGGAAATATGCTGAATTGTGCTCAGCTTGCGGCCTTCCTCCGACACCTCGTACACGACTAGACTGTCATGCCCGCGATTGGAGCCATACACAAAGCGCCCGTCTGCAGACACGGCGATTTCGGCGCATGTATTCTCACCTGTAAATCCTTCTGGCAACGTCGGCCAATGCTCCAGCTCCTGGAGTGTGCCAGCCGCTGCATCATAGGCCAGTACACTGACCGAGGAATCAACTTCGTTGATGACGTAAGCATATTGACCTCCCGGATGGAAGGCTAAATGGCGTGGGCCCGCCCCAGGATGGATTTGATTGTCCGCTACTGGAACCATACGATCATTTTCCAGTTTGTACGTGCGAATGAGATCCAGGCCCAGATCCTGCACAAAAACATACTTACCGTCCGGGCTGAACATCGCGGAATGTGGATGTGGGCGGTCCTGCCGCTCGGCATTTACGCTATGGCCTTCATGCTGCGGCTGGTCCAGCCGATTGCCGATACGGCCATCCCTTTGCAGTTCCATCAAGCCGGCCATGCCGTTGTGGTAGCTGACGACGATGAGTCGGCTGCCGTCCGGGCTACGCACGATATGACAGGTCGGTCCGTCCGTTGTCGGAGCTTCATTGATCTTTGCCAGTTCGCCTTCTGCAGCATTGAAGCGGTAAGATACGGCGACGCCCGTTTTGCCTCCGGAATCATTTTTACCCTCGGAAATAGCGTAAACCTTTCCTCCGGACGCATCCACGTTCAGGAAGGTAGGATTTTTGAGTCCGTCCGTATCCGTCAGTAGTTCAAGCGTAAGTTCTTGCTCGTTCCAGCGATACAAATACAGACCAGGGCCATTCGGCTCGGCATAGGATCCTACAAAGGCATAAGTCGTTGATGAGTTCATGTTGATATCCTCCTCTTAGTTGGTTCTAGCGCTTTGGCAGTAGCTTCACATATTGATCCGACAGCCCCATCAGCTCGAGAATATAGTCGTAATCTTCCCGATACTTCGCGAAATCCTCAACCGGCTCTAATGTATCCAGCGAGTAGGCTTTTCCATCCTCAAAGCCCTTACCCGGCTGGAATACAATCTCGTCATTAATAAAAGAACCTGTAGGCATGTAATAACGCATACCAATGACGTTGCGATCCGTATTCAGCAGATCCCGGCCGAAGGCAGTAAAACCTTCATCCTTCAGCGAAATGCCAAGTAAATTCGCCACTGTCGGCAACAAATCGAGCTGGCCACCTGTTCCCTGTAAGGTCATTGGCTGCTGGCCCGGGAAACGGATAATGAGCGGAATATTGTAGCGGCTGATGCGATTGCTATAGTCGATACCGAGCTCTTTTTTCATAAACTCAGGATCGGCTTCCTGCGGCGGAAGGCCAAAGTGATCTCCATATAGCACAAGCGCGGTCTTATCCCACATGCCTTCTTGCTTCAATCGCTCGATCAGCTTGCCAACCGCAGAATCCGCGTAATGAACCGACTGCAAATAGTCTCCAACCATTGTGCCCTGAAGCGTATCCGGAAGTTCCAAAGTGATCTTATCCTGCGGAATGCGAAAAGGAGAGTGGTTGGAAGTCGTAATCAGGTGGCCATAAAAGGGCGTACCTTCCTTGGCAAGTACGGACAGCTTGTCCACAGTCGTTTTATACAGCTCTTCATCCGAAGCGCCGAAGCTGTTGAAGTTATCATTTTTGAAATAGGGCTTATCATAATAACGGTTGAAATTAAGCGCCGGATACAGCTTATTGCGATCCCAGAAGCCCACATTGTTAATGTGGAAGGTGAGCGCCTGGTATCCCTCCGCCTGCAACAGTCGCGGCAAGCTAGGCAACTCGCGGTTACCAAAACCCGTACTCATCGCAATGGCGCCAGTTGGATAGATTGAAGTGTTAGCAATAAACTCCGCATCCGATGTATTACCCTGTCCAATCTGTTGAAAGAATTTCGGGGCATAGTACCCTTCCTTCACCAGTTGGTTAAGCACAGGCGTTACTTCCTTACCCCCAACTTTGAGCCCGATCGGAAAGTTCTGGAACGCCTCCAACTGAATCATGAGCAGGTTCATACCCTTCATATCGCCGAAGCCATTGGGTCGCGATTCCGAACCGGAAGTGTCATAAGGATAGGACGCCTGCAGCGCCACCATCTCCGCAATCGTCTCGTTAATATTGCCGGAAGCGATCTCCTTGTTCTCCTCATACGTCTGTATCGCATTAACGATCTGAAAATTGAAAAACCCCACGCTCTCCGCCTGCGCAAGCTCACTCTTGGTCTCGCCGGTATCAAGAATGAACCATAACGAACCAGCCGCTCCAACAAGAAATAATGCCGCTGCTACGGGCTTGTACAAGCTCTTTCTCCCTGCTGGTGTCCTGCCCCTGTAGCGCCTCACCGACCAAATCAGCGCGATCACCAGCACATCCACAAAGTAGATATAATCCAGCGGGCGTATCGTAGAATCGATGCTCTCGCGGACGCCGAACACCTGGTTCAGGTCGCCAAGCGCGGTATATGTAGCGATAGTCCCGAAGTTTCTAAAATAAAGCGTCACCGCGAATAACAGCAGCGAGAAGATCAGATTAAACGTCCAGTAAGCTGGACCCTTGCCTCTGCGTGGTGTCAATAGCTCTAGTAAGCCGAGCAATGCCAGCAGCGACAACGCATCTGCGATCATAGGGAGCGGCAACAATCCGCCAAATAGCTTGAATCGCATCCATTCCATCTTGAGCAGCATGAGCAGGTACAAGCCGATAAACAAGCTACGCCCCTCCTGCAGCTTGCCAAAAGTCAAGGGACGGGTCATCTCAAATTCCTTCTTTCTCTAAGTCGCCTTTGCAAAATCTTCAATTAGTATATCATAACGGGCAAGAAGCCCGCATGCTGGGAGCATGGGGCTTCTAATTAAGTGCCTAATATCGATCTTATGGATCAGCTATTAAGCTTATTGATTAGCTATGAAGCTAAATAATCAGACTGCTGACAACAAAGCCTGTGCCTACATACACCGCTGCCAGCAGAATGCCGACGGCAATATTGCCTTGCTGCAGCTCTTTGGAAATAGTAAGATTTGGAGTCGCGAGCTCAAACACCCAGTAAGCGAGGAGCAAGCAGGCATAACCTACAGCGAACCAGAGCATGAGGTACCAAATGGAATGATTCGTATAGGAGGAAACCCCAAGCAGAATAGCCGTACCAAGGAACTTACCGCCCATCGCCAAGCCGACGGCAGCGTTACCTTTCTTGAGCTCCTCCAGATCCTTGAACGGAGTCATCCAGCTAAAGATGAACATGCCAATAAGCTGAAGAACAACGATGACACCAATACTAACGAGCAAATTTACGACAACTATGATGCCCACCCCCGGAATTTGCTATATGCAAGATCAAACTGGCTGTGATCGTGAATCTCTTCCATAATGATGTCCGCCTCTTTGGCGGACTTCAGCGCTGAATAGCGCTTCTCGTCGATCGGCTGTTTGACCTGCTGGCCTGTAGGCAGCCTGAGTACGGCGAATTGACGAGTTTTGTCATCCAGCTTCGTCTTGTACACGCCAACAAGCTTCACCTTCGTCTTGAGCTTCACCTTTAGCCGATCGAGGTCGGCCGTGGCAGCTTCCTTCGTTTTGTAAGACTTGATTGGATTCCAGGTTGAAAGGGTTACCGAAGCCTTGCCCTGGTCGTTTTCTTTGAGATTTGCAGTCATATACTGCAGCGTCCATATTTTATCACCGGTGCCGTACTGATCGTCGTTGGCCATTAACTGATTATCTGGCAAAATCGTCATATCGCCGCCCACCAGGTCGCCGACCTCGCCTTCAGTCACACGATAATCCCATGGAACGACGGTTGCATCCGCTGTAGTTCCTTGCCCCCCAGTCGAATAACTCGATGAGTTATAACTAGTGTCGAACATGCTGACGTTGTTCGAAGAAGCGTTCGAGCACTGGGATACAACGATAAGCAAAATGATAATACCAAAAATAACGGCTACAATATGACTCGCGCTATTCCTTCGCTGTGATCGATTGTTCATGTTTCCTTCACCCCTATCGGCACAAAATGGCTCGTATTACCTGTAATTAGCCCACCAGCCCGCCCAAGCAGACCGCAGGGAACACCGTTCAGAACAAATAGACCTGCCAGGATGCGATAACTTTGCCCTCCCAACTCTAGCTCCGGAAGATCGGCCCGCTTTTGATACACAGTCGGGAAAAATACACTCGTATCAAACCCGTCCCGATCTTCAAGCTCCAATCCTCCGCCTGCTCCAAACAGCTTAACCGAACCGCCCTCTCGGCCGAACATCGACTTGGAGACGTAACTGCCATCGAAAAGCGGCTTCGTGTAAGTTGGTAGCATGTAAGCTTGGATTGCTTCATGCTCTTTTGGCGTGTAGAGCAGATTCAGTTCATGCAAGCCCCAAATTAGCGCCTGCAGTCCCTTCGACTGTAACAAAATCGCATGCGGACAATTGAACAGTTGAAGGCGACCCCTCTCGATAGAGTAGGCGAGCGCTTCACCGCCCTCATCAAGAGCCATCCATTCCTTCGGATATAAAGCGAACATCCGGGTCACTGGGGAGCCGTCCCCATCCTTAACTACTCCCTCGTCTACCGATAGATCGAGCAGATCCATCATCTTAATGGGCAATCCGCTATGCTTCGCCAACAGATCAATCGTGCCGCTGTCCTCGGCATGTGAGCCGTACGCAGCGCAAGCTGCGGCTTCCGGCCGCTCTACTCCCCATGCTGCAGCAAGCAGGCCTGGCATCGCTTCATTGGGCGAGTGCAAACCCGCTTGACGGCATAACCACGGCGTCGCCGCTGCCGCCTCCGCATAACCTGTCGGCGTATCCGCATTCAGCTCCAGTAAACGGATGTCTCCGTCCAGCCCGATCGCGAAGTCGAAGCGAGCATATCGGCTGATGTTGCCTTCAGGCGGAAGCTCCAAGCCGTCCAGCATATTCCACAAAATCGAGGGGATACCGGTGAGCGCGTAAAGATCCCGACGCCCATGCATGTACCGGACCGTTCGGTCGAATATTTTCCATAGCATCGACGATGCCTCTACCAGCTCGGCATATACCGAAGCATCCAGCGCAATCATTTCGTCCAGCCAGTACTCTTCCCCATCCAGATCGGCCCAGCTGAAACCAAGTTCGCTTAGCTGCTCCAAGGCTTCCCTGCGATTGAGGCGTGGACGCTTTAGGGCCTCCAGAGCAGGCTTGATCATCCTCCGAACCCTGAGGAACTGCTAGACTTCGACGATCCCGACGATAAACCGCTTGAAGTTCCACCGATGCTTCCCTTCGAGGAAGAAGTTGAGCGACGGGTAATGCTGCCGCTGCCGGAAGATGTTTTCGGCCGTACCGTCGAGCCGACCGTAGGGCGGTTCTGGAAGCGGGAGCTGTCATACGTCGTTCTTTTGTATGGAGCGCCAGTCGAGGCATTATAAGAGGGGTTTGAGTGTCCCCAAGCGCTGGAAGAGTATCCGCCGCCTCTGTTGAAAATAAGATGGTACAGCAGCATATCGTCCCAGCCGAAACCGCCGCCATTATTGACGATCGTCGTTCCGCCGCTGGAAGTACCGCCGCCCGAAGTCCCCCCGCCGCCATTATCTGTTCCTGGCTCTTCTTCCTCTTCCGGGTTAAGGGCCGGCAGATTCCAATCCAGCTCGGGATCATAAAAAGCTTTGACCTCGTCGCTCGACCATTCTACGAGAGAAGGCCCGCTTGCGGCCGGAGAAGGAGATGGCGATGTTCCTGCGGCGAACGCCCCTGAGGTGCCAGCGCTGCCGGCCAGAAGCACCAGTCCCAGCGTCGTGGACATAACCTTCGGCGGATTCCCTGTCTTTTTCCAAGTGCTGGAGGTAGCTTTAGCCTCTTCCTTGTCTTTCTTGGAGCTGTTCATTTCCTGATCCTTCATGGGTTAAAAACTCTCCTTTCTATGCTGTATTCATGAGCCGCTGCCAATGGAGAGCAGTAGCAGCTCCATAACACCTTCATCCATATTAAGCCTTCCTTCAACCGTTTCATACTCTTCTCCGCCGATCGTTAAATAATTGATATGATGCAGAGCTGCAATCATTTCCGCCGACCAGGAACGTTCGTCAATTTTGCGCAAGCTGCCCCCGGGCAACTTTTGATAAAGGACAACTTTCATTTCGTTTGCCAACTCCCCATCACCTTTTCCAAAAAATATGAGTTCAAAATAACCATTCAGTACATACGTTGTTCAGCTCCAAAAGTTTTACTTTTAAACAAAAAAAGCAACTCTGCCCGGTTTCAGGCATGAGCTGCTCCAAAAAAAGTGCTTCGGAGGAACGTTTTTCATCCGCTGGTGATCACCCGACGAGCCTACCAGCCGGGATCAATCGCCTTTTTTGGTTGAGGATTTTTTAGGTGTGCCGTACATTCCAACAGCTTCGTCATAAGCATCAAAGATTTGGCGTGCAACAGGAGCAGCACCGTAACCGCCGAAGCCGCCTTCCGGAATGACAATCGCAACCGCAATCTTCGGCTTATCAGCTGGAGCGAAGGCGATGAACACGGAATTTTCCACCATTCTGCCTTTTGCAACTTGCTGCTGCGACGTTCCGGTTTTACGCAAGAAGCTGTAGTCGACGCCTTCAAAACCTTGAACCTTAACTTGACTCATGCCGTCATAAATCGTATTCCAATATGAATCAGGGAAGGAAACTTTATTGAGCACCTCAGGCTTAATCTTCTCGATTACATTGCCTTTAGGGTCGAGAATCTCGCTAACGAACAGTGGCTTCATACGTTTGCCTTTGTTCGCAAGCATGGTCGTATACTGCGCCAGCTGCAGCGTTGTATACTTGCCCATCTGGCCGAAGGAGGCACGGGCCATAGCAGAAAGATTACTTGCATTCTCTGACTCATGGAAGTAATCCTCTACTCCCGCTTGCTCGTAAGGGAGCCCGCTTCCGGTCTTAACACCGAGTCCAAACTGCTTCATATAATTATCCCATACTTGAATGGCTTCTTCGCCATTGTACTTGTTAAGCAGCCTTTCCCCGACCATCGCCATCATAAAAGCGTTGGATGATTTGGCAAGCGATTGGCTTGCATCAATATAACCGTTCGCCTTACTGCCAGCATTGTTAATTCGAACTTCTTTGCCCTTGGCACCGAATTCGTAAAAACCGATGTCTCGATATTGCTGATTTGCGGTAAACAGCCCTTCATTCAGGCCGATTAAAACAGAAAGCGGCTTTTGTACCGAGCCAAGATAAACGAGCGAAGGGGTATGCTTGGCAAGCTCCTTCTCGTCATCATAATCCGGATAAACGGTGCGGACCGTGCCGTTTGTTATAAAATTCTTCACCGGGTCCAGCTTCTCGCTGGTCGCGGAGCCGCCTTTCCAAATGTTCGTATCGTAATCCGGCATACTGGCCATAGCGATCACCTTGCCGGTATCAACCTCCATCGCCACGGCAAAGCCCATCGTAGCTTCATTGCCGGCATTCAGCGGCTTGCTGGTTGCGTTTTGGAGGATGTCCAGTTGGTTCATAATGGCTCCCTGCGTCTTGACTTGCACGGAACGATTAATACTTAGCACCAGGTCATTGCCCCGCTGCGGAGGCTCAACAACAGGTGGCCCCGTCACTTTGTTGGTCCGGTCAACCGGATAAGTTTTAAGGCCGTTGGTGCCGCGCAGCTGCTCTTGGTACATATACTCCAGGCCGTCGAAACCAACTGTTTCCTCCTGGAGGTACTTGGTCGCGGGATCGTTTTTCTCCTTGATCTCCTTGTACTTGGTCAAGTCGCCAGCGGACTTGTACTTCTTCAAGTAGCCGACAAGTTGAGACGCTACGCGGTCCTCGCTATAGTTGCGGACGCTCTCCTCGACGATGTCCACACCGATGAATTGATCCTTGTTTTCCGAAATAAAAGCGATCTCAGCATTGGACAGATCGGAACGGATACGCCGCGGAACGGAGATCGTATTGGTCCGGAAGCCCAAGTCCATCTGCTTCTGAATTTCTTCTGGCGTCATTTGCGCTTCGGGATCATCATTGTACTTCTTGAATAATTTGGATAGCTTGACGCTCATATCGATGGCGATCTGCTTGTTATTCTCCGCTTGAAGCGTATAGGTCAGCGTCTGCGTTGAGGTTGAATAAGCGATCGGCTTTTTGTCGGAATCGAGAATATTGCCACGGAATGGCGGGATTGACACATCCCTTGTCCCCTGATCTTCCCGCATCAGCTTCAGCTCGGGACCATCGATAAATTGCAGTACGGCCAACCGTACAATAAGAATACCGAACATGACAAAGGCTGCAAAAAAGAAGATGTTCAGCCGAAACATGAACTGCCGGCGCACGATATAGTCCTTCTCTTCGTCGCGAGCAATAATTTGAGGCGGCTTGCCATTGCCTTTTTTCATGCGGACACCTCACCTTCTCCGCCAATACGTACTTCCGGTATCGCCTCTACAAGCACATTGCCAGCTAAAGCTCGCGTAATCATGCAGGACTGCTCCGCCTTAAGCGCAATACGCTCCGCTCTCTCCCGTTGTGAGGCATCCGCCTCGGCAGGCAGCTCGATAAATGGCCGATGGGTAATGGAGCGATAGGTGAACACGCCGTCCGCTGTCTCGACTACACCAGTAGAGCGAAGTGAGAGACGGCTTATTGTTAAGCCGGAGCGCTCAAGCATGGCTGCTAAGGAAATTATGTAGCAGGTTGCCGCTGCGCCAAGCAGCATTTCGTCGGGATTAGTGCCTACGCCTGGACCGTCCATAACGGAAGGAATGGACACCTCGGACTCCATGGCTCCGCAGCGAATACGTCCTTCGCCATTTCGTCCTCCCTCCCAGACGGCTTCAAGCTCAAACTTATGTTCCATTGCCGCACTCCTTTTAAGTAAATACCTGTCTGGTTTCTAGACGAATGACAGCGATGCAAAGTTTCTCCTCTTCCTCACCGAATGAGCTTATTCATCGTGACCATAAGCTCGTCGATGATGGTGGAATCTCCTTCTTGCAGTCGCTCCACCACACAAGACTTGAGATGCTGCTCTAACAGCAGTTTACCTACGCCGTTCAAAGCGGATTGAATCGAGCTGATCTGATTGAGCACATCGTCGCAGTAGGTGTCCTTTTCAATCAGCCCTTTAATGCCGCGCACCTGACCTTCAATGCGGTTGAGGCGGCTGATCAGATTCGTTTTTGTCTTCTCGGAATGATGGCTGCGCCGTTCGTTCGAGCAGCATTCTGCTGCATGCTCTGGCTGCGCAGCATCTGGCTGCGGCTCGGCGTTAGGTTGAAACTCCATGCCTAACATCCCCCTTCTGGCGGATTGGTAACTATACTGCGTTCTATTGTAGCACATGCGGCTGTCGAGGGCATGCTCTGCCGACATAGCAAAAGCCGCCCCGCGCGATAGTCGCGGGAGCGGCTGGACGGCTTGTCGCCGCACCACAATGGGGGCGACTAGAGGCCGTATTCGTTTTTTGGCTTTGGCTTGCGCTTGATTTTGTTTTGGACAGCCGGCAGATGGCGAATGCTGCGCAGCATCGGCCCTTTGCACATCGGGCAGAGCTGGGACTCAGCGGCGAACTCGTCGCGCACCCATGCTTTGCAATCGGCATTGCGGCATTTCCAAATTTTTGTTGCGATTAACTGAGGCTTCGTTTCTTCTGTTGTACTCAAGGGGAAGCATTCCTTTCTGATGTCGACTCGGTCATCCCTCGAAAGAGACAGCCTGAATACTATATCACCCTCGATTCCGACAAGTAAAGACTTTTACTCCTTAGCCTCGCTGTACCCGATACCAATACGGATAAGCCTCTCTGAATCCCAGCCTTGCATACAGCTTCTCCGCCGCCCCATTACCACTTACCACTTGTAAAAAAGCCTGAGTCGCCCCTTGTTCCGCTCCCCAGTGGAGCAGATGCCGGATGAGCCGCTTGGCGTGGCCTTTGCCGCGGCTGTCAGGAGCGGTCAGAATGTCATAGAAACCAATCTGCTCCCCATCCAAAACTGCCAATCCAAGCGATACAGGACGACCTTGTGCATGCAGCAGCGCAAACTGACGAGGCAATTGAGCTGCTTCGAACATCATCGAAGTGATGCGAAGCTCTTCCTCGCCGCAGCCTCCCCACTCATGCATCAATTGCAGCCAAGCGGCTGAAGGCTGTTCCGAAACAAGTACCCCATCACCGGCATGCTGCGGAGCGAGTTGGTCCATTGGAGCAACCATGACGAGTGAAGGATCGGCAATCTCATATCCACGCCGCGCTAGAGCGACGTCCAGCTCTTCCGGCTCGGTGAAAGGCGTAATCTTGAAAATTGCTGGCTGACCGCTGCGATTGTAAATCGCCTCGCAACGGCTGATCTTGAGTTCAAGCTGCTCTATGTCTTTCCCTTTATGGGCAAGCGGCTGTACCGAATTGGCCCGCTTTGTATACCCGCGATTCGATTTCACCAGCCAGCCGCTGCAGCTATTCGTTTGAAGGGCCGGCCAGCTATTCAGCGCCGCCTCTTCAACCTCATAATAAGCTCTCACGTTGCATTCCTCCTGCTACCGCTATAATAAAGTATAAATATACTCTTACACCTATAATTATTCAATATGTAGAGTAAATAAAACTCAATAAAAAAGGAGCTGTGCCAAAAGCCATCTAAAGATGACTTTTAGGGACAGCCCCTAATTATTTTGACCGGCCATTATTCCTGAGCGGTCTTCAAAAACTCTGGACAGCTTGCATATCTGCTTCACCTATATGATGCCTTTGGATCCGCCATAGCTGGATACAACAATAGCCGAATACAAAATTTCTCTTTGTCATTTATCTTAGTGCAAATTGCGAATTCAGCTCGCACTTTTCAGCTCGCATTAAGAATGACAAGACTCGCATCCAACAACTTACCAAGCGAAATTGGCTCTGTCGCCACATTTAGGTTGATGACGCTGCATCGTGTTCGAATCCGTGTGACTGAATTTCGCTTGTAAATGAATTCAATGCGTAACGGAACTGTGACGCCTTATTTCAGCAAAATAATAGGTTTTTGAAGTTTACCGGAACTGAGAGACGCTATTGAGGAAATTTCGCGGTGCTTTAATCATTTCTGACCCGAATAACGCTGCTCAGATCCTTTAGCTCTTAAGCCCCCTAATTGAATTGGAGAGTACCCTGGGAAATCAGGTACACTACTAGTAAGAGGTGAGAGGGCCATGAGGCAGAGGAATCAGGTGTTTGAAGGAGTTCGGAACAAGGTGGCGCAGGAAGCCCTGGCAGGAATAAAGAGCGGCGTCCTTGCCCGCAAATATGACGTATCTCCCAAGACCATTCGAAACTGGGTGAAGGAGTATCAGGAGAAAGTCGGTCATGATGCGATCCCAACCATCGATGAACGGATCGACGATGCCAGGCGACTTGCTGAGCTAGAGGCCAAGTATGAGCAAGCCCTCAAGGCACTAGGTGAAAAGGAACTGGAGAACAACGTTCTGCGGGAGCTCGTAAAAAAGTCCAGCCCTGCCTCGATGACAAACTTCACGTTGCCCAAACGTTCGTCGAGCAGGGACACCAGATAGCCGTTCTTTTACGTATCGTTGACCTGTCTAGCTCCACGTTTTACAGCCGGCGAAACCAGGCGAATCGTTCTGTCCGTTCCACTCCCCAGCGCTCAGGACGGCCTCTCTCGACCCAGTCGCTCACCATGGCCGGCCGTGTCATTAGCGACGAGCAAATCAAGGAATGGTTGCTGGAGCTGGTATCAGGGGAAGAGCACGGGTATGGCTACAGCCTCCTAACCGAATGTCTTCGCAAGTCCTATGATTTGGTTATTAACAAAAAGAAGGTGTACCGACTCTGTCGCGAGCTGCAGATTCTGCATCCCCAGCGCCGAAAGAAGGTTCATTACCCGAGACGTCTGGCGCGTTACCACGACATTACGGCCTCGAACCAGCTGTGGCAGCTGGATATTAAATATGGATACGTAGACGGCTACAGCCAGTTCTTTTTTATCGCGGACATGATCGATGTATTTGACCGCAGCATTGTGGGCTACTACACCGGCTCTAGTTGCGAAGCCAAACACGTCTGCGATATGGTGCGTACAGCACTAAATCTACGTCTCATGCCTGGACAACAAACACCTGTTATTCGAACGGACAATGGCCCTCAGTTTGTGAGCAAGGCGTTTGGAGAACTGGCGGAGGAGCTTATATTTGTGCATGAACGAATCCCTCCGAAAACGCCCAACATGAATGCCTATATTGAATCGTTCCATGCCACGCTGGAGCGCTGGTTATTGAGTAAGGAGCGCTTTACTACGTTTGAAGAGGCGTTTCAGGCCGTGGATTCGTTCATGGATTTCTACAACCACCGCAAGATGCACCTCAGCTTAGGGAAGCGATCCCCCGCTGAGTTTATGCAGTGGATTGCCGAAACAAATCCGGATGTATCCGAGTACAAACGGGCCGTATAAGCGTATTTGCGAGAAAAATGAAGCTAGACTTCGATTCAAACCTATTTCGCCCTGAACTCTCCAGAATTAGGGGGCCAGCCCGTTAGATGACTTGAACCCCGTGTTTGAGGCGGAATAAGCGCTCTCCGTTCCGTTAGATCATCAGTGGTCGAGCTTGAGACATCTGATTTGCGCTCGTATGTCCATTGACTAGCTGAGACGTTCTGAACCGCTCGTGTATCCTTTGACAAGCTGAGACGTTTGAATTGCACTCGTCTATCCACTAACGAGCTGGAACGCTCCGAGTTTACAGGGTCGCCGAGTTCTCCGTGCTTTTCAGCACATTAATTTCAACCTCGATATTGCCACGAGTTGCCTTGGAATAAGGGCATAGCTGATGCGCTTGCTCCGCGAGCTTACGGGTGTGATCCAGCTCCGCTCCAGGGATAGATACATCCAATCGGACGCCAAGCTTGAAGCTCGGGTCATCTTTATAAATCGACACATGCCCCGTAACAGTTGCTCCTTTAGCCTTTACCCCGGCCTTCTTGGCCGCAAGTTGCAGGGCACTTTCGAAGCAGGCTGCATAACCAGCTGCGAACAGCTGCTCCGGATTAGTCGCCGCTACACCGCTGCCTCCAAGCGCCTTCGGCATAGAGAGAGGAAGATCCAATACCCCGTCCGAAGATTTCACCGTTCCTTCGCGGCCACCTTTGGCGGTCACTTCTGCCGTATATAGTGCATTCATCGCTATTTCCTCGCTTTCGCTTCTTAGTCACTTGCTACAGAATATATTACCCCAAGCTTGACTAAGCCAAGCGGAAAATGTGATTGCCACTATATGTGACTCCACTGCCCGCTGGGATGCTGTTCCCTAACAACAAAAAGCGAGGATAAGAGCTGCTGTGACCTATAAACTGCTCATGCCGCTATGTGCGCCGATCAACTGCAGCATACGGGGAGGAATTGGCAAGACGAATTGCATAGAGCCCATTGGAAAACGACCGCTGCGATTGTGCATAACTGCGGAGCTTACATGGATACGGTATGTTGAAACATTTGCGCCGCTAATGGCATATTCTGCAGTCCCACTGCGCTGATAAGCGACTGTCATGCCTTTTTCTTGAATGGTCTCAAACGGAACTAGGCTTACCATATCGGACAGCTTTAAATAATAATTGACATGCGGCTTGTGATACACGAGTTCTTGGGTTGATACCGTCAGGCCAAAATCGTTTTTTTTGATGGATAAGAGCAAATGGCCTTCCAGCTCGCGCACCGGTAAAAAGTCAGTATTCATGTGCCCAGGCCTCCCTTCGCTTCTCATCCAGCATAGCATAAAACAGCCTTAGATGCCCTGACGGCGCATCAAAACCAACTACTAATGATCAAGTTTCACTGGCTTATTCTCGCAATGAAAAAGCCCCGGTAAACGCAACAATCAGCGTTGCCCGAGGCTTCTTGGAAATCTATGTTCCACCGAGTTAGAGCTGCTACAGTTAATGCATAGTCGGTGGAGAAATACTACCGCGGACTTCTGCCTCTATTGCAGTCGCCCGATCCTTGAGCTTGCGGATTTGGCGCAGTTGCGCGTCAGCCTGCACTTGGATCTGATTCTCGGTCATGCTCAGCTCTTGCACAAGCTCCTGCATCGTATTAACGAGCGCACGCACCTTCTCCGCACTATTATCCGCTCCCGCACGCTGAAGAGCGATCCGGCCTTGGGCTTGTTCTTGCTCGCGGCGCTGTCTCACTTGCTCCTGGAATTGCTCGTAGCTTAGGTTCAAGCTGTTGATCTCGCCTTCGCCCTGCGGCTGCTGTTCGGGGTTCATATTCATATGGGATTCCTCCTGGCTGGTTGTTAACCGGCCTGCCTATTGCAGGCTCCACAGGTAGCATTCCCCAATTGGAGCCCACTTATGAATTCATCCGTGCAGGCAGAATAAATTCCTCCATCACACGGCGCGATAAAATGGCCTTATTGCGGCCATCCAGGCTTTTGCGAACAACAACGGTTAAATCGAGCGAAGGAACGGCGAACAGATACTGCCCTCCATAACCGAACGCAAAATAAAAGTCCGGCCCAGGCTGTTTGTCAGCGGGGGAAACCCACCAGTGATAGCCATAACAGCCATATACAGCAGGCTCGTAATGGAGCAGCCCCTTATGATGGGGTTGCACCGACTGCCGCACCCAATCGGCTGAAACAATCTGCTTGCCCTCCCAACTGCCTTCTTGCACATATAATCTTCCGAGTTTGGCCAAATCCCGCATACCCACGGATAAACCAGCGCCGCCTTCCTGACCACCTTGAAGTCGGTTCCAACGAACCGGTCCGATGCCAAGCGGTCGGAACAAATGACGTCGTGCAAAGCGAGACAAGCTTTCGCCTGCGGCGCGCTCAAGTGCGATCGCAAGGAGTTGTGAGCCGCCTGAATTGTAAGTGAAGACATCGCCTAGCTCATGAGCGAGCGGCCGCCCAAGTACAAAAGCCGTCGGATTCTTGGCTTCCTTAAGCTCCCAATAAGGCTTGTCAAAATCTGGCCAATCAAGACCGCTTGTCATCGTGAGCAAATGCTCCAGCGTAATTGACCTTTTGCGTGGGTCATCGCGTAACGCGTGAACCAGTTCCTGATCGTCTCCATCCAAATATGGCACAATAGAGTCGTGAACGCTGCCGATTATTCCCTGGTCGATCGCGATGCCGATCAGCGCTGACAGTACACTCTTGGTGCAGGAGAGAATGGCCGCTGGCCGATCCTCCCCGGACGAATTCCAGTGAAGCAACTCCTGTCCCGCTTGCTCGGCATGCACACCTTTTATTTTCCATTTTTCCAGTTGCTCCATCATTCTCGGGTTGATCTGCAATTTCTCCAGTTCCTGCGCCGTCATACGACCTGTTGCCACCAGCTTCCCTCCTGATTCCGAATGTTGTCGGTAGCATGCCGCCTGTCAGACGACTCTATCCTTACCTCTACCTTACACGGAAATCAAAAATTAAAAATCCCCTGAATCACGATTCAGGGGAAAACTGCCTTTACGAGCCAGTCGGTCGCAGACCGCCTTGATTACTCAGTCGCTGCAACAGCAGCGTGCTCAACTCCTCGGGCGTGCTCCAGCGTAAAGGTGCTGCGCCAGCCCAATCCGGAGCGGCTTCACTGCCCTCACGCGCGATCCATAACAGCTGGATGCCCGCAGCCAGTGCATAACCGCCGGCCAAATAAGCTTCGACAGCAGCGCCGGACAGCTCGGCTAACACAAGATCCGCACTCGCTAACATATCAAGCGCGAGATCCGAATCGGAATCTCCGTCACGTCCCAGCAGGCGGGCTGTGTAGCCGCATTGTTGCAGCAGCGGCAGGACATGACCAATCCAGTCCCCGTCCTGGTCTTTGCCACCGTCCCCGGCGATGACGCATATTTTTTGAAGCTCGCCTGATACGGCAAGCTCCGCCTGATTCCACCCCTTGCTCGTCAAGGTGAACACGGAGCCCGTCCGCTCCAGCAGTTCCTCATCGCGCAGCTTTTCAATGACGTAGACCATCTCCTGCAAGTTCTGGGAGTAAGTCAGATTGAAGCTGCGGGCAAGCCGGTGCACGATTACAGACTCGCCTGGGGCGCTAGTTTGGCGGCGCAAATAGGCGAGCAGCTTAGCACTCTTTGCCTCGACGGTGAGCGGCACATGCGGGGATGCCGGAAGCGACTCCACCTCATCGGCGGTAAGCTTGACCTCCCGACCAAGTCCCGTCATTTCCCGGATAAAGGCCGAAGCCAGCGGGAAAAGCTCCCTCTGACGGGGATAAGAGATCGCTGCTAGCGCGTCATATTGTTCGCTACTGAGCGAATATTCCGCGCCAGGAGCGCAATCGCAGCTCACAAAACGCTCTATCGTGCCGGCCCCGGATTTCACGGGAACGGATATATCGCAAAAAAGGCATCTTTTGGTGATCAAGGTGTATTCCTCCTGTCCATTCGTCGTTTTAGTGTAGCGGATAACTGCTTGGCAGGGCAGTTAAGCTTCTCTCATCTTCTTTCTAACGATTCTCATCTAAAAGTCGCACTAAAATCGTAAAAAAGTCGCATAAATATTTAAAAAACCGGATTGCCCAAAGGGAATCCGGCTCGATTCGGCTCACGTTTTACAAGTATATCGCGAGTACCTATCGAAGCTTTTCCAGCTCATTTGAAGCATCGGCTTCCGACTGGGAATTAACCGTATCAGAGGCGTTGCCGTAATCCTCAAGCGCTTGCCAAGCCCCGGCGTCGTCAAATTTCCCTGCTGCTGCCTGACGACCTTCACCAGCTCCCTTGGGGGGCAGCGTCATGACTTGCTCTTCAACAGGACGCTCTGGAGCGGACTCCCCCTCCGGCACGTTTTGGACGTTGTAGCGGGTAGATGGAATGGCCTCCAGCCGCTCATAAGCAATGGGCTCGCCTGTTTCAGCGTCAAGGCCATATGTCCCTTCTTCCATCAAAGTCAGCGCCCGATTGACTTGAGCCAACTTTTTGCCGAGCTTCTCATCCAGCGCCATATCGCGCTCCCGCTCGAACGTTTCTGTGCCCGAATCCGCTGGATGATTGTCATAGCTGGACAGCTCGCCGTCCGAATTCTGCATGGAAATGGGACGTCCATCCTCGGTTGTCTCTGCATTTATTTTAAAATGAGCCTCAAGCTCTACTTTTTCCTGGATCAGCGCTGACTTGAGCTTCTCGATTTCAGATGGCTTCAAATGGTTCATAATAATTCTCCTCCTATGCAATGCTGTGTTTATAGCTACTTATACCCGAAGGAGACATCAGGTGAAGCAGAATTAACAAAAGATTCAGCCCGCTCGCTACACGAATATATGGATTGCGAAAGCAGAAGCTCCTTTGCTACAATACGAGTCTATGATGCCGAAAAGGCTGTCCTTATAGAAAGGAATGAATGCTTTGCTGCAAGCCGTTGAAGTAACAACCCAGGAACAGCTGGACCAATGCTTGGCTATTCGCCGAGAAGTTTTTGTCGGGGAGCAAGGAGTTTCTCCCGATGAGGAATGGGATCATTACGACGAGTCGCCTCAGTCTTGCACGCATATACTGTTGTTGGATGACGGTAATCCCGTCGGCGCCGGTCGGCTGAAGCCGTTTGGCGACGGCAACGCAAAGCTGCAGCGCATCGCTGTTCTAGCTTCATGCCGGGGCAAAGGCGCCGGCTCTCACATCGTGCGAGCGATGGAGGAAGCAGCTCGCAAAGCCGGTTTCAAGGGCTCTATTTTGGACGCTCAGTGCCAGGCAAAGCCTTTTTATGTCAAGCTCGGTTATGTACCGGTATCTCCGGACATTTTCCTTGATGCCGGCATTCCCCATATCCGCATGGGCCGCAGCTGGGCCTAAACAATCGGTAAGCATTATCCGATCGAGTTTCACGGCATAACAAAAAAAGGGGCCGTCCCAGTAGTCACTCATTAGATGACTTAGGGACAGCCCCTTTGTGAAAGTTCCTATCGCTTCGCTTCGAAAACGATACAGCGCTATCCACCTATATTGTACTGGCTAATTTACTCCGTTTCCTCCGAATCGCTGCCTTTAGCCTCTGGTTGATCACGAACCACAACAGCACGAGCTGCCTCGATAAGCTCATCGTACAGCTCATCGTTCTCCTCAAGCTCCTCTTCTACGAGCTCAATCTCATTTTCTGGTCCTGCTTCGTTTTTGAAAAACAGTCCGTAAGCCCAATCCCTGCCTCGCTTGCTATGTAGGGCAACTTCGTAGGGCTGTTTATGCCCTTCAACCTTGAACTCAACCTTGCCAACATATCCGTCTTCCTTGTTAAAAGTCATCTCTGCTTGAATGATTTCCCACTTCATTTAATTATCCTCCCTAAGCTCAATATGCCTATCATACTTTATTGAACCTGCTTGTTTCCAGAGGTCAGTCTCTTTCGAGGCATGAATTGTTGCAATGATAAAAAGCCCTGGTCACCCAAGGCTCGAAAATAGCTAATATGGCGAGGCTACTCTGCAGCCGTGTAGGCTAGCTTGATCTGCTTGCTCAGCTCGCAGCAGTTCTCCTCGTCCATACAGACGAAGCTGACTCGCTTGATCGTTGTATCGGTAGTTTTTTTCAAATAACCCGCCACGGCGCTAAAGGCTATGACTGCCGCCTCGGCTTTGGGATAGCCGTATAGCCCCGTGCTGATCGCGGGAAAAGCGATGCTGGACGCATTTTTCTCCTCCGCAAGCTCAAGAGAGCGGCGATAACTCGAAGCCAGCAGCTCCGATTCTCCCATCTGGCCGCCCTGCCAAACGGGCCCAACGGCATGAATGACATATGCAGCGGGCAGTTTTCCAGCTGTCGTAATGACAGCGTCACCGGTGTCGCAACCCCCGTGTTCTTGGCGGATTAGCGATAACTCGTCATGTATAGCAATGCCACCGGCATGGTGAATCGCTCCATCTACTCCAGCGCCGCCCCGCAAGCTGGAATTGGCGGCATTTACAATAATATCGGCTTGCAAACGAGTAATATCGCCCTGGATCGTTTCCAGCAGCGTTGAATTGATCTGAATGGTCATCTTCCCTGCCTCCCTGGAAGTCGTATACCAACTATTGGACGTTAAGGCGCCGTCTGAATCGCCGCCCCCTCCCCCATCAGGGCAACCGATCAATTTTGGTGGCAAGCCATTCGTATAACAGAGGACCCGTGCTGGAAGCAGCTAGAACAAATTCAACACTCGTAATGCGACTTGTCAACAACGCCCATTGTCCCCATGTAGGCAGTGGATTATCCGCAATCGGTTTGATCGGACTGAGATACAAATCAGAATAGAAGGCTCGAAATTCCAGCGTACGGTTCAAACCATAAAATTGGAACACCGCGACTCTAGAAAAAGTCGGGTTGAGCGGTGTAAACGCAAGTTCCTTATTTCCCATCGTCAAAGCTCCGAATGCTTCAAATGGAATCGGAACCTTTTGCAGCAGCAGCCTCATCCTAGGGAAAGCGGGGTCCCTCCGCCGTTCCGGCAACGAGCATTCGCGCGTGTAGCGCTCCAAAAAGCCTGGTCCTGCCAACCACACCGCATTAAATCGAATCATGCTCATACCGCCTCCTCGGAATCAATCAGGCTACCGCCGCGTTCAACCTAGCGGATGCTCGACGATACATCGTATCGACAATTCGGCATGAATATTCTACATATGCAAGCATTCGTCATACGGCAGGAATCAGCGTTGTTCCGGTGAAATTGTATGACACAAGCTATACACCTGTACTGTCTCTAGGACGGTTAGCGTATGCGCAGCAGATACGAGAAGGATATAAATATAGAAAAACAAAAAAGACCCGCTTCCGCGGGCCTCCAGAACTTGCTCTATGCTAGGTGAAAGTGATAAACTAGTTTTCGCTTATCCGCTTCATAAATATAAATAAAAACGAATTTATATCAATTATATTATACAGGATAACCTACTCCCCGTCAACTTACTATTCTGACGGTTTAAGCGAGCGGACATGGAAGGGATGTGCCCAGGTTGATTGATCCGATACAATGGCAAAAAGAACAGGAGCGCGTGAACTCCGTGCGCGAGGAGCTTCAAGCCCGAATAGCCCGGGACGAACCTCTTATTTCGGAGCTGAAGACGCAGGTAGTCGGCATTCGGACCGATTTTTGGGAAGATGTCACGGTCAACCTCACCGCAGGCGATGATCGGCTGGAAACCGCGATCAGCATGAAGCAGCAAGCGGAGATTTTGTCCGAAAGAGAACGCAGCCACCGGCATCTAAGCTCCGGTCTGCTGAAGATGCGCCGTCTCCTCCCAGCTCCTTATTTTGGGCGGATAGATTTTAAGGAAGAAGGCCAGGATGGCCCGTCGGAGCCGATCTATATCGGCGTTGCTTCCTTCCTGTCCGATGACGGCGAAACCTTTCTCGTTTACGACTGGCGTACACCGGTCGCCAGCCTTTATTACGATTACGGTCCGGGCCCTGCCCTCTATGGGACTCCCGGAGGTGAAATTTCCGGTGAAATGACGCTCAAACGACAGTTCTCGATTCGGGACGGCGTGATCCGCTCGATGTTTAATACCGGCATGACGATCGGCGACGATCTGCTGCAGGAAGTGCTCAGTCGCAGCTCCAGCTCCCAAATGCAGTCTATCGTAGGCACGATCCAACAGGAGCAAAATGCGATCATCCGCAACGATCGCGCCCGCATGCTGATCGTCCAGGGCGCAGCCGGCAGCGGCAAAACTTCCGCTGCGCTGCAGCGCGTCGCCTACTTGCTTTACAAACATAGGAATCGTATAACAGCCGAGCAAATGGTGCTTTTCTCCCCCAATCCAATGTTCAGCAGTTATATCTCTTCCGTCCTGCCCGAGCTTGGCGAGGAAAATATCCGCCAGACGACATTTCAGGACTACCTGGAGCGGCGGCTCGGCAAACGTTATAAGTTAGAAGACATGAACGAGCAGCTTGAGGCTGTGCTCGCGGCATCTAGTGCTGACGAAGCCGTCCGTCAACGTATGCTCTCCATCCGTTTCAAAAATTCTATCGGTTTTCTGAAACGCATTCATGCCTACGGAGACAGCCTATTAAACAGCGGCATGCGCTTCAAAGGCTTTCGCTTCCGCGGCAGGCTGCTGCTTGCCCGCAAGCAACTTGAAGATCGATTTTACAGCATGGAAAGTCATATTCGTTTGCCCAATCGGATCGAACTGCTGCGCGAGTGGCTGTTGGAAGAGCTGACTCGGTTGGAGCAAGAGGAGCTCGGAGCCGAATGGGTCCGCGAAGAAATTGAACTTCTCGACAACGATCAGTACATTCGGGTCCATAAGGCCATGCAGCGGAAGCTCCGCAAAGGTGTGGAGATAGACGAAAGCACGCTGGAGGAAAATCTGCTGCGAGCCGAAGTCGTCCGGAAGGCGTTCAAGCCGCTTCGCCGCCTGGCTGATGGGCTCGCCTGGATTGATGTTGCGAATATGTACCGGGATCTATTCCAGGAAAATGAACCTTCCAGCGAGGAGCCTGGCGACTGGCAGGCGATCTGCCGGATGACGCATTCTGCCTTCGAAGAGAAGCGGCTTTCTTATGAAGATGCCGCTCCCCTGCTCTATTTGACCGAGCTTGTGCAGGGCTTCCGCATGAATACGTCCATCCGTTATGTGCTCATAGATGAAGCGCAGGACTTCTCGCCTTTCCAGTTCCATTTTCTTCAAAAGCTGTTCCCTATGGCCAAAGTAACTGCTCTCGGAGACTTCAACCAAGCGATCTTCGCTCACTCTACGGAGCTCGCTGCAAGCAATTGGCTCGCCGAGCTGTACGGCCCGGAACAGACGGATACGATCGTGCTCAAGCGCAGCTACCGCTCCACTCGGCAAATTGTTGAGTTCACAAGATCGATGCTGCCAGATGAGAGCGGAATCGAGCCGTTTGATCGGCCAGGCGAGCTGCCGCTATTGTACCGTGCCTCGGATGAACGAGAACGTGATGCCATGCTGGCGAAAGACTTGCATGAGCTATTGGCCTCGGGAACCGCATCCGTCGCCGTCATCTGCCAAACTGCCCGCGAAGCGCAAGAAGCTTGGGAGAAACTGAGACGCCATGCTGGGCTGAAAGAGCTGAAGCTGGTGACCAAAGACACCACAAGCTTCCACAGCGGAGCTGTCGTCATTCCTGCCTACTTGGCCAAAGGTGTTGAGTTTGACGCTGTTCTCATCCATGACGCCTCCTCAGCTGTTTATGGAGAGGAACGGCATCGCAAGCTTTTCTACACCGCATGCACCCGGGCGATGCACAAGCTGCGGCTCTACTGTACCGGAGAGCCATCTCCGTTTGTTACCGGTGCTGCAGCAGACAGCTGGCAGGAGTTTAATCACGCCCGTACGTAATGAGCTGACCGAGCACCTTTTTCATCGAAATCTAGCAAAATCATCCTGCCGGGGTTCCTACGCATCATGGGATCTCGGCTTGATCTATTAATATCTTAATATCACATAAGGCAGGTAACCTATAAATGGATAAAAAGTACACGCTAGAATTTCATCATATCGGAAAACCGATAATACAAATGAACGCTGGGGAACGATTTAGCCCCTTGTTTGGCATGTATACCGTTGACGGCGAAAACCGTGATATCCACATTCAGCATCATCGCTTTGAACCGAATTCACCGCTCAACGAAAACATTCGCAATCAAATTCATATCGCTTTTAAAACAAATAACATTAAAGAAGCTTTAAAGGACAAAGAAATTATTATGCCCCTATACGAACCATTCGATGGATATAAATGTGCAATGGTCCTGCTTGATGGCGTTCCAATCGAAATTATTGAAACAACCCTCTCCGAAGAACAGCTTTGGGATAAGGGCAACTATAAAGGCGGAAAGCTCTATCCCGACGAAAAATAGAGTTTAGCTAGCTCTGATTCGCTTGCTGCTTGTGCGAACGCCCATGTCCGCTCTTGCATAGGATGGCTGTAGCCAGACATCCTGCTCCAGAGAGGACAGATTCCTATGGACCTCACATTAGGTTCCATTCATTGGCTTTATCTGTTTTTTGTTGCGGTTATAATCGTCATGCTCGCGCTGAGACGCGACACGACTATCGCCTGTCTCCTCGGTATCGGGGCCATCGGCTTCGTTGCATCCGGCACGCTCAGTGGAGCAGTCAGCGGACTGTTTAACAGCTTGATTTTTTCTATAAAAGAACTATCAAGCACGATTCTAATCATCTCGATTATTGTGGCAATGAGCCGACTGCTTGTCTTCACCGGTATAAATGAGATTATGATTCGCCCTTTCGCTCGGCTGATCCGCTCGCCGGCAATGGCTTTCTGGGGCATCGGCCTCATTATGATGACGGTCAGCTTCTTCTTCTGGCCTTCGCCAGCGGTCGCTTTGATTGGAGCCGTGCTGTTGCCAGTGGCAATTCGCGTCGGCTTACCGGCGCTAGGAGCGGCGATGGCCATGAACCTGTTTGGCCATGGCATCGCGCTATCGGGCGATTACGTCATACAAGGCGCGCCCAAGCTGACCGCAGACGCTGCAGGTCTTGGCGTCGCGCAGGTTATGGAAGCGAGCATCCCGCTCCTGCTCGTTATGGCAACGGTTACAACCGTTACAGCTTACTGGTTCATGAAGCGAGACATTGCCAACGGTACCTGGCGCGATGGGCTGGTACAGCCGGGGAGCGGCTCGCTTTTTGGCGGGACGGACACTCCGGTTGATGCCTCTTCTGCGAATACTGAACCTTCGACCCCTGGTCTCAGTCTAGGCGTGAAAAAAATAGTCGCCGCTCTCATTCCGCTTCTTTTCGCGGTGGATGTCGTTGTTATGTTAAGCCTTAAGTTGCAAGGAGGAGACGCGACCGCGCTCATCGGCGGCACAGCTGCTTTGATCGTTGCCGTCCTGTCCTTGCTAGCGCATCGCAGCCGTGGACTGGAACGCTCCACTTCCTATTTGGTAGATGGTTTTACGTTCGGCTTTAAAGTGTTTGGGCCGGTCATTCCAATTGCCGCCTTTTTCTACCTCGGCGACTCCGCTTTGCCCACCCTGTTCGGTGAGGCGGCTCTGCCCGCGGGCTCGCATGGCATCGTGAACGATCTCGGCGCTGCCCTCGCCCATTCCGTTCCTGTCAGTGGCGCCATAGCCGCTGTCACCCTTACAACCGTCGGAGCAATTACCGGGCTCGACGGCTCCGGCTTCTCTGGCATCTCACTGGCCGGTTCTATAGCCAATCTGTTCGGCACCGCGCTTGGCAACGGCACAGATGTGCTCACTGCGCTCGGCCAGATTGCCGCGATCTGGGTCGGCGGCGGCACGCTCATTCCGTGGGCGCTCATTCCCGCGGCGGCTATATGCGGCGTCAGCCCTTTCGAGCTTGCCAGGCGCAATTTGAAACCTGTGGTGCTCGGACTTGTCGCCACAACTATCGTTGCGATCTTTCTGCTCTAATAAAGATAAAGTAAGGCTAACTGGCTAAAATGCAAAACCTCCGCCCCAGCACGGGACGGAGGTTTTGTCATAGTAATCTTCCGTTATAAGTGAGTTTTACGCACCCTTTTACGGCATATTCACTTATGATTAAACAAAGACAATGGGACAACTATTAATAGAGGTGAACCATTCATGTTAGACAAATCAATTCCTTATTTTAACGTAATCATGAAACGACATGCCGGTTCTTTTTTACCCCAATTCGTATTACCGGTAGGCTACTCCATCGGCCGGTACACAGAGGGAATGGAACTACAGTGGGCCGCGATTGAAACGTCTGTAGGTGAATTCGACAGCGATGAAGAAAGTCTCACCTACTTCCAAAAAGAATATTTACCACAATCAAACGAACTAAAAAAGCGGCTGTTATTTGTGCTAAATCCAGAAGGTGAAGCAGTTGGAACAATAACTGGCTGGTGGAACTTAACTGGAGAAAGATGCGACTTAGCTATTCATTGGTTTGCAGTGCGCCCGGAATATCAAGGCTTAGGGCTTGGAAAGGCACTCGTTGCTGAATGTATGCGTAATCTAATCGATCTCGAAGGTGATAAGGATATCTATTTACATACACAAACCTGGAGTTACAAGGCCATTACTTTATATTTAAAAACTGGATTTAAAATTGAAACAAAAGATACGTTCGCTCATTATCAAAATGATTATGAATCAGCACTTCCTATATTACAGAAATTGTTAAATAGAAAATTATGATAACGAGGTGGAAAATATGAATGCGCTATTAAACAAAATCGCTAATTTGATTACAGCTAAGCCTAATAGAATCACCATTGGAATCTCGGGTCACGGTGCATCTGGAAAAACAACTTTTGCCCATAATCTTATAACGCTTCTGGGACGAGATGATGTGAATTATATTAATACGGACACCTATATCATTGGCAATCATCTTAGAAAAAACACGGTTATTAACTATGAATATAATAATGAACAACGTCATGATAAGATGACTGCTTGTCATCCATCTGCTCATAATATATCCGCTTTAGAGAGAGACTTGCATATGTTAAGAGATGGCTTAGATTTTTATACAATAGGCACGAATCATACAAAGAGTACGCTGGTATCTTCACAAAACAAAATAAATATTATAGAGGGCATGAGCGCTGCCTTTACGGACCCAAGTTTATACGATTTTAGAATTTACTTGTATACGGATGGCGAAACCGAGTTGTTAAGAAGGACTCTACGTGATGTTTCTGAACGAGGAAAAGATATTCATTATTTAAGAAACTCTCATGAAACGCGTAGAATCCAATATGATTTATTTATGCATCCCCATCATCAAAACTTTGATATTGTTATAAAAAATTCCAATGAAGAGTACGTTCTCGAAAAAGACTGTTTTAATGATGGAGAGCTACCATGATCGAGATCTATGCACTAGAAGATAAAGCCGAAGATTTCGAACGAGCGGTACAACTGTTTTGGGACCAATGGGGAACCGAGAAGAACTTTCCGTTTTATCATGACTGTATACTCCATTCCATGAAAACAGATAGCGACTTGCCGAGCTTTTTTATTGCTAAACTGGATGAATCGATCATCGGGACATATGCCTTGTTACGGAATGACTTAATCAGTCGCCAAGATTTATTTCCATGGCTTGCCTGTTTATATGTTGCACCTGAATTTAGAGGTCAAGGAATCGGGTCCAAATTGCTGCAACATGCTCGCCAAGAAACCGGGAAAAAGGGATACAACAACCTTTATCTTAGTACCGATTTGAATGGCTATTACGAAAAATACGGCTGGGTCCACTCCTCTAACGGATACATTTTTACTGGTGATAAAACAAAGATTTATGAGGCCTCCGCCACTTTTAACTAAAATCCCTCTTGACCTTCACACTAGTGTGAAACTTTATGATTGGAATATGTCACCAAAAGAACTTCGGGACATTAACAATTGGAGGGGAATAAACAATGACAATATTAGTAACAGGAGCGACAGGAAATGTAGGTCGCCATGTAGTCGAGCATCTGGTTGGGGCCGGGTATCATGTACGTGCGCTGTCACGAAATCCGGCAAATGCCAAACTGCCAAAAGAAGTTGAAGTCGTTTACGGCGACCTTTCTAAACCGGAATCCCTTGCACCAGCAATGCGCGGCGTTACTGCTATGCACTTGATCACTTTTAGTAGTGATGGATACGGCCCCCTGCAGACTGGACCCCAGATTGTTGAATTAGCCACGCAGGCCGGCGTGCAACGAGCCACGGTTTTGTGGAGCGGTGTTAAAGGTACTGTGGAAGAGGCCGTTGAAGCCAGCAATCTGGAATGGACTTATCTCCAACCCTCCCCTGAGTATATGTCCAATGCTCTTGTGTGGGCGGAGTCTATTCGCTCAAAAGGTATAGTAAGGGAGCCATTCGGCGATTCACTGGATGCGATGATTCACGAGGCCGATATCGGAAGTGTGGCCGCAACCGCGTTAACGAGCGTCGGTCATGCCGGAAAAATCTATTCGCTGTCTGGTCCTGAAGTGTTAACTATTCCCGAGAAGGTTCGTACGATCAGCGCAGCCCTTGGAAGAGACATCCAATTCGTTGAACTCACCGAAGAGCAAGCACGCGAACATATGCGAAAAAAGGGAGCTCAAGATGATGTTATCGATTTCGTCTTAGGATGGAAAGCTAATCCTCCAGAGGCTGCTTACACAGTCGTTCCGACCGTACAACAAATCACGGGTCGCCCACCTCGCACATTCGCTCAATGGGTTGCAGAGCATGTTCAACACTTCAGAACTACTTAACACCTAAAGTTTCTTCCCTGCTCAGGAGGGTAAGTAGAGACATAACGAGCGATCAAAAGGGAGGAAACAACAATGAACAAGAAAATTTTAGGTACAGCAATTGGAGCAGGTGTCACCTATCTCATGCGCAACAAAAGCGCTAGGGATAAGCTGATTAGCACAGTTCGTAACTTTGTCTCCGACAAAGAGAACCGCTCTAATACTGGAAAATCCACCCCGTCCCAGCATCCTGCCGATAGCTATCGGTCGGGCGACTATACCAGATAGGCTACCGCCACATCAGAGCGCATTAAAGGGCAGTTTAATCCAAGTTCTTGTTTAAACAGTAAAAAGAAGATGACTTCTGGAAATCAGGAGTCATCTTCTTTTTACTGTCCACTGGTACCAACTCAGTCTAATTATTTGGGCGGAAGACTGTAAACGACTTCTCCTTTTTCATTGAGAAATTCGAGAACCGGAATATCGTCAGCATCTATAACTAACCGAATACGTTCTTGTCCTTTGCTATCGGATAATTTAACTCCAACCGAACCATCTTGGCTACGATCCATTCGAGCTCTTACCACTCCATTTGGACGATCATAGAGGACATGCCCATACATACGCTCCCCAATCGTGCTCTCGTGAAAAAACATCTGTGTAACTTGATCGCCTTTATAGGCGTCAAAAGTCAATGAGGCACTCGATTCCGTTTTGCCTGCATGTTTCCCATCATATTCTTCTGCTGTATAGGTCCTGCTGCCAAAAATTAACCCGCCGCATTCGTCGCCATCATTGTTATAAAACAAGATTCCAGAGCCGGGAACCCCCATCGTTCTCTTTTCCACTTTGCCGTCTATGATTGGGTCAGGAATACGGTCACTGTTAAATAGAGACATTCGCAAATTACCATCTTTGTCCACAATGTTGATTTTTTCGACATCAAGTTCGACCATCTTTTCTTTTACATTCGACAAGATTGCCACCCTCCATCATTTAAAAGTGCACCCAATTTACATTCTTCTATTATATCTTGATTCCTTTATTATCTCATGAAATATTTTCCACAATGACCAGTGGCCACAGCTCTAGAAAGATTTTTTATGTTCCCCTAAAACAAACGCTTTCTGTCATGCGCTTTTCTCTTTCTATACAATGCAATTACTGTTAAACTAGCAACAATCCATAGTAGACCAGCAGCATTAAGTATGATAACCACTGGTACCACATCGGAAACTGTTATGGCTAAAGTACTGCCGACAAGAAGCATTATTGCTTTGAATGCACTAAATGATCCCAGTATACGACCAACGTAATTATCTGGTGCACGCTGCTGGAGTAACGTACTCGCCCCCGTATAAAAACCGACCGCCAGCACACCCCTCATAGTTGTAAAAGCAATTACCAACCATAATATAGGGAAAGTATAAGTTGCAATTAATAGAATCCCGGTTAGTAAGGAGCTCACCCAAATTATATGTGTATTTAATTTGTTGCCTAAACGTACATAAACAAATCCTCCCAACAGGATTCCTAACCCAAGAACCGATCCAAGGAGACCAAATTGAAAAGAAGTTGTTTCTAAATCATTTTTCACCCACACTACCCATAAAGAATTGTAGATACCATCAGCTATCATTATTATGCCACTTAAAATGAAAATAAGTTTAACGTTATAATCCTTTTGAACATAGCGCAGCCCATCCAACCATTCGTACCATGGGGCAACTATTTGACTCCACAAAGTACGATTAACATTTTTAACATTCGTTGAAGGAATAGGTTTCATGAATGCGATCAGTAACGCAGCCAACAAAAACGATATGACGTTGAGTAGTACAACCGCAGAGAACCCTGCAATTCCTAATAAAAAGCCTCCAATTACAGGACCTGCTAAACTTACGATTGAACCAGAAATGGCAAGGATTCCATTTGCCCAGACAAGCTTTTCCCGGCCAACCAGTTGTGGCAAAATCGCACTTTCCGCCGGAGCAGTGAATTGACCTAGTGCGTATCCGAGAAACACAACAATATATATTAACCATATGGAATCTGCAGAGTGAACGAATAACAACGGCAAAAAAGCGATTGCAGACGCTAAGTTAGTGACAATAATTAGTCTCTTACGACTAGATCTATCAGCGAAAACCCCGCCGAGAGAACCGAATAAAACACGTGGTAGCGTTAATACAAAAAATGCTGCTCCAGCTGCATATGCCTGACCTGTGATCTCATAAACGTAGTATGGCAATGCTAAGAAAAACAAGGATGAACCGAGACCATTTACTAGACCGCAACATACTAATAATGTGAAATCTTTCTGCCATGGTTCTAGTTCGGGAAATAGTTTCTTCATGTTACCTCCTTATGCCTTCCAATCACATCCGTTTATATCCTAGTTGTTTCCAGTATTACCTGCGTAAGCTGTATCATCAAGGTAATAAGTGACTATACGGATTCTTTCACAGTCGTGACAGACGTGACAGACAGCGCTCCATCTAAACGCTTAACATCACGGCAAGTTTTCTTTAATTGTTCTGTAACTGGAGGTGATCAAGCGGAAACGTTATGATTGATGTAATTCAATTTTTCAAAAGAAAGAAGCGAGGAAAATGATCCAAATTACGGTTGATCTAGTACGCCGATTAATTCAAAGCCAATTCCCTCAGTGGAGGGATATGGAGATCCGCCCTGTAGAAAAAAGCGGACACGACAATCGTACGTTTCGGCTAGGAAATGATATGACGGTTCGTCTGCCAAGTCATGAACGTTACGCTTCGGCTGTCGAGAAGGAACTGACATGGCTTCCGATTTTCAAACCACTTCTGTCTTTACCGATTCCGGCTCCTGTTGCAAAGGGCGAGCCTACCGAGGAGTATACCCTCCCCTGGTCCGTCAATCGATGGATTGAAGGCGACACCGTCACACATGCCAACATATCCGATTTGAACGAATTTGCCGAAGACCTTGCGAGATTCTTGAAGGAATTGCAAGCAATCGATGCAAGCGAAGGCATACCCGCAGGCGTCCAAAACTTCCATCGCGGTGGAAATTTAGCTGTATATGATCAGGATTCCAGGTCCGTTATTGAAACGTTAGGCGACCGCTTCGATCAAAAGCTTTTAACCGAGATATGGGAACTAGCCCTTGCAACCAACTATCAATCGGCGCCGCTATGGCTGCATGGTGACGTTGCAGTGGGCAACCTGCTTGTGAAGGATGGACGATTATCCGGCGTCATCGACTTTGGAACGATGGGAGTTGGCGATCCTTCAAGCGATCTTGTAATGGCATGGAATTTTTTTGACGATACAAGCCGCAAAATCTTCCTGGATCGCATGGGCTTTGATGCAGATACCGTTAATCGCGCACGCGGCTGGGCTTTGTGGAAAGCACTCATCACCTACAGTTGGAATGAACCCGGCTCGGAAATTTCGAATTGGGGACGGAACGTAATAGATGTTATTGTTCGGGACTACAAAAGGTAATGGAACACTTATCCAGACCGACTTGCAGATCTTTGCCTTACATTGGTATGGTGTGGAAGAGTTTAAGCTCGTGTTAGAAAGTATCGGGGGTTCAAAGTTTGTATACGAAACGACACGATAGTAGTAGCATTGAACAGCTGTTACAATCCGATTAAAATGGCACCTGAGTATATCTATCCGTTAGATAGCCCTGCATGTGTATCCCGCTAATCTCTGCCCGCTACTTGCCTTTCGGCAGTGCTTCAACCACAATCTCCGCCCATTTGGTCGGGCTTTACAGTGATGTCATTAGGATTGATAGGGTCCTGCACAATTTGTATGATTTTTCACTCAAAATGCACTCGGGCCGTGCTGATTTTCTGGATTTTATACGATAAATCGTACAATTTGGCTGGGCATAGAAGACGAAAGCTCGGTTTTGTATGTTTTATCACACAAAGTGTTGAAAAGTGCCGGCTCCTAACCGTTTTTTGTACGATAAATCATACAAAAAAGTTTCGTTCGCCCTTGGAAGCCAGGTTCAATAGAGGTGTACTCTTCCCCCTTAGGCTAGCCAAAAGATAAGTTTTAAATTAAATGAACTCGGCCATTCCATCTCACTTATATTACCCTATATAGGCATGATCATTTTATCAAAAATTTAAAGACCACCCTATGTCGGATGGACTTGCAAGATTACCGCTATGCAAATTTTAACGATAAATAATTTAGCCACTTTTCCTCGAATTCAGCCTGTGAACACGCAAATATATCAGCATATGCGCTTGGATTGCGAATAAACGCTCTCAACTGTTCATATCCGTATGTCGATACAATATATTCCACAATCGAAAATGAATACATATGCCCCTTACGATCTGTAAAATCACCCCAATCTCCATCAAGTTCAATTAAACTTGGAATAGCGCCTTACTGCAGGTATGATTTTACTTCTTTTGAAAGGTCGCCCCAAGCATGATTAACTTCATAATGACCAATGCCTGCTCTAAGCCATAGTGGGATCTCTTTGTTAATAGCAAGAGTGACTGCTGTAGCAAAAAGGCTTAGTGCAGCTTTTATTACGGATTGATAGGAATGTAGCGGTCCTGGGTTAAGGGGCGAAACCATTTTTATGGTTGATCCATCATTCGCCAGCATCGCAATATACCAATCTGGTCCATTCGGCTTTCCCGTCTGAGCGTGAAATGTATCTATATCTGGATATATTTCAATACTAATTTTTTTGTTTAGCGGTCCAATATGGTCCGTGATTTTGTCTAAGTTGACTTTAAGCTCATTAAAGATTTCTTCTGTTACGGCTCTGTTCCCAACGGCATTATCCTTATCTTCTAATACATTTACCAGACTGATCCATTCACCAACTGACATCGGCTTACAGCCTCCCCAATCGAGTAATTCCGTGCGCAGCCTACCTAATGCTCGATACAGTCTGTTCTTTACAGCGCTTTTGCGCATTCCAACAATCGATGCAATCTCTTCAAAAGAACAATCAATGAAAAACCTAAGCGTAATAATCTCCCGATCTAATTCATTAAAATTCTTCAATGCACTCGATAAATCAATTCTCATTTCTACATTGGTTGTAAAATCCTTAGATAATAGGGCAGATTCAAATGAGAAATTCTCTTCTCGCTTACGATTTTGGACCTTACGAAATTCATCGATAATCGTGTTCATCGTAATGCGATATAGCCAAGTGAACGGACTGCATTGATTCCGAAACATAGGTCCGTGCTCTAAGGCTTTAACAAAAACTTTATGAGCTAAGTCTTCTGCGTCCTCAGAACCTTTTTTCAAGCAGATTATTCGGTGTATTCGATCAAAATATTGAAAATATAACGATTCGAATGTTTCTTCATTTTGTAAGTGTATTCGGGTATGCCTCCTTTCTGTTTATATCTAGTTAGACGTTGTGGTCATGGAAAAAGCCACATTTAATAATCACTTTTACCTTCATCTTTGCAAAAAAGATTGGATAGCTGCATGCGTAGCCGCTTCTTGTTCACCTTATCAACGACCGTTCGAGGCAAAACATCCAGAATGAATAATTGAGTTGGCCATTTATGTCTTGCCAGATTCCATTGGCAGAAAGCTTGCAGCTGCGCCAAGTCCAGTGCTTCTGAGAATTGAGCAGTAGCTTCGCGCAGCGTTTCCGGTGCGACAATGGACCCTCCCGTAACCGAAAGGCTTCGCTAACACTATTGCGGAATTACACTCTGTTGAATGATGTTCGCCGAGAGCAGCCACAGGCCGGAAGCCAACGCAAAAGCCCCTCCTGCCAGGAATTTCAGCAATCCAACAGGAAAGCATACAAACTAAACAAAAAGCCGGCCCTCGCATCAAAATGCGAGAGCCGGCTTGCTGCGCCTGCCTATGTGCTTACATCAGGAACAAAAAGAAGATAGCGGCAAGGCCGAACCGGTAGTATGCGAACCAGCTCAGCTTGAGCTTTTTGATCAGATTGATAAAAGTAACAACTGCGATCAGGCCAACTACAAACGAAACGACGAGACCGAGAAGAAACAGTCCATAATCCTCTGGCACAAGCAGGTCGCGGCTCTTGTACAGATCCACTCCTGTCGCCCCAAGCATCATCGGCACGGACAGGATGAACGTGAAGTCCGCCGCTGCCTTCTGGCTCGTACCCATGAAGATGCCGCCAGAAATTGTCGAGCCTGAACGGGAGAAGCCCGACCAGAGCGCAAGAATTTGGAAGACACCGATGCCAAAAGCTTGTTTGTACGTAATATCATCCACCGTTTCGGCGGAAGGGACATGCCGCTTCTGGTACTGCTCCGCTGCGATCATCAACACACCACCGGCAATAAGCGCGACCAGCACGGTAGCCGTGCCGAACAAATACTGCTTGATGAAGCCATGCAGCAGCACGCCCATCACACCTGCAGGAATCATGCCCAGAGCGACATGGATCGCGTTCAGACCAGCGCCTTTGGAAAAATCAAATTTAAGAAACCCGATAAACCGCTTGAAATACAATACGAATACAGCCAATACCGCCCCCAACTGAACGACAACTTCAAACGTCTTAGCGCGCTCACCGACAAAGTTCAACAGATCGGCAACGAGAATCATATGGCCAGTTGATGACACCGGCAGGAATTCAGTTAGTCCTTCGACAATGGCTAGAATGATTGCCTTGATATAATCCACTCACTACACTCCCCGCTCTTTCATAGTCTTTCTTTAGTAGCCCGCCTCAACGGAGGCAAGCACGACATAGATAAGATCATTGCGATCTTCCTTGTCCTCTAAAATAATACCACTGGACGTCAACATTCCGCCCGGCATAATTTGAACCTCGACCTGGCCGTAAGGCAGCTCTGCCTTAACTGCCTCTACATCAAGCTTATCCTCATCGCAAGGCACAGCCAGCTTAACTCTGACCTTCATGTTGTCCAGGCTGCCGCCCGGCAGTACCGTCCGTAAGCCCGGCATCGAATTGCGATGGATTGCGTCTTGAACGGCTCTAACCGCCGCTTTAGTCACGTTTTGTCCATGTAAATCCGTTCCCATGCCAAGCTCGATGAACATTACTTGTTGCATAGTCGCCTCTCCTTCTCTATGCCGCTCCTTTTACCAAGGAACATCATCACCGTTGTTGTTAACCGCCGAATTCTCGTGACCTGACCCTGCGACAACGCTATCGCTGCTTCCATCTCCTGATGAAGCGGGGTCAGCTGCGTCATCTTGAAGGCTATCCTGTCCAATAACTTCCATCACCTGCACAAGCTCGGGCGGATGAAGGAGTTCTACTGGCGAAATTCCACGCTCGAATTGAAAGAAATCCCCTTCGATCACAGCGACATAACGGCCATTGTGACGAGCAAAATGCAGCGACTGACCGAAGTCAGTCAGCAGTCCTTTGACCTGGACGCCTCCCAGCTTGAAGCTGAGGCCCAGATCCTCCTTCTGCTCTACGAGCACGGCAGACGCAGCGTACACTTGCTCCGGCGTCCAGCGCTCTAACAGCTCTCTTTTATCAGAAGCTGCCCAAATCTCGACCGCCTCCTCCTCTTCCTTGCGGAGAGGACTTACGTCGTCCTGCCACTTGTCCGTCATGTACTGCTGCACCATGTCCAGCACCTGCTCACCCATAACCTCCGGCAACGGCCGCTCATAACTGACAAACTTCAGGAAATCCTCAAAGTAACGGGCATGGGAAGCCTGGTGGATCTTAACCTCCCAAGGCTCAAGCATGCCTTCCTCCGGCATATGCGGGTACTGGATAGACTTGATGCTGCGAGCGCTGATGGCCATTTCGACAGTAGAGATCAGGCTGCGTTCATCGGCGATCCGCGCGATTTTGGACTCAAAATCGCATTTTAACAAAAATAGGAACGGGGTGTCGAACAGCTTGGACAACGTCGCCTGCACAGCAATAAGCGCACCGCCGCGCACGGCGGAGGTGTCCATATAGATGCGCACCAGCTCGTCGGCTATGCCATGGAATCGCTCCGCCGTATCTGCGCTCCTAAGCCGCTGCAGCAGATTGTAATCCGGGTTGCTGTCCAGCTCGTAGCCGGGCTCCACCCGGAATCGGCCGATCTTCGTCGGCACCGACTCCGAGACGGGATGACGCTCAGCCTTGCGCTTCACTATGCGCGCGAACTCCCCGCTCAGGAACTCTTTTAGCGGACTGTCTTCGTAATCCTCGCCATCCATCGTCTGAAAATGTCGGAACCGCTTGCCGGAGTCCGTGCCCTCTCCATCCGTCTGAATGACGAAGAAGCTTATGTACTGCACATCAAATTCCATTCCTGCTAGACAGCTCCTCTATTTCTATTCTTCCAATCTGTCCAATATCACCATCTAGAATATCACAATCGCCGCCCTCGCGACATGACTTTCAATAGACGCGCCCGATTGTAGCGTTGCACGAGAATACAAGGAATGTTCGCGATAAGACAATAAATCACCATGATAAGCATGCCTAACGCGTTATTCCATCCTATGAAAATGGGTAAAGGAAGGAACAACATCCAGTGAGTCAGCTCGCCTCTACGCGTCTCTGCCGCAAATCTTTGCAGGTAGTCACGGTTTCTGGCCTGCAGCTTGCGCTTGGCAAACCCGGCCTTCACCCAGCTTCCTCCATCTGGAAGAAAATCTTTCCAGAGGTGAATTTTCAGCCAGCGTTCGTACCAGCGGCCATCTTGTTCAAAAGGACGAAGGCGAGTCAGGGGGCCGTCTTTGTTCAATCTCTGCCACGGGATGCGCATCGCGAAGGTGACGGCTAGCGCATGCAGCATCAGCCAGACCGCCGCATCAAGGACAATAACCGCTGTTGTCCCAAGCTCAGGCCACATCGAGGTCCCTACCCTTCCAGCTCACCCTGCGGCGAATATAGGAGCGATAGAGAGAGTAGATGAACACTACGATAAAATAAATCAAAGGCAGCGGATAAAAGAGCGCAGCTATCCATCCGAAAGAGCCCGCATGCCGCCAAACCTTCCATGCCGCTAGCGCGGCGAGAATGTACAACAGCATGGACGCGCTAAATGCTGTGAGCATGTTTGGCAGTGCGATCGCATCGAGCGCTGTCTGCATGCCTAGTGGCGTTGACGCTGCGGGCATGTCTGACAGTGCGATCGCATCGTGCGCTGTGTGCATGGACGGCAGCGCGGACGGCGCGAGCGCTGCTCCGTTCGCCGGCCCGCCTTGTGATAGCTCTCGCAAGAGCTGTACAAGCTCCGTGCCGATCCCGACTGCGGCTCCCGCCAGTCCACTGATCCATAAAATCATAAGCAGCAGCGCAGGGAGCGGCGATCCGCCTGCGCCGAGCGCGATGCTTTTGGCCCAGCCGGATGTCATCTCTCCCCAGCCACTGCTGTACATGCGGAACTTCAGTAGTCGCCCGCCGAGCATGGCGCGGCTCATCATGCCTTGCTCGAAAAATCTTCGCGCCAATCGATCGTGATCCAGCACCTCGCCCCTTACGGAAGCATGTCCACCAACCGCCTCATAGTCCATTCGGTCACAAGCCAGACACGGCCCGAATGCTCCGGGCAAACGCTGGGCGCGGACCCTCCCCAGCATCTGTAGCCCCCATCTGCTGCGCCGCCCCTCCCGTTCCTTAATTGACGCTGGAGCGGATGACTCCCCCTGCACTTGCTCCAAACGACGGGGTCTATTTTTGTTAAGCTTTTGTTCGTCCGGCCATCTTCCGGCTATGAATCTACCCGAGCCAGCCAGAACGGCCGAATTTAAAAAGGCGGAAAGCTGCTCCCGCAGGCTGCCTGTCACATGCCAAGGCTGGATCGTCAGGCAAATACCTGGGCCACAGGCATTCCATGCCGCAGCCAAAAACCCCTCCGCCGGACGCGTATCTGCGTCAAGAAAAAGCAGCCTGCTCCCACGGGCCGTTTCTGCACCTCGGCTGCAAGCCCAGTTTTTGCCGCGCCAGCCATGCGGCAGCTCGCCCGCCGTTATAACGGTTACGCCGGGATAGGCGGCGGCCGTCTCGGCTGTGCCGTCTTTTGAGCCATCATCAACGACGATAATCTCAATAGGAGGAACGGTCTGCTTGGCGAGCAGCGGTAGCAGAACAGCCAAATTATCCGCCTCATCTCGCGCCGGAATAATGACGCTCCAGTCCGGTTTGGCAACTTCCTTTTCCGCTGACGAACGAGCCTCGCCAAAAGATTCATCCACTTGCTGCTTAGCGTCCAGACGGGCTGCCTTCAGTCTTCTCTCGGATAACAGCAGGCTCCCGCAGGCCAGCAGACCCAAGCTCACGAACCATTCGAAGTTCATCACTTTCCTCCCTATCCGCTCTATCCTCAAAAACTTTTAACTATAACGAGGTATTACCTGCTGAAATCCCGCCCACAATGGTTAAAAGAGGAAAACGGGAGATTTCGTGATTCTACCTAGTATAGACGATCCTGAACCTTTTAACCTTTCAATACGGAGGAGGAACTTGAGATGAGCAAAAAAATCATCGTTGTCGGAGGAGGACTCGCTGGCCTATCAGCGGCAATCCGGCTGCGTGCGGACGGTCATGAGGTGACCGTTCTCGAAAAAAACGAGCGGGCAGGCGGCAAACTTAACATTCGTTCAGGTCTCGGTTATCAGTTTGATACCGGTCCTTCCATTCTTACGATGCCATGGACGCTGGAAAAGCTTTTCGAATCTGCAGGCCGCAATCTGCATGATTACTTGACAGTTCAGAGAGTTGAGCCGCAGTGGAGAGGACTCTATGAGGATGGAACTGTACTGGATCTAGTGGGCGATTTGCCCGCGATGCTGGATGCAATCGGTGAACTATCTCCTGAGGATCGCGAGCGGTTCCTTGGCTATCTAGATTACTGTCGCAAACAATACGATCTAAGCATGAAAAGCGTCTACAGCCGCTCCCTATCCGGCTTGCCGGAT
Organism: Paenibacillaceae bacterium GAS479; assembly: GCA_900105225.1. Taxonomy (NCBI): domain Bacteria; kingdom Bacillati; phylum Bacillota; class Bacilli; order Caryophanales; family Paenibacillaceae; species Paenibacillaceae bacterium GAS479. The sequence continues at coordinate 4,945,331 of LT629764.1, read as the reverse complement.
TTGCGCCATCAGCATACGCTCAGGGAGCTATTCGCCATGGATCCCTTGAAAACCGTCTCCCAGCTGACGGAGCAGCATTTGCTGCATCCCCATCTGCGCCAAATCTTTCAGTTTTTCACGATGTATATTGGATCCTCCCCTTATGCTGCGCCGGCCGTACTGTCTCAGCTGGTCTATGTGCAAATGGGGCTTGGCATCTACTTCGTAAAAGGCGGTATGTACGAGATTGCTCGTGCAGAGCTCAAGCTGCTCCAGGAGCTTGGCGTTCCTGTACGAACGGGAGCCGAGGTGACGCGCATTATCGAGACAGGCGGCCGCGCCTCCGGCGTGCGTTTGTCGAGCGGAGAAGAACTGCATGCTGATATCGTCGTTTGTAATATGGAGGCGATTCCGGCGCATCGCACTTTACTGAAGGAAGTTTCCGGCAGCGAGCGCCAGATGGCTAAGCTCGGCAAATTTGAGCCATCCGTATCGGGCCATGTGCTGCTGCTCGGCGTGAACCGCAGCTATGACCAATTCAAGCATCATAATTTCTTTTTCTCCCGCAATCCGGAACGGGAGTTCCACGATATGTTCGTGGATCGGGTTCCAACCGTCGATCCCACCGTCTATGTCGGCATCTCCTCCAAAAGTGATCCGAGTCAGGCGCCTGACGACTGCGAGAACTGGTTCGTACTAACTCATGTGCCGCCGATCCAGCAAGGCGAGAGCTGGGAGGAGAATCGCAGAGCGTACCGGGATCTCGTTTTGGACAAATTGGAGCGCATGGGAGCCGAGGATCTCCGCTCCCATATTGTATACGAGGAACAATTCATCCCGGATGATCTGCAGTCGCTCTACGGGGCGAACGGCGGATCGATCTATGGCGTTGTGACCGACCGCAAGCTGAACGGCGGCTTCAAAATCCCAAGCCGCAGCCCTCTGCTGGAAGGACTCTACTTTGTCGGCGGTTCAACCCATCCGGGCGGCGGCGTGCCGATGGTCACGCTGAGCGGCCAACTGACAGCGGATCTGATCCGCGAGGACCTGTCTCGCTCGCAGGCGATCTGATCCTGAGCCTGGGCTAGCGGGCGGGGCGGAAGGGTCAAGTAGCTTTGGCTACTTGAGCGTGCTCGTTCGTGGCCATGTGGCCGAACCAAGTAGCTTCGACTACTTGCTTGACGCTCGCTTGCGGCACTATGGTCGAATCAAGTAGCTTTGACTACTTGCTTGATGCTCGCTTGCGGCACTATGGCCGAACCAAGTAGCTTGGGCTACTTGAACGTGCTTCGTTCGAGACACTACGGTCGAACCAAGTAGCTTGGACTACTTGCTTGCGCTCGTTCGCGACCATGTGGCCGAACCAAGTAGCTTGGACTACTTGAGCGTGCTCGTTTGCGGCACTGTGGTCAAACCAAGTAGCTTTAACTACTTGCTTGCGCTTGTTTGCGGCCTCGCACCCAAATCAAGTAGCTTCGACTACTTGCTTGACGCTCGCTTGCGGCACTATGGTCGAATCAAGTAGCTTGGACTACTTGAGCGTGCTCGTTTGCGGCACTGTGGTCAAAGAGGCTGTCTCAAAAGTAGTTTGGCTCACTAGATAAACGGCTCGCCTAATCAATGAGACTTTCAAAAAAACGAAATGACGGTGCGAAGGAGCTATCCTTGCACCGTCATTTTTGGCTTTTGATCCATGGCCGCCTTCTTCAATAAATTGTGGGCGAGCGAAAGCCATCCGACCTCTAGGCTTACCTTCGGCAGGCCTCGAAGCAGAAAACGCCGGAATCCCCGGTTGTTTTTAATTTGCCCAAATACACTCTCCGGCTCAATCATCCTTCGAACCGATAGTGTATATCCTTCCTCACTTCTAAGTTTTTCACGAGCTTGCTGTTTGTAGCGCAAATACTTCATACTCACGCTGATTTCACGATTTCCTTGAGCTTTCGTACAACTTGGCTTCAGTGGACACCCTTCGCAGCTCTCGCTTCGGTAGTGGCGCTTCCGTATCTCGTAGCCACTTTCTGTTTTGTCTTTGCTTTCATAACGAAATAGCAGCTTCCGGCCTGCTGTACACGTCCACGTATCTTCCCCTTCGTCGTACTGTTGTCCAGCTTGCTAATGTCTTGCTGCCACTTCTTTGATTTTTCTTTGTGGTAGGTGCTGTATTTCACCAATGCTTCTCGTTGTTCGCTCTCCAAGTAAGCGTAGTTTTCTTCTCCGCCGTATCCGGCATCCGCTATGATGGTTCTGGGCAACCTTCCAAGCGCTGCCTTAACCTTCTCTAAGTGGGGCTTTAGGCAACGCGTGTCGGTTGGGCGTTGATGTAAACTGTATCCGATAATGAATTGGTTCTCTGTTCCGATTTGCACATTGTAACCTGGCTTCAGTTGGCCATTACGCATATGATCTTCTTTCATTCGCATGAATGTCGCGTCATGATCGGTCTTACTGAAGCTGTTTCGATCTCCGAGCATTTCTTGTTGGATCTCGTATTTCTGCAAACGCGGCAGAAGGTCTTTACGAAGGGCACGTACCGCTTTTTTAAGCGGTTTGTCCTTCGGCCGAGATTGTAGTTTTGTTTCCAATTGTTGAACGGCTGATTCCAGCTTCTCGCTGGTTAGCGCGGACGCTTCGCCGAGTTCAACAAGGTCTTGTCCAACCTGTTCTTGGTCTTCTTGGTTCTCCGCCGCCTCGATCGTGGCGAACAATGTTTGTACTTTTTCCTGTAGTCTCGCCTTGTGCTTCACGACGGCCTTGCCCCAGACGAATGTGTACCGATTCGCGTTCGCTTCGATCTTGGTGCCATCGACGAAGTAATGCTCGAGCTTGACATACTTTTCCTCGGTAAGAAATTGAAGCACACCTGTGAAGATGGTCTCCAAAACGTCTTTCATTCGCTCGGAACGAAAGCGATTAATGGTGCGGAAGTCTGGACGTTGTCTACCAGCAATCCACATAAACATGACGTTTTCCCGGACCGCTTTGGCGATCTGGCGAGAGGAGTAAATCCGCTGTGTGTAAGCGTAAATGATAACTTTAGTGAGCATTTTAGGGTGGTAGCTGTCTCGACCTCCGCCTGGGTAAGCCTCCTTAAAGGTTTTGTCGTCCAGGCGATTGACCGTCTCGTTGACAACACGAACGAGGTGATGAGGAGGAATGTCGTCCTCCAAGTCCATTGGCAGATGAAGTTGGTCCATGGTATATTGGATGTACAAAGAAACCGTTCCTTTCGTAAATGGTGGGTCGTACTTCCATTTTACCAAGAAACGGTTTCTTTTTGTTTTACAATTTAGAGAAGGGGCGTCCTTAGTCATCTAGCGATGACTTTTGGGACAGCCCCTTGCGCTCGTTCGCGGCCATGTGGCCGAACCAAGTAGCTTGGACTACTTGAGCGTGCTCGTTTGCGGCACTGTGGTCAAAGCAAGTAGCTTTAACTACTTGCTTGCGCTTGTTTGCGGCCTCGCACCCAAACCAAGTAGCTTCGATTACTTGCTTTCGCTCTTTGGCGGCACTGTAGCCGAATCAAGTAGTTCCGGCTACTTGGCCTTGTTGCTTGCGTTCCTCTCACCCGATCCCCCTGAACAAATGTAGCCCACTTTCGAACCTTCGAAAGTGGGCTACATTTATTCACTCACACTTACTTTCATTTACCTTCACTTACTCCCACTAACCTCGTAATAGTTCATACAGCTGGCCCGGCTCCATACTGACTCGTTAGCACTTACAACCCTCTCCGCCTTTTACTACGATAGCGGCTCCAACCACGCTGATCCCATCCAGGGTTCTCCTCTAGCAGAGTTAGTGAGATGCGGGCAAAGAAAAGAAACACTACCATACCAACTGAGTAGACGCCGAATGGACCGAGAAAAAATAGAAAATAGATCAGCAGCAAAATTCCTACGCGGCCCAACAGTGCAAGCATGCTTGGTCAGCTTCCCCATTTCGAGTGAAAATCTCCAAAATTACCAGTTCATTAGGCATATATTACCACAACTTCAATCTATGTACTACCAAAATTATCCTTAAACCATTTTAAACCAGTTTTAAATGAAAAAACGGACCTATTCCGCTTGGATAGCGGCAACAGATCCGTTTGAATGTAATCTACCTGAGAGTAAACAATGTTTCGAAACGCTAATGCGTAGGAGAAACAACCATTATTTCCCCGTACTCCGTTGCTGAACAAGATATCTAAGCTCGGCTACGAGCTCGTTCAGCTTCTCATAACCACTGGAAATGCCTACAATCTGGCTATGCTGCTCCGCCATGCTCGCATTGATCTCTTCCATTGACGCCTGATTCTGCTCGGTTAAAGAAGCCATGGAAGCCGTATCTCCGGCGATTTGGTGATAATCTTGTTCCAGCTGCGCTGATGCCTGTACAGAAGCACCGGCGTGTTCCAGCACTTTGTCGCTATTGCTTTTGATCCGTCCGACAGAATGTCCAACTTCCTCCGTCAGCCCGGAGCTCGCTCGAACGGCCTGTTGGCCTTCAGCCACCGCAGCACCGACCGCCTCCATCCGCTGCCGGATGCTCTCCAGAATCTCGGCAATGTCACCAGCCGCGATGCTGGAGCTGTCCGCCAGCTTGCCTACCGCATCGGCTACGACGGCAAAGCCGCGGCCTTGCTCCCCTGCGTGAGCAGCCTCGATTGAGGCATTGAGCGAGAGCAACTGAGTCTGGCTGGCAATATCGCTGATGCTGCGGTTAATGTCGCCAACCTTTGCATTCTGGCGCTCCATATCCTCCATCAGCTCCACCAAGCCCGCCATAATGCGCTCCACCTGGTTCATAGATCCCATCAATTGGGACATACCTTCGCTGCCGCTGCGGGCAAGCTCCGTCGTCTCTTCCGAAAGCTCTGCCAGGGACGAAGTTTTACCGGCCAAGTTGCCGACCGCTGACTCGACGGAATCAATCGATGCAGAGACACGTTGCATAGCGCTTGTCTGATGCTCGGAGGCTGCACTCATCTCGCCGAATGCAGCCGTCACCTCGCGTGAGATTTGCCCCGCTGCAGCTACCTCGCCACTGTAGCGAGAGCTGAAGTCGTTCAAGGTCATGACGGTATCTTTCATCTTCTCCAAAAGCAAGGCCGACTCTCGGTTTGCCTCAGCAGCAACTTTGCCTTCTTCTACGACCTGTCGCTGCAACCGCTCACTGAAGCGCATCGAGAAAACAAGGCTCACCGTAAAGAGGATCAGGTAAAGATACAGGTAAATCAAACTTTCCCCGGGAAACAGCTTTTCTTTATATTCCGGTGTTAAATACAGATAGGTGCTGACACCCATTCCGAGCACGCCAGAGAAAATAATTGGCTTATAGTTCGCGTAAAGAGTCATCAAACCAATGTTCACATAAACCATGAAATAAGTACTGACAATCGGATTGGGATCCAAAACGATAAGCAGAACGATGATCAGCGTCAAAATGCTGGCGACTAAATACATGATGAAAGATCTGAATATCCGCATATAAGTCAGAAGCGTTGCGAATCCACAGGTTAAGCTTCCAATAATCACCAACATCCAGATCATGGAGCTCGGTAAACCTGCCCCATAATCCGCCAAAACTCCTAACGCCAGCAGGCCCCAGATCAATTTAACAAACAGCCGGTTACGCTTGTCCAGCACCGTCAATGATCCATCCATTCCATCCGCCACTTTCTCATCACGAAGTATAATGCATCAATTATGAACAGCGTCATGCAAATGCGGGCTGATTCTCCTCAAAACAATGGCTGTAAGACAGCCAAGCATGCCGCGCCGGATCTTTAATAATTTCTCCAACGGGAATGAGCACAGGCACAACGTAATCTCCCTTGTACGGCTGCTTCTCTCCCATTACGATCATGGGAACTTTGAACGTAATACGCAGCGCCCGGCTAAGCACCGGCTCCAATAGGGCTGCACACCACAGAGCGCCCTGTTTGTCCGACATGTGGACGAGGCAAGATAACATTTCATTCATATATTTGCCCCGATGCTCCCGAAGCAGCGCAATTTTATCAGCGACGACGACGCGGTCGGGATTACTCGCTACCTCCGGCATGGATGAAAAGGGAGCGATATGCTCAAGCTCAGCTGCCTCGGTCGCATAAGACCTGATTTCAGCCGTGCCGCAATAGTCGCCTTGAGGTGATAGAATTAGCCTGCGATCAAGCACGCGTTCAGCGAATTCAAACTCAAACCCCTTTTCTCTCCACACGGTCATCCAAATAAAGTGAAACTGCGCTAACTCCTTTTCCTGGCTGATTTTTTTGAACATATAAATCCCCCTAGTTCGTCTTTAACATACCCATCCTTTCTTCCCTTGTTTTTACAAAAATTCCTGCTTGAATTTCGGTTTTAACACAATCTATGTCTTTTTCGGCTACAAAAGAGGGAAATTTTAGGTTATATGTCGATATCGCCTTAAACTATTGAAGTTTATGTGTTTTTTCGGCATTCTCTTTGGCCTCGGCGCGCTCCCGCTGCAATGCTACCTTCAAGTCATCCTGCGTGCTTTGTTCCCAAAGATGAACGCCGGTCCGGTAGGCGGCTCTTGCATTCAGATGCCCTGCTACGGGGCCGGTCAGGAACACGAATGCGATACCGAGCAGCAGCTTGGCACTGACGATATTTTCCACTAACCAGTAGTATAGGAAGGCGCCTGTCAAAATGAACAAAACGCCCAGCGTGGCACTCTTCGTCGCAGCATGCGAGCGCAAGTAAACATCAGGCAGACGGATCAGCCCGAAGGCGCTGAACAGACTGAGCAAAGCTCCGAACAGCACGAACAAAGCCGCGAGAATTCCATACGCGCTATTCATCCTCCATCACCAGCCCACGTTCAATATAACGGGCGAAAGCCGTCGTTCCGATAAAGCTGACCACACCGATGACAAGAATAATATCCAAATAAGCGGTCGTCCGCATCAGAATGCCGAGAATCGCGATTATTGACAACATCAGGATGCCGATCGTATCAAGGGCGGCTATCCGGTCCGATACGGACGGTCCTTTGAGCAGACGGTACATGCAGCCTGTAATTGAAAGCACGAGCAGTACAAGCGATATTTGCAGCAGCGCCTCCGCCATCAGCGAGTCACCTCCATGATTGCCTTCTCGAATGAATTGCGGATTTGCAGCTTGAGCTGTTCGGCATCGCCAATATCCATCGCATGAATATAAAGAGTTCGGTTATCATCCGATACATCCAGCGTAAGCGTACCAGGCGTCAGACATATCAGACATGACAGTAGCGTTAATTCTCCGTCCGATTTTAGCTCTGTCTGGAGGGCTACGATGCCTGGGCGGATCGTCAGCTTCGGCTTCAAAATCTGAAAGATGACCGTGAAGCTGGACAAAAAAAGTTCTCGAATAAAGATGCCAAGTAAATTTAGCACAGCTACTACTTTGCGCAGGTAGAAGTCTTTCTTGAGAAAACGGTTGAGCAAGCCGATGAACACCATACCGAGCAGGAAGCCGACGATAAAGCGCGGAAAAGAGGGATCATCATATAGAAACATCCACAGAAACGCGATGAGCAGATTGATTAGAAACTGGGAAGCCACTTTAACATCTACTCCTTTAGTACAGCTTCGATATAAACGGACGGGTCAACGAGCGTGTGTGCAGCCTCCTTGGCGGCCTTTGCCATCCACTCCGAACCGACTCCCATCAACACAACGATCAGGCAAAGCACTCCAGCTAATACGAGATGCCCGCGTGACGTGCTGCGGGGCCCATTGGCTGGGCCATGCGGGGTTTTTCCGGCAGTTGCAACTGCAACTGCATGTACAGCTGTCGCTGCATCCCTCCGTGCAGCCTTCTTTGCTGTTGCATCTGCTTTCGCAGCTCCAATTGACTGTACGGATCCGTCTGCAACCGCAACTGCAGCTCCGTTTGCCCCTACGGATACGTCTGTAACTGCTCCCGTCTCTACAGCTGTCGCCGGTCCAATCCGCTGTTCGCCCCAGAACGCCTTAATGAACAAGCGAACTAGCGTGTACAGCACGATAAGACTGGAAAATAGCGAAATTGCGGTTAGAACGTAAGACTGCGCCTGCAGCCCCCCTTGCAGCAACAGCAGCTTGCCGCCGAATCCGCTTAGCGGAGGAATTCCAGCCGCTGCCAACGCAGCGACCAGGAACATCCAGCCGAGCCAAGGCGCTCGGGAAATCAGTCCTCCCATGGCGTTCAGCTGATGAGCACCGGCCTCGCGGATCATCATGCCACCTAGCAAAAACAGCAGCGCTTTAGCAGCCATATCGTGAAGGAGATAAAAAACGACTCCCTGCAACGAGGCTTCATTGGCGACCGCCAAGCCGAAGGCGACAAAACCGACGCTGATCACGATGTTGAAATTAAGGATGCGCATGACATCTTTGCTCGCGAGAGCGCCTACAGCTCCTAAAATCATCGTCGCACCAGCCATCCATGCGATCCAGACATGCGTCACACCGGGATCACCTGGGAACAACAGCGTGAACGTGCGAACAAGTGCATAAATGCCGACCTTGGTCAGCAGAGCTGCGAAAAGGGCTGAGACGGCAGGCGGCGGAGCCTGATAGGCGCCAGGCAGCCAGAAGAAAAGGAACAGGCCTGCTTTTAGAGAGAATACGATAAGGAACAAAACGGCGATGACATTCAAAATGCCCCCCTGCCCTGCTTCGGCTATGCGCACTGAAAGATGCGCCATGTTGAGCGTACCTGTGACACCGTACAAATAAGCAACTGCTGCTACAAATAGTGTGGACGACAAAATATTAATGAGCATATAACTCAAAGTCGCTCGCAGCTGCCTTTTAGTGCCGCCGAGCACAAGCAGCGCATAGGAGGAAATGAGCAGAACCTCAAAACAAACGAATAGATTGAACAAATCTCCGGTCAGAAAGGAGCCGTTTACTCCAGCCATCAAAAACTGAAAGAAGGGATAAAAGTAGAATTTTTCCCTCTCAACTCCTACTGTACCGAACGAAAAAGCGAGGCAAAAGCCCGCCGTAATCGTGGCCGCTGTAACGAGCAGTGCCGCGAAAAAGTCCGCTGTAAAAACGATGCCGTAAGGAGCAGCCCAGCCGCCCATCGCTAGCAGCTGTATGCCGCTTGATCCGGTTTGGACGAGCAAGAGCACACAAGCAATTGCTGTTGCGCTTTGCCCGGCAGCGCTAATGATCCGCTGCAGTTGCACCCGCTCTTTGAAAAACAGCAGCAGCACAGCCGTGCAGAGGGGTAGCAGAAGGGGCAGTACCACAAGATTATTCATCCGCTTCTCTCCTCATCTGCTCTGTGTCGTCGGTGCCAAGCTTTTGATAGGACTTGTAGGCTAATACAAAATAAAGTGAAGTAACGCCGAAGCTGATGACGATCGATGTGAGAATGAGCGCCTGCGGCAACGGATCGACGTAACTGTCAGCCTTTTCTCCGAGCAGCGGCGGCGCCCCCGCCTTAAGGCCCGACATCGTCAGCAACAACAAATGAACGCTGTGCGTGAGCAGCGATAGTCCGAGAATGACGCGCAGCAAGCTGCGCGCAAGAATCATATAAACGCCTACGGCAAACAAGATGCCGATGGCCAGTGCGAGCAGAAGCTCCATTTACTTGTCCCTCCCGATGGCCAAAATAATTGTCATCGTAATTCCAACAACCGTCAGATATACGCCCAGATCGAACAGGACGGCGGTTGCGAGTTCGTTTTTGCCGAAAATGGGCAAATACGCATAACCGAATGCATGGCTGAGGAACGGCATGTTGAAAGCAAACGATCCGATGCCAGTAAGCAGTGCGACGGCGATGCCGCAGGCGGTGACGATGCGAAAGTTGAGCGGCAGCGCTGTACGAACCGTTTTTGCACCAAAGGCAATGCTTAACAGGACAAGCGCGGATGATGTCATCAATGCGCCGATGAAGCCGCCCCCCGGTTCATTATGGCCAGCAAATAGGATATAAAAAGAGAAAGTCAGAATTAGAAACAGAATAACCTTGGATAGAGTTTGCAAAATAACGTCATTGCTACGAGCATCCTCATAGATAAGACGGAACTCGCGCTCTCGCAGCCCGCTCCTTTCAGCAACCTTCTCTTCCGGCCATTTCAAGCCAATGACGCCATAGATGGCGTAGGAAGCAATGCCGAGTACGACGATTTCGAGCATCGTATCAAAACCGCGGAAGTCCACGAGGATGACGTTGACGACGTTTTTGCCTCCGGCCAATTCATAGCTATTTTTCAGGTAATATTCCGAAATGGAAGGAAATGCCCGGCCGCTGAACGCGCCAAGCGCAACTACCGTCATCACAATTCCAGAAGTCGCAGCGATTAACCCGTTGATCAGCTTTGTGCGCGGGGCAATCTTTTCGCGCTTGAGCGCCGGCAAGTGGTAAAAGCAAAGCAGAAACAGCGTAACCGACACCGTCTCCACGATCATCTGGGTCAACGCCAGGTCAGGCGCCCGGAAGAGGACAAAAAACAGCACGACCAAGTAGCCGACGGTTCCGGTCAAAATAATCGCCATCATGCGGGATTGGGCAAACGGTACGGCCAAAGCTGCCGCAATAAGCGATGCAACCGCGATGCCTTCATAGGCGGTGACTGGCGCCATCCCGTTGAAGCTGATACGGAACCCACCTGTCACGAAGGTCGTGACAGCAACAGCAAACACCAAAAACAGAAACACATAGCTGGCGTAATGTCTCATCGAGCCGGTCAGGTACAGGGAGGTCAGCCGTTCCGAAGCGCGGTCGGCGTTCCGAAGAGCGCCGCTGAATAGACCATTCCAACTGAACAGCAAGCGCAGCGGCCGATGCAGCAGTGGTACTCGCGGAGCAATTAGGAATAACGCCCCGCCTACGATGAACACGCCCAGCGTCATGAGCAGCTCTGGCGTCCAGCCATGCCATAACGAGAGTTCAGTGAATGCTTCCGTTGCTCCAGGCTGCAGCGAGACGAGCGCCGGCTGCAACACATTCGGGCCGATGGAGCCGGGGAACAGGCCCAAGATGAGCGCTGCCACAGCGAGCAGCATCGGTGAGAGCAGCATGCCGAGCGGCGCTTCATGCGGGGTCTCGTTGGACGCTGCATGCGTAGTGTCTTGCGAGGTTTCGATGGACACCGCATGCGGAGTTTCTTGAAGAGTTTCATATCGTGCATCTTGTGAAGTCTCATGAATTGCCGCATGTATCGTTTCATGCGGTACATCATTCGGCCGATTATGCGGTGCCTCTTTCACTGCCGCCTGCGGTGCCGCCGCCTGCTCTCCCCTTCTGCTGCCGCCGAAAGTGCGCCAGACAAAAATAGTGCTATACACGAAGGTAAACGCACTCGCTGTCCAAGCGATAGCAGGAATGAGAAATGCAGCCGAACCCCAGCTGCCCGAGCGCATGGCGTCCAGCGCAGAGCCGAAAAACAGCTCCTTGCTCATAAAGCCGCCGAACGGCGGAACGCCAGCCATCGACAATGAGGCCGCAAGAGCTACTGTGAAGGTGAACGGCATGAAGCGCAGCAAACCTCCCAGCTTCCGCAAGTCACGCGTTCCTGTTTCGTGGTCGACGATGCCCGCCGTCATGAACAAAGCGCCTTTGAAGGCTGCATGATTAACAAGATGGAATAGAGCCGCCGCTGCAGCTGCCGTGCTATATACGGCATACTCATGAGTAGAGCCAGTCGGATAAACCGACCCCAGTCCAAGCAGCGTCAGTACGAGACCGAGCTGGCTGATCGTGGAATAGGCAAGCAGCGCCTTGAGGTCGGTCTGTTTGATCGCTCGGAACGCCCCGTACAGCAGTGTGATTAGGCCGCTTGCGGTGAGCAAAATATACCAAGGCGCTTGCCCGGCAAAAATCGGCATCAGTCTTGCTGCCAAGTAAAGACCAGCCTTTACCATCGTCGCGGAGTGAAGGTACGCGCTGACTGGCGTTGGCGCCTCCATCGCATCGGGCAACCAGATGTGAAACGGGAATTGGGCCGATTTGGTCAGCACGCCCAGCGCGATAAGCAGCATAGACGGTAAAAGTAGCGGACTCTCTGCGAGCGCGGCTGAAGAGCCAATCAACTCCGACACGCGTAAGCTGCCGCCAGCCAGACCAAGCAGCAGGAAGCCAGCCAGCATTGCCAAACCGCCAAAGCTCGTTATGAGCAGCGATTTCAGAGCTCCAGCCAGGGAGGCCTCCCTTTTATGCCAGAATGCAATCAGTAAAAAAGAAGTAATGCTAGTCAGCTCCCAGAAGCCGTACAGCACGATGAGATGATCGGACAGCACCACGCCGAGCATCGCTCCCATGAACAGGAGCAGGCAAACGTAAAATCGCGTCACTGCTTCTTTCCGTGGATGTAGATAAAAAATGGAATAGAAAACAACGAGCACACCTATGCCGCTGATCAGCAGCGAAAAAAGCAGGCCAAGCCCGTCCAGATTGGAGTCCACATTGACTCCGAGACTCGGAATCCAAGGAGCAGACGCGGTTAAGCTGCGACCGTTTGAAACTTCAGGTATGCGAGAAAGAAAGTAAAAGAGCATAAAAACAGGTGCGGCCATCGCCAGCCAGCCGGGATGCAGCTTTTTGGTTAGCTTGTTTAATAAGGGCAGCATCGCTGCGAGAAGAAAGGGCAGTAAAAGGAAAAAGTGAAGCAATGACAAACCTCCTCAACAGTTTAAATAATTCAATAGTTCCAGTATCTCCCATCCGATCTTAACTTAATTAAAGAACTATAAGTTCTATACCCAATAAAGGAGTCCCTGCGGCTTTTCCCGCCTTTGAAAGGGTAATAATCGCAGACAAGTGGGTAATTCGCGCAAATCAGCCGCATTGATCTGGGGCTCGGGCTGATCGAGAAACCATGACGATTTCGTTGAGATCCAAAAAAAGACAAAAGGAGCCCGCTGTTGGCAGGCTCCTCCGTGTGAATCCGTATTAAATTAGTTTAATCTTAGCGGGGTAATTCAATGCTGTCAAGCTTTACCGGAAGGCTTGGCCGTCCACATCGTGTCGATCTGCTCAAGCGACAGCCCTTTCGTTTCGGGCAAAAGCCGCAGAGTAAACAAGAACGCAACAGCCGTCATGACGCCGAACATTCCAAACACAAATGCCGGTCCTGTCGTTTGCAGCAACGGTGGGAAAGACTGCGATACGGCATAATCGAATAACCAGTGAATCATCGTACCGATTGCTACTGCTTTGCCGCGGATCTCGCTCGGGAAAATTTCCGACAAGACAACCCATAACACAGCGCCAAGCGATACGGCGAAAGCAGCGACGTAAACCAGAATGGCGATTAAAATAATCGGACCGGAAGTCATGCCCGTCTGGAACGCATACGCAATAATACCTAAAGCCACCGTCATCACAGATGTGCCAACGAGCAGCAAAACCTTGCGTCCAACCTTGTCGATCAGCCAAAGCGCGAGAATCGTGAAGGCGAAGTTGACTGCTCCGACCAGAATCGTTTGTACGAGGGAAGCATCTGCTCCAAGACCGGTTTGCTTGAAGATTTCAGGAGCATAATACATGACTGCATTGATGCCGCTAAGCTGCTGCAGAGCCGAAAGTCCAACACCGACCAGCAGCGCCAAACGCAAGCCGGGCTTGAACAGCATTTTATACGACCCGGTTCCCTCGCTTTTAAATGATTCTTTCATGTCCAGCACCTCTTGACGAGCTGCCTCTTCACCATGAACTTTTACCAGAATCGGCAGAGCCTCTGCTGCACGATCTTTCTTAGCGAGCCAACGCGGGCTTTCGGGAACAAAGAACAGCAGGACAAGGAATATAATTCCAGGAACTGCTCCTGCCCCGAACATCCACCTCCATGAATCGGATATATCCCAAGCATCGTTGCCGAAGCCGATAATCCAGAGGTTGACGAAATAAGTAAGGAAAATCCCAGTTACAATGGCAAGCTGGTACAGAGCTACAAGTCGGCCGCGATACTTAGCCGGTGCAATCTCTGCATTGTAAAGCGGTGCAAGCGCCGACGTTATGCCGATCGCGATGCCGCCAATAATTCTTGACACGATATAAATGTCAAAGCTTCCGGCCAAAGCTGTGCCAAGCGTACCGATCATGAAGATGAACGCGGCGACAATTAGCGTTTTTTTGCGGCCAAAGCGGTCGCCAAGCATACCTGATACAGATGCGCCGCCGATACAGCCGATAATAAAGCTGGAAACGGCCCAGCCTTGCTGGAAGCCAGTCAGCGTAAACCGCTCGGTCAAGAAGCCAAGAGCACCGGATACAACTGCGGTATCAAAGCCGAACAGCAGCCCCCCAAGCGCCGCAATAAGAGAAACGAGCGTGACATAAACCATATTAGGCTTTGATCCGGAACCTTGAGTTCCGTTGTTTTCAGCCGTCCGAGTAGAATCAGGAACAACTACAGATGCCATTATTTCAACCCCTTCAGGAAACGTTTTCAGCGCGGTTCAACCGCTTACGCATGCAGTATAGCATTATGGTCATGCTCATATCGGACTATTCATCTGCATCTTTTTGCCCGTGTGCAGCACGATTTTGCGATTGGAAGCCGCTCTCCCGCAAGAGATTGATAACTAGCATTATTTTGCTCTGAATAGCACAAAAAAGTCCATGCGATCAGCATGGACGTAGAGTTTCAGTCAATTGGAACCGGTGCGATATTCAGTCGGAGTCATTCCGGTCACTTTTTTGAACACACGGCTAAAATAGTTCGGGTCCTTATAGCCAACATCGAAACAAAGCTCCTTCAGGCTGACTTCTTGGTCAGAATCCAGTCGCCGTTTCGCTTCGCCGATCCGCAAGCGGGTCAGCATATCGATAAATGATTCCCCGAACTGCTGTTTCAAAATCTTGCTTAAATAATAGGAATTGAGATGTACATGCTCCGCAACATCCTCCAGCGACAGATCTTCCGTGTATTTTTCCTCAACGTAGGCTTTGGCCCGGTCAAGCACGCTATAGGTGTGCTGCTCCCGCTCTTCACGACTTCGCCGCAGCGCAGCCTGCACGTAGGAATGCCGCTCTCGCTCCAGCGATCCCGTATCGTCGTCATGAGAGAGATTTACGCGGCCCTGCTCCTTCAATTCATCGAAATGGCAGGCTTTTCCCTTTTCCGTCTCGCAAGCAGAGGCGAATACGGCCTCGTAATACGAGCGATGCAAACCATCCGCACCGCTTCGCAGCGAGCCGATCCCGGCACGCAGTATCGCTCCGACCTGGCGTTCCGCACCTGCGCAAAGTCCGTCTGCAAAATCTTGACAGGCAGCGCGCCACTTGTCCACTCCAAGTTCTGGGGGCCTATGCAGAAAAATGGCCGCATGGCCGTCAATGAGCGAGCTGCATGCCGCATTCAGCCCGCTTGTCGACACATAATGCCGCAGCCAATCGTAGACACGGCGCAGCTCCTGCTCGCCAAGTTCGCTCGGCAGTGCCGCTACGACGGCGCTTCCCGCTTCCAGCGGAAACCCGATCCAGTCGGCAAGCCGCTCCGCTTCCTCGACCGAAGTATGCTGCACCATAAGCAGCAGCGCAAGCTCGGTCTCGGCAAGCGGCAGCAGCCGCGACACCTGATGGCGCAGCTCCAGTTCGGCAGCGCGTTTACGCTTGTCCATTTCAAGCTCAGCAAGCAGCCGCTCCACGAGCTCTCCGATTTCCTGTCTTCTCGCTGGTTTGACAAGGTACTCGTTGACCCCGAGCGAAACCGCCTCCCGGGCATAACCGAAATAATCATATGCAGTTAACAGGATGATTTTGGCCTCAGGCAGCGACGGCTTGATCTCCTTAATCGCTTCAAGCCCTTTGATGCCCGGCATATTGATATCCATAAATATAAGCTGCGGATGATGCTCCTCGGCCAGCTCGATGGCACTCCTTCCGCTGGCAGCATGGTAGTATCGGAACTGCCCCGGGAAACGGTCCCGCAGCAGCCATTCCAGCCCTTCCCGCTCCAGCGGCTCATCATCTGCGATCAGAATCCGGATCATTAGTTTCCTCCTTTGCCCTAAGTGGTAACTCGAGGGTTATCGTTGTGCCCTTGCCGGGTGAGCTCGATAGAGACAGCAGATGGGAGCGCCCGAAAAATAATTCCAACCGGCGGAACACGTTGGCCGCACCGATACCAGAATGCGCTTCGCTTGATGGCGCGGGCTCCATTTTTTTCAGCCTATCCAACGTCTCCTCACTCATGCCGGCTCCATTATCCCACACGATGACCGTGGCAACATTCATGCTGTAGAGCGCCTTAACGCCGATCTCGGCCTCGCCTTCCAGATCAGCAATTCCATGCTGGAACGCATTCTCTACGAGCGGCTGCAGCGTCAGAGCGGGCAGGCTGAGATCAAACAGCGATTCTTCCTCCACCTCGATAGTTAGCTTGACCCGATCCCGGAAACGCGCCTGCTGAATAGCAAAGTAGTCTCTGATTTGCATCAGTTCGTCTTTGAGTGTGACTGGTTCGTCAAGCTTTCGTAAATTGTAGCGCAACAGGCTGGATACCGACACGATCAGATCACTGGACTTGCCAGCTCCTTCAAGCATAGCCATTCGAGAGATGACATTAAGCGTGTTGAATAGAAAATGGGGGTTAATCTGGCTTTGCAGCGACTTCAGCTCAAGTTCCTTGACGAGCCGATCCTTTTCGAGCAGCTGTCTTTCCCGCTCGACATGCTCCCGCACTCCGACTGACATATCCTCAAATGCTCGCGTCAGCTGCCCTAGCTCATCGGTTGAGGAAGGCAGAGGGCGCGGAGGATTCAGGTTGCCCGACTGCAGCTCTCGCGCCATGCCCGCCAGCCTCGATACAGGAATCGTAATGCTGCGCGATATCCATAGAGCGATAATAACGCCGAGAATCGTAATGACTACTAGCAGGGCGGTGCCTAGCGCGCTCATTCTTTCCGTTTGCGCTTCCAGCTCTGGGCGGCGCTCATGATAAAATTTCATATTTCCCTCAAGCAGCAGTTGAACCTCTTCGCGGATATAACTGGAAACAGCCTCTGCCTGCTCGTAGCCCCTCAAAGCTTCAACCTCGCTGCCTGACTCGGCGCTAGAGCTGGCTTCCCCGGACAACCGCAATAGTGACTGAAGTTGTTCCGCGAGCGGCAACGCCGAAACATCCGACAGCGATGCCCCGCTTGCTCTCAATAATGCAGTATGACTGGACAGCAGAGCTGAGTTCTGGTTCAACTGCTGGCGAGTTTCCGGCTTCAGATCAGCCAGATAGCGGTAAAGCGACGCGAGCTGCGTCTCTGACAAATCCTCGGCTCTTTGGTAAAGGAGCATCCGCTCCAGTATCTGCTCATACCGATTGCGGACAAGCATGTCGCTTTGGACTAGCAATGCAGAAACTCCGCTTACGAGCAGAAGAAGAAGAGGAATGAACACAAGCAGCTTTTTGCGGATTGTCACGGACAGCTCCTCCTCCCGCGGGCCTCGGCAGAAGTCCGTACACGGATCGGCGTGAAGGCGAGCTGGCGTGGAACTTTGGCTTGTCCGTACTGTGCAGCAAGCCGCACCGCTTCGCGCCCCATCATCTCCGGCTCCTGCACCATCGTCGCTGTTATGCGGCATTGCTCCAGAGCCAGTTCCGTTTCTTTCAGTAAATCAAAAGCATAAACCTGGACCTGCTTCCCTGTCTCTTCCTCGGCAGCAATAGCCAAACCTGGGCCGTCCAGCGCGCTAAGTCCGGCGAGCACACGAACGTTTCCGCCGGAGCGGAGCAGCTCTCTTCCTTGCTGCGCTGCTTTCAGAACCGAGTTGCCCGATTCACGAACTTCCGTGATCCGCAGCCCCGGGTACCGGGCAAGCGACTGCTTAAGTCCTTCCAGGCGCAGCTGCTGGCTGTAGGAAAAGGCGTTGGCGACCAGCACGCCAACCTCGGCGGTGGCGTCAGGTTCGGCTGATCCGGCTTGCCCTGCTGGCCCAGCTGATTCGCCGCTTGTTGCGCCAATTGCCTTGGCGATCTGTTCACCGAGGGCTCGGCCTGCGGCGAGATTATCCGTTCCAACGTAGGCAAGTCTGCGGCTGCCGGGCTCGTCTGCATCAACAGCGAGCACAGCAATGCCTTGCTCTGCGGCTTTTTCAATTAATCGAGCTTGCTTAGGACGATTAAATCCTTGCACCAGTATGGCATGCGGCGCGGTGCTGATCGCATAATCGAGCAGCCTAATTTGCTCCTCGGGATTAATCCGCGCGGGAGCCATATAGCGGAGTTGGATTCCTCGCGAAACGGCCTCTTTCTCGGCGCCTTGAAGAATGCTTTCCCAGTAAGGATTGCCCTGTTCCTGGCCGATCAGCACAATGCGCTTCTTGGCCTGCACCGCCGACTCCTCAGCAGTAAGCAGCGCCCCGATGTTGCGGCCCGTTTTCAGGAATGCTCCCATTAATCCGGCGAAAAGCAGGAGCAAAGCGGCGATTGCCCATAGCCATCCCCGTGAATTCATGGTTGATCCCCCCTTGCTTTAATAGCGAATCTTTCTATTTTAGCAGATATCAGAATGTGGTTGCAGCGAGTGCATCCTTATGTGGCATTTAGACTCCGTAAGAAAATCCCCTTCCTGGGCGCCATCAGGCGTGCCCCGGAAGGGGATGATGTTAAAAACGACTATCATGAATGAAACGGACAAGTCGGCCGCGTAGCTCCAGCCGCTCCCTGCACAGGACAGCCGCCTGCGGAATTCTTACCCTTGATTGAATCCGGCTCCGCATCAGATCCAGGCTCCAGCCTGCGCAACCGCTCCGACTCCGTGTCCATCACAGGCTCCAGCGCCCGTAGCCGCTCCGGCTTGTCCAGCTGAAGCAGCCGCGGGCGCAGATCCAGCTCACGCATTCCGCTGTCATGCCAGACCGGCGTCAACGACGGCGAAATCGGCGGGATGATCCAGGACCAGCGGGCACTGACCTCTCGCCCCTGATCTGCCTCCTGACGCTGGAAGCGGGTAAACTGATCCGCCGCAGTATGATGATCAACGATGCTGACTCCTGCCTGGCGGAACGAATGGAGCACCGCCTGATTCAGCTCCAGCAGCGCCCGGTCCTTCCACAGCGTCGTGTTGCTGCTGCGGTCGAGGCCAAGCGCATCCGCCACAGGTCCAATCCTATTGTAGCGCGCCGCGTCCCCGAAGTTGCGGGTTCCAATCTCTGTCTCCATATACCAGCCGTTGAACGGCGCAGCATAAACGATGCCGCCGATTTCCAGTGCCATATCTGAGATGACCGGAACCGCATACCAGCGCAGGCCGAGCTCACCAATCGAAGGATAAACGGGATGCTCGATCTTCACCTCGGGAGCCAGCCGTTCCGGAATCGAGAACCATAACGGCTCTCCGTCCCCTATGCTAATGACGAGAGGCAGCAGATCAAAGTCTCCGCCTTGGCCCTTCCAGCCGAGCTGCAAGCAAAGCGCGGTAAAAGCGTCCGAAGCGGGGTCGCCGCGGCGCGGCGTTGTCCCGTCTAAGGATGGATAGCCAGCATAACGCAGCAGCTGATGGTTCCAGATGTGAACCGGCTTGTCGGCAGACGAACTAGCAAATACAGTCATAATGGAGCGGATACGCCCGCCGTTCCAAGCCATATCCAGATGACGAAACAGCGCTTCCGCGGCATCGGCTTCGGTCTGCGCACCTCGCGCGTCAACTACATCGAGCGTATGCCAGAAAAGCCTGCCGATGCAGCGGCTGTTGTTGCGCCATGCAGCACGCGCACCCCAGGCCAGCTCCTCCGCCGAATGGGAATAAATTCCGTCCGTCTCGATCTGCTCAGTCACGGCGGCGATGCGCCGATCCGTCCATTCTACTGTTTTGCCGCATTCCGCGCCAAATTGGCGCAGGAATGCCTCTGCCTCTGCCGCCAAGTTCCGGCCGCTGCTGCTATCCATGCTGCTACTCCCCGCTTTCTGCTAACCTCTCCATAATTCTTCTTTTGCGATAAAGCATGATGGAAGCCTCTGTCACATTTTTCAACATGCCCCGATTCAAATAAGCTCCGAAAAAAAGTCCTGCTATCGGCACGGACTGAAGTAACTTCTTCCAGCCCCAGTTGTCCCGATAAACGGTGACGACCTCCCGCCAGCCTTGGATGCGCGAAACGGCGGCATTTGCCGCATCATCGCCCGATGCATCCGCTGCACGGGTCATTTCCTCTAGAATAGCACGTTTTCCGACAATATCCGAGGACGCGAACTGCATTACCTTCACTGTAAAAATCCGCTCCTCCTTCAACGTCGGATCATAGCCGTAGCAGAGCCCGATCTCCTGGATCGACTTGAGCGAAAGACCGAGCACCGCCGGAACATCGATCGCCAGCGTAAATACACCTCCAAAACCCGTTGTCGCTCCTTGAGCTGTCGCGAACAAAGTCCGCTCGCTTGCTAATTGCGCCGACGCCGCATTCATGACAGCAAGCGGATATGGACCACTGCCGTCTCCACCGCTCGCTTCATCCGCTTCTTTGAGCATCGAGCCTACCTTACGGCCAGCAACGAGATATTTACCGCCATTTTGGATATAACCGCCGAGCTCGTCCAGCGCCAAACCAAGCTTTTCATGGATGATTTTCGGAGTAATCTTATCCAGCATTTTAAAGGGCAGCCGTGACAGCCGATCCCATATCATCAGGTTTTTCTGTTCTTTTTCCCACTTTGCCACTTCTGCCAGCGCCAGCCGCAGCTGCTCTTGCGACTCCAGGCGAGTTCCGGTCCCCATCTGTTTCGTGATCCCGTCCATCTTTCTCCTCCTCAAGTAAAACGCACCGCATCCCGATATGGATGAATGGTGCTCTATACGCCGCAGCAAGGGCTGCGGTTGCGAGCATAGGGTTAATTACCCCGTATTCCCATTATTCATGCCCACATTCAGAGAGAATAGTAAACGATTCACATCCGATGGGAAAAGTGAAAAGACCTCAACTCCCATCATGAAGCCTGGGAGGAGGTCATTTTCTGTCCTGAGTTTAGCTGCTTTAAGCCTCGCCTACAAGCGAAGTGGGCTCGCCTCGATGCAGCAGCCGTAACCGATGCAGCGCCCTTGTGCAGCCAACATAAAGCAGCTTGGCGTCCATTGGTCCATAAGCCGACTGTCCGGCGTCGGCGATTAACACGGCATCGAACTCCAGACCTTTTGACAAATACACTGGCACAACGGTTAAACCTCCGCCATACGCCGGTTGACGAACGTTCACGAGCGCAGCTTGCAGCCCAGCGTGGGTAAGCGCTTGGTGGATTTCCTCGCATTCCCGCTCGGTGCGTCCGATGACAGCAATGGTCTGGAAAACCTCTTCTTCCTGCCAGCTGCGCACAACTTCCGCGAGACGCCCGCCCCAGCTGCTATCCGTGCATTGCTCCATAACTACGGTATCGCCGCTACGGAATACAGGGACAGCTGGCTTGACCGTACCAGACATACCGGACAGCACTCGGTTAGCGAAATCGATGATTTCCGTCGTGGAGCGATAGCTGCGATCCAGCTCGAAGTAACCTGTGCTTCCTTCAGGAAGTCGTCCGCTCAACTCGTTCCAATCGCTAATACCGGCATAGGAGTGAATGCCTTGCTGCAAGTCGCCAAGCACCGTCATCGACGGCTGCTGTTGGCAGAGGCGCAGCGCTTCTAGCTGGAACGGCGAATAGTCTTGCGCTTCATCAATGACGATATGGTCAAAATAAGGCCGGCCAAGTCCATGCAGCTTAATATGCAGGTATACAAGCGGCGCCAGATCCTCGACCTCCGCCTCGCCTTGCTTAAGGCGCGTTGCTGTCGATTTGGCAAGCGATGGCGGCAAAAGCGACGCCCCTTGTTTACCCTCGAGCAGCTTGCGGTACAGCTCAGGAGCCGTGTATGAATGAATCCGCTTTGTGAAAGAGTTTAGCTTGGCGACCGCTTTTGCGCGGATTTTTTTGTCCGTGACGTTTCTCGCCTTCAGCTCGGACTCCAACCAGCGCTTAATCCGACTAACCATCCGCTCGCGCCGGCGCATGATCGATTCTTCACCATAATCCGTCTCATGCCATTCCTTCATCCGCTCAGGCGACAGCCGCCAGCCCGGCAGAGGCTCAAATGGCTCCGTCGGCAACAGCGATGTTTCAAGCTCGCTCAGCTTGAGCTCCAATGCTTCCTTAAAATCAGCGCTGCCCTTCAGGCGACCGGATGCATTCCTATATTCGTCGATGCCATGCGGCTGCTCGAACCAATATTCCAGCGTGTCCGCAGGCGGGCGCAATGTGATTTCATTTTGCAGCAATTCCAGCGCCCAGTCGGCAAACGTCGTCTGTACGATGTCGCCAACGCCAAGCTCCGGCAATACACCGCTAATATAATCGAGAAACATCCGGTTAGGTGCGAAAATAATCATTCGCTCGGAGCGAATTCGTCCCGCGTATTGGTAGAGCAGGAAAGCGAGACGATGCAGTGCTACCGTCGTTTTCCCCGAACCGGCTACCCCTTGAATAAACAGGGCCAGATTTTTATCGGCACGGATAATTTTATCCTGCTCCTGCTGAATCGTTGAAACGATGTCGCGAAGCTTATTGTCTTTGCTTTCACCGAGGCGGAACAGGAGGAAATCATCCGTGACAGCGTCCTCTTCCTGCCCGCTCACAAAGCTGTCGACCAAGCGAAGCAGCTCTTGTTTGCGCACCATCAGGTTGCGTTTCAGATGCACTTTTCCGCCGATTTCGCCGTCCGGCGACTCATAGCTGACCGGTGCTTCCCCACCGCTAAAAGAGTAGAACAAGCTGGAGACCGGCGCTCTCCAGTCGATGACTAACAGATCGTTGGAAGCGGACCGGGCTACGCCGGCTTTGCCGATGTAGAGCGGCTTGGGCTCTGATTTGCCTTCCTCTTGAAAGTCAATTCGTCCAAAATAAGCTTCTTTGCGCGCAAGTTCAAGCCGCTGGCGGCGCTCTTCTTGTTGCAGATCGAGCATCTGCTCCGTGAAGTCATCACCGGTATAGCGGGGGCCGATGCTGCCGAGTTGAGTCCTAATGTCTTTCACAACATCCTCGAGCCGCGCTTCTTCCGCTTGATAGGCACTTTGAGCATTCATTGTCAGTTACCTCCTAAGGGTTCCATTAGAAAAGAGAAAGAAAACTATACCACAACCATTTCGCGATAAGCAATGGATTGTTGAGTAGTGGTGCTGGGCGAAGGTTACTGTGCCTCGCACAAGTCCTAAGCCCCGCCCCATGGACAGGCGGGGATGGCTTGCTTCGCGGTCGCGGAGCCTGCAGCGATGAGTTCAAGTAGCAATTGTTACTTGCTTCGCTCCGCGGAGCCTGCGGCGATGATTTCAAGTATCAATTGTTACTTGCTTCGCTCCGTGGAGCCTGCAGCGATGGGTTCAAGTAGCAATTGTTACTTGCTTCGTTCCGCGGAGCCTGCGGCGATGAGTTCAAGTAACAATTGTTACTTGCTTCGCTCCGCGGAGCCTGCGGCGATGGGTTCAAGTAACATTTGTTACTTGCTTCGCTCCGCGGAGCCTGCAGCGATGGGTTCAAGTAGCAATTGTTACTTGCTTCGCTGCGCGGAGCCTGCGGCGATGAGTTCAAGTAACATTTGTTACTTGCTTCGCTCCGTGGAGCCTGCGGCGATGAGTTCAAGTAACAATTGTTACTTGCTTCGCTCCGCGGAGCCTGCGGCGATGGGTTCAAGTAACAATTGTTACTTGCTTCGCTCCGCGGAGCCTGCGGCGATGGGTTCAAGTAGCAATTGCTACTTGCTTCGCGGTCGCGGAGCCTGCGGCGATGGGTTCAAGTAACATTTGTTACTTGCTTCGCTCCGCGGAGCCTGCGGCGATGAGTTCAAGTAACAATTGTTACTTGCTTCGATCCGCGGAGCCTGCGGCGATGGGTTCAAGTAACATTTGTTACTTGCTTCGCTCCGCGGAGCCTGCGGCGATGGGTTCAAGTAACATTTGTTACTTGCTTCGCTCCGTGGAGCCTGCAGCGATGGGTTCAAGTAACAATTGTTACTTGCTTCGCTGCCTGCAGCCTAAAGCTAAGATATGTGCTGCTGCTTTTCTTTGTAGAACGAAAATAAAAAAGTGCCCCGTACAGCCTCAGCTGAATGGGACACTTTGACATTTTAACAGAATCCATACGGACGCCTAAAACACGATATATAATCGTTCACCCAATATAATAGGAAATCGCGCCAATAACCACTAGATTCAACACTGTCAACAGTGGAAGGCCGATCCGGAAGGAAGCATGACGGGTCTTATGGCGCCACGCCAACATCCCCGCCCAAGCACCGACACCTCCGCCCAGCAGACTGACAGTAAATAACGTCCGTTCCGGAATCCGTCTTCGCCCGCTCCGCGCGGCAGCCTTGTCACTACCAAACAAAATAAATGCAAATACACTCATCACGAACAAATATCCAAGCAGAAGCCACACGATTGAGCTCATGTTTCCTCCTCCTCTCATCCCAACTCAAATGTTATGTGCCTCGAGGCCTGACACGGCTTGTTGCTTGCGCCTGTAACGGATCTTCCGGCCAGTAATGTTTTGGATAACGCACCTTAAGCTCTTTGCGAACTTCGAAGTAGGTCGTGCTCCAAAAGCTCTCCAAATCCTTCGTCACCTGCACAGGTCTTTGGGCAGGTGACAGTAGATGCATGACAACAGGCAAGCGTCCTTTGCCCACTTTTGGCGTCTGTTTCATGCCGAACAGCTCCTGCAGCCGGGCTGCTAGGAACGGAGCAGTTGGATCACTGTAATCAACCGGAATTCTAGAGCCGCTCGGTACGGTGAGATGGGTAGGAGCATAATCATCAAGCTGACGACGACGCTCCCAACCAAGTAACGAATCAAGAACGGCGGCGAGGTCCAGCTTCTGAAGCGCAGACCCGCTGCGGATACCTGTAGCATAAGGAGCCAGCCACAACTCCATCGTTGCCAGCAATACCTCATCCGAGGCGTCGGGCCAGTCCGGTTGTACGGCATGCATCAGCATCATTCTCGCCTGGAGCTGACGCGTTTGGCGAGTCCAAGGCAGCAGGCGCAGTCCTTCGCGGCGAATGCCCTGCAGCAATCCGGCTGTAACGAGTGCCGGATCTGGATTTTCCAGCTGGCTTTCGCGGATGATTAACGCACCGAGCCGAACGCGCCTGCGGCAACGGACCGCTCCAGCTTCGCTGTCCCATTCGACCGATGCCTCGGTCGTAAAAAGCTCCGGCAGCAGAGCCTCAAGCTCCTCTAGCTGCACAGGCGCTGCGAGATCGATCCGGCTCTCTGTGCCGGAATCATCCAGTTCTGCCGCCACAAGGTAGTCGGCGGTCGAGATCGGCTGCGCGAATGGCAGCGCCGCACCACGCCCGACCGAGAGCAAGTAGCGGCCATCTGGCCGCCGCTGCGCGATTCGGTCGGGATAGGCCAGCGCGAGCAGCAGCCCGACCGGCGGTTCGCCGGGCTGCTGCTCGCGCTGCTCCGCTGCGCGCGCGCCTGCGGCCGCCGCGCTCGGCTCCGGCGCGCCAGGCTGCGCGCCGCCCAGCTGCGCGGCTAGCGCGCGCAGCCACTGCCGCGCCTCAGCGGCGGCTCTGGCGGCTGCAGCCGCCAGCGCGGCGTCGCCGCCGCGCCCGGCGGCGCGCAGCGCCTCCAGGCGCAGCCGCAAATCTGCGCTGCGCTCGCCGCGCAGCGGGTCCCGCTCGCCGAGCAGCGCGGCGAGCTCACAGGCGGCCGCGCTCCAGCCGAGGCGGGCCGCCTCCAGCGCCATATGCGCCAGGCGGGGATGCCCGCCAAGCGCAGCCATCCTCCGCCCATGCGGCGTAATCCGCCGCTCAGGCGAGAGCGCGCCGAGCCGCTGCAACAACGCGCAGGCTTGCTCGTAAGCAGCCGCAGGCGGCGCATCGGGCCAGTCCAGCTCCTCTGGACCGGCTGCACCCCATGCCGCCAGCTCAAGCGCTAGCGGAGCCAGATCGGCTTCAAGCAGCTCCGGCGTGCCAAATGGCGGCAGCAGCCGGTGCGCCTCCTGGCTCCACAGCCGCCAACACGTACCTGGCGACGTGCGTCCCGCACGGCCGCGGCGCTGATCGGCCGAAGCCTGCGATACCGGCATCGTCTCCAGCCGAGTCATGCCGGTACGTGGTGAAAAGCGCGGCACACGCATAAGCCCCGCGTCAACAACGGAGCGCACACCTGCAACCGTCAAACTTGACTCTGCAATGCTGGTCGCCAGTACGATTTTGCGCCGACCCGGCTGACAGGCCGCCACCGCCTCATCTTGCGCTGCAAGCGGCATGCTGCCATGCAGCTGGCGCAAATCGCAATCCGCCGGAAGCCCTCTCCGGCGAAGCTCCCCTTCCGTTCGGCGAATATCGGCCATACCCGGCAGAAAAACGAGGACATCTCCTTCCTGCTCACGCAGCGCTTCAAACACCGCCTCCGCAGCATCCTCTTCCAGACGCGAACGAGTAGCTCGCGGCCGATAATTCGTCTGGACCGGGTACTGTCGGCCCTCACTGGCGATGATCGGCGCTCCGCCGAGCACTTCCGACACCTTTCCCGCATCCAAAGTTGCCGACATGACCAAAAGGCGCAAATCCTCCCGCAGCAATGCAGCCGACTGTAAACATAGCGCCAGTCCCAAATCGCTATGCAGATGACGCTCATGGAACTCGTCAAAAATAACCGCTCCATAAGCCTCCAGCGCCGGGTCACCCTGCAGAAGCCGGGTCAGAACGCCTTCCGTGACAACTTCGATGCGCGTTGCAGGACCAACTTTCGTTTCCAGCCGAACGCGGAATCCTACCGTTCCGCCCGCCTCTTCTCCAAGCTGTCGCGCCATATAAGTCGCAGCGGAGCGCGCCGCCAAGCGCCTCGGTTCCAGCATGAGCAGCTTTCGTCCGTTTAACCAGCTGCTGTTGAGCAGCGCAAGCGGTACACGAGTTGTTTTGCCCGCGCCTGGCTGTGCGACCAAAACAGCGCGTGTGCCCAGCTCCAGTGCCTCTAACAACTCCGGAAGCACAAGCTCAACCGGCAGTTTCTCTCTATTGCTCATCCATGATCCTCCACCCGTTTAAACCTTAACTCTATCAGTGTAGGGTTCTTTCGAGTTCGGTTCAAGCAGGACAGACCTGAAGCTCTCTTATTTCGGCTGCGCACAGGCCAAACATCTCATGTTGTCTAGCAGTATACACGTTGCAAAGAGCAACCGCGCTATATCAACAAAAGGGCTAACTCTCTCCGCTTTCAAACTCACTTCTCTAATTCCCTATTCCCGAAGCCTCAAAAAGAACCCTTCTAATAAACTCATCTTTTCCAGCCGTATATGAAACTCGATCATGACGATAACGAATGGCCAGCTCTCTTTTTAACTCCATATAGGCCTGTGCTTGATCCCGATTGGCCTGCATAAAGTTCCGGAACAATAACTGTTGCTTCCATTCCTTGCTATTCTGAGCATAAACATGCAAGTGATGAGTACCTGCTCGCCAAGGCCCTTTTCGAAAAAACCAGCGAGTTGGGAATTCCGGTTTATGTATATATTCATAGCCTAGCTGAGCTAGAGGACTAACAAGCACGTCTACATCGTCCAGCCGTTGTACAGAAATCATCATATCTATTAATGGTTTAGCTGCCATGCCTTCAATGGAAGTACTGCCGATATGCTCGATTTCAATCATAAGCGCTCCTAAAGCAGCCCTAATTCTTTCTGCCTCATGCTCATATACCGCTGTCCAATTGTTCTGGTAGTCGGAAATGATAATCGCCGGGTCCCTTTCCTCATTCATCAACTCTTTATACACGGGCTCTGCCATGTTCAGCAGATCAATTCGCATTCCAGACCCTTCTAGCTTCATGATTATTTGGCGGGCTGTTTCAATATTCATCGAGACTCTTCCCGTCGTCTCAAATCCTTCTGGCATGGGAACATACTTTTCTACTCGCGCCATTACAAAAACGGTATATGTATCTGTACTTTCCCAGTACCAGGCAGCAATCGGTATTCGCTCCGCTTTCAAAATAAGACCGGCCTCTTCAACCGTCTCGCGATTCAATGCGCTTTCGATATTTTCATTCCCTTCAATCCTGCCGCCGACTGTCGTCAGCGTTTTTTCATTTTTGTCCCAAACCATAATTATGGAGCCATCCTCGGCGATTGGAATGCTATGTATACCTGCGATCTTTTTATCCGTTGGAAAAGTTCCATTTAAAGGCCTCAGCATATTACCCCTCTTTCTCCCACGATCCTCCCAAATTCTTCGAACCCAAATCATAAAGTCCGGTTTTTCCAAAGCATAGTCCCACTCCTCAATACCTCGGAGCCATACCGTACCTAAACCAGCACTTTTTGCTCCCGCAACATCATTTCGTGGATGATCTCCGACGTATAAGCTGGAATCTGCCGTTATCCCTAGTCGCTCCAGAGTCAGCTCGAAAATTTTAGAATCGGGCTTTTTTAACTGCAGCTCGTCTAACACAATGACAGCATCAAAATAACCCCGAAGCTGAACTTGATCAATTTTGAAATTTTGTGAATGTACGGAACCGTATGTAATTAATTTTTCATTTTGATTAAATAGAGATATCCCGCTCCACCATGTTTGGAATCATCCTCAAAGATCTCGATTGTTAATGAAGTCCCTGCCAGCTCAGATTGTAAACTCGGTTCAGTAAACCAGTGCACATACCCTTTGCCAAGGGGAAAGTTATCCCCCTCTTCGAGGATGTCGAATGAAGCTGCGGGGTTTGCCTCAAAATACTCATCCCGTGCATCCTCCATCGCTTCCTCCGGCACGATGTATTGAGTCAGAATGCATGTGCCGCCTGGCTTGAGCACTCGACTGTATTCCCTCAAAGCTTCCGCCCTTAATTCTCTCGTTGGTATGTAACAAAGAACTTTAAATCCGATTACGACATCAAATTCCGCATCCTTAAAGGGCAGCTGCACCCCTTCATTTTGGATGAATTTAATCGGCTGATTATTCTGCATAGAATGCTCTTTGGCTACGTTTAACAGCTGCTCGCTAACATCCGTACCGATAACTTGATATCCCTTTTCCGCCAAATATATGGCGATTCTCCCCGCACCGCATCCGACATCCAGAATTTGTCCATCCCTAGGAAGTTGGCCAAGCAAAAACAACTCGGCAGGCGTCGGCCCCGACTTCAGCTCACCTGCGTAATGCGTAATTTGCTCTGCCTCGTCAAACCAGGCGCGTACAGTATCCATCAGGTATTTCTGCTCATATGAGAGGGTCATATTTGAGTCTCCTACTCCTCCACAATTGTCTGCGCTTCAATTTCTAGCAATAAGTCGAAATCAATCAGCTTTTCATTTCCACCATCGGCGTCACTAATATCTTGATTCTATCTGTGATTGCTGTCGCCCCTTTTTTGAACTTCAACCTATTTTTCAGAGTTTCATGGACAACTGTCGGAGTCCAATCTATCTCCAATTACATATGTTAATAGAAAATTCATATCGACCTTTAAGGAGGGAAACAGCATGAGAGATGAACAAGTTCACATCAGCAACTTCAAAGGTTCAGGAATCGGCGTTATTTTAGTTCTGTTTATACTGCTCGTCATCGTCACCTCTGTATTTTGCGGGACAGGTCAGAATGATAATGATCCGATTGGCATTCTGCTCACACGAAATTACAACATCTACAACAACACAAACAACTTGGTGCTTGTAGTTAGCTATGTAGCGTCAACCGTAAGCCCGTCTCCTCCACCTGAAATCCGGAATTCGCCAGGTGAATACAATCAATTTCAGATGACAGGCATTCGAGGCAGGACTGTACGAGGTGTTATTAATTACAATGTTTTTGATAGTTTGACCGGTACTTTCATTGGAACTTTAACAATCAATATTCGCTTAAGACATACTGGTGGCACCGGATTTAGGGCATTAATTGATGAGGTGAGCTCAACTGCGCCAATTCGTTGGACTGAATCTGAAGCAGGAATTGATGCGTCGTTATATATCTATAACAATGTATTATTTTAAGTTTACTTTTTAGATAATTATACCCATAATCACAATCTGGTGTCAGCAAAAAATAAAGGTTAAAACTGAGCCTAGGGATTGAAACAGCGACGGCCAAGGACAAGAAAATAAAGTCCAAGACCGCCGCTGTTTATTGATAACCATACCCACGTATATATGGAGAAGGCATTTAGGACCAGTTCATTCCATATGCGCCAATCAAAATACATATAATAGCTATCAGAATTGCCCAATATAAGCTCGACGTCAACCTTATTTGCCGAGTGTGACACTTTATTTTTCATTCTATAATATTATTTTCAATTTATTGCTGGGTAATTGCTAGAGTCCGAATTCCCCGCCTTTCCATACTATGTTAATAGAAAGATTAATCGTAGAAGGGAGAAATCAAACATGAAGGATGAAGCTGTGAAAATTAGTGGTTATACGGGTAAAAGCCTTGGAGTTGTACTAGTCCTGTTTATATTGCTCGTCATCGTCACCTCTGTATTTTATGTCGGCCAAACGGACGAAGATGATTCGATTGACCTTCTAGCTACGCGGACATTCAGCATCTACAACAACACAAGCAATTATACGCTTTATGCGACTTCCGTTTCTTCAAATGCAAATCCAATTTCTATACCTCCTAACATTCTGCTCCCGAATGGTGGCCTGAACCAATATACGGTACAAGTCCCTGGGTTTAGTACAGGAACTCGGCGTGCTCCAATCGTTTACGATGTGCGCGATGAGGCCAGTATTAGCGTTGGAAGCGTACGGTTCACGCTACGTATTAGAAATGGGCGGTTATCTGGCGTCTCGTCCACTGTTGTAGACGTTTCAACAGATGCACCTGTCTACTTAAACGCTTCCGGACAGACTTTAACTATCACTAACCCCATACTCTTCTAAATTCTACGAAATCCCCTTCGCTAAGGGGTTTTTTTAATTATATGGATGTGGATTCGTAATCAAATCCTTTATGGCGTTACAAGCTCATGGTTATGCCCCTTCAGCTCGATTCTATAATTTCCAAACGTTTTTTTTCTTTCATCAGAACTTAGATCGCCAGAGCGTTGATAGCCAAATGTAGAGATTCCGTTATCATTAATTTGCCAATCATAGACCTTACCTAATGTGTCAAAGCCATAATAAAATCCAGGCTTACCTAAAAAATCAGAAGACCATTGTCCATTATTAAAAGTTGCAGTTTTTAAATTGCTTGTTTCAGGAGCATCGAGTATTCCACGCT
Source organism: Paenibacillaceae bacterium GAS479 (assembly GCA_900105225.1). NCBI lineage: Bacteria > Bacillati > Bacillota > Bacilli > Caryophanales > Paenibacillaceae > Paenibacillaceae bacterium GAS479. The sequence continues at coordinate 4,914,225 of LT629764.1, read as the reverse complement.
CATATCTCGTCAAATAATAAACATCGTTGAGATTTGTTTTTACCGACTTTATCGGTACTTTTTCAATCGCTACCCTTGTAATCGTTTCTCCATCCACACGGTATAAAATAAATTCCTGCGTTGTATTATAGGAATAATTCAAATAAAAACGGCCCATATCTGTGTTAAACCATATATCTCCCAATTTAATTACGTTTTTTTCCTCAATCAATTCTTGATAAACAAAAGGCTTAAAATAATAGAAATCATTGCTAATTAATAATTGACCCTTTTCTTTAATGACTGCCATAAAACGGTCGCTATAGACAATGGATTTTCCTTGGTATAGTAATTCATAAGCGCGGATAAGCTTAAGGTTTTCAATTGCTGTGCCGTTAACATCCCTAATTATTATTAAACTATAGGGTTGTATCTCTGTATTTTTTAAATAGACTACTTTTTTATTAAATGCCTCGCCAATATATCTTAAAGGAATATAAGTTGAATTGTTGTAAATGCTTGCGGCTACATCCATTTCGCTCGATTCGCCATTAATAAAAATATTATTATTTCCTATTTTCAGCAAAATGGTTTTATCAGATTGTTTAATGGTAATGGACTGATTTTTTGTATTAAAATCTACCTTTGCACCAAATCCTTCAGAAATAAAACGAAGGGGCACTAATGTTCTTCCATCTCTAACAATCGGCTGAACGGCTGATACCTTCTGCCCATTAATAAATGCCATGGAGCTTTCAGGAGAAAGAATCATAGTGTTTTTCAAGTCATTTTCTGTTACATCTACATAAAAGTCATGAGTATTTTCTGCGTATACCGTATAACCGAAAGCTAGGGACAATGTAAAAATAAAAAAGGTGAGGATAATTTTCTCTTTCATAACTACTCCTCTCAATACATGAGTCAATGAACATAACGCTTTAACACGATTAGTACAACTGCCTCCTATGAAAGGACCTCTACCACAAACCCGCCGGGCGCATTTACATAAAATGTCCATCCATGAGACCTTTGCGGCGGCGCGACATCAAAGCCGTCTTCCTTTAGTCGCCGATTGATCTCATTCACTTTCTCTTCGCTCTCTTGTATAAATCCAATATGGAATGTTTTCGGATAGCTGACCTGCGTTCCTTTCATCAGCGTCAAAACTAATCCATCCTCGTCAAACATAGCTGCAAAAGTATTTCCCCGCTCGCCCCCGACGGTCAAACCGAAATAGGTTTGCAAAAAATCCCGGGCCGCCGCGACATCAGTCACCGTAAGATTGAGATGATTCAGCTTCATGAGAACATAACCTCCTCTTATATTCATACTTCAAGGAAATTATATAACAGTGATGCAAGTGAGAAGCTTTTGGTGCTTATATGTAGATATCCTCTACCTAACCCGCCACAGAGGTTTAATCTTTAATTAGAAGAAGTGAGATGTTTCGCAAAAACTCCCTTAGTGCAAAACAGCCCCTTTAGTGTTTGAACTGCGCCCTTTTACCAAATGATCCGTCCGTTGGTTCTCTACAATAGTCTGCGCAAGGCTTGTTATCTAAACCAGCCCTTGCGCTTGAACCAAGCGAACATGCTGCCCGCCACAACCGCCATTATGCCGAGCGCCATAAAGTAGCCGTAATCCCATTCGAGCTCCGGCATACGGACAAAGTTCATTCCATAAATACCGGCCATGAAGGTCAGCGGCATGAAAATAGTCGTGATAACGGTCAGTGTTTTCATAATTCCATTCATCCGGTTGGCATTGTAGCTGATGTAGCTGTCGCGCATGTCGGCCGTCATGTCCCGGCAGGCTTCAAGCGTCTCGGACTGCTTAAGCAGATGATCATATATATCATGAAAAAACGGCCGAAAGTCCTTCATACCAGGAATGGCCTCCAGCGTCGTCGTGACCCGGTACAGCAAATCGCGCATCGGCACGATTGTTTTGCGTAGCTTGAGCAGCTTGCTGCGAATCTCGAACACATTGTCTATGCTGGAGCTGTCCGAGTATCCCTTGCTGCTGGGGTCGGCATCAAGCAGTTGATCCTCAAGGCCATATATAGCTGGAAAATAATGATCTACAAGACGGTCAAGCACGCCATGGGCGACGACTAAATGGCCTTTGGAGGGATGTTTCGGATGAACCGTCATCAGCTTCCAGGCATCGTCAATCTCAGGACATGCGCCGAAGTGGAACGTCACGGCGTAATTCGGCCCCAAAAACAGATTTATTTCATGCGCCTTCAGTGTATCCGAATCGAGTGAATGCATGACGAAAAAATGAACATCCTCATAGGGATCTATCTTTGGACGCTGTAACAAATGCAGGCAGTCCTCGATCGCCAGTGGATGAAACTGGAAATATTCTTCAAGCAGCCCTGTCTCCTGCTCATCCGGTTGGCCGATATCGACCCAGTACCAGACAGGATCAAGCGTGTTCAACTCCTCGAGCTGAACATCCTTACGCAACTTGTTCTTTTTGTCCATCGCCATAATGCGCAGCATAAATCAAACTCCATTCTTTATCGAATCGACAGCTTCGCCTGGGAGGCGCCGTTAAGGAGTTATCCTGGTCGGTTTTCAGAGCGGTTTCGGCCCAGTCCCCGTTCTTGGACAATCTTACTGGATGGCGTCGATCAGCAGCTTCTGTCGCTGCCGCCGAAGCTCCTCCAGCCCCTTTTCCTGACGAGTGGATTCCGCTTTCAACTGATGTGTCAAAGCTCTAGTATCTTGTCGTAAAACCACATTTTTGCTGATCATATCTTTAATTTTACTTTGAACATGCCAGTCCATAATAAGTCCATCCAACCAATAATCGCCAAAACGCGCTGACTGGCTCAACTGAATTTTAAAGGAAGCATTCTTACTTAGATCACCTAGCTCCTTCTCCAGCCGGTATGCCGCGGAATGGGCGTTGACTAGAGATTCCTGAGCTTCATCAAGCCGTTTATGCTTCATCTCTGTGCTAATTGCTCCCCCGCCCAGCATGTCGCTGACGCCCCAGTTGGCAGCCGATTCCAGCTTGCTTATCGCCTTGTCGAGATTCTCGTTCAGAGAGTAACAGGCGGAAATCGATCGCTGCAGCTCGACGTTCAGTTGATTCTGCCTCTTGATCTCAACATCAATCTCCCTTAACTGCAGTTCGATTCCCGGTACAGCTTCGACAATCAGCCGTTCATGTTCCATTCGCAGATTGCCGCTTTGGCCGATCAATGGGATCAGATTTCCCATCCTTTCACCGTTATCCCATAGCTGCTGCCTCATAAGCTCCAGAGCGGACTCGGCTTCTTTCACCTTGAGCGCCGCACGCTCCGCTTCAAGCTGCTCAAGCTCTACTTGCTCCTCCAGATCACCTGTGAGCCGAAGCCGCAGTGAGCTCCAATTTAGACGGGCTAGCTTTTCGACATCCTGCTGCTCCTCGCTGCTAAGCTCCTTGAGTTGTCTCAGTTCCTGCTCCGCGCGAAAAATATCCGTACGAAGCCGGTCCCTCCTTCGCTCATAAATTCCCAACTCCGCATCCGCTTGCAGTGCAAGCTCCAGCTTCTGACCGATCTCCATTATTCGCTGCTTCGCCACCACTCCAGCTTGATTGGGCACATGACGGTCTTGATTCTCTTTGTTATCTTGATTCTCGATTTTATCTTGATTCTCGTTGTTATGTTGATTCTGGTTGTTATCGATCATCGCTAACTTCCCTTTCGTTGCGAGACGTCCATCCTAATGCTATTATACCAGTCAGAACAAGCGTGAAACGACGGCAATGCCGAAAATAATCCGCGGAAGCGAAACCTCCGCTTGCAGGAGCTGATCCAATGGATAATGTTACTGGAAGATTTGCCCCAACTCCATCCGGCCTCATGCATCTCGGCAATGCCCGAACCGCGCTGCTGGCTTGGCTGCAGATTCGTAGCAAAGGAGGGTCTTTCATCCTGCGGATGGAGGATATCGACGGCCCTCGTTCCCGTCTTGAATATGCAGAGGCTGCGCTTCGTGATCTGCGCTGGCTCGGCCTGGATTGGGATGAAGGTCCTGATATCGGCGGAAGCCGCGGTCCCTATACACAAAGCGAGCGCCTTTCCTTCTATAAAGAAGCGCTTCGAAAGTTGGAAGAACAAAACCTTCTCTATCCTTGTTATTGCAGCCGTGCCGAGTTAGCAACAGTAGCAAGCGCGCCACATGGCTTATCATCGGAAGGCCCTGCCTATCCAGGCACTTGCCGCGAGCTAAGTTCGGAGCAGCGCCAAGAGCGTTCAGCTGTAAAAGAACCCGCACTCCGCTTAGCCGTACCTGCGGACCGAATTGTTCGCTTCGAGGATGCGTGCGCGGGATCTCAGACGACGGCTCCGGGAGCCGGGGGCGATTTTGTCGTGCGCCGCGCCGATGGTATTTTCAGCTATCAACTCGCCGTCACCGTAGATGACGCCCTTATGGGTGTGACCGATGTGTTGCGTGGCAGCGATCTGTTGGATTCGACGCCGCGCCAGTTGCTGCTTTTTGAGGCGCTCGGCTGGAAGCCTCCGCGATATTCACATGTGCCACTGCTTCTAGGCCCGGATGGCAAAAGGCTCGCCAAGCGCCACGGCGGCATCTCGCTGGCGGCCATTCGCGAAGCCGGAGCTTCCCCGCAGCAAGCTGTCGGACTGCTGGCAAGCTGGAGCGGGCTGCTCCACCGCGCGGAGCCGGTCACGCCAGAGGAGCTGCTCGCGGAATTTCGCGAGCAAGATTTGCCTCGCGATTCCATTATCGTCCGCGAGGAGAAGCTGAGCTTTCCCCTCCGTTAGTGGTACAGCTAGAGAAGCACTATCTTTTCTCACCGCCAGTGGTAAAGAAATTAGGCATAGCCGAGATTTATAAAGAAAAAGCACCCCTTATTCGTTTTCACCGGCTTAAACACCAAAGTGTTTTCCAATGTCCACTATAAGGGGTGCATCTCAACTTCCTCAGTGCTTAATCATTTTGTTGTTACATCTGCTAATTCTGGTTGCAGCAAAGCACGAATACCGCTATCTAGCTGTAATAAATTCAAAACCATTACAACGGCTTCAGCTCGGGTAACTTTGCCTTTTGGTCGGAATGTGCCGTCTGGATAACCTTTCACGATCCCCGCATCCGACGCTATTTGTACAAACTGTGCAGCGTAAGTGCTGACCTGATTAAAGTCTGTAAATGAAAGATCATTTAGATCAGGCAAAGTACTGTTTTCAATCAGGTGAAGTAACATGGTAACCATTTCTTCTCTAGTAATGGTCTGATCTGGACGGAATGTACCATCACTATAACCGCTAATTACGCCATGCCCTGCTAATGCAGCAATGGATTGGGAAGCCCAGTGTGAGTCAATATCCTTTAATGACCACTGTTTCTTTCCTGTGTTTTCAATTTCTAGTAATTGTACAAGCAAGGATGCAAATTCTCCACGTGTGATCGTTTGATTGCCACGAACTGTACCGTCTGTGTACCCCCGAATACCGTCCAATCTTGCTAGTACGCCAATAGGTAGAGTTGCCCAATGTCCAGCTACATCTGTGAAGCTTGCTGCACGATCATCTCCAGCTGTAAGCGCAAGCTGAGTACGGAAACGGGCTAATGCTTTGTCAAGATCAATGATATCTGATTTAAACAGTTTATCAACCGGCTTCGTTGGTGTCGGCGTTGGCGTTGGTGTCGGTGTTGGTGTTGATGTCGGCGTTGGTGTCGGTGTTGATGTCGGCGTTGGTGTCGGTGTTGATGTCGATGTCGGTGTTGGTGTTGGTGTTGGTGTTGGTGTTGGTGTTGGTGTCGGAATAGGACTCGTTGTTGGAACGCTTGTGAACTTCACTTCCGCCTTTTGATCCAACACTACATTCGTGTCGACGCCTGTAACCATAGCTTCAAACTGTACGTTTTCCGCTTGATCATTCACAACCGTAAAGACAACTTGACCATCAGCATTCGTTACGGGAACTTCGCCTTTCACTTGTGCACGGCTGTTTAAAGCTTGCAACGAAACATTGTAATCCGGTAACGCATGACCATGATCATCTTTTACCGTTACAGTAATTTTAGCTTCACTCGCTCCATCCGCTTTAACCTCATTCGGTAAGGCCGCAACAGTTGAGGCTGAACGACTTACTGCTCCTGCAACATAAACAAGAGTAACCGAGCCCTGAATTTCCTTTTGTTCTGCAACATCATAAGCAAGATAGGTACGAGTCGCTATATCTGTGCTGCTAACTATAAACTTCACCTGGCCATTGGTCCCTGTAGCTGAACGCCAGCTTCGATTCGTACTGCTTTCTACTAGCTCAATTTCACGATTGGCCATTAGCTGGCCATTCTCATCAATTGCAGTCACAGTAATGGTTGCTTTTGTCTTACCATCCGCCACAATTGGTGTTTGTGTATCTGAAACGATGGTAGAAGCAGCTACGTCTATACTGCTATCCGTAAATTTAACCTCTACTTCGCCAAGAAGCTGATCCTCGCCATTTAAGGATACATACACTTCGTATCGCTTAGAATCTGCAGCTTTTGCTACAGTGAAAGCCACTTTTCCGTTGGCGTCGGTCGTTTGCTGCTCTATTACGGCACCATTGTCCATCAACGAAACGGATAGACCACTTAATTTATGTTGATAAGCATCCTGAAGCCTTACTGTAATAGTCGCATTAGCCGTGCCAGGCGTTACAGCGATACTGGAAGCATGGCGATCAACATCTCCAGCTGTAAAAGAGATCGAGACTTTTTGCTGAAGCTCTGCTCCGGTTAGCACGTCTATCACGTATACGGTGATGTCTTCTACATCTGAACTTGATACTTGGAAATTGGCAATGCCATTCGTACCGGTGACGGCAGTCCATTTCCGATCTGCATTACCTTGTACATGCAATTGCAGCTCGCGATCTGCCACTTCCTGACCGTTTGTATCCATTAGATAGACCGACGCAGTAACAACAGACATACCATCGGCCACAACCGTTGAAGGAGCAACCACAACTCTTGATTGATTCAAATCTAATTCAATAGAACTTGCATCATTAAGAATGATTTCATCAATCCGAGTCCAATTCGCCGCTTCTTCTTTTACTATAAATCGAATGTACTTCACTTCTACTTCTTCAAATTGGACCGTTTGCTCGTTTAGTTTATCGAGTTCTCCCGCTTTAACCCAATTAGTTCCATCCATAGAAACTTCAATATCTGATTTCCCTAATAAGTCCGAAGTATTATTTGCAATTAGTGTTACTGAACGTAATTGCATAGGATACCTTAATACTAATTGGATATAATCGCCGATGCTTTGAGAAGAACCAATCCATGTGAACGAATTTAAGTCGCCGTCTGCAGCATTTTGCCAAGCGTATTCCGGTTTCCATGGTTGCTTATTGGAAGATACAATGATTTTATTTTCAGTTAGCTTCTCCATTATTTGGGCTAACTTAGAGTAAACCGAATTAATTCGATCTTGGTCTGAAGTCAAATCGACTAACGCATATTCCGCTTTTCGGATGGCTGCGTCATATAGCTTTAATGTCTCATCATCAAACAGACCGCGGTCAACAGGATAATTCATAAGCTGCGTTAGTTTTGAAACATTGCTTGATAGTTCAGGGATTATTCCAGATTGGATGATGTTTATTTGTTCTTCTACTTTTTTGGATACCCAACTCATGTGAACAACATCTTTGCTTTCAAAAGCTTTCTCTAACAGTCCAACATTTATTGAAAAGCGCTCCATTAATATTTTGTTTTCATCTGTAATTACTGTGTCAGCTACTAATTGGCGAGCATTCTGTAAGACGTCTTCTATATGTTTTATTCCTGCAAAGCTAAATACTTTAAATTCAGAAAAATTCCCGCTATAGTTGTCGCCAGGCGTGAGCTCAAACATTTGAAGCTGTTGATATTTAATGTACCTTGCTTTTTTATTATTGTTTAATTGAATGACGTCCGTTCCTTTTGAACGCCCTTGCGCTTTTAAATCTTCATGCACCATTTCCCAGTTGACCAAGTCGCTCGAAATATATACTTGATATTTAGTAGGCCTTTCAAGAAAATCAATTTCGATTCTGTCCATATCGTACTCTGCTTCTAAATCTACATAGAACCATGCGTTATCCCTACGCTCCAATGAAACTCTTGTAGCAGAATCTCCATCAACTGCGTTTGGACCTTGAAACCGTCCTTCCACTTCTAATCCAGATACTTTGGTTGGTTTATTTAGCGCTAGATTTCTATAGTCTAATTTGTCTACTCCAGTCATTGAATCAACGGATATATACTCATTCGTAATTGAGAAATTATCCATCTTCCCAATTAGGTCCTCACCGATTTTTTGAGTAGGCAATATAAAAGTTGAAGATTCCGGTGTTGCGAATTTATCTTCCAAATAACTTGCGGTACCTTCATAAATTCCGTCAATATATAAATTCAAACCGCGTTTATCACTGGTAAGCATTATATTTTGCCATCGGCCCGCTTCAATGTCCGCATCAAATATAAATCGGTATCCTTTTCGTTCATAACCGATTTTAGATGTGCCCTGATAATTTAAATACATCTTTCCGTCATCGCCATTGAATAACAATGCGTTTTTCTTTGTATTACTATTCATTAACACATCAAATTTCACCGTATAAGGGAATCCTATACTATTAAATGGCAAGGACATGTGGCCGCTTCCGTCAAACTCCAGCGCTTCCCCATTTCTTCCCGCTGTCGACTGTAAACCAACGATTTGTGCATCGTACTTATTTTGTGAATGATCTAAACCCGGATTAGTGGACTCATCGAAAGTATAGTCAACAACCGTTTTATCAACACTCGGAACAACTCTCGCAGGATTTACGCCAGGTGCAGTATCTGCAATGGTTGAAATTCTAGATGCAAACTCTGCAAAAGAAGGAGGAGTATTGTCACTGCCATACCAGGTTTTTTCGCTCATCAACATGATTTGGTCTTTAAATCTGGTAAAAACATCAAATTCAGACATGCCCACTTTACGGTCATTCCATAAAGCGGCTAACCCGCCTTCCAGAAGAGGATGGGCCGGAGAAACATTCGTTCCACCGCTTAAAGTATTTACTCCCCATTCATTATACAAGCGCTCGATAGGCATGAAATCCACATAGCCGGTACTTGTTCCCGGTACAACATAGAGATCGTGGGATGAGTTAATAATGCTGTAACCATCCTCAATCATTTTAGGGAAATCGGCCCATGAATAGGCCCAATAGTTGCTGCTGACACGTTTATCTACAGGAATGTCTCCTACAATTCCGCCACCGCCTAATGATGCCCACATGACAGGATGAAGACCTTTATCATTAATAAATTTGATCATTTCATCCAGATAAATCAAGAAATCCTTAGCATACTTAGGTGCTCTATGGTATTCATCCGCACCGATATGAAAATTATTACTTTGGAATACAGGATCATCGCCGTCTAAAAATTCACTCAATAACTCTTTTACAAATGCGATTGCTTTGGGATTCGCCAAATCGATATGGGATTCATCCAGCATGAGAGACGGGTCATGTAATTTAATAAAACCACTATGCGCAGGAGTATCTATTTCCGTGAGGACATCAATTCCTAGTGGCTTAACATTCTTTTGGAACTGTTTGTACGCTTCTTGAGAATAAGTCTCGCCTGGTTTATTTCCGGAATTTAATTTCGGGAATTTTTTACTTTCTACCCGGAGCGATGCTGACTGTTCACCGCCATCGTCGTTAATATGAACTTGAAACCGATTTATTTTATAGTACGCCATATATTTCGCAGTTTCTTCCAAATAATTCAATGGCATATAAAACCTGGCAACATCAAGCATAACAGCTCTTACTTCATAGGCAGGGTAATCTCGAATCAAGCCTTTTGGTACTTTATGATCGTTATTTTGCGAGGCGATCTGGGTTATTGTCGTTCCGCCATACAATAGTCCGGTTAAGGTTGGACTATCAATTTGGATCGTATCCTTAATCGAAATTGAATAACCTTCTTTTCGTAATTCAGTTAAATTAGAGTTTTTCAGATAAATATCTCCTGGACTTGGTTGTCCAACTTCAATAACTAAATCCAGCCCCAGCATTTCTTTAAAGTAGGAGGATATCGTTTCAGCAACATCAAGAAATTGTGCGGTTTCAACTTTAATTTTGCTTGAAGGCAATAATTTGAAATCACCCTCATGCCCTTTCCATTCGCGAATTCCAGGAATAACTTTTGGTTTCACATTATCCTTGTTTTCATGATTGAACTGACCTGCAACTTGAACATTAATATCTTTATCTGGTAAAAACGCCTCATCCGTTTTGTCTGTTTTATTAACTACTTTGTACATAATTTTCACCTCCATATCCTCAAGGGGGCTATGAATATTTCCATCTAGACCTATTACCGAATCATTAGACGTTGCAGCTAGTAAAACATCATAGTTAGTATCATTACTCTTTGGCAAAATCAGCTTGTTATTATCAATCGTAGGTTTTTTATCAATAATACTTTGCAATATTTCTTGCGCTTTATTGGAACCCTCTGCATCTGTTTTTGCCGAAAAAATTGTTGCTGCTAATAGTAAAGAACACACAAACGAAAACATGATCTTACTCGTCATCTTCACTTTTCCTCCGTTCAATTTTAAGATGGTTTCACCTTCCCATAGCGTCAGACTAGACTTCATATCCTTTAATGCAGAGAAAAACCCATTGGAATGTACATCCAAACTTACAAGCTTGCGATTTAGGTACAACTTGCCTTTTAATTCATTTATGTAATGTGAGATATGTTGAGGGAAATAAGGGGCGTGTCTTAATAGGTAAAGCCTGTGTATGGAATCAGAGTAAAATAATAATCCAAATAAATATACGCAAAAGCCTTTAACAACGAAGGTCTTGTTGAAATGCACGAGCCTGCCCACGGGGAACGAAAACCACAGAAGAAAAACTTAAAGGAGATCTCAAAAAACCGCATGTCTTTGTAAGCGTTTTTCTATGTTGAATATACCTTTTCGGAACAACCGAAAAAATAGCTCCGTTTTGGATTTGATACCTTTATATTAGGTTTAAAAACAAATCTTTGGGGCCGTTTTTTTATATACTACAATCATTGGCAATCGGCATACTATTTCTTCAGCGAAAGAGCCGCCCCTAGGTCATCTTCAAATGACTTAGGGACGGCTCTTTCCCGAGCTTCGTCACGAGCTATTCGGCTCATCTTCCAAAAACTATCCCAGCCCTGTTCCAATAACCCCCTCAGCCCAGCTTGCGGGCTATTTGGCGGGACAGCCGCAAAGCGTTGCCAACGACGGTAAGAGAACTGAGCGCCATCGCGGCGCCGGCCATCCATGGCTCCAGCAATCCTGCTGCGGCAATCGGCACGATGCAGAGATTATACAGGAACGCAAAGCCAAGATTCTGCTTGATGTTCCGCACGGTCAAACGACTTGCCAGCACCGCGCCATGGATGCCAAGCAGACTAGGGCGTAGCAGCGCCACATGGCCGGCATGGAGCGCAGCGTCGGTACCACCGGCCATCGCGAAGCCGGTATCCGCCGCTGCAAGAGCCGGGGCATCGTTCCAGCCGTCACCCGCCATAGCGACATTGCGCCCCTGCTGCTGCAGCGAGCGAATCAAGCGCAGCTTGTCCGCCGGAAGCATGCCTGCCTCCGCACGGCTGATACCCGCCTCACGTGCGGCGACCGTTGCCGGGCCAACACTATCGCCGGTCGTGAGCCATATCTCAAGACCCTCCTGGCGGAGCGCCTGCACCGCTTGAGCCGATGTCGGCTTCAGTCGGTCACCAAGTGCAATTGCACCGATGCAGGCATCGTTAAGCGCGACAAGCAGCAACGTTTCGCCTTGTGACTCCCGGATCGCAGCAAAATCCATCGCCCGGTTAAGCCCGCTCCAGCGCTGTTGCTGCGCGAGCAGCCTGCTGCCGACTGTGATGCGCCCCTCCGGGCAATCGGCCGATACGCCGTACCCGGGCCATTCCACTTCATCCTCGGTAGCAGGCACCACGAGTCCTCTACGCCGGGCTTCATCTCGAATTGCCGTAGCATAAGGATGCTGCGACTTTGCCTCGGCCGCAGCTGCCAGCCGGAGCAAGGCTGCTGCTGACCACCCATCCGCTGGCTGGATGCCAGCTACGCAAGGTTTTCCTTCAGTGAGTGTACCGGTTTTGTCCAGCAAAATAACCTGCAGCTTCGCCATGCTCTCCAGTGCTGAAGCTTCCTTGATGACAACTCCGCGGCGCGCCAGCTTACCAGCCGCAATGACGAGCGAAATCGGCGTCGCCAAGCCGAGCGCACAGGGGCAAGCCGCCAACAGTACAGCCAAGGCGCATAAGCTAGCCTTTGATATATTTCCGGGGTCTATGAGCAAGTACCAAATAAAAAAGGTAGATGCAGAAGCTAACAGCATGAACGGCACGAATCGGGCCGATAAACGGTCTACTTTGCGCTGAATGCCGGTTTTCGCCGCCTGTGCTTGACGAAGCAGCGCATCGATTCGGCTCAGCAATGTACCTTCTCCGGTCGTTTCCGTGCGAATACGCAGCGTATCTCCCTGATTTCGCGTTCCGGCCCACACCCGGCTCCCGGGCGTTTTGGGTACGGCACGACTTTCACCCGTCAGCAGCGACTCATCCGCTTCCGACTGACCGCCTGTAACGATGCCATCCACCGGCACCAACTCACCGGATGCCACAAGCACAATGTCGCCATCCCGTACGCTTGACGCTGGAACCCGACGAGTCACACCTTCCCGAATCACGCTGATCTCATCCGCCTTCAGCTTGGCGAAGCTGTCTCCTTCGCGGAGGGCACGAGCGGCGGAGCGCGATTCCATATACTTACCGAGCAAAACAGCGGTAATGACTACTGCACTTGTATCGAAATACAACGGTGCCATTCCGCCGTGAATCCCGGCCGTGTGGCCGAACTCATTTTCAAACACCATGTAGTGGCTATACAAATAAGCTGCCGTTGTGCCAAGCGCTACCAGCACATCCATATTAGCTGTTTTAGCCCGCAGGGCGCTCCAGGCATTGAGATAAAAAGGAAGACCAATACCAAACTGAATAGCCGTTGCCAGCACCAATTGCACCCAACCTTTGCGGACCCAGCCCGGAACGGGAAGTCCCGACAACATCTCATAATGGCCGACCATCGCCCAAAGCAGCGGTAGTGACAATGTTATGGACAGAAAGAGCCGTATCCGCAGCGCATTCATCTCCGCAAGCTCAGCGCTGCGGTCGCCAGGCTCTGAAACTCCAAAACCAAGCCGCCGGATTTTCTCTTTAATCTCCCCCGGACTTATCTGATCTGGCTCATAACGAATCCATGCCCGGCGGGACGCATAACTGACTGCCGCCTCCCCTACGCCGGACTGTTTGCCGAGCGCCTTCTCGATTCTGGCCGCGCATGCGGTACAGCTCATGCCTTGGATGCCGAGATCCAGCGACGCTCCGTTCTGTCCGTCCACTCCTGCCTTCCCCCTTCTCCGCCCTGCCGGCTTCATAGATTCATAGAATCTGCTAGTACTACTATATGGTCGCTAGAGGAGAGAATATGCGGTAGACGGACAAAAACTCGCTAACAGATTGAAAGAATGCAAGATTTTAGATCTGTCTGCCGATAAAGGAATATGGCGCATCCCACGCCTTATTCAAGAAGGACATCATGAAGGAGCTACCTAATGATAGACAAAATGACCGATCAATTGCTGCAAATTCCATCCACCCGCAAGCAAGTTGGCGCAGCCCTCTTAGCCGCCATACTGATCATTGCCGTTTCTCTCAGCGTGCTGCCGTTTGGCGACCAGCGCTTGATCACAATTCAGGCTTTTCTGCCGGCATTTATCGCCTGGTTCCTGTTTGCCGACCTGCTCACGGCTCATATGCTGTTCAGCCAATACCGAGCAGCAGGCAATCTCTCGATTCTCTTCCTGGCGGCAACCTACTTGTTCACAGGGCTAATAATCATTCCCCATATTTTGACCTTCCCCGGTGTATTCAGCGCGGAGGGATTGCTCGGAGCAGGCAGCCAGACTGCTGTCTGGTTATGGGTCACTTGGCATATTGGCTTTCCAATCGGCATTCTCTCCTATTTGCTAGCTGGGCAGTTGGAGAAAAATAAACCTGTAAACAGCTCCAGTAGTTGGGCTGCCGCAGCGATGGGCGTCGCTGTACTGCTGTTAGTTTTAGTTACAACAGCTATTGCATTGTTTTTCCAGGACAGTTTGCCGGTACTCGTCCAGCAGGGCCACTTCACTAAGCTTATGACACATGTAGTGGGGCCGCTTGTTTGGCTTCTTAATATCGCAGCCGCCTTATTGCTCTGGATTGTCAAACAGGGGCGGACCGTGCTCAATCTGTGGCTTACTGTCGCAGTGCTTGCTTTTTCGCTTGATGTGACATTAACTATTTTTGCCGGTTCACGTTATTCGCTCGGCTGGTACATGGCACGCGTCAACTCGCTAGTCTCGGCGTTTATTATCATCTGTGCGATCGTTTATGAGGTGAATCGGCTGTACATTCGTTTGGCAAAACATCAGAAGGAGCTGCTGCAATCGAGGGAGGAATTATATTCGCTCAATGACGAGCTCTACCGCCTGTCACAACTGGATGGCTTGACCGGCATAGCCAACCGTAGACGATTTGATGAGCTGCTGGCCAAGCAGCTGCAAGAATCTGAGGCATCCGGACAGCCCTTCAGTCTGCTGCTGCTCGACATCGATTGTTTCAAAGCCTACAATGACCATTACGGTCATCAGATGGGCGACCGGGTACTGAAGCAGACTGCACGACTAATTGAGGATAGTTTGCCTTCCTCTACAGCAACCGCCGCCCGTTACGGAGGAGAGGAGTTCGCCGTACTACTCCCCGGCGTGGACCATATTCGGACGCTGCAGGCAGCGGAGGTTATCCGTCATGCTGTGGAGAAGGCAGCGATTGTTCACGAATTTTCGCCCGCAGCTCCTTATGTAACGCTGAGCATTGGTACCTCCACCCAAAATTCACAGTCCAAATCGACCAATCGGGTGACGGAGGCTGAAATACTTGTAAAACAGGCCGATCAAGCTCTTTATAGCTCCAAGGAAAACGGCCGCAATTGTATTACTGCCTACAGCTCTGCAATGTAAACCTATACTCGTTTTTTATCGTTTTTCAGTTTCATTGTAGATAGCCACCAAGCTCGTTCAAGCCCGTCAGGCGTAGAAGCTGTCAACGTTGCGGATACATCAAACATAGAAAAGCCTTCCATTTTCAGCTGTTATGCTGAAATGGAAGGCTTCTTTGTGCAGCAGTAATGAAACTCATCTACTAGAGTTCAATTAAAGTTCATGTACGACAGTTTAAAGCCGACGGCTCAATGTAAGCATCATCAGGCGGCTTTAACGACCTTGCGCTACCTCGCCTGTCCAGGCGAGCATACCGCCCTCGACGTTGACCGCGTCGTATCCCATCGCGTTCAAATAATCGCTGGCTCTGCCGCTGCGTGCACCGCTTCGGCAGATAAGCCAGATCGTGCCGCTGTCAGCCTGAAGCTCGTCCATGCTTTCCTGCAAACGGGAAAGTGCCACATGACGAGCTTGAGGGATATGCCCATCCTCCCATTCCTCGTCCTCACGAACGTCGACCAAATTGATTTTTTCACCTTGCTGTAGTCTAATAAGTAGTTCGTCTGTGCTTTGAACTTTGTTCACTTCGATGTATCCCCTTCCAGCTTCTCTCGAATTTTATGTCCATATTCGGCATAAGAGGTCAAGTGATCCCAGATCATCAAGCTCAAGCGGCTTGCCATTACTCTTCAGATCGTGTAGCTCCCCTCGCTCCATCGCCTCGCGAATTTTCTCCTCCGCGATTCGGTACAGGAAGTCCATTAGAGGATAACCGCAGTTCCGCTGCATGTTACCATCAGCATGCCATCCCGTATCACCTCGTAGCCCAGGTCTACACCAACAATCGCATTGGCGCCCATACTGGATGCCTGACGACGCATCTCTTCCATAGCGAGATCTCTAGACTCTTTGAGCTTCTCTTCGTATGCATTGGAGCGACCGCCTATCACATCCGTGATGGATGCCAGGAAATCACGCACGACATTTGCTCCCATAATGACTTCACCATTTACGATGCCGACATATTCTCGAACCGGCCGTCCTTCAACAGTAGGTGTGGTCGTGATTAACATATGGAACCCTCCTTGGGTAGCCTGCGACGCACCCTTAAGGGAGCGCTCTCCATCTATTTTACCGCCAGCAAGTGCCCTCTTCAACTTTTAGTGAGGCTTTGAACTCTTTCGACTTAAGCAAAGTGCTTTTCTTCAAAAAACAACCGGAGCTAGCATACGAACAATCGAAGTATTAGTTCAAAAAAACATAATAGAAACAAGATGCAACCAAAAACGAATATACCTAATCTGATCGGACTTATAATTGCTATGCCCACCACTTAAACACCAGTATCTTAATCATTCTCGTGATTGAAAACTTTACTACACACAATACTTGACGCTACCTTAAAAAACCGCCTTAGCAATTTTAAGGCGGCTTTTTAACATATTATTTTAGCAAAGTTTCTTTTTTTATTGCACTTCTGAAAGTTTAATTTTTTTCAAAGAAGGACTTTGGAACCGGTAGTCATATACTGTGATCGTATATTTTTTGCCTGTTTCTAATAACGGAACGATAATGCTAGGAGATTTGGCCCTGATTTCATCACCCGATTGGGTCTCAAACACAAGCTCGTCACCGGAAATTTCGACTAATTTCACAAGAGCAATATGCACGGAATGACCAGTAAATAATATTAAAGAAATGAATAAAACAACGATTGCTATTACAGAATATAAAATTATCTTAACTTTATTTCTTCTCATACAATTCACCTCAATAATTAAAATACTTTTAATTTCAATTTTCACACCATTTTTTTGTTTGTCAAGCCATTTACATAGCTCACCAAAAGAAATTAATGTTAAAAGAGAAGCAGTAAGCATTACCTTACATGGAAAACGACCCCAGAGGAGGCTTTTGGTAATTTCTATGTAGTGACAGCGAAAAGCTATGATCAAGCAATAGAAGTACAAGAACAGATGAGACAGCAAATTAATGAGGAATATTTGTTTGAACCAAATAAATAAAATTAGTCACACAAATTTCTGAAACATCTTTTTCTAGGGTGTTTTTCCTATGTGTCTCTCAATTTCATGGTTTGCTGTTACTGAATCATTAGGCTCAACTACTCAGTTTCATAACCTATTATACAGAAAAAGGGTACATTCTCCTCAAAAATGGAGGTACTGTACCTTTTTCTGTTAAACGGGCGTTTCAGCTGCCTCCCACTTTTGCAGGAGTTATCTTTTGCTTTTGAGGAAATACCCATTAAGGAAGCACGTTCACCATTACCGAAGTCGCTTTGTCATCCATCGGACCGTAACTCAGGTTCGTTAAACCTTCAGTCATAATATTGTTGGAGAAAGCACCTTGGAACAGCAGATCAGCGCACAGCACGGTTTGATAATTAGCTCCGACGACCTTCACCGAGGTAATGGAATCATCGCCTACAAGTCCTTGACGCAGATCGCCGACATTCGAAACGATGTGCTGCATGCGCCCTTCTCCGTTGGGATGCTCATAAAGATACACGCCCGGCAAATTGTTGCCGCTGCCGTCCCGCTTCACATAATGGAGCGAATAGTTGCCCAAGTTGGTCAACATATATTGGATCAGCCTCGCTGGATCATAGAAGATCAGTCCTGTCGCCAAGCCTGCTTCCGGGCGATAACTCCAGTTCCACGGGGCGTTGGCGGCATGCTCTCCCGCTCCATCGTCGCCGTTAATTTTACCAAATACACCGAACAGCTTATCCGGTCCGATTTCAAATCGTTTGTCCCACAGCTCGGAAATCGGAATTGCTTTATACGTCACTTTGCTGTAGTTGCCGACTGGTAATCCGCCGTTATTGTAGGCATTGTAAATCGTGTCATTGTTATGAATCTGCGCGTTTGTGCCCACGATGTACTCAATACCACCGAAGTTTTGGGAATTTGTAAAATCACTGTTGAAAGGCGCATCCCATTTTTTGATGTTATGCCCGAACGAACCGATATCTGGCGTGCCACCGTTGCTCGTTGCAAACACTTCGGGATGTGAACCGCGCATGCGGATCGTTCCGTCGATATCGTCGCCGCTGTTCCCAATGGCGCTGCCGGCTCCGTCTACCCGATATTGATACAGCTTGCCGTGGCCTTCCAGAACAACGAGCATCGGTGCGCCCATCCCGTCATTTTCCGCGCCTTTGCGCACAACGACGAGCACACCTTCCATATCGTTCTCATGACGGTCGCTATCTGCTCCAGCGTCATCCATCGGATAATACGTGTAGTAACCAATAAAATAATGCGTTTCCGTTTCTTTCACATCATAATATACGTAAGCCCCAAGTTGATCTTTATTTGCATCCAGGTTCTGCCAATTATTACCGGAATTCCAATCCCCGTCATAATTGACCTTGGTCAAATAATCGGCATAAATTTTGTAGTTGTAGTTGTCCAGATACCCCGCGCGAAATACTCCTTTTTTCCGGACATTCTGATAAATGACGAGAGCAAAACGGTCTGCGACAGCTTGATAATGAGCTTCAACTCCCGCTGCAGTTGCATAACTTGCGGCGTTTGTTGCCACTGCTGCGTTTGCAGCAACCCCTCCCGGCAGCGGCAATCCTGTCCAAGCGATTCCCGCTGCCAGTCCGAGTGGCAACCATTTGCGTAAACTTGTTTTTATGCTCATTATCTTCACTCCTTTTTTGTAAAACCGGTGAAAAATCAGCGACAGTGATCGGAGGGCCGACTTTGGGCACGTCGAATACTTTTTCACCGGTTTCATAACTATTTCAGCTAACTGCTTTTTCACCGTCCTCGAACCAGTAGGCCCGTTCTGCCGGAATCGTGGCGAGGTAACTGCCAGGCTGGTAAAGCTCTTCTGCGTCGACAAAAAAGGTTTGTCCTTGCACCGTAGCCATGTAGCGGTAAGTGGAGCCGATGAACAGCGGGGCGCCGATTTCCGCATGGAAGCTGAAATAGCCATCCCCAAATGTAACAGCGGGATATTCGCTGTACAGCTGCGCCGGAACCCGATCCGGCTGCAGGCGGATATTTTCCGAGCGGAGCACAAGTTGCATCGGTTTGCCGTCTTTCATAACTTTCAATGTGTGGCTCTCCCCTAAAAATTGAGCGGCGAACAATGTTTGCGGCTGATAATAAACTTCCTGCGGTTTTCCCGCCTGCTCGATCCGGCCATCTTTCATAATGACCACATAATCGGCCATCGATAGCGCTTCTTCTTGATCATGAGTCACATATAAAGCGGTAATTCCAAACGATTGCTGAATCGCCCGAATCTCCACCCGCAGGCGGGAGCGGACTTTCGCGTCCAAATTGGAAAGCGGCTCATCCATCAGCAGCAGATTCGGTTCGATAACAAGCGCTCTGGCGAGAGCGATCCGCTGCTGCTGCCCCCCCGAATAATGCTGAGGTTTGCGGGATTTAATATCATGAGTTGGAATTTCGACCCGCGTCAGCACGTCATGGACTTTTTGCTCGATCATCGCCCGGCTCATTTTGCGCAGCTTCAGCCCATACGCAACATTGTCAAACACCGACATATGGGGCCATAACGCATAGTTTTGAAAAACCATCGTGGCCCCCCGATCACGGGATGGCGCCCTTGTTACATCGCGATCACCAAAGCGCATCGTGCCGGAATCAATATCATGAAATCCGGCTAACGCGCGCAGCAAGGTCGTTTTGCCGCAGCCGCTCGGGCCAACGATTGCCGTAAACCCGCCTTGCGGCAAGGAGAGGGTAATATTTTCGATACCGCGGCTATTACCATATTGCTTGGATACCTGCTCTAAGCGAATGTCCATTGTCATCCCCTCCCGAATGCTGCCATATATTCAGACTTCATAAAACGTTGCATGAGTAACAACAGGATGATACCTGGAATCATAAGCAGCAGCCCTGTAACCGACGCAGTCTGCATTTCATAACCCATAGCGGAGTTGTACATATACACCGGCATGGTCGTTATAAACGGCGAGCCGATCAGCAGGCTTCCGGTGAATTCATCCAGAGAATAGAGAAATACTAATAAGGAAGACGCAATAATACCTGGTAATGCTATAGGCAGCGTGATCGTAAAGAAGGTCTTAATGCGTGAAGAACCGAGGTTGATAGCCGCCTCTTCCAAGGAAACGGAGATGCTTTGAAACACCGAAACCATCGTCCACACGGAAAATACCAACGCGCCTACAAGATGAATCAAAGTCACCCCTGTCAGCGTGCCGACAAGATCCCATCGATACATGATCTCCATCGCATTCGTGAACACCGGAAGCTGCGGGAAAGCCTGTGGCAGTAAGAAGATAAGCAGCAAGAGAGATTTAGCGGGAATCCGATATCGTGCTATCAAATAGGAAAGCGGCACGCATAAAAGAATGCAAACGAAGGTGACAAGCAGCGCGATGCCGAAGCTGAGCGAAAGCGACTCTGCCATCTTCCCTTCCAGCACTTTCGCCCAATACTTCATCCCCCATTCCTGGGGCAGCGTATGCGGCCAATACCACTTCTCGGCAAAGGACCAAATAATCAAGCTTGAAATCGGCCCCATAATCAGGAAAATGGAGAAGGCATAGATAACAAAGCGCATAATCATCCGACCAATGCTCCCGGAGAACCCAGGAGCATGCGCGCCCGTTTGTTTCAATTCCACGCCAGCGCTCATGACTTAGCCACCTTCTTCACGTAATAGATCGCAGCGCCCATGGAGGCAATGTACGATATAACGCCAAGCGCATTGGCTGCACCAGCATCCTGGCGATAAATAAGCTCGTAATACAAATCGATCATCAGCATTTGGCTGCCGCCGCCATCACCAAGCATGGCAGGAATTGAGAAATTTCCGATCATCGACGTAAACGTTAAGATGCCTGCAACGCTGATCGTTCCCCATGACATTGGAATCATCATATCCTTGATCAAGCGGAAGCCTCCGGCTCCGGAGTTGCGAGCGGCTTCGAGATAACTGGAATTAATTCCGCGAAAAGCCCCCATTACGAGCAGCAGAGTCAATCCGATATTTTTCCAAACCAATGCGGCGATCAATCCTAATGTGGAAAAAGCAACGCCAGGCATGCTGTCGGGATTAAATAATCCGGTTGAAGCGAGCAGCGAGTTCATCGTTCCATGTGGCGCTAGGAATACGCGCATTGCATGACCAACAACGACAAACGGCACAAAAAGCGGTATTTTAAACAAAAACTCAACAAATGGATCTGCTTTAAGCCGCAGCCATCCGGCCAATAACGAAGCCACTGCAAGCACGAGCACAAGGCTGATTAAGCAAATTGCAATCGTGAAAAACAGGTCCATATGATAGGTTTCCAGCACATAAAAGTAATTGTCCAGCGTCCACTCCCTACTCTCATTCCGAAAGCTCCCTACTAGGGAGCCCATGAACGGGTATAAGAATAAACCAATAACGATGAGAGTAGCCGGGGCTATCATAATAACCCCAGCCAGCCAGCGGAAGATGGAATGGGACGTGTTATTGTCTTTGGAAGCTGCGCTTAAATTGGGCACAATCTCCATCCTCCCGGCATTAATTTTTCTCGTAAGCAGCTTGCAGATTTTTGAAATAATCACCAATCGGCAGCGACTGTCCACGCTGGTTCAAGTCTTCCGCAGTAACGTATTTAAACAGCTTTTGTTTGCCTGCTTCACTTACTTTAGGTAGAACAGCCTCGGCATTAATGCCTGGGTACCAGCTGTAACCATCTACGATGACTTTGGCCTGGATCTCCGGTGAAGTCAGGAAATCGGCGTATTTGAGCGCAGCTTCTTTGTTTTTGGCCTGCTTCGGAATGACGACATACAGCGGTTGTCCTGGAAGACCCGGCTCCGGTACTTTTAGCGCAAGATCAGGGTTCAAGCGGCCGTCAGCAATCCATTGATAAAACATATCCACCCATACCGGACCCATGTCGATTTCGCCACGGTTGAGCATATCAAGCGTACCGTTATTGCCGTTTGTATAAGTGACAGGCAGTGACTTCAACTGTTTCATGATTTCAGGCCACTTTTTCTCCAACTCCGCATCATAAGGCCCTTCGGTCAATGTTTTGTAATCACCACTTTTGGCATAAGTGTAAGCGGTCACAAAAGCGACTCCACTCATGCCATTTTTAATTCCGTTATATCCAAATCTCTTTGGATTGGCTGTGATCCATTGCTCAAGCTCATCGAAATTTTGTGGAGCTGCCTTCACTTTTTCCGGGTTATAGGCAATTGCGACTTGGCTGTGATAGAGCGGAACGACATAACCATCCACGTTTGTACCAAGGCTGTTTTTACTGTCCGACGATACGACCGCATCTTTATTAGCGGATTGAGGAACCCATTGCTCCAGCAAATCATTCTCGATCATCGATTTCATCACGCTTTGGTGAACGATAGCGATATCGATATCCCATTCTTTTTTGCCGGCATCCTTTTGGGCTTTCAACTTTTCAAAAATTTTCTGGGAGCCTGCGTCTCCAGGACCTGTGCCAACCACATTCACATCCGCATCTGGATACAACTTTTCCAATTCTGGAATGACATTTTTCTCTTGCAGCTCGGTCATATTCGTGTCGCCTGCTGTTGCGAGATTCAGCTTCATCTCTACTTTAGCTGCAGCTTCCGGGCTTGCACTCGTTGCAGGAGATTCGTTACTGCCAGAATTCGTTTCATTTGCACCGCAGCCGGTTACTAATGCGGCCACCGTTGCACTAGCGAGCATGACTTGGAGAAAATTACGTTTCATTTTTTTGACCCTCCTCGGAATGTGCAGATGTTCCGTTGTCAGTCCCAACCAGTAGTTGTCTAGACTTCCAACTTCTTCACTATGACGGTGAATTGTTTGCTTTATATCAAACGTATGTTAAGAATTCGCTAACATGTCTAGACAACAGAAAAAACGAGCAGAAGGCAACGCCCGCTCCCCGTCCATCCGAATTCCATTCGATATTGCAAAAGGTGATTATTTCCGTATATGAAAAAACCACTTCTCATTTAATAATGAAAAGTGGTTTTTGACTCAGCACTGAATCTGATTACAGCCACAGTAATTTTCAAGCGGATATTCTTCTGAACCTGCTGAACTTATAGGACCTCCTAATTGATTAATTGACAGAGTCCTGCCGGTTACGTTAAATCTGATGTTCCCTGGTACAGTGGAGCTGACTTGATCAATAGTGCCCACAGCCCTGCCAATACCCGTACCCGTTCTAGTTGTATTAAGTCTGAAAGTAAAAGTCCCCAAATTGCCTCCGCTTGAATAGAGCACATCGTAAACGATAGTAGCTCGATAAGTTCCACTTAAACTTCCTGGGACCTGCATCACATACTGGTTCGATCCCCCATCGGAACCTATAACGGCGCTTGGGGTAGGAGTTACTTCGGGTCTCGAGGTCGTTCTGAAAACGAGGAGACGATTGATCGTGTTATTAATAATGTTGAATTCAAGTGTGCTTAGAATGGAGGCGAAATCATCGTCCGTTCCAATGTCCGTCCCAATGTCCGTCCCAATAGTCCTACAATTGTTCCTCTGACGGCTTGGAAAGGTGCAGGTAACAATGACCAGCAAAATAAACAGAATTAGAATAACACCCATTTTCGAGCCTTGAAAATTGCTAATTTGAACTTGTTCAAAATTCATCTAAATTCCTCCTATAATATGATTAAGATCTTTCTATAAGCATAGTATTAATCAGACAGATAAACGGACTCTGGCAGTTGTACCGATAGGATAATAGTTTGGCGGCATCCATCGCGTCATAAATGTAAAAATCCCCCTACAAAGTAGGAGGATTCGAGCGAATATGAATAACGCTACCGAACACGATCAATCCAAAACTGAAAGACATCATTTTGGAAGCACTCATTTCAATGTTGAGAAATGAAGCCCACACTTCCTTGCATTCACCGTATGACACTGACTGATGTTGATCGCTCAGTTGTCTAGACTTCCAACTTCTTTACTATGAAGGTGAATTGTTTGCTTTATATTCGGATGGACGGGGAGCGGGCGTTTCCTTCTGCTCGTTTTTTCTGTTATCTAATATTTTTAGAATTCGCTAACTGACAGAGTCCTGCCGGTTATGTTAAATCTGATGTTCCTTGGTGCAGTGGAGCTGACTTGATCAATAGTGCCCACAGCCCTGCCAATACCCCTACCCGTTCTAGTTGTATTAAGTCTGAAAGTAAAAGTCCCCAAATTACCTCCGCTTGAATTGAGCACATTGTAAACGATAGTAGCTCGATTAGTTCCACTTAAATTTCCTGGGACCTGCATCACATACTGGTTTGATCCACCATTAGGACCTATAACGGCGCTTGGAGTAGGAGTTACTGCTGGTCGCGTGGTCGATCTGAAAACGAAACGACGACTGATCGTGTTATTAATAATGTTGAATTCAAGTGTGGTTAGAATAGAGGGAAAATCATCGTCCGGCACGCAATCCGGCACGAAATCCGGCACGAAGTCCGGCACGAAGTCCGGCACGAAGTCCGGCACGAAGTCCGGCACGTTATTCCTACAATTGTCCCTCTGACCGCTTGGAAAGGTGCAGGCAACAATGACCAGCAAAATAAACAGAATCAGAATAACACCCATTGTCGAGCCTTGAAAATTGCTAATTTGAACTTGTTCAAAATCCATCTAAATTCCTCCTATAAAATGATTAAGATCTTTCTATACACATAGTATTAAGCAGACAGATAAACGGACTCTGGCAGATGTACCGATAGAATAATAGTTTAGCGGCATACATCGCGTCATAAATGTAAAAATCCCCCTACGGAGTAGGAGGATGCGAGCCAATATGAATAACGCTATCGATCACGATCAACCCAAAACTGAAAGATATCATTGCGGAAATAATCATAAGCATAGAAGATCGGAAAATTATTTTCATCATAATGGGTTTGCTTCATGAGCAACACCGTAGTATTCGGCCTAACCATTAATACTTTCACATGCGGATCTGCCTGTTGCGGTACTTTTATCTCCGTTTGGCTTTTTTTCACATAGATACCCAGCTTTTGTTCCAGAAAATGAAGAAGAGACCCATTGAACGATGTGTTATCGAAGGCACTGCCCACAATCGATCGCGGCAGAATATAGATGGAAGACATTACAGGTTCTCCGTTGGCAGTCCGGTCTCTTTCCAGGATGATTACAGGATCACCAACTTGAATGTTTAAAAAGGCTGCCCACTCTTCCTTGCATTCGCCGTATGACACTGACTGACGCTGATCGCTCTCTTGCCTGCCTGCTGCTTTGAGCATTTCGCTCGTAGACTGCAGACGTGTTAAATCACTGGGGACGTGGTCCAATTGACGAATGACAAATGTGCCGACTCCGTGCTGGACTCGGACTCTCCCTTCTTCCTCCAGTCGTTTGACGGCGGTGCGGAACGTTTCTCGACTCACGCCGAATTTGGCCGCCATCTCCAGCTCCGATGGAAAACGGTATCCTGCGGGCAGTATTCCCCGGTTAATCTGATCCTCTAATTCATTCTTGATTTGCATATAACGCGGAAACATGGATGAATAACCCTCCTTCATTCATTCATTAGACTAAACGTCGGATAGGGTTACTATAACATGTCTAGACCTCATTAATGCATAAATTACAAAAACCTTACAGCAAAATTAAAGCGCCTTTGAAGCAGACGAATCTGCTTCAAAGGCGCTTTGACAATATTTCTTATAATTCTACAATACGCTCACGCTTAGCGCGGCGGCGATTCATGAATTCATACACAATCGGTACGATGATCAGTGTCAGCAGCGTGGAGCTGATAAGACCGCCGATAACCGTAACACCGAGCCCTTTGGAAATCAGGCCACCGGACTCGAAGCCAAAAGCAAGCGGCAATAGAGCTCCGACCGTCGCCAGAGCGGTCATCAGAATCGGACGAAGTCGTGTACCTGCTGCTTCAAGCAGCGACTCACGTACTGTCAAGCCTTCACGCTCCATGTGGATAACACGGTCGATAAGCACAATCGCGTTCGTAACGACGATACCAATCAACATCAGTATACCAATCAAAGCTGTGATGCTGACGGTTTCACCAGCTATCAACAGACCGACCAGAGCGCCGATAACGGTGAATGGCAGCGAGAACAGAATTGCCAGCGGTGTTAGTCCACCACCGAAAGTGATGACGAGTACGAGGTACACAACTGCAATCGCCGCGAGAATCGCCAGTCCAAGCTGAGTAAACGATTCATTGATATCCGCAGTTACGCCGCCCATTTCTACATCGACATTGTCAGGCAGCTTCATCTCATCGATAACGGCCTGCACGTCGCGAGATGCTTTACTGATATCACTGGATGTAACTTCCGCCGTAACTTCGGCATAGATCCGATCCCCTTGACGAGTAATCGTATTCGGAGAAGTGCCTTCCTCGATTGTAGCCACATCGGAAAGCTTCACGGTCGTACCGAGAGGCGTCACAATCGGTGTATTTTCGAGAGAAGCTTTATCCGTATAGGTGCGGGACTCCGTCTTAATATAAACGTTAAGCTCTTCCCCATCTTTCTCAATCGTTGTCAAAAGCGGACGCTCACGCACTGGGCTCATCGCCATCGCCAGTTGTCCAGCGGAAAGCCCATTTTCGCTGAGCTTTTTCGTATTGGCAACGATGCGATACTGCTCGTAAGTTTCCGACAAGCTCGTCTCGAGCTTGGTCAGGTTCTTGACTGGCTTCAGCTTCTCTTCCAGTTCTTTAACAATCGGCTCAAGTGATTTCATATCCGGACCATAAGCAGTAATGGTCAAGCCGCTGCCACCCAGCCCGCCGCCAGAGAAGTCCTGCTGCTTCCATTCCCCTTTGCTGCCACTTTCCTGCACCAGCTTGAGAACAGCTTCCTTCTCTGTATCGAAGTTTTTGAAATCTGTCGGATAGCGTAGATTGAACAGCGCTTGCTTGCTTGCTCCCGGATTCATCGGGTTGCTGCCGCCAACCGAATACTGCACGATCTCTACACCTTCGCGCTTAAGCAGCTTTTTCTCTGCGTCCAGCGCGTATTTCTCGACATCCTCCAGCTTCTCGCCTGGAGCCGGGTTGTAGGTGATGATCATGGAATTGTCACCGCTGCTAGGAATGAAACTCACGCCGATCAGCGGGAATAAGAAGAGGCTACCCACAAGCATCAGGATTGCTACGAAGAAGGAAATTCCTTTATGGTCGAGCGTCCAGTTCAGGAAGCGCTTGTAGCTATTGCCCAAACGGCTTGGTTTGTCTTCATGCTTGGTGCCTTTGAGCCCTTTGCGGAACATCATATGCGCCAGCATAGGCACAACCGTGATAGCTACTACCAGTGAGGCCGACAGGGCAAATACGATAGTCAGAGCGAACGGCAGGAAAATCTCTCCGATCGGACCTGTAACCAACCCAAGCGGCAGGAAAACAGCGATCGTTACAATTGTTGAGGAGAGAATCGGCACGAACATCTCGCGCGTCGATTGGAGAATGAGCTCCTTGCCTTTCAACTGCTCATCCGACTTGGCCATGCGTCGGTAAATGTTCTCGATGACGACAATCGAATCATCCACGACCCGTCCAATCGCCACAGTCATAGCACCGAGGGTCATGATGTTAAGCGTAATATCCATTTGATTTAAAAGCAGTACGGCAATCAGTAGCGACAGCGGAATCGATACAACCGCAATAATCGTCGAACGCAGATCACGCAGGAACACCAGAATGATGAATATAGCAAAGGCTGCGCCGAGAATAGCTTTGGAAAGCATCGTCTCGACAGAATCCTTAATTGGCTCACCTTGGTCGAGCGTTATGTCTGAGCTCATGCCTTTATGCTCTTTGGTCAGTTCGGCCAAACGCTCTGTAACCGCATCGGCTACATCGACTGTGTTCGCATCGGCGGCTTTGACGATGGAGAGGCCGATTGCGTCTTTGCCATTAGTGCGGGAAATGGATTCCGCCTTGTCAAGCACCTGGACATCAGCAACTTGGCTAAGCTTCACCGTTGGGAGCTTCAGCTCTCCCGCTCCAGTCGCGCCACCAGCACCTGCTGTTCCACCTGCTCCCGCTGTTCCACCAGCGCCTGCTGCTCCACCCGTACCTGCTGCTCCACCAGCAGCAGATGGCATAAGCGGAATTTCAATATTGAGCAGATCCGCTTCATTCAAAACGCGTCCATCAACAACGACGGATTTATCCGTATCGCCGAATGGGAAAATGCCCAGCGGTGCGTTAATAGCTGCCGCCTTAATCGCGTTCTGTACGGATTCCGCTGTCAGCCCGTATTTGGCCAGCTCATCGGTTTTGTAGCTCAGTTCGGCCTCTCTAACGTTCTGGCCGGAAATTTGTACGGAAGCGACGCCTTCAAGGGACTTTAGCTCCGGCAAAATATTGTTCTCCACCGTAGTCGTCAGTTCAGCAAGGTTCTCGGTATCACTGGAGACGCTGAGTGACATAACCGGGAATGCGTTTATGCTGATACGCGATACGGATGGATCCTGTACGCCTTCCTTGAGGTTCAGCGCATCAAGCGCCGCGCTCACCTCTTCCTGTGCCTTTTCCATATCTTTTTTGTAGTTATACTCGATGATAATGGAGGAGGCATTCTCCATCGAAGTGGAAGAAACGTTGCTCACTCCATCGAGATTCCTCGTGGCCTGTTCGATCGGCAACGTGACCTCACTCATGATCTCTTCCGGAGATGCACCCGGGTAAACCGTCGTCACGCTAACAATCGGAACGGTGATATCCGGCATCGTTTCCATCTTCATGCTCGTTCCGGCGTAGATTCCTCCGAACAGAATGATGACAGTCATAATCCAGAGTGCAAACTTGTTGTTCAAGGAAAAATTTATGATGCTTTTCAAGCGAACATCCACTCCTTCTCTCTATTTATCTCATCTATAAGGTAATGCGACCGATTCGGCCGCTTTACACCTCTCGTTAAGCTCACACAAGCTTTGCCTACGCTTTGAGCCGGTATCCAATTCCCCATACGGTCTCGATATACTTCGGCTCTGAGGGGGAATCTTCAATTTTCTCTCTAAGCCGACGGATATGAACCGTTACCGTTGCAATATCGCCCAGCGACTCCAATCCCCATACCCGCTCGAACAGCTCCTCTTTGCTGTAAACCTTGCCTGGATGGGAGGCTAACAACTGGATCAGCTCAAATTCCTTGTTGGTTAGGTTTTTCTCCTCACCATTCACTGTGACCTGATGAGCGGATTTGTCGATATGCAGCCCTCGAACGCGGATTTGCTCTTGACCTCCTGCCATCTTTTGCCCGGTAAGGCGGTCATAACGGCTCAAGTGAGCTTTGACACGTGCGACCATTTCACCGAGACTAAAAGGCTTGGTCATATAATCATCGGCACCAAGGCCGAGACCACGAATTTTGTCGATATCCTCTTTGCGAGCGGTAATCATAAGGATCGGCACATTTTTCTCCTGGCGGATTCGCCGGCAAATCTCGAATCCATCCGTATAGGGAAGCATGACGTCGAGTACGATCAGGTCATAAGGCTCGCGAAGCGCTTTTTGCAGGCCAAGGTCTCCACGATGTTCAATATCGGCTGAGAAACCGTAGCTTTCCAAATAATCGCGCTGCAGCTCGGCGATTGAGCTTTCGTCCTCAATAATTAAGATTTTTTTCATCGTATATCATCCTTCCGCAATCTATCCGCAAGCGGCAAGAGGATCTCGAATGATGCTCCGCCCTGGGGGCGATTGGACGCACTAACTTTGCCGCCATGCTCCTCCACAATCTGACGAACGATGGCAAGTCCGAGCCCGCTGCCGCCCGTCTCCGAACTGCGGGATAGCTCTGCCCGATAGAAACGATCGAACAGATACGGCAAATCCTGCTGCTCAATGCCCGGCCCGTTATCTTCGAGCGTCAACCGTGCGAACCCATCCACTGCGCCGAGATTCACCATAATACAAGGAGACTTTCTAAGCACTGCCTTGTCTACATTCATGTACTTGGCACTATTATCGAGCATATTGCCGAGCACACGGCTCAGCTTCTCCGCATCCGCTTGTACAAACAACTCGCTAGTACCCGTTTTCACTTGCAACTCGATGCCCCTCTTCTCCATCTCGAACTGCTGATCTTCCATATAGTGCCTCAAGAATGCGCGTAAATCCATGTTAAGGAAATGAAATTCCTCCTTGTGCAAATCCAGCTTGGAGTAGAGGAATAACTCGTCTATCAGACGGTCCATCCCGTCCGCCTTACTGTAAATCGTACGCATATACTTCTCCTGCTTCTCCGGCGTGTTGGCCACGCCTTCCATGATGCCTTCTACGTAACCTTTAATGGCCGTAATTGGCGTCTTGAGGTCATGTGAAATGTGGGATAAAAGCATTTTTCGATTCTCTTCGTACTGCTGCATCTGCATAATCGTTGCCTTGAGCCTAAGCCTCATCTCCTCAAACGCGGTACCTACCTCCCCAAGCTCGTTACGGGCTCTTGGTAGCGGCACTGGCTCCAGATTTCCTTCTTTGAGGGAGAGAGCCGCATCGCGCAGCGTGGACAGCGGACGAGTAATGCTGCGTGAAACGATGTAAGTCATGAACATGCTTACGAACGCAAAAATCAGCAGCGGAGCGATCGCACCAAGTGGCCTCCAGACCACGGCGATTTCGTCTTTACGATAAATTAGAGCTGCTTCTGCCGGCGTACCGTCAGAATTTTTGAAATCGACGGTTACGACCGTATAGGAGAATCCGTTCACGACTTTGTTCTCGGAAACATTTTTGTTCTCGGAAAACCAAGTCCTTGGCACTCCATTGTCCTGAGCCAGCTTCGAGACATAGAGCCGATCGCCCGGCAAAGTAACTACGAATCCGCTGCCTACCGACTCCAGTCGGTTGTCGAGATCCTTTAGATAGGGAGCTTCCAGCAGTTTTTCGGCATCTTGGTGGAGCACATACCACAATTCCCCGAGCAGCACTTGTTGACGGTCTGTCTTGCCCCTGTTCTCTTCAAAAAAATCCCGCAAATCTTTGTATCCGAGCAGATAAATGACGAGTATCGTCATCACCCCGATTATGACAACAGGCACGAATGCCATTCCAATGTAGGACAGAAGCAGTCTCAGGCGAATCGACATCAGCTACCTCCTCCCGCTTCAGCCATGGCTTAATGATAGACTCATTGTAGATTAGAGTTATAAACCAAAGCAGACGCAATTCTTACAAAAGTATAAACTGTTTGAGACAAAAAACAAAAAATCGGGATTCGTGAGAATCCCGATTAAACTTGACGCTGTGACGAGCTCCCACTCACTGGTTGTACCGCTGCATATTGACGGCGTTTGCCGCTGGATGACAGCACCCAGACGAGAATGGAGAAGACCCATATATAGCCGATCCAGAGACCAATTGGCCCCGCTTCGTAAGGAGAAGATGTCGCCTCGCGCACAATAGCTGAAGCTTTGAACAAGGCGGCGAATACAAGCAGCAGCAACAGTCCGACAGCCCGTATGAAGCGACCTTTGCCTGGAGTATTCAGTAGCAATCCCGCCGAGAAGAAGCCAAACAGCGCTGAGCTTAAGCCCGCTACGAGCCAAAGCACCAAATTATCCGGATGCTCGCTGAACATTATCTTCGGAGCCAACAAAATCAAACCTACACATGATGCGCAAAACCATAGGGCTAGCTTGTCAAGCGGTCGATGGCTGCGGAAGGCTGAAGGCTCGAAGGAAGCAAGCGCGGGTGAGACAGCTTGCGCAGTTTTAGACCTCACTCGGCGCCAGCGGCCATAGTCGAATGCCAACCAAATCGCATAAACGAGCAGTCCGAGCAGCGAGAACAAATACTGAAGCCATCTGTAGGTCGGCAGGCCAGCCGTTCGCTCATACATCAGCTCCGTGTTTCGGACAACGAGCCAGCCGTTAGTATGGGTCATTCCGTCCATGAACAAATGGGACAGATAACCGATGTAAAGGGAAAGCAAAAACCATCCCCAAGCGGAGACAGAAGCAGGCGCTCGCAGTCTAGTTTTACTAAGCCTGTCAGCCGCATAGCGATCTAGCGATCCTATAGAGGGCAATAAACGAGGCAAGAGCGGCGCCAGAACACTGTAAAAAGCGGCGGAGCAGGCGATGCTTAGCGGCAGTCCAAGCAAGAGGAACCCTTGCCATTCATGCCCGATCGAGCGATAAGGCTCCATGGCGATGAAATATTCCATATCCGGGGCCATACTTCCAAGCGCAAGCCCCATGATGCTAAGCCTCGGCACTAGCTTGTTAAGCGGAGCGGCGAATAAGGGATGGGAAAACGTAAATGGCATGAAACCCTCCTTCTTGGTGCTTGGCGATGGTAGTGCGGAATAAATAGTGCCTGTAGCTCAGAGAGCTGGAGAGCTGGAGGCTCAGAGATTCAGAGATTCAGGGGCCCAGGTGTGTAGCAGTTTAGAATCAGGAATTGAGCGGACTGGTGTGTAGTCATTCACAATTTGAAAGCTGAGCGGAACGGTGGCAACCATTAGTGCACTGTGCCGAGCTTGCTCATCGGCCAGAGCCGGAAAATGATTTTGCCTTCCAGGCTGCTGATCCGTACTGGACCAAGCTCGCGGCTGTCCGTGCTATTTTCGCGATTATCGCCAAGCACGAATACATGACCTTCCGGCACGGTAAAAGGCAGCTTTAGCATCAGTGGATACGTCTGCCCTTTAGCATAGGGCTCGTTAAGCGGCTTTCCGTTGATAAACAGCTTACCTCCATCCATGGTCACATTATCACCAGGGAGCGCCACAATTCGTTTAACAAGCCGGAGCTCGCTCTCCGGTCCGCTAATGATCGCGATATCCCCTCGCCGCGGCGAGGAGAAGCGGTAGGCCAGCTTGTTTTCCAGCAGTCTCTGCCCATCTCTCAGCGTCGACTGCATACTAATATTGTGCACCTCAGTTTGCGCAAAGGCATACTGCTGCACCAGCAAGGAAAGCAGTATGGCCAGGACGAGCACCGCTATCGTTTCGGCTCCTTTTGGAAGCAGGCGCTGCTTTCCGCTGCCTTGGCCAGGATGAACTTGTTCAGGCTCGATATTCATTTCGACTCCTTTTCTGGCCGCGCCAGCGGCGATAGGTTCAATAACCTCCAGACGAACTACATTCTTTGAACCTCCACACGGATGAATCCGTGGGATTCTTAGCTCGTTTACGGACGCAGGCCGTTTCCGTTTTGTCCAACGGCTAAGTTAGGGGCTCGTTCATTAGCCCATCCTAGTCCAGAGCATCTAGCTGACTAGGCTGTTCGACTATGACCATCGAACACAGATTGTCGCATGATATTAATCGCTCCAACTCTGTCTCTGTGCGCTTCATATCCGCACTGACAATACCGGTACGTTCTATCCTTTGCTTTGTTTCGTTGTTCGCAGGAAGGGCATGTTTGGGACGTATACGCAGGATCAACTTCCTGCACCGAAATTCCTGCCAACGCCGCCTTATAGCGAATGAACGATTGCAATTGATAAAAAGACCAGTTGTGCAGATTCGTTGCGTTTTTACGACTTGTTCGTGTCGTTTTGCGAATACCAGCAAGGTTCTCAAGCTTAATAAATCCCACACGTTCCGCAATCGCCATATTGACGATTTGGCGGCTGATTTTGTGGTTTTGGTCCCTCATGTACCGGCTTTCCTTATCGCGGGCTTTACGAATGGCAGATAACTTCTTGAGTATGCCTAGCTTGCGACGATTGGAATTGTACTTACGGCGAATATACTTATTCTTTCTGCCGTTGCCGACAAACTTCGTTTTACCCGTAGACGTCACGACAACCGCTGGAACCTTGAGCCCTGAATCAATGCCCATCGTTTCGGTTCCCTCTTGGCAGGTTGCAGGGCGTTCGATTGCTACTTGCACATACCATTTGCTAGACTTCTGGACAACACGAAGCAAACCAAGCTTACTGGATGCAAGTAAAACCTTGTCGCGGTCTGTTGGCGTTGCAGGAATGGTGATGCGCTGCACCTTTCCATCCCTCACAACGGGAAAAGCAACTCCATCGTCGCGAATCGAGTAGTTTTGATTGTTGACATAATAAACACGTTTTTTCAGTACAGGACGTTTCTTGTCCTTTTTGGATTTCTGGTAGATGCTCTTCGCATCACGAATAAGCTGATTCTTAATCGCGGATGACAGATTCGCTTGCACCGTCTTGGAAGTGAGCGTAGGGAATGAACCTTGCCATTCGGCTTGTTCCGTTAAATGATTGACGGTGTTGATATATTCGTTGCCCATTTGTATCAGTAGAGCAGGATCGCTCGGATACATGCGAATCTGAATCGTTATAGATTGCACGTTGTTCACCCCCTTGTTTTCTGACCTTCGACAGAACGCTTCATGGTTTCATTCGGGTACGTTCGCTGCGAGAAACGCGTCCATAGCAATGGGAGATGGTTGAATGGTTGGCGCACGCGGCGAGAGGTTATCCCGTTAATTTTCGTCCTATTATCAGAGGGATAATTGGGATGGAAAAGCGTTTAGCAACAGATGAACATGATCGGACCTAAATTCTCTTCGCAACGATTCTCCATTCATGCTGCTGATCCATTTCTGCGAACGAGAATGTTCCGTCTATCGTGGACAAATTATAAGGTGGTAGTGAGTCAGCTCGTTTGGATTGCTCTGTATCCATTTTCCATAATTCTATTGTAGCCGTTTACTTTATTTACTGCAGCAAATAGAAGCAAAATAAGCAAGACGATTAAGGTAGGGTGAAACCTCCCTCTCGTCTTGGAGTCTATTCATCCACGGCTGAAGCCTCGGATTCTGCAAAAGTTCCCCAATGCATCCATAATAGCAAATAGTCCGCAATTAGGGCCAGGATGAGTGCGATGATGAGTGCGATGATGAGTGCGATGATGAGTGCGATGATGAGTGCGATGATGAGTGCGATGATGAGTGCGATGAGTGCGAAAAAGCCCGGCCCTGGAAGGGACCGGACTTCGGCGGGAACTTAGTTGCTCTATTAATCTGCCGCCGCAGCTGCGGCGGAACTTTTGCGGGAGCCCGCTACGAATAACAACGTACCGATCCAGCCGCAAGCCGATGCGGCAAGCAGCATCCATGTGAGCGATAGATGCTCCGACAAGCCCGTGCTGAGCAGTGGACCGATCGTCCCCCGAATGCCGAATAGCATGAGATGGATCGAGAATACAATCCCTTCCCTGCCCGGAGCGAGCCGGAATATAAAAGCGAGGATGCCGATATCCCAGATCGCCTCTCCGATTCCTTGAATCAAATTTCCAGCAATAATTGCCGGGAACGTACCACCTAATCCGTAAATCATCGGCACAATCGCATAAGCGGCAATGCCAGCCATCAATGTATAGCGAATATCAAAACGGTCCAGAAGCCTGCCGGCAATGAGATAAGTGAGCAGAAGCGCCGTAAAGTAAGCGACACGCGTCAAACCAATCTCCGTATTGGAAAGCCCCAGCACCGATACTTGCATGATCTGATAAAGGGGATTCGCAAACATATTGCCGAAACCAGCGAACATCGTTGCTCCCAGAAATACGGCGAGCGGCCGATTGCTCCGCACTAGATCCCATTGATTGCGCAAATTGAAGCGCGGAGGCGAGATCTGACGGCGCGGTTCCTTGCGCAGCTTCATCGTATCAAAAAGAAGAATGGAAACTGCCCCCATAATTGAAGCGGCCATTAAAGGTCCCGATGGACCGGATGATTCAGCCCAAAAACCAACTGCATAAGACATCGGAATCATCACCAGGCCCGATGCCATACGTACATATCCCATCAGCCTGCCGCGCAGATCAGGTGGGTATACTTTGGGAATGAGAGCCGCATAAGCCGGAGCCTGAATGCCCATCAGTAGATGAAAAACAAAGGCAGTTACAACATAAACTTCCGGATGCGGAAAAAGCGCAGGTAAAAAGATCAGAAGACGCCCGATTAAATTGGGAATAACGACAAACGGCTTAGGGCGGCCGACTCTCTCGACAAGTCCTGCCCAAAACGGCGATAAAATGAGCCCTAACGCAGGCGCTGCAGCTAGCAGACCCGCTTGGGTGTAAGTTGCCCCCTGTTTGAGCGCAAAAGGGATGAAAAACTGGTTGATAACGACATTAAACAAACTGAACAGAACTGATGCGGCGAGGTCAATCCGCGCATTAAGCCAGACTCTTGGACTCATAACCATGCCGAACTTCAATAAACGCGCTCGGTTCGGTCGTCCTTCTGTTTCCACGTTAAGGCACCTTCGCTTCGTCGGTTAATCTTGGTCTCCTGCTTCAAATAGAAGCTTCAACCACATTATCCGCGATCATGTCCCATCTGTACATCCCTTTTCGTTATCCTATTTTGCTGTCTTTGTATGCGATTTCTGGATGCTGTGGAAGACGGAGAAAACGTAAAGGGATCGCTAGAGATGGCCTGATAAGACATGAAGCGTTAGCTATAGATGGCGCGTTAAGATTTGAGCGTCAGTTAAAGAAGGTGTGATAAGACCTGAGCGTCTGCTAAAACGGAAAGACAAGACTAAAGCGTCAGCTAGAGAAGACGCGATAAGATCTGAGAGTCAGCTTGAGCAAGCGTGACATGACTTGAGCGTCTGCTAGTTCAAGCGCGATAAGACATAAAGTGACAACCATAGCGCAAAGGCGCCTATGATCAAGTTGAGATCGCTTCGTCTGAAGCTTAGCCGAAAGGCCATTGTTTTGTTGTTCGTACCATGCCCGAAGCCACGGGCTTCGAGCGCGTCCGCCACAGCATCGCCCAGACGCAGCAGCGATAATAGAAACGGAATGACGATGCTGGCCATCATCCGGGGCGGGACTTTGCCGGGCTGAGCGGGCAGTTTGCCCCTCGCCGCAGCGATTCGCGCATAGCGCTGCCACTCCGCAGCGAGCAGCGGCAGGAAGCGGAACATTAGCGATATCGCCAGCGTGATGCGCGATACGGGTAAGCCAAGCCGGGCAAACGGCGAAAGCAGTTGATCTGCCGCGCGCTGCATGCGGAACGGCGGGATCAGCGAAAGTAGCGGCAACCCCAACAGCATGACCGCCATCAGGCGGGTTAGCTTGAGCATCGTGTCGAGCGCTTGATCGCTGTCGAAACCGAACGGACTGACTCTAAGGCCTGCTACAGCAGCAAGAAGCAATGTGATGATCGCATATCCGCGTAAAGCCGGCACATATGGTGCAATACGCTTGCGATACGGGAACACCAGGGCAGCGGCAGCAAATGTCGCGACCAGTACGCCGGCCCAGTTGCTCTGGGCCATAATGCCGCTGGCTACTAGTAGGTAGCCGGCGATGAGCGCCCGCGGATCAGGCAAAGCCGCCGCAGGCGCGGGCTCTGCCGCAGGCGCGGGCCCTGCCGCGGGCGCGGGCCCTGCCCCGGGCGCGGGCCCTGCCGCGGGCGCGGGCCCTGCCGCGGGCGCGGGCCCTGCCCCGGGCGCCTGCCCCGGGCGCGGGCCCTGCCCCGGGCGCGGGCTCTGCCGCGGGCGCGGGCTCTGCCGCGGGCGCGGGCCCTGCCGCGGGCGCGGGCCCTGCCCCGGGCGCGGGCTCTGCCCCGGGCGCGGGCTCTGCCCCGGGCGCGGGCTCTGCCCCGGGCGCGGGCTCTGCCCCGGGCGCGGGCTCTGCCGCGGGCGCGGGCTCTGCCGCGGGCGCGGGCTCTGCCGCGGGCGCGGGCTCTGCCCACGCGGCAACTAGCCGCGCGGCGAGCGCCTTCGGCGGCGGCCATAACTCGCCGCCGCCGGCGGGCGCGCCTACCAGCGCCGCTACGCGGAGCGCTGGCGGCGCTGCCGGCCCGACGTCGCTGGCAAGCCGCCGCGCGTACTCGGCTGCTGACAGCAGCTCACGGATGCGGCCGCCTTCCATGACGGCGACCTCATCGGCGATCGGCAGCAGCGCCTCCAGCCCATGCACCGCCGCAACAACGCTGCGTCCAGCAGCCTTATGCGCCTGAAGGATACCTCTCAGGCGTCCCAATCCTTCCACATCCAGACCAGCTGTCGGCTCGTCAAGCAACAACCATTGCGGCTGGCAAGCAAGGACGCAGGCCAGCGCCAAGCGCCTTTGCTGTCCGCCACTTAGCGTCCAAGGGTCCTGCTCCAAAATGACCGCAGGCAGCCCTACCTTTTGGAAAGCCTCAGCAGTTCTCAGCCTCCTCTCTTCCGCTTGCAGCCGATAAGGCTTTAACGAGTACTCCATTTCCTCACGGGCCGTACGGGCGAACCACTGCGCCTCGGATTGCTGAAGCGTAATTCCTAACTGCAGTAGCGCTCGTTTGTCCGGTTTCTTTTCCCCCCATAATGGCACGCTGCCATAGCGAATCGAACCAGCAACAGGTCTGCGTAGCCCTGCCAACGATTCCAACAGCGTCGACTTTCCAGAGCCGTTACTCCCAAGTAGAAGCGTGATCGCTCCCGAACGGAAACTTATACTTGTACTAGATTCTTCCCGCCCTGCAGCAGC
This sequence comes from Paenibacillaceae bacterium GAS479, assembly GCA_900105225.1. Classification (NCBI taxonomy): domain Bacteria; kingdom Bacillati; phylum Bacillota; class Bacilli; order Caryophanales; family Paenibacillaceae; species Paenibacillaceae bacterium GAS479. The sequence goes on along the minus strand of LT629764.1, from coordinate 4,875,714 downwards.
ATCCGGTAAAAATTGCTCCAGCACCAGATCTTCCTTACGATCCGAAACAGGCCACTCAGCCGCCGCTTTTAACGCATCTATCGATTCCGTTTCTCCCCTAGCTTTCATCGCTTCGATTGCTTCCAAAGAAGACTCAGCCATTCCAGCCGCATCAGCCTTTGGCTCAATCCCAGCATCCGCCCATTGAACTGGCTCGGACCGCTGCTCAGCGGTAGGACCCATAATCTCAGCATCCGCGAATCCACCGAGCTCAGACCGCCTCCCAACGGTTGCTCCAACTCCTTTAATCTCTGTATCCGCTAAACCACCGGGTTCAGACCGCCATTCAGCCGGAGGACCCGCTCCCCTAATTTCCTTGCCAAGTTCTTCCGGGGACAATGGCAGGCGCAACAGCGGACAACCAAGCTCCTGCAGTTCCCATGCTGTTTCAACAACATAGGGCGGTTTCAATCCTGCCTGCTCGCAAAAGGACCCATCACCAGCGCCGTTCCTCTCCATAAATAGCTCGGCCGCTCCGTCAAATGTGATGGAACCTTCTTGCAACGAGACTACCCGATCGTTCCGCTGCAACTCCTCCAGCTTCTGGGTCGCCCATACGATTGTTCTTCCCTCAGCATGAAGCTCACGGACGCGAGCACGGACGAGCCCAGCAGATTCTGCATCCAGCATTGAAGTCGCCTCGTCGAACAACAGCATAGGAGAGCCAGCAGCAACCGCTCCTGCAATTGCAACCAACTGCTTCTGGCCACCGGAAAGCTGATCCACCGGAACATGAGCAAGCTCTAGCAGTTTGAAGGACACCAGTGTTTGCGTGGTCAACTGCTCAATAAGTCTCCCTTCAACGCCCGCATACTCCAGCGTTAGCACGAGATCCTCCCAAGCAGTCGAACCTGCCAACGCCGCATCCGGCCTTTGCAACACGATCGGAAAAGGCCTCCTAGCATAAGGAGCAGCAGCCAATCGCCGAAGGTGAGTCCCGTCTGGTAAGGAACCGAGCCCCGCTAGCTCCCGAAGCAGCGTCGATTTTCCACAGCCGTTTCGTCCGGTCAAAACGATCCATTCTCCCGGCCTGACCGACAACGTCACTGGGCCAAGGATCGTTTTCATCGAATCTCCCAAAGCTGCCTCTACCTTATGCTCGATCAGCTCCAGCAAAGGAGAATCCGCCTGCTCTTCCCCAGTCTCTTCCATACTAGTCATTCCCTATTAAGCCTCCAGCCAAGGTTTCGGAAATAGTTGGGCCTTCTGGCTTCTCAAAGCCTCGGCGCTATGCTACAATCCGTTTTGTTAACCCAATCTATCAGATCGAAGTTAACATATCAATCTTCAATTTTCCAAAGGAGCGAAATAATTATGTCGTCCGTATCTCCGTTGCGCAGAGTTGTTTTCATTGCGCTGTTTGCAGCCCTATTTGTGCTGTTTAGCGCGATCCAAATCCAGATCGGTATCTCGCCAGTTCCTTTCACCTTTCAAACGATGGCCGTCGCACTTGCTGGCGCATTCCTCGGAGCAAGGGATGGATTTCTCAGCATCGTCCTCGTTTACGCCCTGACAGCTACAGGTCTGCCAATGATTCATGGCCAAGGAGGACTAGCCTTTCTCGCTGGGCAAACAGCTGGCTTCTTGTGGATCTTCCCTATCTGTGCCTTCATTATCGGTCTTATCGTGCCGAGAATTTTGGCCGGTGCAGGCAATCGAAGCAAGTTCATGACATTCCTGCTCGTCTTGATCGTCATGGAAGTTATCGGCTCACTTATGGCCTATGTAGGAGGCATTCCTTGGTTAATGCATGCCGCCGACCTGAGCTTTTCCTCTGCAATGAGCGGCGGTTGTTATCCGTTCCTACTTCCCGATTTGCTTAAAAATATCGTAGCAGCCGCAGCGGCAGTTGCACTCCGCTCTTATCTGCCTTCCCTCCGTCTGCTGCGCCACAGCAGCAAGGCTTTCCCCGCTGCTCCCGCAGCCTAAGCCTTACCGCTTGCGGCACGAAGCCCGCAGCATCACCCGCAACCCCAACAAATAAACAGCCGCGCAGAAATTTCTGCGCGGCTGTTTATTTGTGTAATTACATGCGATAAATTGCCGGCATATCTCCTACAGCGACAAACGATAAATCGCCAGCACATCTTCCTTAGTAAGCTTGCGGAAGTTGCCGATCGTCTCGCCGGGGACTGCCTTCTCAGCCATATCCTCCAGGCGACTATCGTCGATATTATAATCAGACAGCTTCGATGGAGCGCCGATCGAACTCCAGAACTCGCGAAGACGACGAATGCCCTCTTCGGCCGTTTCCCGATCGCTCTTGCCCTCTGGGTTCACACCGAACACTTGGACGGCGAACTGCTTGAAGCGGCCTACATTGTCATCCAGCACATAGGTCATCCAGTTCGGGAACAATATCGCTAAACCGCCGCCATGCGGAATGTCGTACACCGCAGATACGGCATGCTCCATACTGTGGTTGGCCCAATCGCCAAGCGCTCCCATCGCGAGGACGCCGTTCAGCGCCATCGTGCCGGAGTACAGGATCGTTCCGCGATGCTCCAGATTGTCAAGATCCTCGAGTAGTTTTGGAGCCGTCTCGACGACTGCGCGCATTACCGATTCACAGAACCCGTCCTGAACCGGCGTCAAAGCATCATGATGGAAGTATTGCTCTAATACATGCGACATCATATCAACCATACCGTAGACGGTGTGGTCTTTTGGAGCCGTAGCCGTGTACTTCGGATCAAGGATGGAGAAACGAGGGAAAGTAAGCGGGCTGCCCCAGCCCCATTTCTCCTCTGTTTCCTCGTTGGTGATAACCGAGCCGCTGTTCATCTCGCTGCCCGTAGCAGCAAGCGTCAGGATCGTGCCGAGCGGAAGAGCTTCTTTCACAACAGCCTTGCGGCTGACGATGTCCCAGAAGTTGCCCTCATAGCGGGCTGAAGCGACAATCGCCTTGCCACAGTCCAGCGTACTTCCGCCGCCAACAGCCAGCACCCAGTCCACATTGTTCGCGCGGCATAGCTCAGCTCCGCGATGGACCGTAGACAGCCGCGGGTTAGGCTCTACTCCAGCAAGCTCCGTAACGGTACAGCCAGCCTCTCCAAGCGTCTTTAGCACTTCATCATACAGGCCGCTACGCTTAATGCTGCCGCCGCCGTACACGAGTAACACATTTTTGCCGAGCTTGTCCGCTTCCTTCGTAAGATTCTGCAACTGCTCTGCACCAAAATAAAGTCTCGTTGGGTTATGGTATACGAATGATCTCATGATGTAATTGCTCCTCTCCCATTGAATTATTCAGACAGTCCCATAACTCTACTCGTCGCAGCTTTCCGGATCTTCCGGCCGAACTCCGTCGAGCGTAATTTTTTCCGCAACCGTGTCCTGAATAATGGATACGACCATTTGCAGCAAATAATTGATGTCCGTCTGGCTTTGCTGGAACTGGCCAACAATCGGAATTTCGTCCAACTCGTTTTGGAGTGAATCCATTTCGCCTTCTATTTTCTGTACCATGGTAGCGTTTTTAAAAGTCTGTTCAAAAGCGACAAGCTCTTTTTGCTTCTTTTTCAGACCTGCCATCAGCGTCTGCACTCGATCATTGCCCTTGATCTGAATCTCCGCTTTGCGGAATTGCTGCACCTCATCGGAGGAGTAGATAAGTCCAGCAAGCTCACGGGCTTTCTCCATAATATCATCGCGGACGAGTAATTCACGCGTATCAAATACTTCTACCGGACAATTAGGACCATGATTGTGAATGCTCGCGTGCGTGCCGTCTGCTGTTGGCTTCGCGGTATGCTGTTCTGCCATTGCGAATTCGCTCCTGTCTCATTCTGTATATAGATCGATGCGGCTTACGCCGATTTCTTTAATTCCAAGTCCTTATTATACCATTGCTTGGATATAAAAACGACTGCCCCGACAAGGGCAGCCGTACCGAACTTCTAAGCGTCGTTCGCTTATTAATGAGACTCCAGATTAGCCGATAACTTCGGCTGTATCGCCATTTTTCACACCAGCCGCATTGGCTTCGTCTGTATCGATGTGCATGTCCAGTGCAAAAGTCTCATGCACACGCGCAACGACATTCTCGAAGACAACACCGCGCTCTCCGCCTACACGGACTTTGAGCAGCTGCTGATCCTCGATGCCCCAATTTGCAGCATCGCTTGTGTGGAAATGGATATGGCGTGCCGCGACGATAACGCCTTCCTCAATTGTCACCTCTCCGGCAGGGCCGGTGATAGTAATGCCTGCAGAGCCGGCGATGTTGCCAGACTCGCGCACTGGTGCGTTCACACCGATTGCGAAGGCATCCGTACGGGAAATTTCCAGTTGTGTCGCTTTGCGGGCTGGTCCTAGAATGCGAACCTTTGGAAAAGAACCTTTTGCGCCTTTAACCGCTACGGTTTCATTGGCGGCATATTGGCCGGGCTGAGATAGAGGCTTGAACTCAGTTAGCTCGTAGCCGGGGCCGAAAAGCGCCTCGACATGCTCTTGGGACAAATGGATATGACGTGCAGACACGCCTACAGGTACGGATTTGGTCATGGGTGATCTTCCTTTCTTCCACTCTTGCTCTTTTCTCTCTACACTTCCATCTGCTTGGCCAAGCCAAAAACCAAACGAAAAAGCATACAGCCCCTTTTGAAAATAGGCGTATGCCGGAGTGCGCAATTATCATTATAACGAAATCGCCCCTGCTCTGTCTAATCTAGCAAAATGGGGTGTCAGTCGAGTGAATTTAGGAGAGATATTATGAGGTCTGATCTAACATATCGGCTAATCTTAATGGCTTCTTCACTAATGCTTATTCCATTGGTTGAAGAAACATGGCAGAGTACGCTGCTTTATGTCATAGCTGCTTATAGTGGAATTAGCACGGTTGTGTATATTATGATCAAGGCAACACGGAATAGTGTGTGAGAAACAAGCAGCCTATCACTATGGATGGTCTGCTTGTTTCTTTCATTGATTTGCTTAGAATCTAAATAAAGAATGAAGTCATTCCTTCGATACTAATGCGCTCATCCGATAAGAAAGCCCTCTTTCGTCCCCAAATATCACGATTAGACGACAAAACACGCTTATCCAAATTAAATCCCTCCGTAAGGATCAATTTAGATAAACGTGTAGTTAGTTCTACAGTTTAACGCCGTAAATACACTATTTTCTGTCGTATCTACCCGCTAAACTATAACTGATGTATTAACCCTATTGCGCCCCTAGCGCTTACTTTAATGCCCATTTAACGGATTAAACAAAATCCGCTGCCAGCTTCTCAAACTCCTCGCGGGAAAGCTTGATATCCTGGTTCGCCAGCCCCTGCTCCTGGAAGCCGCTGATCAGATTCTCATAGGAGCGACGCTTCGTGTCCTGATAAATCAGGCCGGTCACGAGGCCATTCGTTTCCATGACCTTCGTCATGGCAGCGAGGCGGTTAGACGGATCATAGCCTTCTCCAGCTTCTCCATCCAGGTTGACGATATTTTCCTTGAACCAGTCATAGGTATTGACCTTGTTGAAGGTAACGCAAGGGCTGAACACGTTGATGAGCGAGAAGCCCTCATGCTTGATTCCGGCTTCAATCAGCGCAGTCAGCTGTTTCAGGTCGCTGGAGAACGACTGTGCGATGAATGTTGCACCAGCCGACAGCGCGATCTCAAGCGGTGAGAGCACGGACTCGATCGAACCTTCCGGTGTCGACTTCGTCTTGAAGCCCTCGGCGCTGCGAGGCGATGTCTGGCCCTTCGTTAAGCCATAAATCTGGTTGTCCATGACAATGTAAGTGACATTGACATTGCGGCGGATCGCATGCACGGTATGGCCCATGCCGATAGCGAAGCCGTCTCCGTCGCCGCCGGACGCGATGACAGTCAGCTCGCGGTTAGCCAGCTTGACGCCTTGAGCAATCGGAAGAGCGCGGCCGTGGATACCATGCAATCCATATGCGTTGATATAACCCGAAATACGGCCCGAGCAGCCGATGCCGGATATGACTGCGAGCTGCTCCGGCTCCAAGCCGACGTTTGCCGCAGCGCGTTGGATGGCAGCCTGGATGGAGAAATCTCCGCAGCCCGGGCACCAGTTCGGTTTGACGTTATTGCGGAATTCTTTAAATGTGGCCAACTTTGCTCATCTCCTTCGACGCTTCGTAAACTTCGGACGGCAGGAACGGGTTGCCGTCATATTTGAGCAGACTGCGGATCTTATCCGCGTAGCCGCAATGCAGTTTGATTTGCGAGGCCAGCTGGGCCGTCGCATTATTTTCGAGTACGATGACCGTCTCAGCAGCATTCAAATAAGGCTTCAGCGACTCGGTCGGGAACGGATGGATCTGACGTACCTGAATATGCCCTGTCGTCATACCGTCTTGCTCCAGACGCACACGCGCCTCGTCGATCGTGCCTCCAGTGGAGCCCATACCGATGATCAGCACTTCGGGCTTTTCATTCGGCACATCAACACGAATCGCTTCCGGAATGAGCAGGCTATTGAGCTTGCCAAGCCTTTTGTCCATCATCTGTTTGCGGTTCAAAGCATTCTCCGACGGGCGGCCGGTTTCGTCATGCTCGACGCCAGTCACATGATGGAGGCCGCCTTTGTCGCCTGGAATCGAACGTGGAGATACGCCGTCCTCTGTCAGCTCATAACGCTTAAAAAGGACATTCGGCTCAAGCTCAGGCAGCTCCCGCTGCAGCTTGCCACGACGAATCTCGATGCGGTCATAGTCCAGCTTCTCGCAGCTTTGCTTGCCGAGTGACAGCTGCAAGTCCGTCATAATGATGACCGGCACCTGATATTCCTCGGCAATGTTGAATGCCTCGATCGTGTCATAGAAGCAATCCTCAATGCTGGCAGGAGCGATGACAACCTTTGGAATCTCGCCATGCGTACCGTAGACCATCGCATTAAGATCGGATTGCTCCTGTTTGGTCGGCAGACCGGTTGATGGGCCTCCACGCTGCGTATCAACGATGACGAGCGGCTGCTCGGTCATTCCTGCAAGTCCGATTGCTTCCATCATCAGGGACAAACCAGGGCCAGCCGAAGCGGTCATCGTACGAACGCCAGCATAGTTGGCGCCGATTGCCATCGTTACGGCAGCGATCTCATCTTCAGTTTGTACAACGGTGCCGCCGAGCTTCGGAAGCTTCTTGATCAGATACTCCATGATCTCCGATGCTGGCGTAATTGGATAAGCGCTCATCAGTCGGCAGCCTGCAGCAACCGTACCGAGGCCGATCGCTTCATTGCCGATCATGAACATCTTCTGTTTGCCATCAGCAGGCTCAAGCGCGAACTCTTCCAGTGGTCCGCCTGCTTGCTCAAGCACGAATTCAGCTCCGCGCTTGACGGCCTCGACGTTTTTCTCAACGATCGCCGGACCTTTGCGACCGAATTCCTCCTCTACGGCCTGGTTGAACACTTCGATCGGCAAACCGAGCAATGCCCAGGAAGCGCCAGAGGCAACCATATTTTTCATTAGAGAAGTGCCCAGTTCCTCGGCGATAGCCGTAATCGGAACCGCGAACAAACGAGCGTCGCTTCCTTCAGGCAGAACAGGTTTGAACTTGGCATCCGCAACAACTACCCCTCCTGGACGGAGCTCAGGCGCATTCAAGTCAATACTCTCCTGATCAAATGCAACCAGAATATCCAGATCGTCCGAGATAGCCCGGATCGGCTGTGTGCTGATACGAATCTTATTATTAGTATGGCCGCCTTTAATCCTCGAAGAAAAATGGCGATATCCGTAAAGATAATATCCGAGACGGTTAAGGGCCGTGGAGAAGATGCGGTCTGTACTTTCTACGCCTTCTCCCTGCTGGCCTCCGATTTTCCAAGACAACTGACTAATCACGATAAATCCAACTCCTCATCTGCTATGAGAACTCATTCACAATCTCCATAAATTTTATGCCTGCACTAAGAAAAATGCAAGGAATTCTCGGATATTCGCGCATACGGGAATCGAATGAAAGCTATAACAGAATCTGATAAGCGCTAGACAGCGGCTCAGCTGTCCGTAAAAACCCTTTATTCAGGGAGGTTTTTGGTTAAAAATCTCAGCGCATTCTCGTTCAGCAGCTTCTCTGCAAAGCTCGTTCCGTAAGCGCTCACGATCATTTCCCTCAGATTCCCGACTTCTCCCGCATGGCGTAAACCGTTCACATGAAGCTCAATGCCATCGAAGTCCGATCCAAGCATCAGATGGTTCTCCCCTCCGAGAGTGCAGATATGTTCAATATGGGGCAGCAGATCCTCCACATAGGCCTCTTTGCGATCCGTTACAAAATAAGGCACATAGGTCAAGCCGATCCGGCCATCCAGCGCAATCAAGGCGCGTATCTGATCGTCCGTTAGATTGCGATGATGCGGGCATATAGCCCTCGCATTGGAATGAGAAGCGATTAGCGGCCGCTCGGTAAGCTCGACCAGCTCCCAAAATGCCGTATCCGTCAGATGAGAAACATCAAGCAGCAGCCCTAGCTCCTTGCTGATCCGAACCAGCTCCCTGCCTTTGGCTGTCAGCCCGCCCTGTCTCGGCTCCAGCACGCCGTCTGCCGCCCAATTGGCGTAATTCCAAGTCAGCCCGAGAATACGAACGCCAAGCCCATATACAATGCGTAACAGCGCCCAGTCGCCCTCAAGACCATCTGCACCTTCCAACGTCAGCAGCGCTGCAATTTTTCCTTGTGACAACGCACGCTCCAAGTCACTTTTGCTTCGAACCATCTCATATTCCGGACAGCTTAGGATTTTTTCCCGGAACAGGTCGATGCTACGGAGCAACGGATATATTGTCTTTGGCTTGGACTCTGTAAGGTAGACAGCATATGCCTGCAGCATATAGTTTCCAGCCACCTGGCGATCCAGCGTAACATCGAGACTGTTGTCGGAAGGATTTGCGTTTGAGTCGAGCGGATTGAGCTCCGGAGAGTAGAGCAGCTTGCTAAGCACATCGCAATGAAAATCAGCTATTTTGCCTGAACGGGTGGATGCGTTCGTCATCCTATTCAGCCTCCTGTATATGGCGATTACTCCTGAAACGGGTCTTCCCAAGAGCCCTCACTTTACGATATGCCAGCCATGATCATGAAAACGCAAAAAAACCTGCTTACGCGGTAAACAGGTCGTTGCATGCTCAATATTAAATTTTATCGCGGTTCTACGATGAGCTTGATGGCCGTTCTGTTCTCACCGTCAATGACAATGTCTGTGAACGCCGGTATGCAAATAAGGTCCACGCCGCTAGGCGCCACAAATCCTCTTGCAATGGCTACGGCCTTGATGGCTTGATTCAATGCGCCTGCCCCGATAGCTTGCAGCTCGGCCGCCCCACGTTCCCTGAGAACCCCGGCTAGTGCCCCTGCTACGGAATTTGGATTGGACTTTGCGGAAACTTTTAAAACTTCCATGTAAAGTACCTCCTCAGGAATAGGTGGCATGACACTATATTCATAACCTATTCGAGAGTGGACAAAAAATTCCTTCTTTACTTGCTGGCAATTACGCTCTCAGCATTCGTCAGGTTCAGTGGAGCCGGATTTCATGTTCTATTGGGACAGTTGAGCTGAGCTTTCGTCCTAACCTTCGGCTCTATCAGCTCATGTTAAAACATAGCTAGCGAAGTCTCGGTCAGCCTGATCTTTTCTAGACGCAGCGCCCGACCGGAAGCTTCATCCAGCGTGGCCATGACACCGTGCAGATGCCAATCCCCTTCCGCTACGACAAATCTGGCGGGCAGCCCGGTCAAAAACTTGTGCAGTACCGCATCCTGTTCCATGCCGAGAATACCATTCATCGGTCCCGTCATCCCTACATCCGTCAAAAATGCAGTTCCCTCCGGCAAAATCCGGTCATCATTCGTCTGAACATGTGTATGTGTACCAACAACGATGGAGGCCCGCCCGTCTAGGTACCAGCCCATCGCGATTTTCTCCGAGGTTGCTTCCGCGTGAAAATCGACCAGCACACAGTTTGTCTCGTTATTCAGCCGTTCCAGATGCGCATCGGCCGTACGGAATGGACAATCATTGGGCGGAAGAAATGTTCTTCCTTGAAGGTTGAGAATACCCAGCTTTTTGCTGCCAACCTTGATTACGCTTGAGCCGATTCCAGGAGCTTCGCTGGAAAAGTTGGCCGGACGAACCAATCGTGGCTCATCATCGATCCATTCAAATATATCTTTATTGTCCCAGGTGTGGTTTCCCATCGTAATGCCGTTTACGCCCCAATCAAAAAACTCCTTGGCGATAGCTGCCGTAATACCACGGCCGGCTGCGGCATTTTCGCCGTTAACGATAATAACGTCAGGATTGTATTTGCCCCTCAGTGCAGGTAGTGCCTTGCGCAGAGCCAAGCGGCCGACATTGCCAACAATGTCTCCGATAAACATAACTTTCATGAGTAAACGTCCTCCTGAATGACAAAATCCCGCTCCTGCAGGAGCGGGATCTGCCTTGCTTGCTTGTTACTTGGCGTATTCGATCGCGCGAGTCTCCCGAATAACCGTGACCTTGATATGTCCCGGATAGTCGAGCTCTCCTTCGATCTTCTTCGTGATGTCTCGAGCAAGACGGAATGCTTCTGTGTCATCGACTTTCTCCGGCTGAACCATGACGCGAACTTCGCGTCCAGCTTGGATAGCATAGGATTTCTCTACGCCTTCGAACGATTCCGAAATCGCCTCGAGCTTCTCCAGACGCTTGATATAGGTCTCAAGCGTCTCTCTGCGAGCGCCAGGCCGAGCCGCTGACAAAGCGTCTGCTGCGCCGACGAGCATAGCGATAACCGAAGTCGCCTCGCAATCGCCATGATGGGAGGCGATGCTGTTGATGACAACAGGATGCTCTTTGTACTTGCGGGCCAGTTCAACGCCGATCTCGACATGGGAACCCTCAACCTCATGGTCAAGCGCCTTGCCGATATCATGCAGCAGACCAGCACGCTTGGCAAGCGTAATATCCTCGCCGAGCTCTGCCGCCATCAGTCCGGTCAGATAAGCAACCTCCATCGAGTGCTTTAGCACGTTCTGGCCATAGCTTGTCCGATACTTCAGGCGACCCAAAATTTTGATGAGATCCGGATGAATTGCGTGCACACCCACCTCGAAGGTGGCTTGCTCGCCATACTCGCGTATTCTCTCGTCCACCTCGCGGCGGGATTTCTCGACCATCTCTTCGATTCGAGCTGGATGGATACGACCGTCGGCGACCAGCTTCTCCAGTGCCGTACGGGCGATCTCGCGGCGAATCGGATCGAATCCGGACAAGATGACCGCTTCCGGGGTATCATCGATGATCAAGTCGATGCCGGTGAGAGTTTCCAGAGCGCGGATATTGCGGCCTTCGCGACCGATAATCCGTCCCTTCATCTCTTCGTTCGGCAGCGTGACGACGGATACAGTCGTCTCAGCTACGTGGTCAGCTGCACAGCGCTGGATCGCAAGGGAAATGATATCGCGGGCTTTTTTGTCCGCTTCTTCCTTGGCTCGCTGCTCCAGCTCCTTGATCATCTGAGCTGTTTCGTGGCGAACCTCCTGCTCCACATTCGTGAAGATAATGGTCTTCGCGTCCTCTGTAGTAAGCCCGGAGATTCGTTCAAGCTCGCTCTGCTGCTGCCTGTAGATCGAATCAATTTGCTCCTGCGTTTCCTCGATTCGTTTCTCCTTGTTGGCTACCAATTCTTCTTTGCGTTCGAGTGCTTCTAATTTCTTGTCCAATGACTCCTCTTTTTGCAGCAAACGTCTTTCGAGACGTTGATTCTCATTACGTCTCTCCCGAATGTCCTTGTCCGCTTCAGAACGGAGTTTATGGATTTCGTCTTTCGCTTCCAGCACCGTTTCCTTCTTCAGCGCATCCGCTTCTTTTTTCGCCTGCTCGACGATTTGAACGGCGGCCTGCTCCGCACTGGAAATCTTAGCCTCGGCAATCGACTTTCGGACGAAGTAACCTATCCCAAAGGAAATCGCGCCAACAACGAGAACGATCAAGATCCACCAAATGGGGCTCATCTTGTTCACCTCCTCGTTGCATTCACCAAGGCATTAGCCGGGAATGATATTCAATTGTTGCCATTCGGTTCCATACCGTAACAAGTGTAGAATGGAGACAAAAAACCCGAAACCATTTACGGAAAGAAAGGCATCTCTAATCATAGCGATGCTCTATTATTGTAGCTTTACGCAATTTCAATTGTCAAGCCAAGCTCCCTCTTCCAATTCATCATCTCGAGATTCGGAAACTTGACGTACCGTGTCGCGTACAAGGTCCCCTTGAAAGCCTCTTCGCAGCAGAAATCCGGTCAGCTTCATCCTCCGCTGTCCCTCCTCGCCCTTCAGACTACGCCACTTCTTCTCAGCTGCCTTGAGCGCGGCTTCACGCTCGTCCTTCTCGCTGAGCGCTTCTACAGTCTGGCCCGCAGTTTCCTTAGCGATGCCTCGCTGTTCCAGCTCTTGGCGAATCAGCCGACGCCCCTTCTGGTTGCTGCGCATCCGCTGCGTGGCGAACATCCGAGCGTAGTCCCCGTCGTCAACTACGCGTTCCTGTTGAAGCCGCTCGATGGCGTAGCGGATGTCCGCTTCCTCATACTCCTTGCGCTTGAGGTAAGCAGTCATTTCTTTGGAAGTACGCATTTTGAACCCGGCATAATAAACGGCTGACGCATAGGCCCGGTAGCGCCCGTTCTCGGCTGCAATCGCCTCCATTGCCTTCGGTTCAATCAAGCTCCCTTTCAACAAGCGGTATTTGACGAGAATGTCCTCGTGGAGCGACAACTCCGGCTCTTCCCGTTCGTCTAAATAAATCCAGTAGTAAGAGCGTCTCTTAGGATCCTGCTCCACTCTCGTAATCTGGCGCTCTTCCTCCATAATAATGTTCCTCCCCCCTGACTAACTTAATGTTGCAAAAAAAGCATCCCTGACCGAAATCAGAGATGCTTCCTTTCTATCCTATCCAGTCTGCTGAACTTAAACGTCGAGTTCCAGTTCCTCGAGCTCATCTTCCTCGTCTTGGGAAGCAACGGCGCCAGCAGCAGCGGCGGCAGCGGCATCCAAATTATGAGCCTCGCGAATCTTGCTCTCGATCGCGCCAGCGATATGCTCGTTATCCTTCAGGAACTGCTTGGCGTTCTCGCGGCCTTGGCCCAAACGATCGCCATTGTAGCTGAACCAGGCGCCGCTCTTCTGTACGATATCCTTCTCCACGCCGATATCAACGATGCTGCCAAAACGGGAAATACCTTCTCCGTACATGATGTCAATCTCTGCCTGGCGAAACGGAGGGGCTACCTTGTTCTTAACAACCTTGATACGGGTCCGGTTCCCTACAACATCAGTACCTTGCTTGATGCTCTCAATCCGGCGTACGTCGAGGCGCACGCTGCTGTAGAACTTCAGCGCACGACCGCCAGGCGTCGTCTCTGGGTTACCGAACATAACGCCAACCTTCTCGCGAAGCTGATTGATAAAGATCGCCATCGTCTTGGACTTGCTGATTGCGCCCGAGAGCTTGCGAAGCGCCTGTGACATAAGACGTGCCTGTAAGCCGACGTGAGTGTCGCCCATCTCGCCTTCGATCTCCGCCTTCGGCACCAGAGCTGCTACCGAGTCAATGACAACGATATCGACCGCGCCGCTGCGCACGAGCGCCTCGGCAATCTCAAGCGCCTGCTCGCCTGTGTCCGGCTGAGAGAGCAGCAGTTCATCAATGTTAACGCCAAGCTTACGGGCGTAAAGAGGATCAAGTGCATGCTCCGCATCGATGAAGGCAGCTTGTCCGCCTGTACGCTGCACCTCTGCAATCGCATGGAGGGCAACTGTCGTTTTACCGGAGGATTCCGGTCCGTATACTTCAATAATCCGGCCGCGAGGGAAACCGCCGATGCCAAGAGCAATATCTAATGCGAGAGAACCGCTGGACACCGTCTCAACGGCCAGATGAGTCGACTCGCCTAACTTCATGATGGAACCTTTTCCGAATTGTTTCTCGATTTGGCGAAGCGCCATATCTAAAGCTGCGCGGCGATCTGACAAGAGATCCACATCCTTCATTCATCGATTTATAATTCTATCTTAGTCTACTTCTAGTCGTTTGCCAAGCTTTTTTTCGAACATACATTCGCTTTTTTTAATGCGCGACCTCCCCCTCATCCAAGGCTGCCGCTCCATAAACAGAAAAAGAACCGCAGCTTGTCCAACTCGCTGCGGTTCTTCCGTCAACTACTTCTATTGTACTTCAACGGCCTTCTTGCGGCAACAGGCGAGCTTGTAGGGCTCAACCAGACGGGGTGTCCAAAGGATCCCGACGATTAGAGAGCATTCAGCTTCAACCAGAGCCGGTATAGAGCATGCTTGGCTGCGCGGATACGCACAGTATCCCGGTTACCCCCGACGTTAATTGTGTACACATCGGCTTCGCCGCCCTTGCGAGCAATGCCAAGATGCACAAGCCCGACCGGCTTGCCCTCTGTCGTGCCTGGACCCGCGACGCCGGTGACGGACAAGCCCCAATCGCTGCCCGTCGTCTCAGCGACGCGAAGGGCCATCAGAGCCGCCGTGGACTCGCTGACCGCTCCTGGTGCGCCAGGGCCTTCCAACTGTTCAAGCGGAATGCCAAGCAGCCTATTCTTCATCGTATTCGTATAGGTGACGATGCCGCCGAGAAACTCCCCGCTACTGCCGGGCACGCCCGTAATAAGCTCAGCCAGCAATCCTCCGGTGCAGCTTTCGGCTACGCTCACCCTCATCCTTCGACTACGCAGCAGGCGCAGCACAGCCTCCTCAAGCGAAATATCCTCTTCGGCATAAATATAATCACCGAGCCGGGCGCGAATCTGCTGCGTTGTATCCTCGATCTTCGCCAAAGCGGCGGCCTCATGGGCCGATTTGCTGGAGATGCGCAGTGCGACCTCGCCTTCCTTAGCATAAGGAGCGATAGTAGGGTCACTCTGAGTCTCGATTAGATCGATGAGCTCATGCTCAAGCTTCGATTCCCCGATACCGGCGAAACGCAAAATCCGGGAATGCAGGGGCGCTCCTGCGCCGAGCTCGGACAACAGCCAGCGGCTAGCCGGCCCTTCAAACATCGGCATCATTTCCTTAGGCGGGCCCGGGAGCAGCACATAGCGCGTACCATCTTGCTCAAGAGCGTTGCCGACCGCCAGTCCGGCCCTATTTTCCAGCGGTGTGCTCCCCTCGATCCAATTCGCCTGCCTGCGGTTGCTCTCCACCATATGGCTTCCGCGCGAAGCAAAAAGCTCCTCCATCACCTTCATGGTCGGCTCATGCAAAGTCATCTTGCGTCCCAAATAGTCCGCCAGCACATCCTTCGTCAGATCGTCCATCGTAGGTCCCAGTCCGCCAGTGAACAGCAACACATCAGCTCGCGAGCGCGCGATGTCAATCGCTTGCCGGATACGAGCCGAATTGTCTCCAACAACCGTCTGGAAATACACATCAATGCCGATAGCTGCCAGCCCTTGCGACAGATACCGCGCGTTCGTATTAACTATTTGACCCAACAGAAGCTCGGTTCCTACAGCGATAATTTCAGCCCTCACTCTGATCCTCTCCTGTTCGGAAGTGTCCCACTACAGTATAGTGGGTAACATTCGCCAAAGTGCAGACAAGGCCCTCATCCCGGTTGGAAAGAGAGCCCTGCTTGCTATTCTACGGGTATTAAATTGCGGTTCTTCACAAAGTAGTCGATGCCGGACCAAATCGTAATCAGGGCTGCAGCCCAACTCATAATAAGATCCATCGGGATGTCGACAAACGCGAATGGAAAATTATTCAGCAGCAGCACGATGATCATAGCGATCTGAACGCCGGTTTTCCACTTGCCCCATGTACTCGCGGCTAAAACTGAACCTTCCAGCAGAGCAACCTGACGAAGGCCCGTTACGGCAAACTCACGGCTAATAATGATGATCGCGATGAGCGCACTGAGCTTGTCCATCTCTACTAAAGAGATAAGAACAGCAGCTACAAGCAGCTTATCCGCCAGCGGATCGAGCAGTTTGCCCAGATTTGTGACCATCTTGTTTTTACGAGCCAAATATCCGTCCAAACCGTCGGTGCTAGCCGCAATAATGAAGATCAGCGCCGCAATTATTTGCGTGTATGTAAGCTCAAAATCCTCAAACTTGACCACTCCAAAATCGAGACGGATCAATAAAAAAAACAGGATAACAGGCACTAAAAAGATGCGCGCAAGCGTAATCTTGTTGGCCAGGTTCACGCGGTTCCCCTCCCTGACATATCAAACTTCACAAGTATAATCGAACTGGAAGCGGCGTGTCAAAGCCAGGCTCCGCAGCCAACTTAACGGTAGTTCGTGAATTGCAGCTCCAGCTCTAAATTGGCACCACGGAGCATGGAGATGACGGCTTGCAGGTCGTCCCGGCTCTTAGCCGTTACACGAATCTGATCGCCCTGAATCTGGCTTTTGACCTTCAGCTTGGAATCGCGAATCAGTGTATTGATTTTCTTCGATTCATCCTGGCCGATTCCCTGCTTCAGCTTGATGCGCTGGCGCACCGTTCCCATTGAGGCAGGCTCAATCTTGCCGAAGTCCATATTTTTGATCGGTACATTACGCTTGATCATCTTGGTCTGAAGAATGTCGATTACGCTCTTGAGCTTGTATTCGTCATCCGAATGGACGACAAGCTCCTCCTTCTCCAACTTGATGCTGCTTTTACTGCCCTTAAAATCAAAGCGGGTCTCAATTTCACGCTCCGCTTGAACGATTGCATTGTTAAGTTCCTGCAGATCTACTTTGGATACAATATCAAACGAACTTTCCGAACTCATGTTTAGTTCCTCCTTGCTTTTGATTCCTTACATTATAAAACATCCCATACTGAAAGTATAACTTCTCAACCTTCGCTTGCAAACGGCGCAAGGAAAAGGGCGCCCCCGTCATCATTCCATGACATTTGGGACACCCTGTATGATCCTTGAGTTAATTCCCGGACTCCGAACTATCTGTCTCTTGCCCCTCGCCATCTGTTGTCTCGGCGCCACCAGTTGTCTCGTTGCCATCTGCAGGTTCGAACTGGATTCTCTTCGGTCCTGGACGATCGCCATCTTCAAGCACAGTGCCGTCGATGATAATCTCCGTATTGTCCGCGCGGCCCGTATTCATGTAAATGACCGAATCAAGCGGAACTTCAAGCGTCTCTCCCGATTCCGCGGACTTGTTATGGAGCAGTTCGCCATCTCGCCCACCCTTACGGACTTCGATCCACGCTCCGCCGGAGAACTTGATTTGCATCGTAGGTTGACCCGTCACTTTATAATGATCCGTACTGCCGGATTTGCGATCGAATTCAACCGCTCCACTAGACGGTGTTGGACTTGGCGACGGAGAAGGACTGGTCGATGGACCTGGGGTTCCTGTTCCTGGGCCCGGAGAAGCTGCTCCAGGCAAGTTGGAAGGTCCCGGGGTTGCTGTCGTGAATGGAGTGTTATCGGTCTGGTCAGCAGTTTTGTTATTGTCGTCACGAATGACGAACATCCATAACAAAAATACGATCAGCCCGAGAAAAGCCCACATTAGAACTGAAAAGCCTAATCTACCGAAGCGCTCTGACGTCGACCGCGACGTAGAGGCCTTGCGGGGAGGCTGCGGCGCAGCTGTCGGCTCCGTAGAAGTTGCTTGGGGAGCGGACGGAAGCTCATTTTGGTAGTAGCCCAAAACCTCTTCCGCATTGAGGCCTACCGCCTCTGCGTAATTCTTAACGAATGCCCGAGCATAAAAGCTGCCTGGCAATGCGCTGTAGTTGCCTTCTTCAATTGCTACAAGATAATGTTTGCGGATCTTGGTCATCTCCTGCAGCTCATCCAGAGATAGACCCATCTCCTCCCTGGCGGTCCTCAGGGTTTGGCCCAATTCAGACATGTTTGGCGCGGCCTCCTTTCATTTTAAAAATCGTTATAATTAACCGTGAAGGAATCATACGAAATCTCTTCATCCGGCGTATTACGAAGCTCAATAATCGTTGTAAAAGTGCTGTAGTCATAGTTAGATTCGCGGATAAAAATATCCGGGTGCTCGATAACTTTAGTGGATGGCATCTCCATAATTTCCTGAAGCAGCGCGTGATGTCGCTCATTGGAGCGGATCGTGCTGACGATCCCATCAATAATGAAAATATTATCCGGATTCATCTCTTCGCTCGACAGCTGGGAGCGAACAGTCTGGCGTAGCAGCGTAGAGGAAACAAATGCCCACCGCTTGTTGGAGCAGACGCTTCCGGCAATGATCGACTCGGTCTTGCCAACGCGGGGCATTCCTCTCAGACCGATAACCTGATTGCCATCGCGCTTGAAAATCTCACCGAGAAAGTCGACCAACAAGCCTAACTCGTCCCTAGTGAAACGAAACGTTTTACGATCATCGGAGTCGCGCTCGATAT
Organism: Paenibacillaceae bacterium GAS479; assembly: GCA_900105225.1. Lineage (NCBI taxonomy): Bacteria > Bacillati > Bacillota > Bacilli > Caryophanales > Paenibacillaceae > Paenibacillaceae bacterium GAS479. The sequence continues at coordinate 4,857,294 of LT629764.1, read as the reverse complement.
AACGACCATGCCGGACGGCAAGGCGGTCGACCAGACTTGGTGGACGAAGCTTATTGACCGTTATATTTTCGACTTTCTGTAACATTTTACCCAGAATTTCGATTTTCTCGTCATCATTTGTCTGAAGCAGCATGCCTCGGGTTCGATCCTCGACACCGTTAATCGTAATAATATTGACATTGAGCATTCCAAGCAGCGAGGCGATATCGCCAAGTAAACCCGGGCGGTTTTTATGTATTTTGTATTCCATATACCACTGTTTAGACTCCATTAATCACACCGTCCCGAGTAGAAAGGCTTCGCTAAAAGCCTCCATTATAAGCCTACATTCTACATGATTCGCTAAATTTCCGCAATGCGCACGCTCGTTCTCTGTCTCCAAAACTCCCCCTATGTTCACGTACAGAAAAGCTCCCGTGACCGGGAGCTTTCCGACGTGAAGCTGATCATTAACGATGATGAACAAGCTTAACCATAAGCCTGGCAATCGTCTTACGCTCGTTCTCGTCCCCGACATCCCAAATTTCCTTGAGCACACGCTGCTCTTCGTTTTTCGGATCAACCTTCTCATCGAGGAACGAACCGATCTCATAAGCCAGGTTGCCGATTGCTTCTTCGCTCAGACCGAGCTTTTTGCCCTGTTCAAGTCGCTCTGCGAGGAATTCCTTCCACGAATCAAAGTTCGAAAGTACAGTAGACATGCTTGGTCGCCTCCTTAAAGTCGTTGAGAAACTCAACGAAATTATTGTGCGCGTAGAAGGCATCAGCTATACGACGAGTGAAGCTGGCAAATGGTTTCAGCAAGCAATACGGCCTCACCTTACAAAGGAAACGTACGCGTAGTGAGTCATTCAATACGCTCTCATCGTCCGGGGAGCGGCGGATGTATGCGTTGTATGTCAAGCCATATCAAGTAATCCAGCCGCCATTAGGGCTGATCACCTGGCCTGTAATGTAAGACGATTCCGGCAGCGACAAAAAATAGACGAGCGAGGCAATCTCATCTGGCTGACCGAGTCGCCCGGCCGGAATGTCCTCCTCCAGTTGTTTAAGCTCCTGAGGCTCGAATGCGCCGAGCATTTCCGTATTCACGGCTCCAGGCGCCACTGCATTGACCGTCACGCCGGACGGAGCAAGCTCCTTGGCTAGCGCCTTAGTGAATGCATTAACTCCGCCTTTGGTCGCGGAATAAACCACTTCGCATGCAGCGCCGGAAATGCCCCATACCGAAGAAATATTAATAATTCGGCCCCAGCGAGCGCGGATCATCTCCGGCATGAACAGTTGTGTACACAGAAATACGCCTTTCAAATTGACGGCTATCACATCATCCCAATCCATGTCGGTGACATCGGAAAGAAGGCCATAATGCGCTATGCCTGCGTTATTGACCACAATATCCGGCAACAGCCCGGCGGACTCCAGCTTCTCCTTCATCCTCTCCAGGCTGTCCCTGGAGCGCAGATCAGCACTTACGGTCATTATCTGACCGCTTCCAAGCGTCAAGCATTCGCGAGCAGTCTCGTTGGCTTGCTCATGCGAGTTTAAATAATGAATGACAACGTTCATACCTTCCGCGGCAAAACGCCTTGCAATAGCGGCGCCGATGCCGCGGCTTCCCCCGGTAATGAGCACGTTCATTTCATGAAGCGGCTTCAGGACGCTGGAACTTCCTGCTGTGAAGTTGGGTTCACGACAGAAACGGCGAGTTGAGCAAAGTCAAAATGCTCCCTAAGACGTGCGTTCACTTCTTCCAGCGTAATGCTTTCGATAGCAGGAAGCAGCTCGAACAGATCTTGGCCACGGAACTTGTAACGTGTGAACTCACTGGCAATAGACTCCGGGGAATTGAGCATGCGTAAATAGTTGCCAATACGTTTTTTCTTGATGCGCTCAAAAGAGGCGGCGTCCAATCCTGATTCCAGCAAGCTGCTTATATTTTGCTTAATGCGGTTTACCAGCTCATCAGGGTCATTCGTATCACCGCCGATAATCGAGAAGCCGTAATCGCTGCTGCAGTTGTACTCATAGCCGAAGGAATCCGAAATTAGATTGTCATCATACAGACTTTGATACAGCGGTGAGCTCGAACCGAGCAGCGTCTCAAGCATTAGCTTGGTTGTTACATCACGACGCAGGAGAGCGGCGCTGTCCAGACCGTTGCTTTTTTCCTTAAAGCCAAAAAGACATTTAGGTTGGGACACTTGCAACGAGATCGATTTGTTGGCCGTGCGGACACCTGTTGGCTCCTTATCGAAAAAGCGTTCGATTGGGCCTATTTCCGGGAAGGTTTTTGCTGACTGGTTCTCGCGCACAAGCTCCATGATACGATCCTTGTCAATGCCGCCAACGATGAACAGCAACATATTTGACGGATGATAAAAGGCTTCGTAGCAGCGATACAGCATTTCCTTGTCAATCTGATAAATCGATTCCACCGTACCAGCAATGTCGATATGCACGGGATGGACTTGGTACAGGGCCTCAATCAGACCGTAATAAACACGCCAGTCCGGGTTATCGCTGTACATATTAATTTCCTGAGCGATAATGCCCTTCTCTTTGTCAACATTCTGATCGGTAAAATAAGGATGCTGAACAAAGTCGATAAGTGTGCTCAAATTAGCTTCAATCTGCTCGGTAGCCGAGAACAGATATACCGTCCGGTCGAAACTTGTAAACGCGTTCGCGGATGCCCCTTGAGAAGCAAAAGTGGCGAAAATGTCGCCTGTTGGCTCCTCGAACATTTTGTGCTCCAGAAAATGGGCAATTCCGTCCGGTACGCGTGCCAGCGGCTGGTCGCCGATGCGAAAATGGTTATCGACAGACCCATAACGGGTCGAAAACGTTGCATATGTTTTTTGGAAGCCCTCTTTAGGAAGCAGGTACACGCTCAGCCCGTTTGGAAGCTGCTCGTAATACAGCGTCTCCTCTACACCTTGATAATGAAGCTTTTGCATATCGGTTATGCCTCCTTCCTGTCGCGCAAAAAGTACACCGTATCCAGCTTGACGCTCTCCGCCACCTGGACGATCTGCTCCGGCGTTACTGCATTGACTTCGTCAAGCAGCTCCTGCGCGGAACGTCTACGGCCCGAAAGAACACTGTTGAAATCATAGGCGATCATCTCGTAAGCCGAATCCTGCAGCTCGCGCAGCGAATTCATCAGCATCGCCTTCGTCTGGCTCAACTCAAGCTCCGACAACTGTCCTTGACGCATACTTTCGAGTTGTTCCTTGATGATGACAACCGCCTTCTCGTAATTGCCAACCTCGATGCCGGATTGAATCGTAAGTAATCCTTTGTGGCCGTCCAAGCGGGAGGAAGCATAATAGGCCAGGCTTTCCTTCTCCCGTACATTCATGAACAGCTTGGAATGTGGGAACCCGCCTAAAATCCCGTTGTACATAAGCGAAGCTGCGTACAGATCATCACTATAGGCAATGCCGGTACGCAGGCCAAGATTCAGCTTGCCTTGCGCCACATCCAGCTTTTCCACAACGGTTTTGACTTCTCCCTGCTGCTGGCGAATGTCCGCTGAGCTATAATCCGTCGTGCTTCCGGCAGGCAGCCGGAAAGACGCTTCTGCCAGCGCCTGCACCTCTTCCAAAGTGGTATCTCCAACCACATATAAATCCAACACAGACTCGGCCAGCCATGCCTGATAAGAAGCGTACAGCGATTCTGACGTCAAGCCAGGCAGATCTTCCAGACGACCGAGTGCATGAAGTCGATAGGGCTCGCCCTCGCACATAATTTCCAAACAGCGCTCGGCAGCATACCGGATTTTGTCGTTGATGATGCTCTCAAGCTTTTTGGTCAGCGTGCGCTTCTCACTCTCGACATACTTAGCGCGGAAAGCTCCGTTCTCCATCGCTGGAGCTGTTACCGCTTCCCCTAAAAACTTCATGGAGCGTGCGAGCAGCGGCTCTGTACCGCTAACAAAACGATCATTAATTACATCCATTCGAAACTGCACAATTTGAGCGTTGCTCCTCTTGTATACATCAAAGCCGAAACCTGCTCCGTACATATTGTCCAGTTGCTCGCGAAAAGCGATCGTCTCGGGGGCTGAAGTTGTACCGCGGCGAAGCACGAATGGATTTAATGCAGTGCTGGTAACGGTAGATTCCTGCAAAGGAATGCCAGCAAAAAGGGAGATCGCAAAGGTTTTGAACCGCTTGGTCGGCAGTACATGCAGTCGAATACGGCCAGTGGTTGCTTGCTGAAATGCCATATAGTTAAACTCCTCCCGCCTTCAGGATAGTTGACTCAAATCTATTCCAAGCTGCTTGCTGTCATTCCATTCTATCCCAATGCCGGTATGCCCCGCAAACAGAAGAAGCAACCGGGAGGAGCTGCTTCCTCTCGGCTGCTTCCGCTGCCAGCTTGCTGATCCGACATGCTTGTGCGCGCCGTTAGGCGTAATCCTCACATGCAGAAAATATGCTTGCCGATCCGCTTAATTTGTGTCCGGGACCAGATCCACTTCGAGGTGGCCGTGTCCGGATTGAAATAATACAAGGCTTCGTCTGATGGGTCCCAGCCATTAATCGCGTCCTCGACCGCTCTTTTAGCCTTATCATTTGGCGTGAGCCAGATTTGACCGTCCGCAACTGCGGTGAAAGCTAGTCTCTGGAAAATAACGCCGGTAATCGAATTCGGGAATTCTGGTGATTGGAGCCGATTCAAAATAACGGCGGCAACCGCAACCTGACCCTCGTATGGCTCGCCCCTAGCCTCACCATAAACGGCATTGGCCATAATTTTAATGTCATTGGCCGAAAGCCCTAGCTTGTTGGACTTGTCGACATTCGAGCCTGCGCCTGTGTTGCCGCCGCTCCCTTTACCATCATTCGCGCCAGCACCTGGAGCTGAGCCCTTAGACTCGCCGCCAGGAACGTCAGCTGCGGTAGGCTTCCAGTTTTTTGTGGCTTCCCAAAGCTTAAGCTTCGTTTTGCCACCAACAACACCATCCGATTTCATACCGAACTTCCATTGGAACCACGTAACGGCATTTTTCGTTTTGGCATCGAAATTCCCGTTAATTTTACCATCGTAATATCCTAGAAACCGCAGCCGCCCTTGCAGCTCTACGACATCCTTACCGGACGAACCTTCCTGAATAACAGCTTTACTGAACGTTTCGGCGGATTTAGCCGGCCAGCCTTCCTTCAACGTGTACAGGCTGAGCAAAAGAAGCATGGCTGCGACCGTCATGACGATTAAACGCATTTTTTTCATGGGGATCTGCCTTTCTGCTACGGGATGTTTAACCGTCCCTAGTATGAGAAAGGCAGGTCCCTTCTATGCATGTTTTTGGTTCGCCTGGAACTGGTCGATCGTCATCAGCACCTCGCGAGGCTTGCTGCCCTCGTAAGGACCGACGATTCCGCGTGCTTCAAGCTGGTCGACGAGTCGAGCCGCTCTCGTATAGCCAACGCGCATACGACGCTGCAGCAGCGAGACGGAAGCTTGGCGCGCCTCTACGACAATCTGCATCGCCTGATCGAACAGCTCGTCCACTTCATCCTCTTGATTGGATCCACCATTTTCGTCAAGCTCAGGCACCAGGTCTTCCTTGTACTCTGCCTCGCCTTGGGATCGGGCATATTCTACGATCGCTTCAACCTCGTTGTCCGAGAGAAAAGCTCCCTGTACACGAATCGGCTTGGACATGCCAACCGGCAGGAACAGCATATCCCCACGGCCAAGCAGCTTCTCCGCTCCTACCATATCGAGAATGGTACGGGAATCCACTTGCGAAGATACCCCGAAGGCGATTCGTGATGGAATATTGGCCTTGATAACACCCGTGATGACGTCAACGGAAGGACGCTGTGTTGCAATGATCAAATGAATGCCCGCAGCACGGGCCATTTGCGCCAGTCTCGTAATGGAATCCTCTACATCCTTGGCCGCAACCATCATCAAGTCGGCGAGCTCATCAACAATGACGACGATATACGGAAGTACCGCAGCAGGATTGTCTTTCATCAAGCTGTTATAGCCCTCGATATTACGGGTTCCGGACTTGGAGAACTGCTCGTAACGCTTTTCCATCTCCACGACAATCTTCTTGAGCGCAAGAGACGCTCGGCGGGGATCAGTCACAACTGGAGCGAGCAGATGCGGGATACCGTTATACATATTCAGCTCAACCATTTTGGGGTCAATCATCAAAAACTTAACCTCATCCGGCGCAGCCTTGTACAAAATACTCGTAATAATGCCGTTGATGCACACCGACTTGCCGGAGCCGGTGGCGCCAGCAACGAGCAGATGGGGCATCTTGGCCAAATTGCCGACAATCGACTGTCCCGCTATATCTCTACCGAAGGCGATTGACAGCTTGGAGGATGCGCTAGCAAAAGTAGGCGTCTCCATTACCTCACGCATCGTGACTACAGCCACTTCAGCATTCGGCACCTCGATGCCGATAGCCGACTTGCCTGGAATCGGCGCCTCCATCCGAATATCCTTGGCAGCCAGGGCAAGTGCAATGTCGTCGGTCAAGCTGACAATCCGGCTTACCTTAACCCCGGTAGCAGGCTGAACTTCATAACGTGTTACAGCCGGTCCTGGTACGACATCAAGCACTTTAGCGCGTACGCCAAAGCTCTCGAGAGTCGCTTCCAGCTTACGGCGCGAATCGTTGTTGATATCGATAAGATCTCCGCTTCTTGAAGAAGCAACAGGCTTCGCGAGCAGCGAGAGTGAGGGCAGCCGATAGGGCTTGGCCGACTTGACAGGCGAATGGGATGCTTCGCTATCCCCGTCAGGTCCAGCCAACGCCTCGGACTGCTCGGCCGGATGAATTCTCGCTGGAGCTACCGGAAACTCCTCTTGATCGTCCGCGTTTGCAGCATGGAATGTCTCCCTATCTCTATCATCCATAGAGCTGGGTTCAGAGAAAGTAGACATACTCCCGGCAGACAGCTTGGAGCCTGAGGGGGCAAGTGGGCCCGATGCATCCTCCCAGTCTTCTCCCTCCTCATCCTCCCAAGGCGCGGGTTGGGACTGCCCAATGGGATCAGCTGTATTATGTCCCCGCAGGTTAACCACAGGAGCCTTACGGGACTTGCTTGCCGCCTGGCGAAGAGCAGACTCTTCCATGGCCCAGTCGCCGTCATCCCCGTTATTGTCTTCTTGCTCTTCCATTTCTTCCTGGGCAGCTTTACTTCCCCAAGAGAAGAACAAGGAGCGGCCCTTGGCAGGTGCCGGAGTTACCATCGTGCTGCCATAATCATCATCATGCCCATCCCCGTTCAAGCCGTAAGACAAGTGGTCCGATCCGGCAGAGGCCGTAGCTGCAACAGTCTTTCCTTTTTGCGATGGAAGCTTGGGAGCTCTGGGCTTGCGCGGACGGGCTGAAGCTTTGGCATGAAGAAGTTTTGCAAGATTCGTTGTCCGCGTTCGAATGACACGCCCAATATCGACATAGGATTTCCCTGTAATAAGCATGGCCGATATCGCGAACATGACGATTAATAATAGCTTGGAGCCAAAATAACCAAAGAGCGTATACAGCAGCGCATATTGCATCGCGCCCAAATAACCGCCGCTGACGGATTGCTGCACAGGACTACCTGGATTGTCAGGCGTACCGCTCGTTAACAAGCCGTCCCTGATATCTTGTCCCAGCTGCGCCAAGATGGCAGAACCGCTCATAATATCCGCGGGCGCCAGCTTACGATCAATTTCTCCGATCGAGCTCATCAACGTCATAGCCATGATCAGCAGCAGAAAACCCGTTCTCCGGTAGGTCCAGCCCGTCGGCCACAAACGCAGGATCATAACGTATAGACCAACTGCAATGCCGATCAGAGCCAGCACAAAATGAAACTTGCCCAAAACGAGCGCGAAGAGCTTGGTCAGCGACCTGCCAACCGTAGCCTCGCCTGACAAGGCGATCACGGACACCGTTATGAGCAAGATTCCATAGACTTCATATTTTAAGTTTTCTCCGAACGTGCGTCTTTTACGCCGCCTTTTCTTGGGCAATTCTCTCACCTCTGGTTCAGTATTATACCATAGGTGGGGAAATGTTCCTATCCGAGAGCCATCACAGCTCCCGGCTCGAAGCGCGGGTCTAAATAGCTTTCCAGCGGCCCATCCAAAATGCGCACAACTTTGCCTCGGCCAGGTGAGATCGGCTCCAGCTGCACCAGGACGCCTTCGATACGCCGTTCCACCCATGGCTCGCGTTCGAGATTGACTCCGTCAAGCACAAGTTCTAGTGGTACCACCGTATAAAGCGTCATTGAGTCAAGCCTCCCTCCGGTGTAACTGGAGTCGTTAGCGGAGTAGAGACTTCCGTTGCTGTAATTGCAAATGGCTGAATGGCGCTGTCATCCCTTACCGGTTTACGTTGCAGAATGAGTTCGTTCAGTGCACGCAGCGCTTGGCCGAGCCCGCCTACCTCATCGATAAGCCCATGCTTAACGGCGTCCTCTCCAATTACCGTTGTGCCGATATCTCGAGTCAACTCGCCGGTTTTGAACATAAGCTCCTTGAACTTCTCCTCTTTAACGTTGGAGTGGGATGTGACGAAGCGGACGACTCTCTCCTGCATCTTTTCCAAATACTCGAATGTTTGCGGCACACCTATAACGAGACCGTTCATGCGAATTGGATGAATCGTCATCGTCGCTGACTCTGCAATGAACGAGCGATTGCCCGATACCGCTATCGGAACACCGATGGAGTGGCCGCCGCCCAGAACGAGCGTCACGGTAGGCTTGCTAAGTGAACTAATCATCTCGGCGATGGCGAGTCCCGCCTCTACATCTCCCCCCACCGTGTTGAGCACGATGAGAATACCTTCAATCTTGCTCGCCTGCTCCGCCGCCACCAACTGCGGTATCAAATGTTCATACTTGGTCGTTTTATTTTGCGGTGGCAGCACCATATGCCCCTCTACTTGCCCAATAATCGTCATGCAAAAAATATTGGAAGGGTCCGCGGGCGGAGTTCCCATCTGTCCAAGCTGTTGGATAGCTTCCAGCTTCGTTTTTTCGATTCCGCCCGCAGGTTCAGTCACTTCGGAGCGTACGCCAGTTTTTGCCTGATCCACTTTCAACGCCTCCTCATTTCCCATTAAGCTGCACCAGGTAGTATGAGGATGGACAACCAATCCCATACGTCACTTCATATATTTGAGAGAGACAAGACGGTTGATCCCGTTTTTTCGGGCATGTTTCTCGGGTAACAGTTTACTTTTATACTCCACGAATCCCAGCTTCGCATACAACTTCATGGCGGGTTCATTCGTATCGGCTACCTCTTCAATCAGAAATTCGTTATAAGATTTATGTTCAAGTAAGTAGCGGATAAGCGTTGAAGCGGCGCCCAGTCCTCTAAACGGGAGAGCTGTTCCAACGAATTCAATGGAGCATTTGTCTCCACCTGGATTGTACAGCCGCTGCTCGAACTCTTTTTTGAGCACGATTCCAGCAAAAGTTCCCCGAATAAACCCCAGATGTTCTCTCAATTGAGCTGAATCGAGCTTTACCGAAGTTGCCGTTCCGTCCGTGCAGGCGGCCATCGCGGCGACCCGCCCATCCTGCAGAGCGACATAAAATTGGTCCAGCACGAACATATGGGTGAACGCCTTGGCAATCCGATTGCGGTCCTTTGAAAAATAATGCAGCCACTGCGTAAAGCCGTCTGCAAAAATATCCGACATCTGTGCTCTCACATCCGATTCGGCCTGATCCGCTCTTATTATAGTGAACATACCGCTACTCCTCCTTAAGTAAAAAAGTGGTAAGTAAATCGGCAGTAGGCATAGTAAATCCATTTTTCATGCTCAACTTCATCTCCGCCAGACCTTGCAATGCCGCGAAAAAAAGCAGCGTCATCGCATAAGGATCACCGTCACGGAAATCTCCAAGCTCCTGCCCTTCCCTAATAAGGGCGGTCATGGCGTTCAGCATTCGCTCGTTAAGGCGAAAGATCGTCTCCTTATCCGCTGCCGAGTCAGTTGCAACTGCGTAACGGTTCATCAAAATAAGTAAATTCGCTAACTCGTCTCCCGCTGTCATATCTTGGACTATTTCCTTGGCAAAACCGCCGATCAATTGCCGGGGTGAGCCTCCCGATTCAAACAGTTCCGCCACCTTGTTCATTCCGGCGACTGCAAACTCCATCAATTCGCGAAACAAATGTTCCTTCGTCCGATAATGGCGGTACATGAGCCCAACGCTAATTCCCGCTGTATCGGCAATCTCTTGCACATTGGCGGCTCCAAATCCTTTTTTCACAAATACTTGCATTGCAGCCGCCTGAATTTTTTCGCGAGTCGCCTTGCGAATATCGTCATACTGTTCTTTTGTACGCGGCATTATCTACACCTTTTTTTAAATGAATTTTTACTCATTATAAAATCTTTAAGTTCGGTTGACAATATACGCGTAGGATAATTTGACCACCATGTAGAAATATCAAAGATCAATAATCGTCCACTTAACTAATTTCAAAATGTGAGGAGACCAATTCATGAGCAACATAACTCCCTTTCTTATGTTTGAAGGCAACGCCGAGGAAGCGATGCATACTTACATATCCTTGATCGAAGATTCAAGCATAACAAACATCACTCGCTTTGGACCGGAAGGACCGGGAATTGAAGGAAAAGTGATGCAGGCTTCCTTCACCTTAAAAGGACAGACCTTTATGTGTATCGACAGCTACATCAAACATGAATTCACGTTTACGCCAGCCTTCTCGATATTCGTCAATTGTGATACGGAGGATGAAGTCAACCGGCTCTATGATGGACTGTCTGCCGGCGGCAGCGTATTAATGCCTCTAGGCAACTATGGATTCAGTAGACAATTCGGCTGGATTAACGATACGTTCGGCGTTTCCTGGCAGATTAATCTTCCTTAAATCTTTAAGCCGCCACGACGGTCGGCTCCGTTAACTAAGCTCGCTTCCCTTCGGAAGCGGGCTTTATTTGTCATTAAGTTCGCCCGAACGGGAACATAGTTAGATTCATATATTAGTAGAAGGAGAACTTAATAGTAGGTAATAGCAGAAACTTGATTATTACCGACAATAGTTAGATTGGGGGAGTATAGAGTGAAGGCCGAGAAAGCGGTCATCAATAATTTCAAGGGGTCCAGGCTAGATATGATTTTGGTTTTGTTTATTTTGCTTGTCATTGCAACACAACCCTTCTCCAAACCCCACAACAAACCAGGCGGCCCTATAGGAATCGAGGCAACACAAATTTTTAGAGTCATAAATGAATCGGAGAACTTCTGGTTGCAGCTGCGCGAAAATTACGTTTATGTTGAAGGTCCGCCTTTAGACAGCTTGCTGCCGCCCAATGCAAAACACTTCTTTGAACAGGATATAAGACGTGAGATAAGTAGATGCGGATATCAAATCTATCGGAATGGTAACCCTGATGGTTATATTCGTTTTGAGACACTGTCACTACCGGTCGGATCCACCCGATATAATTATTTTACAAATGTTGAGTGGACCAACGAAGAGATTGATTTTGTACAATATAACGTTGGGCCAGATAACGGCCAATATCCGACACTAAGAATCAGTAATCGATGATTGTCCAAGCCCGCGGAAATTGTAGGTAAGGCAAAGCCACTAGGCCGAATTTGAGGAGAGATCGTCGCGGCATAAACGAAAACGGGAGGAAACTGAGCTTGGCTCAGTCTCCTCCCGTCTTGACATCTATAACTTAAATTGTAGATTTTAAACTTCCATGATGATCGGCAGAATCATCGGACGACGACGCGTTTGCTCATACAGGAAGCGACCGAGCGCATCCTTGACATTCGTCTTGAGCGAAGCCCACTCATTAACTTTGTCATTCATCAGCTTGTTCAGCGTTGTCGTTACGATGCGGTTAGCTTCATCCAACAGCCCCTCGGACTCGCGAACATAAACGAAGCCGCGCGAGATAATGTCTGGGCCAGCCTTGATTGTACCGTCCTGCTTGCTCAGCGTCACAACTACAACAAGGATGCCGTCTTGGGACAACAGCTTGCGGTCGCGAAGCACGATGTTACCTACATCGCCGACACCAAGGCCGTCGATCAGAACGTTGCCGGAAGCAACTTTGGAGCCTTTGCGTCCTACACCGCCCTGGAATTCAACCGTATCACCGATGTCGCAAATGAAAATATTTTCTGGAGCGACGCCAACCGCTTCACCAAGCTTGGCATGCTGACGGAGCATCCGATATTCACCATGAATCGGAATGAAGTACTGCGGCTTGATCAGGTTGAGCATCAGCTTAAGCTCTTCCTGGCTGCCGTGACCGGATACGTGGACGCCAGACACAGAGCCTGGTCCATAAATAACATTAGCTCCGAGTCGGAACAACTCGTCCACTGTGCGGCCTACATCACGTTCATTGCCCGGAATCGGCGTAGCTGCGATGATGACGGTATCTCCCGGCAAGATGTCGATCTTGCGGTGGGTGGAACGAGCCATGCGAGTCAGAGCGGACATCGGCTCGCCTTGGCTGCCTGTGCACAGAACAACAACGCGATCAGAAGCCATCTTGTTCACTTCTTCCGGCTCGATGATCATGCCTTCCGGAATGTTCAGGTAGCCAAGCTCACCGGCAATCGTTACTACGTTCACCATACTCCGTCCAACGATAGCAACTTTGCGTTTGGTTGCCATTGCCGCATTGAACACCTGTTGAATCCGATGCACATTGGAGGCGAAGGTTGCTACGACTACGCGTTGTTGGGACTTGCGGAAAATTTCTATCAGCTCGACGCCGACATTGCTCTCCGAAGGAGTCATTCCTGGGCGCTCGGCATTCGTGCTATCCGACAGCAAAGCTAGTACGCCGCGCTTGCCGATTTCAGCGATGCGCTGCAGATCCGCGTATTGGTCGTTGACCGGGGTAAAGTCAAACTTGAAGTCACCTGTATGCACAATAGTGCCTTCCGGAGTATCAAGGCATACACCAACGGAATCCGGAATACTGTGATTCGTCTTGAAGAAGCTCGCTGTAATCGCTCCGAGCTCGAGTACGGAGTCCGCATTGATGAGAATGCGCTTCGTCTCGCCGAGCAGTCCAGCTTCCTTCAGCTTACCTTCGATCAGTCCGAGTGTAAGTTTAGTCGCGTACACAGGGACATTCAGATGACGAAGCACATATGGCAAGCCGCCGATATGGTCTTCATGACCGTGGGTAATAATAATGCCGCGAACTTTGTCGCGATTCTCGGTCAGATAAGTAATGTCTGGAATGACGATGTCGATTCCGAGCATGTCTTCCTCCGGAAATTTTAAGCCGGAGTCTACAACGACAATGTCATTCCCGTATTGGATGACATACATGTTTTTGCCGATCTCGCCTACGCCGCCAAGGGCGAAGACAAGCAGCTTGTCCTGGATATTCTTTTTTGACAAGGGAAATCTTACCTCCTATATGTTGTGGAAATTTATTGATCGCTATTAGATAAACGCTTCCATGCGAGAAACGACCAAGTACATGAAATGCACGGATTCACCCATCCGCCGCCGCGCGTATGGGTTCGTAGCCATATTAACTTTGCCGCACCAGTCACTTAGGAATATTATACATGATGCAAAAGATGGAACACAAGCCAGCAAGCAATACGATTTCGTCCTCACTTGAGGACGTACGTATGCGCAGGAAATCTGAGATGGGATAACGTTCAGTTTCCTTCTAAGATGAAAAGCAATACGATTTCGTCCTCACTTGAGGACGTACGTATGCGCAGGAAATCTGAGATAGGATAACGTTCAATTTCCTTCTAAGATGAAAAGCAATACGATTTCGTCCTCACTTGAGGACGTACGTATGCGTAGGAAATCTGAGATGGGATAACGTTCAGTTTCCTTCTAAGATGAAAAGCATTACGATTTCGTCCTCACTTGAGGACGTACGTATGCGCAGGAAATCCGAGATGGGATAACGTCAAAACAAAATAAACCGGCCCCCAGACGAGGAGCCGGCACATAACATGACTATTCTACCTTAAAGCCCTTTTAACAACTCGGCTAGGGCAGCAGTTTCTTTTTCGTCGGCGGCTACCAGTGGCAGACGCACGCCTCCAACCGGCAATCCCTGCAGTTCGAGCGCTTTCTTCAATAATACCGGATTCGGAGCCGCGAATAAGCCATTGAACAGCGGCAGCAAGCGGCGATGCAACGCAGCAGCCTCCACATTACGTCCTTCTAAGTAAGCTTCGATCATATTTTTCATTTGGGCACCTGCTACATGGGAAGCGACACTGACGACGCCATAGGCACCAACGGCAATCGCCGGTAGAGCGACGCTGTCGTCTCCGGTATAAACCCGGAAGCTGTCCGGCGCTCCGCTAATGATTTCAGCAACATGATCTAGAGAGTGGCATTCCTTGGTCGCAGCAATATTAGGCACATCCTGAGCCAGACGAACCGTAGTAGCCGCATCCATGCTTGACACCGTACGTGTCGGCACATTGTACAGCATAATAGGCAAAGAAGTGGATTCGGCTATCGCCTTAAAATGCTGATACATTCCTTCTTGGCTCGGCTTGTTGTAGTAAGGCACCACAAGCAGGATACCATCTACACCCGCCTTCTCGGCGGCTTGGGTCAAATGAATCGAATGAGCCGTATGATTGCTGCCGGTGCCGGCAATGATACGAGCGCGTCCCGCACTGTGTTTAACAGCGAAACGGAACAGCTCCACTTTCTCTTCGTCGGTCAACGTCGGTGATTCGCCCGTCGTACCGCTCACCACAATCGAATCCGTGCGCTGATCGTCAATCAAATGGTCGATTAAACGTCCTGTTGTGTCCCAGTCTACCGCGCCATCTGGAGCGAAAGGAGTAGCCATTGCTGTAATAAGTCTGCCAAAATCCATTTCGGGTTACCTCCTGGGCAGGTACGAGCTTCTGCTCTCGTATGCTGCCTGATATTAGTGATCGAAAGCTTACAGATGTAGCTCGAACTTGGCGTGCAGCGCTCTCAGTGCGTTGCCCATATGTTCCTCACGGACAAGCACCCAGATCGTCGTATTGGAATCTGCCGACTGCAAAATCGGAATTCCCGGCTCCGAAAGAGCTTCCACGATCCGAGCCATAACGCCCGGCACGCGGTGCATACCGCCCCCGATTACGGAAACCTTAGCACAACCGCTCACTGTTTCCGGCTCGAACCCAAGCTCCTGCAGCACTCGTACCGCCTTGGGAGCATCATTGTCCATAACCGTATACAGCGCGCCAGCGGGCGTGACGTTAATGAAGTCCACACTAATGTGATGGCGAGCCATCGATTGGAACACCTTGAGCTGTGTATCGGCGATGCCTTCGACTGCCCGTACGGAAATTTGGGTCACACCCGGTACATGCGCGATACCCGTCACATGGCGATCCTTGAGTGGCGATGCCAAGCTAAGCGCTGTCGGCATATCGGTGACAAGCGTACCCTCCTCATCCGAAAACGTCGAGCGCACCCGCAGTGGAATGCGTGCCTGCTGAGCGATCTCGACCGCTCGCGGATGGATCACCTTGGCTCCTAGTCTCGCCATATTGCAAATTTCCGCATACCCGACAACCGTCAAAGGCTTGGCATCCTTTACGATACGCGGATCGGCCGTCAGAATCCCATTCACATCGGTGTAGATGTCCACGATCTCCGCTTGCAGTGCTGCGCCGAGTGCCGTTGCAGATGTATCACTGCCTCCCCTGCCTAGTGTTGTCAGGTCGCCTCGGCTATCCTGCCCCTGAAAACCAGTGACAACGACAACTTCGCCCTTATCGAGATGATGCTTCATACGCTCCGTGCGAATTTCTTCAATACGGGCCTCACCGAACTGACTGCCGGTTATAATTCCCGCTCCGCCACCCGTCAGCGCAACAGCTGGAATGGAGTGAGCAGACAGTGCGCTGCACAGGACGACTGCTGAGATGATCTCGCCGCAGCCCATCAGCAGATCGCGCTCCCGAGCAGCAAGCTGTCCTCCCTCCTCATGTGTCATGGACAACAATGTGTCCGTTGCATAAGGATCACCAGAACGCCCCATCGCCGACACGACTACGACAAGCTGATGGCCATCCTTCAGCTCGCGCTGGATGTGGTGAATCACCAGCTCCCTTGTTTGTTTGGTCGCCACGGAAGTGCCGCCAAACTTTAATACCCGTACCCCCATTGATGACATCCCTTCTACACCTTATGATTAAGCAGAATAATTGCAATACACGCATTTGTAGTAAAAAAGCCGTCAGCGTCTTGTTCGCTGCCGGCTGCTGTATATCCTCATGCCCGGCTGCAGCGCCGAACGGCTCTGTTGCTGCCATCAGCTTGAGTGCGTGAGAGAAGCTGTTAAGCTCTCTGAATCAACACAGGCTGCATCTGGCGGCCTTGCAGGGCACATTCGCACGCTTCCATGACCAGATCCATCTTCGCCACAAGTGAATTGGGCTTGTTGACCGGATCATCCTGACCGAACGGAACGAAATAAATATTTTTGGCTACCATCAGCTTGGCGATATTGGCCATATTGAGGCCTAAACCGTCATTGGTGGAAATCGCCAGTACGACCGGCCGGCCGTTACGCATCTGAGCCTTGGCAGCCATCAGTACAGCTCCATCCGTCAGGGCATTGGCTAGCTTGCTCGTCGTGTTGCCCGTACATGGAGCAATCAGCATGACGTCCAGTAGCTTGGAAGGCCCGAGCGGCTCGGCTTGAACGACAGTTGAGATGATCTCATTGCCGGTAATCTCGAGCAGCTGACGCTTCCACTCCTCTGCCTTACCAAATCTCGTATCGGTAGTCATGAGACTCTGAGTTGCAATCGGCACGACATTGGCTCCCGCATCGACAAACTTCTGAATCTGAGGCATAACCTCAGCAAAGGTGCAGTGAGATCCCGAAAGGGCATACCCTATCGTAAGTCCGTTCCAGTTCATTGTCCATTCCCCCGCGTGCTGATGTCATCCAAAATCAGCTGAGTGACACAATCCGCTATGATGCGTCCAGCGGTCACGGGGGCCACGATACCGGGCAATCCGGGAGCCAGAATGGCCTTCAGTCCTCGCTTCTCCGCAAAGCGGAAATCGGTGCCTCCAGGTTTGGAGGCCAGGTCGATAATAACGGCCCGGGACGGCATTCTGGCTATCATTTGCGCTGTGACTATCATAGTTGGAATTGTGTTAAAAAGCAAGTCAATATTGGCAGCATAATCCTGCAAATCCCGCGTGTAGAAAGGCTTCGCGCCCATCTCGACAGCTCTTGAATAATGCTCAGGCAGATGAACTCCGGCTAGAACACGAGCGCCCATCCCCTGCAGCGTCCTGACGAGCGTGAGCCCCGTCCTTCCAAGTCCAAGTACCATAGAGGTGGATCCATGCAGCGTAATATCCGTATGTTCGATCGCCATCTTGACCGCGCCTTCAGCAGTCGGGATGGAATTAAGAATGGCCACGTCATCTCTTTCGAACAGCTCGACAAGTCCTATTCCGTGCTTTTGGCAAATGTCCTTCAAAAATGGTCTGGCCATGCCGGAATAGATAGTACAGTGCTTTGGTAGCCGAGCAAGCATCGCGTCAGTCAAAAGCAGCTCGTTATCACTGAATGCAGCGGGAATCAGGCCGGAATCATCCGTGCCAACTGCTGGCAGGATGATAGCATCGGCCTTGTCAAAAAGTTCTTCCCTAAGCTCGCTGTTCGAGATATCCCCCGGAAGGGTACGGAGCCCGTCAAAGCCGGACACCGTCAGCGAGGCATCCAGCTCCGACAGCCTGCGAATGACCTCTAGCTGCCTTGCGTCGCCGCCGATCAGCAGCACCTGAACGCCGGTCAGCATGCTGGCGTCACATCCTCTCACCTTATTCACCCAAGGCGGCAGCCATCCGGGGGTACGCCTAGCCGGTCCGCCGCCTCACTCACTCTGGCCTGCAGCAAGGCGCTCAAAGCCCCTCCGCAATCGCCTTTCGTGCGTATAGTGCATTTTATGCCGCAAGCGTGAAGTGGGTTACAGCTTAGGTTCTGGGGCTGAAAATGAAAAAAAGCCGCTTCGCGGCTTCCCTAAAGGGAAGCTGACGAAGCGGCTGCTTCTGCGTTGCCGATATCGGCTCAGCAAAACTTGCGAATCATAGTGTTATTTACCGGTATGTCCAAACCCGCCCGCACCGCGCAGCGTTTCGGGAAGCTCATCTGCTTCCTGAATGCTGATAGACGGAACGGTCTGAAATACCATTTGGGCAATTCTCTCGCCTCTCGCGATAACGAAAGGCTCCTGCCCCAAATTAATGAGCAAAACCTTCACCTCGCCGCGATAATCGGCATCAATCGTGCCAGGCGAGTTAAGGCAGGTAATGCCATGTTTGTACGCCAGACCGCTGCGGGGACGAATTTGCGCCTCCAGCTCTGGTGGCATCGCCATCGCAAAGCCCGCTGGAATGAGTCCACGCTCTCCCGGTTGTAATACAACGTTCTCCCCAACTGCAGCATGCAGATCGAAGCCAGCAGCAGCCTCGGACATGCGGGTTGGAAGCGAAACGTCCTCGTTACCCGGCAGACGCTTAAACAGTACTTGATGCAAAACGGTCCCTCCTCAGCGTTGCGGCCGGACCTTCTTCCGTGCCTACCATGGCGACGGCAAAAGGCTTGGCCAGCATCCGCGCCGTGACGGAGCGGATATCATCCATAGATACTTCCTCAATGCGTTCGATAATTTCGTCCATCGTGTAATGTCTGCCCAGCATCAGCTCGTTTTTACCGATGCGGTTCATGCGGCTGCTCGTGCTCTCCAGACTCAAGATCAGGCTGCCTTTCAGCTGCTCTTTGCCGCGGCGAAGCTCAGCGTCCGTGAGACCTTGCGCGGATACATCCGCAAGCAGCTCCATCGTCAAATCCAGCACTTCCGATGTTTGTTTTGGAGCCGTACCCGCATAAATCGTGAATAACCCAGAGTCCGCATAAGACGTATGATAAGAATAAACGGAGTAGGCAAGTCCACGTTTTTCACGGATTTCTTGGAACAGTCGGGAGCTCATGCCGCCGCCGAGCGCATTGTTCAGAAGCACCATTGCGTAGAGCTTCTCATCATCAATGGAGAAACCAGGGAAAGTCAAGCAAATATGGTTCTGCTCGGTTTGTTTTGGATGGAACAAATACTGACCATTGAACGTCGGTGCTTCCAAGCTGCGGCCTGGGCCTCGTGCGCTCATACGTCCGAACTGCTGCTCCAACATTTCCAGCAGCGGCTTCACCTCAATGTTGCCAGCCACACTGATAACGGTGTTTTCAATCGTATACTGATCGTTCATATAAGCACGAAGTGCATCTGGTCCCATCTCAGCAAGGCGTTCTTCAATGCCTAAGATGGAATAAGCCAGTGGATGCTCGCCAAGAGACGCACGCGAAGCCTCGTCATGGACTTTATCATCAGGAGTATCCTCGTACATCGAGATTTCCTCCAAAATGACATTTTTCTCCTTAGCAAGCTCCTCCTCATCGAAGCGCGAGTTGAAGAACATATCCGCCAAAGCGTCTACGGCCAGAGGCAAATGAAGATCCAGCACTTTAGCAAAATAACAAGTATATTCCTTAGCAGTAAAGGCGTTCACATTGCCGCCAATACCGTCAAACAGATCCGCGATGTCTTTGGCGCTGCGGGTCTCAGTGCCTTTGAAGAGCATATGCTCAATAAAGTGGGAGATGCCGTTGTTGGCCGGAGTTTCGCTGCGCGAGCCTGTCTTCACCCATATCCCGAAGGATACGGATCGGCAGGTCGGAATCGGTTCCGCGACAACACGGAGGCCATTGCTTAGTCTGTATAAGTTCACCGGTTCTCCTCCTTGAAGTTTAATTATCATCATAACAAAATCAGCGCCCGCTCTCAACCGCACCATCCAGCCGCTCCTCGGATAAGGTCTGACCCACCGTGCCAAGCTGCAATCCTTTGCGCTTCGCAGCGTTGATCATACCTTGCAGTGCGTCCCGTGAACTGGCTGTCGGATGCATTAACACGAGTGAACCCGGCTGTAATCCTCTGGCAATCTTTGTGATGACCGATCCGGGATCCGGCTTCATCCAATCCACCGTGTCTAGCGTCCATAGCACTGTGGACATTCCTTCTTCCCGCGCGGTTTTGACGGTCAAAGCGTTGAAACTACCCGACGGAGGAGCGAACCAAATGCTTTTGATGCCTAACGTCTCCTCGATCAGACGGTTCGTGCGAACGATCTGGCTGCGCTGCTGCTCCACTCCGAGCTTTTTCATGTCCGGATGGGTGTAGGCATGGTTGCCGATCTCATGCCCGGCATCGCGAATTTTGCGCGCTTCCTCCGGATATTTCTTCAACCAGGACCCGTCGAGGAAAAAGGTCGCTTTCACCTCATTGCGCTTCAAAGTAGCGAGCATAGGTTCTAAGTACTCATTGCCCCATGCCACATTGATCATCAAGGACGCAGCCCGCTTTGCCGGATTGCCCTTGTAGATCGGCTCAAGTGGGTAATCGAGAAGCGTTTTTTCCGGCTTCACTGGCTTGTATACGTAACTAACTTCTTCTCCTGGCAGGTTCAACGACTTCTTATAGGTCTCTTCCACATCTACCTGCCGGCCGTAATAACCGGGGATAGCCCGATACCAACGATCGACAGCTGCATCAACCGGCGGCTCATACCTGCGCTCCGCTTCTTTGCGGATCTCCTCCAGCAGCGAACGGTCCGCATCCTGGGCTGCCATTGCAGCACGGAACTCACCATTACCAAGCGAGCGAATATAGCTGCCAGCAGGACTCCAGGCTGCTGCCGCCAGCACAAGGACGGCTCCGCATAAAGTTGCGGCGCTCCAAGCACGGAGTTTCATCGAGCCTCACCCTCCACCTTTTCTCCCCCCAATGTATGAGAGATGGTGGACAAATATGCGGCTTGGCCTCCCCACGGCGAAGCCTAGAGAAGCAATTCCAATATAGCTTCATAAAGCTTAATAAAAGAAAAAAGAATCAGAGAGACTCTGACTCTTCTTTTAAATAGGACGCGTTAGAGCCTGAATTAGCTCATCAAGAACTCCGGAGCGTTCATCGGCTTAGGATTGGGCTTCCGTCGTAAGGAGTGCTTTGCGGGACAGGTTGATCCGTCCTTGTGCGTCGATCTCCGTTACTTTGACCATGATGACATCGCCGATGCTAACAGCATCTTCGGTCTTGGCCAGGCGCTCTGTGGACAGCTGGGAAATGTGTACGAGACCGTCTTTGTTCGGAAGAATTTCGACGAATGCGCCGAATTTTTCGATCCGTTTGACTGTGCCCGAGTAAATTTCGCCAACAACAACTTCCTTCACGATGCCCTCGATAATCTGCTTGGCACGTTGGTTCATCGCCTCATTCGTAGAAGCAATATACACCATTCCGTCCTGCTCGATATCGATTTTGACGCCAGTTTCCTCGATGATCTTGTTGATGATCTTGCCACCAGCTCCGATAACATCGCGGATCTTATCCGGGTTAATGCGAAGCGTCATGATCTTAGGCGCATATTCGGAAAGGCTCTCGCGTGGCTGGCTAATAATAGCGTTCATCTTGTCCAAAATGTGGAGACGGCCCAGACGAGCTTGCTCCAACGCTTGAGTCAAGATGTTGCGGTCGATACCGTCGATTTTGATATCCATTTGGATAGCTGTGACACCTTCCGCAGTACCCGCAACCTTGAAGTCCATATCGCCGAGATGATCTTCCATACCTTGAATATCGGTCAGGATGGAGAAATGATCGCCGTCTTTGATCAGACCCATTGCCACGCCGGCAACTGGTGCTTTGATCGGTACACCAGCATCCATCATCGCCAGCGAGCTCGCACAAATACTCGCTTGGGAAGATGAACCGTTGGATTCCAGTACTTCAGAAACGAGACGGATCGTGTACGGGAACTCCGACTCCGGCGGAATAACTTTGGACAGTGCACGTTCGCCGAGGGCGCCGTGGCCGATTTCGCGACGACCTGGAGGACGCAGCGGACGAGCTTCGCCAACGCTGAACGGAGGGAAGTTATAGTGATGCATAAAGCGCTTGGTTTCTTCAGGGCTGATTCCGTCAAGAATTTGCACATCGCCCATAGGACCGAGCGTGCAGACGCTGAGCGCTTGAGTTTGTCCACGTGTAAACAGGCCGGAGCCATGCGTGCGCGGCAATAGCGAAACATCACAATCGATTGGACGGATTTCGTCCAGTCCACGGCCGTCAGGACGTACCTTGTCATGCGTAATGAGGCGGCGAACTTCTACTTTGACGATGTCATACAGCGATTCCTTAACGTCCTTCATCAGCTCAGGCGTTTCGGCATACACTTCCTCGAAGTGTGCAACCGTCTCGGCGTTGACCACGTCGATTGCTTCCTGGCGAGCATGTTTCTCCTCGATGCGAATTGCTTCCACGAGGCGAGCGGATGCGTAAGCTTGTACGGCAGCGCTAACATCAGCGTCAACTGTTTGCAGCACAACTTCCATCTTCGGTTTGCCGCACAACTCTGCAAATTGATTGATAACTTCGCAGATCTTTTGGATCTCGGCATGGCCGAACATAATCGCTTCCAGCAGAACATCCTCGGAAACCTCGTTCGCTTCCGCCTCTACCATCATGATGGCGTCCTTCGTGCCGGATACAACGACAAAGATGTCGGTTTTCTCCTGTTGCTCCACAGTCGGGTTGATGATGAATTCGCCATCAATGCGACCGACGATAACGCCGCCGATCGGTCCGTTGAATGGAACGTCGGAAATGCTAAGGGATGCGCCGGTGCCGATCATTGCCGCGATTTCAGGCGGGCAATTTTGATCCACGCTCATCACAAGGTTGAGAACCTGTACATCGTTGCGGAATCCTTCCGGGAACAGCGGACGAATTGGACGATCCGTTAGGCGGCTGGACAAAATAGCCTTCTCGCTCGGGCGTCCTTCGCGCTTGATGAAACCGCCAGGAATTTTGCCTACGGCATAGAGTCTTTCCTCGTAGTTGACGGTCAGTGGGAAAAAGTCCAGATCTTTCGGACCCGAAGATGCTGTGACCGTACACAAAATGACGGTGTCGCCGTAGCGCACCGTTACAGCTGCGTTAGCCTGTTTAGCAAGACGACCGCTCTCAAGGATGAGCTCGCGGCCGCCGAGTGTCATTTTAACCTGGTGCATAAAATCCCTCCTATTCTTGAATCCATTCGACAAGTAATCTCCAATTCCTCTGCATAACAGCTCAGCCTGCAAAGTACGGAGTATGTAAAAAGGGGCTGTTCTCTTTCATTATAAAAAGCAACCCGGCTGCGGCCCTCCGGTAAATCCGGACAGATGGCAACCAGGTTGCTTCATTTACAGCGACATGTCCTAGCGGCGAAGGCCAAGCTTCTCGATCAGAGCGCTGTAACGTCTAACATCATTGTTCTTCAGGTATGCCAGCAGCTTGCGGCGCTGACCTACCATTTTCAGAAGACCGCGACGCGAGTGATGATCTTTCTTGTGCGTACGCAGGTGGTCTGTCAAGTTCACGATGTTCTGAGTAAGGATAGCTACCTGAACCTCGGGGGAACCCGTGTCAGTTGCGTGAGTCTTGTGCTCTTCGATGAGCTCATGTTTGCGTTCTTGCGTAAGTGCCATCCTAGTTCACCTCCATTAACTTATTATTCAATCAGTCGCCATCAGCCTCGCCGCCGCCGGTGAGAGCGGCCGGCCAAGCCGGGGCCAGCGTGTCACAAGGAGAAGCTCCTCGGGACAACATTACGTAGTATAGCATTAACGGAAGACAAAGTAAACCAGCCTTCCATCTCAGCCACGAAGCAGCTCTGCAGCCTGATCACGGTCTTTGCCAAGTTGTTCGACGAGCTCCGTCACGCCAGAGAACTTGCGTTCTGGCCGCAGGAAGTGCAAAAACTCAATGCGCACCCGGCGGTCGTATAAATCCCCTTCAAAATCGAGCAGATGCGCCTCCAGAACAGGTACGATCTTCTCTTTGTTGAAGGTAGGCTTCATACCATGGTTGAGCACAGCCGGCCTGACTTCGGCGGGACGCCCGTCGGAGGCTGGAAGATGAACCAGTACGGCATAAACGCCTAGCCGCGGTACGACATAAACATCATCCTGCAGCACATTCGCCGTCGGAAAGCCAATCGTGCGGCCTCTCGCATCACCATGAACAACAATGCCGCTCACCGCATATGGACGACCGAGCAGCTCCGCTGCCAGTTCAACCTGCCCATTTTCGAGCGCTTCGCGCACATAGGTACTGCTGACCTTCAGTCCATCTCGGCTCTGGGCCGGGATGACGTCCACGCTGAAATTGGCAGCACCAAGCTCCACCAGGCTCTCTGCGCTTCCATGGCCGAAGTGGCCGAAGCGGAAGTCGAAGCCGACTACAGCATGCTGTACGCCTAGCCGGAGCAGCACTTCCTGGACAAAAGTCTGCGGGCTGATCTCTGCGAAAGCCGGATCAAACCGCATCACATAAACCGTGTCCACACCCGCCTGGCGAAACAGCTCGAGCTTCTCTTCCAACGGAGTCAGGCTTGCTGCATAATTACTGCCACGCCCGAGAACCTCTCGCGGATGAGGATTGAAGGTCATGACTGCCGCACGCAGGCCGTTTTCAGCCGCCTTGGCTACCGCCCGGTCAATGACAGAGCGATGTCCCAAGTGAACACCGTCAAAATGTCCGATGGCAAGAGCGCAGGCAGAGGCATCGGATGTCTCGCCATTCTCTTCCAACGGGTAGCTCAAAACTTGAATTTCCACTTCCACCCACCTGCATTTCTCTTAAACTTCGCCTGCTACCATCACTCCGCCGTCACAAAATCAATAAGCTGAGCTCAGAGCTCTTCCGGTCTGGCAAATACTTTGACAGGCTTAATCATGCCGGAATCAGCCTCAACCTCGAATAAACCGGCGAACAGTCCTTCGTGGCTGTAAAGCCTCAGCAATCCGTCAGACGGAGGAGGAGTGTCTAACCAAGCAGACGGTATATGTCTACCTTGCAACGCCTGCCGCATAGCAGGTATTGCCGCTGTGGTCATCGGCAGATGAGCCAGCGCTCGGTCAGCCGGCAGTAGCCTAAGCACGGCTTCGCCATGCTGCTGCAACTGCTCGAGCTCCTCAAGTGTTACGCAATCCTCTTGCCGGAATCCACCGGACGAAGTTCGTTTGAGCTCCGCCATCGCTGCCGGCACACCAAGCTTCTCGCCGATGTCAACACATAAGGTGCGGATATAAGTGCCCTTTGAGCAGAGCACCCTGAACCTTACTTGCGGCTGAGGACGATCTAGATCCAGGTCAATAACTTCCAGTTCGTGGATGAATGCCTGTCTCGGCTTGCGCTCAACAGTTTTGCCTTCACGGGCCAACTCGTACAGTCGCTTGCCATCTACTTTGACCGCAGAGTACATCGGCGGCAGTTGAGAGATCGTTCCGAGGAAGGAAAAAAGCGCTTCTCGGAT
Organism: Paenibacillaceae bacterium GAS479; assembly: GCA_900105225.1. Taxonomy (NCBI): domain Bacteria; kingdom Bacillati; phylum Bacillota; class Bacilli; order Caryophanales; family Paenibacillaceae; species Paenibacillaceae bacterium GAS479. The sequence continues at coordinate 4,831,872 of LT629764.1, read as the reverse complement.
ATTACTTTCGGACAGATGGACTTCATCCATCTGCTCCAGCACCTCTCCGGTCAGATCCTGCGTATCGGTCGATACACCGAACTGCAGCACCGCTTCGTATTCCTTTGGAAGCTCCTGCAAGTATTCCACTACCCGAGTAGCCGGCCCGATGCAAAGCGGCAGAACGCCCGTCACCATGGGGTCCAATGTGCCCGCATGGCCGATTCTTTTGGTACGGAGAAGCCTGCGGCACTTGGCCACGACATCATGCGAGGTCCAGCCCGCAGGCTTCCATACCGGTAATATTCCATTCATTAAGATTCAAGCGCCTCCCCTATCGCAGTAAGAAGAGACTTCATCGCTTCAGTACCATCAAGTCGGCAACCCGCAGCACGAATGTGGCCGCCTCCGCCAAAAGCAGAAGCAATTGCCGCCACATCCAGCGATCCACCGGAGCGAAGGCTCGCCTTCACACTGCCATCACGCATTCCCTTGAACAGTACCCCTGCCTCCACGCCTTCCACGTTGCGGGCATAGTTGACCAGTCCCTCCAAATCTTCGGGAACTGCGCCAGTTTCATCCATGTCCTCCGGTGTAATCAGCATGGAACAGACACGATCGTCATACTGGAACTGCATCCGGTTGAGACCAAGACGCAGCAGCTTGAGCTGCGGCAATGTCATCGTCTCTAGCAGTCGATCCGCGATGAGATGTCCGTTAACGCCGACTTCAAGTAGCTTAGCCGATGTCTGCATGACACGAGTATCGGTATTGGCGTAGCGGAAACCGCCAGTATCCGTCAATAGGCCAGTAAAAAGCATCTCTGCCGCTTCAAGTTCCAGCGGATGACCGCTGGCAACGATTAGCTCGTACAGAATTTGAGCCGTAGCTGCTGCATCCGGTACGACCAGATTACAAACTCCATATAGATTATTCGTTGGATGATGATCGATATTTAAAAGTTCGTATCCATCCGCGAACTGCTCGGCAACCTTGCCGATACGCTTGAAATCCGCGCAGTCTACCGCAACGATGCGGGAGAAGCTCCGCTTGGAGTCTAACGCGCTCAGGGGCTGGATAAGTTCGCTACCGCTCAAAAAGCGGAGCCGATCTGGTACCGAATCTTCATTAACGAGAGTTACCCGCTTGCCAAGCTTCCTCAGCAGCCAGGCTGCGGCCAGCGTTGAGCTGATCGCATCCCCGTCAGGCTGAACATGGGAGACAACTAAGTAGTCGTCCCCCTCGTTCATATATGCTAATACGGCTTCATAGTCGCGGAGCGTATCTACGCTCATTCGCCGCTATTCTCCCGATTGATTTTCGTCAAAATCGACTCGATCTTGCTGCCATACTCGATGCTGCCGTCAAACTTGAACAGGATCTCTGGAGTATGGCGAAAGCGAATCCGCTTGCCAAGCTCGGAGCGGATGAAGCCAGTTCCCCGCGCCAGAGCTTTAAGCGTTTCTTCCTTCTGATCATCATTCCCCAGCACGCTCAGATAAACGCGCGCCTGGGACATATCGTTCGTGACGTCCACTCCGGTTACCGTTATAAAGCCAATGCGGGGATCTTTAAGCTCAGTCTGAATGATCTGACTAAGCTCTTTTTTGATCTGCTCCCCGACACGGCCGACACGGATTTTAGCCATGCTGGACCACCTCTTTTAACGTTCTACCTTCTCCTGGGCGAAAGCTTCAATGATGTCGCCTTCTTGAAGATCATTGAATTTCTCCAGGGTAATGCCGCATTCATAACCTTGTGAAACTTCTTTCACATCATCCTTGAAGCGCTTGAGCGTATCGATCTTGCCCTGATGCAGGACAATGCCGGCACGAATGACGCGAGCTTCGGAAGAACGTGCGATTTTGCCGTCGATAATCATACAGCCGGCAATCGTGCCCACTTTGCTCACTTTGAACAAGTTACGCACTTCCGCGTGGCCGGTAACAACTTCCTTGAAGATTGGATCCAGCATGCCTTTCATTGCTTGCTCGATTTCTTCAATTACGTTGTAGATGATGTTATGCAGACGCACATCGACTTTTTCTTGCTCAGCCGCTACAGCCGCCTGAATCTCAGGACGTACGTTGAAGCCGATCACGATTGCGTTGGAAGCCGAGGCAAGAGCGATATCGGATTCCGTAATCGCGCCTACGCCGCTGTGAATACTCTTAACGCGCACACCTTCAACCTCGATTTTCTCAAGGGAGCCTTTGAGAGCTTCCAGCGAGCCTTGAACGTCAGCCTTGATGATGACGTTGAGGTCCTTGATCTCGCCTTCTGTGATGTGCTTGTAAAGATCATCCAGCGTTACGCGGGAGTTCGCGCCCATCTGCGATTGGCGCTGCTTGATGGAGCGACGTTCGGAAATGGCACGAGCTTTGCGCTCATCTTCGAATACCATGAACGGGTCGCCAGCTTTTGGCACCTCAGTCAAGCCCGTGATCTCAACCGGTGTAGAAGGATCAGCTTCTTTGAGACGACGTCCCTTGTCGTTGACCATGGCGCGAATACGTCCGAAGGAATTACCGGCTACAAAAGCATCGCCGATCTTGAGCGTACCGTGCTGTACGAGTACACGAGCAATTGGGCCCTTGCCTTTGTCCAGCTCGGCCTCGAGGACGGTGCCGCGAGCGCGCTTGTTCGGGTTCGCCTTGTAATCGTTGACCTCAGCTACGAGCAGGATCATCTCCAGGAGCTCTTCAAGATTGGTACGCTGTTTCGCGGATACGTTGACAAAAATCGTGTCGCCGCCCCACTCTTCAGGTACAAGCTCATACTTGGTAAGCTCTTGTTTGATCGTATCCGGATTAGCGTCCGGCTTGTCGATTTTGTTGACCGCTACGATAATCGGCACCTTAGCTGCTTTCGCATGGCTGATTGCTTCTACCGTTTGTGGCATAACGCCGTCATCCGCAGCAACAACGATAATCGTAATGTCCGTTACCTCGGCTCCGCGAGCACGCATCATCGTGAACGCTTCGTGGCCCGGGGTATCCAGGAACGTAATTTTTTTGTTGTTGATCTCGACTTGGTAAGCACCGATATGCTGCGTGATGCCGCCTGCTTCGCCACTTGTAACGTTCGTGGAGCGAATGGCATCAAGAAGCGTCGTTTTACCGTGATCGACGTGACCCATAATCGTTACAACTGGAGCACGGGACTGAAGATCCTCTTCGTTGTCTTTCTCTTCCACTGTCTCGAAATCGTCCTCTTCGACAGGGATTTTGATCTCAACTTCCTCAACTTTGAACTCGGAAGCGACAAGTTGGATCGTTTCGATATCAAGTTCCTGGTTGATCGTTGCCATGACGCCCATGGAAATAAGCTTTTTGATGACCTCGGAAGCGTCCTTATGGAGCAGCTTAGCGAGCTCAGCCACGGTCATGTTGCCGCGGACAATAATTTTCTTAGGCGTGTTGTCGATTTTCTCGCGCGGAGGCTGCTGACTTTTGCCGCGTCCGTTTTTGCCGCGATTTCTGAAGCTACCACCGCGATCATCGAAACGACCGTTTTGGCCGCCTGGTTTACCTCCACCGCGACGGTTCGCACCTGCACCGCCAGGACCGCCACTGCGTCCCGCGCCGCCACCTTGGCCGCTGCGGTTGAAGTCAGTTCTTGCGCCGCCGGCCGGCTTGTTCTCGCCGAACGTACGTGGAGCTGGGGCTGTGCTACGGCTTTCGCCGCGCGGAGCTGCTCCTGCGGATGGGCCGCTCTGTCCTTGCGGACGAGCGCCGCCGTATCCGCCGCCTTGACCTGGAGGACGGCTTCCGCCGCCTTGGCCTGCCGGACGACTTCCGCCGTACCCGCCACCTTGGCCTGCTGGACGGCTTGCGCCACCTTGGCCTGCTGGACGATTACCGCCGTATCCGCCGCTTTGACCTGCCGGACGGCTTCCGCCGCCTTGACCTGCTGGACGACTTCCGCCGCCTTGACCTGCTGGACGGCTTCCGCCGCTTTGACCTGCTGGACGATTGCCACCGTATCCACTGCCTTGGCCTTGCGGACGGCCTCCGCCACCTTGGCCACCACTTCTAGGTTGGCCGCCGCTTGGTGCGGGACCGCGTCCTTGCGCGCTGCCTTGGGAAGGGCGCTGCTCTGTGCTGTTGCTTCCTTGGTTGTTCGTTGTCGTATTCATAGTCACCTGTCGATCCTGTTGGTTTGTAGGTTGGGATTGCTCTTGACGTGGAATAGTATGCACTCCTTGTTGCTCCGGCCGCTTCTCGGCTGGGCGGGTCGCGGTCGTGTTGGCCTGCGTATTCCCTTGTGCCCTCTTAGCTGCGGCGTTCGCTTTGATGTCGCGGAAGAAACCTTCCACCTTGCTCACCATGCCAGACTCCATCACACTCATGTGATTGTTGACAGGTGTATCTAGCCGTTTAAGAATCGTTATGATTTCCTTGCTACTCATGTTAAGGGACTTCGCATATTCGTACACGCGAAGCTTCTCTTTGCCTTCTTTACCGTCTTGTGGTTTAGTCAATATTCTCCACCTCCGTATTCTGGCTCAATTGACCCCGAATCATGTTCGCGAACCCCCGATCCGTAATCGCCACAACGACCCTTTCTTCCTTACCAAGGGCTTGCCCGAGTGAATCGCGAGAAAAAGCCTCGGCCATAAATACGCCATAGGACGCGCACTTATCACGGTATTTCTTTTTGGTGTTGGCTGATGCGTCAGCCGCCACCAGGACAAGAGAAGCTTTGCCCTGACGAACTGTCTTTAACACCGTTTCATCACCGGTAACGACCTTGCCAGCGCGCATTGCCATGCCCAGATTGGAGAGCGCCTTACTCATCATCCTGGTCCGCCTCCTGGTTCTTAGCGGCGAGGAACTGTTCCTCCACGGAAATGAACTCGCGCTGGAGTTGATCGTATATGTCCGGCGGAACCGTTTGTTTAAGCGCCCGATCAAGAGCCCGCGTCTTCTTGGCCAGACGGAAGTTTTCAGCTGTCCCTTTGAGATAAGCTCCCCTACCAGACTTTTTGCCGGTTAGGTCTATCGAAATGGTGCCGTCCGGCGTGCGGACGACCCGAATCAGCTCTTTTTTGGGAAGCATTTCCTGACTGGCTACACATTTGCGCAGCGGGATTTTTCTAGGTTTCATGAGCAAATCCCCCCGTGCCTAGTCGATCGTGATGGAATCCTGATGCATCGCTATCCCTTGCGTCCGCTCCCGGCCGAATTCCTGCTCCGCCTGCGTCTCGCTCTTGATGTCGATCTTCCAACCAGTCAGCTTGGCCGCCAGGCGAGCATTCTGACCCTTAATGCCGATAGCCAGTGAGAGCTGATAGTCAGGCACGATGACACGCGCCATCTTCTCTTGCTCAAACACAATGACTTCAAGCACCTTGGATGGGCTGAGTGCATTCGCTACGTATTCCTCGGTGCTGTCCGACCAGCGGACAATATCGATTTTTTCGCCTTTCAGCTCCGAAACGATCGTTTGCACGCGCATTCCCTTTTGGCCGACGCAGGAACCGACTGGATCCACCTCGTCATTGCGGGAATGAACCGCGATCTTGGAGCGGAAGCCCGCTTCACGCGCTACAGAACGAATCTCGACGACTCCGTCGTAAATTTCCGGAACTTCGAGCTCGAACAGACGTTTCAGCAGTCCTGGATGGGTGCGGGAAAGAATAATCTGCGGCCCCTTGGTCGTGTTCTCAACCTTCGTAATAAAGGACTTCACACGGTCGCCATGCTTGAACTTGTCAGTCGGCATCAGCTCGGTCAGCGGCAATACAGCCTCTACCTTGCCGAGATCGATGAACAGGTTACGCGTATCCTGGCGCTGCACGATGCCATTTACGATATCTTCTTCTTTGTCGATATAAGCGTTATAAATCAGTCCGCGTTCTGCTTCCCGGATACGCTGGGTCACGACTTGCTTCGCTGTCTGCGCAGCGATGCGGCCAAAGTCGCGAGGCGTCACTTCGATGTCCGCCACATCATCCAACTGATAATGCGGGTTGATCTCGCGAGAAGCTTCCACCGTAATTTCCAGACGCGGATCTAACACTTCTTCTACGACATTTTTACGAGCATAAACTTTGATCACGCCCGTATGCCGGTTAATATCCACCCGGACGTTCTGGGCGGTGTTGAAGTTGCGCTTGTAACTGGAGATCAGCGCCGCCTCGATCGCTTCCAGCAGGATATCCTTGGCGATTCCTTTCTCTCGCTCTATTTCATTAAGAGCTTCAATAAAGTCCATACTCATTGGAACCGTCAATCCCCCTTTCGCTAATTAGAAAACGATAGCCAGCCTGGCGCTGGCCACCTTGGCATATGGAATCGAGTGAGTTTTGCGTCCAACCTGGACGGAAACAGTCTCTCCGTCGAAAGACAGCAGAGGACCCTCGAATTCTTTTAATCCATCAATCGGCTCGTAAGTAGTCACATTGACCTGCTTGCCGATTGCCTTGCTCACGTCCTCGGGTTTCTTCAGCGGACGTTCCGCACCTGGAGATGAAACCTCCAAAAAATAAGCGTCTGAGACGGGATCATTCTCGTCCAGGCGCTCGCTCAGATATTCGCTGATCCGGCCGCACTCGTCGATGTCAATTCCGCCGTCTTTATCCACAAATACGCGAAGGAACCAGTTGCTGCCTTCCTTAACATATTCGATATCCACAAGCTCGAAGCCATTGTCGTTAAGGAAAGGCGTAGCCATCTCCTCGACGACTGCCTTGATTCTGGATGTGCTCAAATCCGATAGACCCCCTGATTCCAACGAAAAAAGTAGTGGACAAAACGTGAAGAGTGGGTTTCCCCACTCTTCAGAAAGTTAGTTCTATCCTCATGATTACCAAAAAAATTATATCATAACCCGTATTGACTGACAAGAATTGTTTTCCTCTCAAGCCTTTTACCAGGAAACAGATTAAACGAGTATGTTCGCGTTATAACGCGATCGGTGGAGCTAGAACAGGGAAAGCTGGTTCGATTCCGGCAGCCCTCTGAAACAACCCATACTGCCCAAAACTTCGATAGTTGTCTTGGTCGCCTTGGAACGCTGTTGGAAGTCTTCCACTGAAAGATATTCGCCCGCATCGCGTGCACCAGCGATATTACGTGCCGCATTGTCACCAATACCAGCAATCGCTGCGAATGGAGGAATAAGGCTGTCGCCATCGATCGTCCAACGGGTAGAATGGGAGACATACAGATCAACCGGCTTGAAGGAGAAACCGCGCGCCGTCATTTCCAGCGCCATCTCGAGAATGGATATCGATGCTTTCTCTTTTGGCAAGGCTGCGAAACCTTTCTGCTCGATCTCGATCAGCCTTTTCAAAATACTGTCGTAACCTTGGCAAAGCAGCTCAAGATCGAAGTCTTCCGCCCGCACCGTGAAGTAGGTTGCATAGTAGGCAATTGGATGATATAGCTTGAAAAATGCGGTGCGCACAGCCGAAATGACATAAGCGGCAGCATGCGCCTTCGGGAACATGTACTCAATGCGCAGGCAGGAATCGATGTACCACTGAGGAACCTTGCAGCGTTTCATTTCCTCGATCCATTCCGGCGTCAATCCCTTGCCTTTACGCACGCTCTCGGTAATTTTGAAAGCGAGTCCGGCGTCCATTCCAGCCTTGTAGATCAGGAAGAGCATAATCTCGTCGCGGCAGCCGATAACGGTTTTGATCGTGCAGGTGCCCTTCTTAATCAGCTCTTGCGCGTTGCCAAGCCATACGCCCGTGCCATGTGACAGACCCGAGATTTGCAATAAATCCGCGAACGAAGTTGGCTGCGTCTCCTCTAACATTTGACGAACGAACTTTGTACCCATCTCCGGCACGCCGTAGGTAGCAACTTTAGAACGAATCTTCTCCGGCGTAACCCCAAGTGCTGCCGTTGAGTTGAACATGCTCATGACCTTTGGATCATTCATCGGGATCGTTGTTGGGTCAACACCTGTCAGATCCTGCAGCATCCTCATCATCGTCGGGTCATCGTGTCCAAGAATATCAAGCTTAAGCAGATTCGCGTCGAACGCATGATAGTCAAAATGTGTCGTTTTCCACTCGGCGCCCGTGTCGTCAGCAGGATACTGGACCGGTGTAATATCCTCAACTTCCATATAATCCGGTACAACGACAATTCCGCCGGGATGCTGGCCGGTGCTCCGCTTCACTCCCGTACAACCGGAAGCAAGGCGGCTAAGCTCCGCTCCGCGCCATTTGCGCCCCTTCTCTTCCTCGTATTTCTTGGCAAAGCCGTAAGCCGTCTTCTCCGCTACCGTACCAATCGTCCCGGCACGGAACACACATTTCTCCCCGAAAATTTCTTTGGTGAAGTTATGCGCAATCGGCTGATACTCGCCGGAGAAGTTGAGATCGATATCGGGAACTTTGTCGCCCTTGAAACCAAGGAAGGTTTCGAACGGGATATCCTGTCCGTCGCCCCGCATCATGGACCCGCACTTAGGACAGGCCTTGTCCGCCAAGTTATAGCCGGATGACACGCTGCCATCAAGGATCCATTCGCTGTGACAGCAACCATCTGTTTTGCAAAGGAAATGCGGCGGCAGCGGGTTAACCTCGGAAATGCCAAGAAAAGTTGCGACGACAGAGCTGCCGACGGACCCCCGAGAACCGACTAGATAACCGTCTTCGTTGGATTTTTTGACGAGCCGCTCGGAAATCAAATAGTTGGCGGAGAAGCCGTATTTAATAATCGGTATGAGTTCTTTTTCCAATCGGTCGATGACGACCTGCGGCAATTCCTCGCCATACAACTTGCGCGCCGTGGCGTAGCAAGTATTGCGAATTTCGTCATCCGCTCCCTCAATGATAGGCGTATACAGCTTATCTGGGAACATTTCGTACGACTCGAACCGTTCCGCCAGCTCCACCGTATTCGTCACAACAACCTGGTAAGCAAGCTCATCGCCAAGGAAGCGGAACTCTTGCAGCATCTCATCCGTTGTACGCAGATGCGCGTCGGGAAGGCGCTGGCTTTTGAGCGGACTGAAACCTGTAATACCGAGAATCGTAATCTCGCGGTACATCTTTTCACGCGGATTGAGGTAATGTACGTTGCCAGTCGCAATGACCGGCTTGCGAAGCTTGTCGCCGATTCGGCATATTTTGCGCATTGCTTCCTCGATCTCGGCGCGACTGCCGACAAGTCCTTTGTCGACTAGATGCATATAGAAATCGACCGGCTGGATTTCCAGCACATCGTAGAACTCCGCTACGTCCTCGGCTTCCTCAACCGTTTTGTTGAGCACAGTTTCGAAAAACTCGCTTTTTTCACAGCCAGATATCACAAGCAGTCCTTCGCGCAGCTCCTCCAGCTTACTTTTCGGGATGCAAGCGACACGTTTAAAATATTGAGTATGCGACAGCGAGATCAGCTTGAATAGATTTTTTTTGCCGACTGCATTCAGCGCGTAAATATTGCAGTGGAAAGGTCTGCTGTTGGAAATATCCATACCAACATAATCATTTAGTTGATGCAATCCGGTCACATTACGCTCCGCTGCATCGTTGATGAGACCATATAGAATACCGGCCAGCGCCACGGAATCGTCGATAGCGCGGTGATGGCTCTCAAGGCCAGCTTTGTACTTAGTAGCCAGCGTGTTCAGTCGGTGATTTTTCATCGTTGGATGCAAAAATCTCGCTAGCTCCAGCGTATCAAGTACCGGATTCTTCACCTCCGGGATGCCGATAGCTTTGCAAGAAGCTTGAATGAAGCCGATATCGAATCGGGCGTTATGCGCAACTAATACGCAGTCTCCAACGAACTCGATGAACTCCCTCAGCTTGGGCTCCAGTTCCGGCGCGCCCCGCACCATGTCATCTGTAATATTGGTCAATTGCTGGATATGGTAAGGAATTTTCTCATGCGGGTCAATGAACGTCGCGAACCGATCAATCTCCTGGCCATTCTTGTACTTGACTCCAGCCAGCTCGATGATCTTACAATTCACGATGGACAGGCCCGTCGTCTCAATATCAAATACGACATATTCCGCGTCCTTGAGCGACTCTTCCCTTGAGTTAAGCACCATCGGCACCGCATCGTTTACGACATTGGCTTCAACGCCGAACAACACCTTGACGCCATTTTTCTTGCCATGTTTAAAAGCGTCCGGATAACACTGCACATTGCCATGATCCGTTACGGCGATTGCAGAATGGCCCCACTTGGCAGCCGTCTTGATGTAAGTGTCCACAGATGTGACTGCGTCCATCGTACTCATCGTCGTGTGCAAATGAAACTCTACCCGCTTGACCTCTGCCGTATCGGTGCGCTCCTTGGGCGCATGCACCTCATGCAAATCACTCGGCATCATGACCAGTTCCGGCTCCTGCATGAAGCGGTCATACTCTACGCGACCGCGTGCCTTGATCCACTTGCCATTGGACAGCTTGGAGAGGACCTTTACATCTTCCTTTGTCTTGGCAAACATCTTCATCGCCATGGAATCTGTAAAGTCCGTTACATTAAATGTAAAAAGCGTACTGCCGTTGCGCAGTTCCTTGACATCGAGGCCGAACACAGTGCCTTGCACCGTAATCTTTTTCTCTTCTTCAACGATATTCATCATTGGTACGGCTTCTTCGCGGATATCGTAACCGACAGCAAGTCTCACATCGCCTTCTTCCGTCTCCGGCACCGCTTCGGATGTCACACTCTCCATGATTTGCTGCACTTGCTCACTGTTCTCCTGCACAACTCGTTTCTCGAATTCTTCGTACAGCTCGCGCGCATTTTCGCCAGCGGTCAGCTTGACGCGCAGCGTCCGACAGAACCGATCCTCATAAAAACGCACAATCGCTTCATCGATCTTTTTGCGCTTTGCGAGCTCTAGTCCTGCGCGGTCCATCAGCATAATTTGCAGCGCTCCGCCACTAGACGATGGAGCAGCCTTTGCGAGCCAGCCGTTGACTGAAGCCATCTCCTGCTGCGCCCATTCAACGAATAACGGCCAATATTCCAGAGCCAGCTCGTCTACGGACACTTCCTCATCGTACGTAAAGCAGAAGGTCACCTCTGCCAGATGACTAAATTTCTGCTTGATCATACGGCAAAAAATCGTATAAAAATCCCTCTTCACTAGGGAGCTTTTTGTAATGTAAAACGTCCATTCGCGGTTGCTCGGGCTGACCAATACCTTCTCAATATGTCCATCGGTAAAATGGTTCCCGACCAGCTCCGGCGGCAGCTCCGCTTGCTTCATCAACAGCTCAAAACGCTGTCTCTTGCCCTCGCTCATGTCATTCCTCCTGATTAACGCTAAAACTTCATAGACTCTTATTATAGCGTTGAAGATAGGGGAAGAACATAGGAAGTTGTCGTCAGATGCGAAACGACTAGTGTTCGAATGGCTATCGGATAAGCTGGATATAGAAATATTACGGTGGAACTCGCTGCGCGAACCGGTCCTTCTTCCGATCGCTGTTGTAGTCGGATTCCCTGATTTCCCTACCCCCTCTAAGGGGGGAATCCGCCTACAAAGGCGAACGCGTTGCTTCTCCAGAAGGCCGGTTCGCTCCGCTTCCTCGTGTTATTTCTCTAGTCCTTGTATAGAATGATAGCCTTATCGGCCTCATTTCCGTAGTTCTATATCAAACGACACCTGTTCATAAGGACGGGTGTCGTTGGGCTTGTCCAAGGCTCGCTCCGCTTCCTCGTCCGTTTACAGTTCAACTTATTTGACCGCCGCTTGTTATGGAAACGGCAGCTCGCTTCCGCATGCGGATTTCGCTTACTACCCCCGAATGAAAAAAAAGAAGCCGCGTTGGGCTTCTTTTTTGTAAACTGACACAATCAGATTTAAAGCTTAGTAAGCGCGAGCAAATACAACGGTATGCTCGGCCTTTTCACCGCAGCACAGACAGTTAGCCTTGCGCTCGGCAGGGTCGAACGGAATGTTGCGGCTCGTAGCGCCGGTCTCTTCCTTGACCTGCTTCTCGCAAGCGGCAGAACCACACCAGCCAGCCGTAACAAAGCCGCGTTTCTGTTCCAGCAGCGCCTTCATTTCGTCCAGCGTATCAACCGCATGGGTGTTGTCCGCGCGGAAAGATTTAGCCTTCTCATACATTTCATGGTGAACTTCCTCTAACATACGGGAAATTTCGGAAACGAGATCGGCTTGAGCGACAACGCGTTTCTCGCCGCTGACGCGGGAGACAAGCACGCAGACGCCGTTATCCATATCGCGAGGTCCGAGTTCCAGACGGATCGGTACACCGCGCATTTCATACTCATTGAATTTCCAGCCCGGGCTCATATCGGAACGGTCGTCGACGCGAACGCGGACACCGGCTCCTTTGAGCTGGCCGTAAAGCTCGTCGACACGAGCAATGACAGCATCACGGGTTTTAGGAGGTCCAATCGGGATCATGATTACTTGGGTTGGAGCAACCTTCGGCGGCAATACGAGGCCGCGGTCATCGCCATGCACCATGATCAAGGAACCGATCAAGCGAGTGCTGACACCCCAAGAAGTCGTATGAGCGAACTGCTGCTGATTGTCGCGGTCGAGGAACTTAATGTCGAATGCCACGGCAAACTTGTTGCCAAGGTAATGCGACGTTCCCGCCTGTACTGCGCGTCCATCCTTCATCATCGCTTCGATGGAGTAGGTGTCTACCGCGCCGGCAAAACGCTCGGATGGCGTTTTTTCGCCGCTGATTACCGGAATCGCAAGATAGTCCTCGACGAAACTGCGGTAAGTTTCCAGCATGCGCATCGTTTCCTCGCGCGCCTCGGATTCTGTTTCATGCGCAGTATGGCCTTCCTGCCACAGGAACTCGCTCGTGCGAAGGAAAGGCAAGGTACGCTTTTCCCAGCGGACGACGTTCGCCCATTGGTTGATCAGCACCGGAAGGTCGCGGTACGAGTGAATCCATTTGCTGTACATATGACCGATCATCGTCTCGGACGTTGGGCGAATAGCCAGTCTTTCCTCAAGCAGCTCGCCACCGGCTTCCGTTACCCAAGGAAGCTCGGGATTGAAGCCCTCGACATGCTCTTTCTCTTTTTGGAAAAAGCTCTCCGGAATGAACAGCGGGAAGTATGCGTTGCGATGACCAGTCTCCTTGAAGCGACGATCAAGCTCTTCCTTGATATGTTCCCAAATTTCATAGCCGTCTGGACGGAAAACGATACAACCTCTGACCGGAGAATAGTCCATCAGCTCGGCTTTTTTGATTACATCGATGTACCAGCGGGAGAAGTCCTCTCCCTGCGGCGTAATTTCGGTTACGAATTGCTTTTCTTTCGACATAGCTGAAACGACAGCTCCCCTCTACCCTTTAACAAGTCGCAATATATCATTATAGGTTACAGCAAGCATGAGCAGCATCAGCATCATAAAGCCGACAACATGCACCATGCTTTCCCTGGCTGGATCAATTGGCCTGCCGCGCAGCGCCTCAATTCCGATGAATACGAGACGACTGCCGTCCAACGCCGGAATCGGCAACAGGTTGAAAATGCCAAGATACAAACTGAGCAGCGCTGTCCATCTTATTAGTTGTGCTTCGCCCTGACGTGCAATTTCGCCAGTCACTTCCGCCGTACGTACCGGTCCGCCAAGATCATCGAGCTTGAAGTTGCCCGTAATCAGTTGGCCGAAGCCTTGAAAAATGGCTATTGTCATACCCTTCATAAGCGTGTAGGTTCCGGTCACCGTCTCGGTGAATGTAGCGGAACGCATCGGATAGGTGGGAGTGACGCCAACCTTGCCCATTTTGCTCTTTTCATCCAGTTTAGGCGTCACCCTGAAGGTGAGCGGCTCTCCCGCCCGTATTACCTTAATCTCGATTTCCTTGCCGGCGGAATTGCCGATGAATTTGATCATGCGATCATAGTCTATCCCGACTTCAGTTCCACCAACGGATTGGATGATGTCGCCTTTTTGCAGCCCGGCTGCTTTAGCAGGCATGCCATCTACAACGGTATTGATCTCCAGATGCTTCGGATTGTCCACAACGACACCTGTCATCTGGATGTAGACGGCGAACAGGACAATCGCCAGAATGAAGTTCATGAAAGGTCCGGCCGCAATCGCAAGCGCGCGCTGTCCTACCGTTTTGCTAGCGAATTGGCGATCCAGCGGAGCAATCTGTGTGTCGCGTCCCTTAGCGATAAGCAGTGCCTGTGGGTGCATCTCATATCTCTCGGATTCACCCTCAACGAGTAGCTGCACGAATAGCTTGCGCTCCAGGTCGATCGTCTCGACCTCACCGCGGATAACACCGCTCCGCTCATCCAGCTTATCGAGATAAACCCTTGTAACCTTGCCATTTTTTACTCGGACGGCAACGGTCTGACCAGGCTGAACCTCAACGAGCTCCGGATCTTCGCCCGCCATGCGAACGAAGCCGCCAGCAGGGATCAAACGCAAGGTGAAACGTGTCTCGCCGCGCTTGATCGAGAACAGCTTCGGGCCAAAACCGATGGCGAATTCCCGCACGAGAATGCCTGCCCGTTTGGCAAAATAGTAGTGTCCCCATTCATGAATGGTGACAATGACAAAAAACACAAGAACGGTCATGAATATGACCTGTATTGTATCCATCGATGGTGGTGCCTCCTGTCGTAACGGCCTGTACCTAGATTATCATTATTCTCCAGCCTGGCACAAGAGAACCGCCCTACAGGGAAGTTGCCGTCCTTCGAGCCCATAAATCCGCTTCTACGATCGCTTCCAATCCTGGATTAGCAATGGGTTCGTACTTTTCCATAACCTTCTCCAGCACGGTCTCAATAGCAAGAAACTCAATTTCTCCACGCAAAAAGCGATCCACAGCAACCTCATTCGCAGCGTTGAACACCGTCGTCGCCGTACCGCCTAAGCGGCCGCTCTCATAGGCCAGCGCAAGGCAGCGAAAACGGTCGAAGTCCATCTCGCGGAACGTAAGCTTGCCATACTCGGCAAGACTCAACCGGCCAGATGCATTGCCAATCCGCTCAGGGTAGGACAATGCATACTGAATCGGTACGCTCATATCCGGCAATCCGAGCTGTGCAACTATACTATTATCCTTGAATTCCACGTATGAATGGATGATGCTTTCGGGATGGATAAGCACGCCGATTTCATCATAATCCAGTCCGAACAGCCATCTGGCCTCGATCACCTCAAGCCCCTTGTTAACCATCGTGGCGGAATCGATCGTTATTTTGGCGCCCATCGACCAGTTAGGATGGCTCAACGCTTCCTCCACCGTCACGCCCTGCAGCTGCTCTCGCGTACGGTCGCGGAAGGAGCCTCCAGATGCCGTCAGTGTAATTCCCCGGACATCCTCGCGGCGCTCGCCGTTCAGACATTGGAAAATAGCAGAATGCTCGCTGTCCACTGGCAAAATGGAAACTCCTTTGCGCTTGGCCGCCTCCATAACAAGATGACCCGCCGTCACCAACGTTTCCTTGTTAGCGAGTGCAATATTACGTCCCGCTTCAATTGCAGCCAGCGTCGGAGGAAGTCCCCGACTTCCCATAATAGCCGTAACGACTGTATCCGCGTCGCCGCCGCCTGCGATTTCCACAAGCCCATCTTCGCCATGCAACACCTCGATGTCGGTTGGCAAAGCCGCTCTCGCTTCGTGAGCAGCATCAGCTGTCGCAAGACATACTCTCTTCGGATGGAAGCGGAGCGCCTGCTGTATCAGCAAGCTGACATTGCCCCCTGCTGCCAGTCCATCCAGCTCGAAGCGTTCAGGGTGCTGGGAAAGCACCTCCAGCGTCTGTGTTCCAACTGAACCAGTTGAGCCCAGAATGGTTATTTTTTTCACTGCGGCATCTCCCCTTATCGACTTGTTTATGTAAGTTTGAACAGGTAGCTAAACAGGGAGTAAGCCCGTTAAAACGAGCAGCGGAAATACAATAATCCAGCTGTCGCAGCGGTCCAGCACTCCGCCATGTCCAGGCAGCAGCTTGCCGCTGTCCTTGACGCCGCGAAAACGTTTGTAGGCCGATTGGATAAGATCTCCGAACTGTCCTGCGATGGCCGCCACCGTTCCGATCAGAATGGCATGTCCAAGACCGATGATCTCCGGTGCGCATAGCTGGAAAACAACAGCGACAATAATAGAAGCGGCAATTCCGCCGAGCGATCCTTCAATCGTTTTGTTCGGGCTAATTGCAGGCCACAGTTTTTTCCGTCCGATCGCCTTACCGATAAAGTAAGCACCGATATCCGAAGACCAAATGCAAGCAAAGCTGAGGAAAGACAGATAAAGCCCGTAGGGTTCTGTTTCCCTAACTTCGAACATGGAGGCGAAACCGTAACCGACATAGATAGCTCCAAGCAGCAACAACGCAGCACCATCCAGTGCTGTTTTATTTTTGGATAGAACTGTGACAGCCAGAAGCAGCAGCAATAACAGCCAAATGACCGTCCCATCAGGCGGAACCTCAATCCCCATATCCTCCCAAGGCAGCATAAAAAAAAGAACCCCGGCATAGCCGATAAGCCCAGCCGGGTGAAAGGGATGGAAACCGTTCAATCTTGAATATTCGTAGAAACCGATCAGAGCAAGCAGCAGCAGCAGACAATAATAGATCTGGCCGCCAACGACCAGAAGCAGTAAAAAGAATACTCCCGCCCCTACTCCTGTCAAAATACGTTGTTTCATCGCTTTGTCCTCGCTTGAAAAGCAGACTTAAGTCAAACCGCCGAACCGTCTGGCTCGCCGCTGGTATTCTGTTATAGCTTCCTGGAAAAGCTCCTCTGTAAAGGCAGGCCAATACACATCGGTGAACCATAATTCGCTGTAAGCAAGCTGCCATAACATGAAATTGCTGAGACGAAGCTCACCGCTCGTACGAATCAGAAGATCAGGATCAGGTAGCTCACTGCTAAACAGTCGACCGGCAAACAGTCTCTCGTCGATGTCATCCGGGTTTAGCCCGCCTGCTGCGGCATCCATCGCAATTGCGCGCACCGCATCAATCATTTCTGCCCGACTCCCATAGTTCAAAGCAAAATTGAGCACAAGCCCGGTATTGTCTTTCGTTTTCTCGATAGCTTCCTCAAGTGCTTCTAGCGTATACGAGGGAAGATTTTCCTGATAGCCCATCATGCGCACTTGCACATTGTTCTCAATCAGTTCTTCCAGCTCAAGAGCCAGAAATTCCTGCGGCAAGCGCATTAAGAATTCGACTTCCGACTTAGGCCGTTTCCAGTTCTCTGTAGAAAAAGCATATAAGGTCAAATACTTAACTCCGGCCCGATCAGCAGCCATCGTTACCTTCTTAACCGCCTTCATTCCGCTATGGTGGCCCGCGAATCTCGGCAACCCGCGATTTTGGGCCCATCGGCCGTTGCCGTCCATTATAATGGCGACATGCTGCGGTACATTTTCCCCAGCCGGCAGATCAGCCTCCTGCGGAGATGATTTGCCGCGTCTTGACCACAATCTGTCAATCATTCCAACTTCCTCCCCGCAGGCATTAAATCTTTCACAGACCCGGATAAGGGGCCTGATGCAGGCAAACCCCCACCTGTAAGGGAGGGGCCGCTCATGCACAGCGGATGCAAAATCATTCTAGAATGCATCCCTCATCGGGATCATCCGCATAGTTCCATCCCATACGGACTAGCTGCCCAAGAAGGCATCACATCCATATGGCTCGGTACGTTTTATACTTCCATGATTTCTTTTTCTTTAGAAGCTAATACTTTATCGACTTCAGCAACATACTTGTCCGTCGATTTTTGAATATCTTCCTGATGACGCTTGGACTCATCCTCAGAAATATCCGTTTTCTCCAGCTTTTTGATGGAGTCATTCGCGTCTCTGCGAACATTACGGATCGCAACCTTAGCTTCCTCGCCGAATTTCTTAGTCATTTTGACCAGCTCTGTACGGCGTTCCTCAGTCAGCATTGGTACTTGAATGCGGATAGAAGCTCCATCATTCGAAGGAGTCAATCCGAGGTCGGACTTCATAATGGCGCGCTCGATGTCACTAAGCGACGATTTGTCCCAAGGCTGGATGAACAGCGTTCTGGAGTCTGGAGTATTGATGTTAGCCAACTGATTAAGCGGCGTCATAGCTCCATAGTACTCCACTTGAATGCGGTCGAGCAGAGCCGGTGTTGCACGACCCGCGCGCAGCGAGGCCAGATCGCGCTTCAAGGCGCCAATCGCTTTTTCCATCCGCTCGCTTGCGTCTGTTTTAATGGATTGCGGCATATTAGTTGGCACTTCCTTTCACGATGGTTCCGATCTTATCGCCAAGCACGACACGTTTAATATTGCCAGGGATCGTAATGGCGAATACAATGAGCGGAATATTATTGTCCATGCAGAGCGAAGTGGAGGTCGAGTCCATCACGCCCAAATTGCGGTTGAGCACATCCATATAAGTCAGCTGCTCGAACTTTTCGGCCGTCTCATCCTTGAACGGATCTGCGGAATAAACGCCATCGACCTTGTTTTTGGCCATGAGGATAACCTCTGCCTCGATCTCAGCCGCACGCAATGCTGCCGTCGTATCCGTGGAGAAGAAAGGATTGCCCGTACCGGCTGCAAAAATGACGACACGTCCTTTTTCCAGATGACGGATCGCCCGACGGCGAATATAAGGCTCAGCAATTTGCTGCATAGCAATGGAGGTTTGAACGCGGGTCGGGACGTCAATGGATTCCAGCGCATCCTGGAGGGCGAGCGAGTTCATGACGGTTGCGAGCATCCCCATGTAGTCAGCCGTAGCCCGGTCGATGCCTTTAGCTGTACCGGCAATACCGCGCCAGATGTTGCCTCCGCCGACGACAATAGCTACCTCTACGCCCAACTCCACGACTTCCTTGATTTGCTGCGCGATGGATGAAATCATATCGGCTTCAATGCCGTAACCGGCTTGACCCGAAAGTGATTCACCGCTCACCTTCAGTACGATGCGTTTATAGACGGGACTCTCCAACGTAAATACCTCCATGTTCAAGACAGATTTCAATGCAATAAAAGTTTCAAAAAAGCTTGCGGCAGAAAATCAAACCAACAGCTGTATCTATGAAAAAACAGGCGGGGCGGACGCCCCGCCCCGCCTGCCCTCGCGTTCGGTATCGGATGAGTCGCGGCCTGACTTCTAAGAAATCAGGCGCTCCTCAAGGTTGCTTTACTTACAGTTTAGCTTGGGACATAACTTCTTCAACGAAGTTGTCGACTTTTTTCTCCAGGCCTTCGCCCAGTTCGAAGCGAGCAAAACGACGGATCGAGATGTTCTCGCCGATCGTGCTGATTTTTTCGTTCAGCAGCGTAGTAACCGTTTTGTCTGGATCTTTGATGAACGGTTGTTCCATCAGACAGAACTCTTCGTAGTATTTACCAATGCGGCCATCAACCATTTTCTCAACGATGTGAGCTGGTTTGCCTTCATTGAGAGCTTGAGCTTTCAGAATCTCGCGCTCTTTTTCCAGCTCGGAAGCGTCAACTTCTTCGCGGCGTACGTATTTAGGACCAGCTGCGGCGATTTGCATTGCAATGTCTCTGCAGAAGTCACGGAATTGATCCGTTTTAGCTACAAAGTCAGTTTCGCAGTTGATTTCAACTAGAACGCCGATACGGCCGCCGGCATGAATGTAGGACTCAACAACGCCTTCAGTAGCAATACGGCCCGCTTTGTTAGCTGCTGCAGCAAGACCTTTCTCGCGAAGCAGCTCGGCTGCTTTCGTCAGATCGCCGCCAGCTTCCTCCAGCGCTTTTTTGCAATCAAGCATACCTGCTCCTGTTTTCTCACGCAATTCTTTTACTGCACTCGCATTAACTGCCATATTCTATTCCTCCCGGATGCCTGATTGCAGGCAAGTTGTCCGCACAGAGCGGATTAAATCTATACTTCCTCAAAAAAAGGGCGGTGAGGAGGCTTTCACCTTCTAACCACCCTTATTGTTCTAAATCATAATGCCGCTGTTCAGCCGAGGCTGATCTTAAGCAGTTGTTTGCTCACCTTGGTTAGCTTCAACGATTGCATCAGCCATTTTACCCGTCAGCAGTTTGACAGCGCGGATAGCGTCGTCATTGCCTGGGATAACATAGTCGATCTCGTCTGGATCACAGTTAGTATCTACGATACCAACGATTGGGATGCCCAGTTTGCGAGCTTCTGCAACCGCGATACGCTCTTTACGAGGATCGATGATGAACAGAGCGCTAGGCAGCTTGCGCATACCTTTGATGCCGCCGAGGAATTTCTCCAGACGGTCTTTTTCTTTGCGAAGAATGATTACTTCTTTTTTAGGCAGGACTGCGAACGTGCCGTCCTCTTCCCATTTTTCCAGTTGCCGCAGACGATCAATACGCTTTTGGATTGTGGAGAAGTTGGTCAGCGTGCCGCCGAGCCAGCGTTGGTTGATGTAGTAGTTGCCGCAACGCTCTGCTTCTTCTTTCACAGAGTCTTGGGCTTGTTTTTTCGTGCCGACAAACAGGATCGAACCGCCGTCTTCAGCGATAGAGCGGACGAAGTTATAAGCTTCTTCCACTTTTTTAACTGTTTTTTGCAAGTCGATGATGTAAATGCCGTTACGTTCGGTGAAGATATAGCGATCCATTTTAGGGTTCCAGCGGCGAGTTTGGTGACCGAAATGTACACCAGCCTCGAGAAGCTGTTTCATGGAAATCACTGCCATCTTCAACACCTCCTAATAGTGGTTTTATTTGTGTCCTCCGCCGATGTCATCTTCCGGCAAGACTTCCGTATGGAAGCACCCTTGACAGAATTAACCGGCGTGTGTTTTTAACACCGTCAATTACTATAGCATATTGGGCAACACGGCGCAACCTTTCGCTTGTCTCAGAGATTCCAAACATAGAAATGGTTGCGCCGCTCGAAAAATTATTTTCTGATCCTCATATAGCAGCAAATACGAAGTGGAGCGCCATACGCTGGTTGATAGCGACTCTCCGTTTAATCAGAATGATTGGCAAGCCATGCCCTTCCCTCTTTCGGGTCCATGGGTTGTCCGGTGATCGTAGCTTTTATCGCAGCGAGATCGGGATTACCAATGATTTTGAAATATCCGGCGCGAATGTTAGCAGCCGTTTTTTGCCCCTCCATATATCGAATAAAGCTCTGCTCGCTGTCGACGAGGCCATGCTTTTTGAGCAGCGCCGCCGTATCGGTCAGATTGCTGCCTGGCATAATACGGATAACCAGTTCAGTTTCGGGTTTTGGGGATGCTTTTCCCTTGGAGACGGGTTTACTTGAAGCGGCAGGTTGCGATTTAGTTGAAGTATTAGGCTTGGTTGATGGAGTCCCAGCATCCTTTACACCTTTTCCTGCTGCGGTAGTTGGCGTAGGAGACGGTTTGGATCCTTTTCCGGATCCAGAACCGGTAGCGGAAGTCTGCTCTGTCCCAGTCCCCTTGCTTTCACCTGTCTTATCCCAATCAGCCAGGGCGCGAGCAACGGCGGTTTGAGCCAGTGCCTCCGCCTCTTCAACCGTATAAACCGGCTGCTCATCTGCAGATACAGCCGTATTATCAAGCTCTGGCGCTGTCTGGCCGATCAGCAGTAACTGCAATAGCAGCGCTCCAATCATAATGCCCAGCCCAAGTCCGGTCCAAAAGGAACGGCTAAGACGCTTCATGCCCATTCTCCTCCTGCCTGGCAAGCTGCTGAATAAGCATAACTTCGCCCTTGTTCATGCCGAGTTTCTTGGCGATCTGCTCCACTGAACGCCCCTGTTCATGCAGCTCAAAAAGGAGCTCAAACCGCTCGCGAATTCCCGGTTTCAACACTGGAGGCGCCTCTACGTCTGCTTCCGCTACAGTCGCCGGTTCAGCCATTGTATTTTTGCCCTCGACCGGAACACCGGATGCTGGCTCCTCTGTTACAACTGTTGTGCTAGCCGATGCAATTAAGGCGGCTTGCCCTTCAAGCTCCTGCTGAAGCAGCCTGCACTGCTTTTCCAGCTCAGCGATCCGAGCTTCTCTGCGCTCTGCTTCTTCCCGCTCCTGCTCTTTGGAGGCCACCACTATGTCCGCCAGGCTTCGCTGGCTCTCTTCCATGTTTTCCATGAACTGCTCAAGAGCTAGCTCCATCCCCTGAAGCCCTGCCTCCGGCGCTTTCCCTTCGGCCTGTTCCCCGGCTTTGCGCTTGCGCGAAAGCAGATTCGACCACACGAGTACAAACGCTCCAATGAGGACTATATAATGCCAGGGCTGAAAATCCATCGGTTGTCCTCCTTAATGGCCTCTATGAACATCGAAGCCGGTTCGTCGGCTGTCATAAGCGAATGTCAAGACGATGCCCCTTGAAAGGATGCTCGATCTGTTGCGGCTGCGGGTCCGTCTCTGACCGTGAGGCTTGCTCTTGCTTGTCTGGAGACTCGCCGCTTCCGCTCTCTTTTTCACGATAACCGATTTTGGAATCACCACGGCTCTCAAGTTCAGTGCTGCGGCGTCGGTCAAACTCGGTTTTTTCCACTGCTTGCTCCGCTTGTATGCGGGCTTCCGCCGCGAGCCGACCTTGCAAATAGCTTTGCTGATTACCTAATTCTTGAGTTCTTGGCACAGATAGTTGAAGATCAATAGGTCGATAGGGCATGATCAATTCCCCCCGCCATAAGGCTAATCTTGCCTGATGCTGGCAACCGGTATAGTCCACTCCTTGTGCGTTCCTTCTATTGAATGGCGCTCATTTTGATCCCGCGCCTTATTGAATGACGCTCATCATGATCTCACCGTCGATATAACGGAATTGCACTCTGGATGCTGGCTCTTTTATAAAGCGAGTATAACGGCCGATGACCACCTTCGTTCCGCCGTAAACGGTCGAACGAATTTCCACCTTGGCTATGCTGGAATCCTCAAGAGAGCGCTCGATATCAAAAACTCTCTCCCGCAACTCCTCACTCTCCTGAACGGACTTCTTCTTCGTCGCGCCGAGTTTAATGCGAAGAGCCAGTTTGTCGGCTGCAATCGTGCCCATGGCAGCCATCTGATCGAGAATAACAAGCGCTTTATCGGTTTTCTCCAGCGCTTCGCTATGTTCTTTGAGTGTTTTGCGAAGCTCCTTGAGCTCCTCTCGCAGCTCTGGTCGAACACCGACCTCGATCGATGTAGCTGTAGACATGCTATTGCCCGCCGTACGGGCACTAACGCTCTCTCCGGCTTGGATAAGTCCGCCGACGATCAGTCCTTTAGCGCCGCTGCAAACGACGCTGCGACCGGCACGCACCTGTGAATGCATGATGCTCTGACTTACGAGCACATCCTCACCAGCGAGTACGAATCCGTCCTGGATGAAGGAACAGCGTACGGAATGGCCGGCTTTAACGGCACCTTTTCCGCCAGCCATAATACCTCCGGTTATTTCAATTGAACCATCGGTTTCCAGCTCAGCACCTTCAACGCCGCCGACAACCCGAATATCACCTGCTGCCCTTACCTTAAAGCCAGTCAGCACATTGCCGCGAATGACGACAGTTCCCACGAAATCGATGTTTCCTGTGCGATAGTCAACGTCTCCATTGACTTCATAAACGGGAAATACATTAATAATATCACTGCCGGTAATCGTGAACAGACCGTCAATCGCTGCGTATACGAGCGTACGCTCGGCATTGCAAACGATATTTTTGCCCGCTTTGATTCGAGCCTCGCGGCCTCTTTTACCCGGAACCTCCGTACCGATAATCGTCTTACCGCTCTCGCCATCCGTTGCCGGCAGCTTGCGAGCGATAAGTTGTCCCTTCTGCACGTTAAGCAGGCGCTTCGTTTCTTTGAAGTCGATCTGGCCGCTCTCGTTTTCCTCCGGCTTGTGTTCCTGCTTCATTTCAAGCGAGTAGACAATGCGGCCATCTTTACCGTGTTTACCTGGCAATCCCTCCGCAACAACGGTCTGCTGCAGGGAATAGGCAACCGGATCCTTGCTTATGGACTGAAGTACATCATGCTTGATTCCGTATGTAATTCCGGATGCATTCAGCAGAGCCTCCAGCTCGCTAGCGGAGCAAGAGAAATTCTCTTCGCAGCGAATGAACTGTAACACTCCACTCATTTTATCGGGCGATACCGAAATCTTCATGTGCTGCTGTAAATCAAGCTGTTCCTTCATCGTACGAACCTCCTTCTAGGAGTTCTGCATCAATTGGTCCTTTTGCTTGGAAAGCGCTCCTCGCAGTCTCAGAATTGCTTTGGAGTGAAGCTGGGAAATGCGCGATGGAGATAGCGACATAACTTCCGCAATCTCGCTCAAGGAGAGCTCTTCATAATAGAAGAGAGAAACGACAATCCGCTCTTTCTCGGTCAGCTTCTCGATGCCTTTGACCAGAGACTCCTTGAGAAAAAACTCATGTACTTTGTGATCCGGGTTTTTGGCTTTCTCGTCTACGAGCAGCGACATCCTCGTCTCGCTCTCTTCCTCTCGGATCGGATCTTCAAGCGAGCATACCGTCGTAACGGCTATTTCCTGCAACATAACGGTGAACTCCTTCTCCGACACTTGCAAATAGGAGCTGATCTCGGAGTCGCTGACCGTTCTCAAATACTGCTGCTCCAGGTACTGGTAAGCCTCTTCAATCCGTTTGGCTTTTTCACGGACAGAACGCGGCACCCAGTCCCCCTGCCTCAAACTGTCTATAATCGCTCCACGTATTCTCCACGAGGCATAAGTCTCGAACTGGAGTCCCCGCTTATAGTCAAACTTGTCTATTGCGTCAATAAGACCCATCACTCCATTGCTGGAGAGATCATCCTTGGATACATTTTTAGGCAGCCCGATCGCCATCCGGTTCGTTACATAATCCACAAGTGGCAAGTACTGCTCAATCAATGCTTTTTTCGCGTCCAGATCCTGTTCTTCTTTCCATTTTTCCCACATCTCCATGTTGGATAAATGAGGCGCCTTAGGCTCTGTCATCGTCCTCAAGCCTCCTTAAGCTTTCACCTGCCAATTCCCAAACCCACCCCGCGCGAGCTACATGCCCGCCGCCTGCGCTCTGATTCAAGCGCCTTACTCCTGCCCGTCTTGACGGTTCAAATGACGTACGACTTGCACCAAATCCGCTTCTTGTATGTCTGGCCTCGCAGCACGCAGCTGCGGAGGTGAGAGCGGTTGAAAGCCAGAATGCTGAGCTTCAGTCCCCTGAGTACCCTGCTGATTTAAATCTGCATTAACTGCCGGTGGCTTCCACCCGCTTCGAAGCAGCTCCTCCAGGTTCTCATCGCTGTCTGCTTGCAGATCAACTCTCGATCCTGTTTGGGAAGTATCCTCTTGCGGTGAAGCCTCTATTACTTTGTCAGGCAGTGTAAAAGAAAGCAGAAAACGAAGCAGATAGCCAAGCAACCAAAATGCAGCTGCCGCTGCCAGCGCTCGAATACAGGCAACCGACCATGGATTACGGCTGATATTAAGCAAAAGCGTCAACAGCGCGCCTCCTGCTGCAATCCAAGCGTTGATTCGCCAAGTCCCTACCATGGGCTTACAACTCCTTCGTCCCTTGCTGCACGGATCGGATGTACAGAATTCCCGTTTCCGAATCCAGTTCAATCGTTCGCCCATAACTGCCGCCAGTATCCTCGCCCATAATCGGTATGCCATAGCTGGCCAGCATCTGTACGCATTTCTCTACATTCCTTGGACCTATGCGGAGCGAGTCGCTCTTCGCCAGCGCAGCGAACATCTGAGCTCCGCCAGCCATTTTGGCGCTTAAGCGATTCACTCTCGCTCCCGCCTTCTCCAGCTCCTCTATTAATAGAGGCAGCGCGGTATCGGCATATTTGGCCCGATTGAAAGGGTCCTCTCGGCTGATCGAGGAGTCCGGCAGCATGACATGAGCCATACCGCCTATTTTTCTATCCGAATCATATAAAGTTAGTCCCACGCATGAACCCAATCCCGTTGTCCGAATACTTTCTCCCCGGTATGCCACATTGAGATCCGCCATGCCTACTTTCACCACATTCTGCTGAATCATGGCTGCCGCACTCCAAGCGCTTGGAATATAGTATTGAAAGATTCCGGATCGGGGATCAGAAAGAATTGACCATCAAGCTGCTCACCGTTATCCATGAACTTCGTTTCGATCAGCAAAGCGGCATCTCCCATTTCACCATATTGCATCAGTCCATAGGAGAGTATGGCTCCCGCCATGTCCAGTGCAATAGCGGGTACGCTAGGAGATAGGCTGAGCTTAGTAAAGTCCGCGAGGGAAGATAGATAGGAACCGGCCAAAATGTTGCCGATCTCGCCCAGTGCGGACATTTCCATCTCGGAGTACTCTAAGTCCTCCTCCACCTCCATAGCCGCCAGTCTGCTGAGCAGACGCTTGGCAGCTACCGGATGCATGATATAGAAGAGATTGCCTGGAGCTTCCCCCTCGACTCGTAAAAAAACGGCCATTACCAGTTCCTCGGCTCCACCTACCCGTTCAGCGACCTCCTCGAAAGGAACCAGGCTGACCTTTGGCACCGCCATATCCACCGGCTTGTTCAGCAGCGTGGATAACGCCGTAGCCGCGTTGCCGGAACCGATATTTCCGACCTCTTTGAGTACATCGAGTTCAAACTCCGCCAGTCTGTCCAGTGAGCTCACCGTGTCATGCCTCCATCTGTTCAAGCTGGACGAGCTCAGCTTTGTTTAGCACCTCGGAAAGATTCAGCATAACGAGCAGCCTGCCTCCATCGGTCTTGGCGACGCCACGCAAATACTTCGCCTGGATACCGCCTACGACCTCGGGCGGAAGCTCGATGTCATCGCTGTTGATATCGGTCACATCGTTCGCCTGATCTACGATGAAGCCGACTTCCAGCTCACCGGAATTTACAATGATAATTCTCGTCGCGTCTGTCGCTTCTACCTCTACGAGACCGAAGCGGCCGCGCAGATCGATGACCGGGACAACAACGCCGCGCAGATTGACAACTCCTTTGACAAAAGGCATCGTCTTGGGAACACGAGTGATCGGCATCATACGCTCAACCGTTTTCACCTTTTCGACCTCAATCCCGTACTCCTCTTCCCCAAGTGCAAATACGATAACCTTGATTTCTTCTCCCATTTCCAATTCCTCCCTAGGCCTTATTTGAAGAGCGCATTCGGATCGATGATGAGAGCAACCTGGCCGTCGCCGAGGATAGTAGCACCGGATATAGCCGGCGTTGGACCGAGGTAAGCACCCATCGACTTGAGTACGATCTCGCTTTGACCAATGAAGTCATCCACGATGACTGCTGCCCATTTGTCTACCTTGCGGATGACGATATATTCGCTTTCTTCCTCTTCTTCCTCGCGGAAGTCGATCGTTTCGAGTACCTTGCTCAGCGAAACGATTGGGATGACCGCGTTGCGGTAGGACATCATCCGGTTGCCGTGAACACTCAGAATCGCTTCCCGCTTTAAAATGCCAGTTTCCACCACCGAAGTGAGTGGTACTGCGTATTTTTCTGAGCCGAGACGGACCAGCATCGCTGTAATGATCGATAGCGTCAGTGGAAGCTGGATGCTGAACTTGGAGCCCGAACCGAGCTTACTCTCTACGGATACGTTGCCTCCGAGCGAGAATATTTTGGTGCGAACGACGTCCAATCCGACGCCGCGCCCGGACAGATCAGAAATCTGGTCGGCGGTGCTGAATCCAGGAGCAAAAATCAAGTTATTGATTTCGTCAGGAGTCAGCTTCGAGGCTTCCTCTTGAGACAGAACTCCGTTCTCAACCGCCTTGGCTCTGACCTTCTCGGTATTGATGCCGCGGCCGTCTTCCTCTACCTCGATGAACACATGATTGCCGCTGTGGTAAGCTCGGAGCCAGATCGTGCCGCTCTCCGGCTTGCCAGCCTCGAGCCTGCCCTGTGTCGTTTCCAAGCCATGATCAAGGGAGTTACGTAGCAAATGAACGAGTGGATCACCGATCTCGTCGATGACAGTGCGGTCAAGCTCCGTATCGGCTCCGGCAATAACCAGCTCGACCTTTTTATCGAGCGACTTGGCAATATCGCGGATCATGCGCGGGAACCGGTTGAATACGGAATCAACAGGAACCATGCGCAGCTTCAGTACGATATTTTGCAGGTCGGCGCTGATTCGTGACAGATGTTCTACCGTCTCGGTCAGCTCAACTCGGCCGATCTCGTCGGAGAGCTGCTCCAGCCGTACCCGATCGATGAGCAACTCGCTGAACAAATTCATCAACGCATCCAGCCGCTCGATATCAACCCGGATCGTACGAGAAGCTGCTGGTGGTGCAGCCTGTCGTCCGCCTTCAGACCGTGCAGGTGGGTTAGCTGTGTTGGATTCTGTAGCGGAAACAACTGAAGCTTGAGAAGCAGCGGAGGCTGAGCGGGCTGGCTGAGCAGCTGGCTCAGGCCGAGCAAGCTGTTCCAGCGTAGTCGCGTCAAGCAACTCGGCTTGCGCAGCTGCCACCTCCGAGATATTGCTGATCGCTTCCGCCAATTCCTCGCCATCCTGCTGGGTCACGAAAATAACCGTAAACGAACGATCAAACTTTTCCTGCTCCAGATCGGTTACGGAAGGGATCGACTTGATCACCTCTCCCCGCTCCTCAAGCAGGTTGAATACCATATAAGCACGCGCCGCTTTGAGGACGCAGCTCTCAACAAGCGAAACGTCGATTCGCAGTGCCTTGAGTCCACTGTCCATCGATTGCTTGAGAACCGACAGTTGGAACTCATCGATGGCTGCATTTGCAGATGGGACAGCAACTGCGGAGGCTGCTGCTGTTTCCGCACGACTGAGGTAGCTGCCGTCGACAATGGATTTTAGCGATGCCACAATGTTGCTTACATCCGCTTTGCCTTGTCCACCGTTTGTGATGTCGCCCACCATGTTCTCCAGTGCATCCAACCCTTTGAAAAGAACATCGAAGATGAAAGCATCCATGGAAAGCTTGCTGTTGCGAACCAGATCAAGCACATTTTCCATCTCGTGGGTCAAGGAAGCCATATCTTCGAAGCCCATCGTAGCCGACATGCCCTTTAGCGTATGCGCGGAGCGGAAGATTACCTGGACAAAGCTCAGATCGGTCGGATCTCCCTCAAGCTTGAGCAGATTCTCATTGAGCGCCTGTAGGTGATCCTGCGATTCATCAATAAACATGGAGAGATATGCGTTCATATCCATAACGTGATCCACCTCCTGTAAAATGAATTCAACGGGACAGTTCGTTCAAGCAGCGGCCCGCCAACTCTCTGGCAATCAATGGTAATGGCAGTACGGTACGGCAGCTTCCATTCTCAACTGCGCTGCGCGGCATGCCGTATACGATTGAGGTTTCCTCCGCTTCGGCAATTGTGCTGGCTGCCCCGCTGTCCCTCAGCTCCAGCATGCCTCTAGATCCATCGCTTCCCATGCCGGTCAGGATAACCGCATGCCGTTTCAATTCTGTAAATGGAACCAGAGAGCGGAACAACACGTCCACCGAAGGTCGGTGGCCGCTTACCGGATCGTTTTGCGTCAGTCGAATGAAGTAACCCCGTTCATCTCGGGAGAGCTCCATATGATTGCCGCCAGGAGCCAAGTAGGCCTCGCCGCTCTGTACACGCTGGCCGTCCTTCGCTTCAAATACGCGCAATGGACCCGAGGAATCGAGACGTTTGGCCAAGGAAGCGGTAAATCGCGGAGGCATATGCTGCACGATGAGCACTGGAGCTGGCAGATCCGCCGGCATTCCGGCAAGCAGCTCATGCAGCGCTCTCGGTCCACCCGTAGATGTGCCAACTGCGATCAGCTGGGTAAACGCTGTGGATGGCTTGCTTACCGCTCGGACTGCCGGAGCAGCATCTGCCTCTAGGTTAAGCCGCATTGATCCGTTGCCGCTTCTCTGCTGCTTCAACAGAGCTTGATCCACGCTCGTTGCCGCGGTTTCCAGCTTCGCAGCGCCAAGGCCGCTTTGCAGCGGATCAATCGCTTGCCGTATCCCTTTGGCGGGTGCATCTTGCTTGCGTCCAGCTGGTTTTTCGCTGCTGCGCTGGCCCGCTTCACCTGCGGATAATTTTTCAGCGGCCTGCTTGTCCCCCTCTTTGCGCAGCGGCAGCCTTGTTTTGGCTTCTCTATCTGCTTCAAGAGGTTTGAACAATGAGGCGCTTTGTAGAGGACTTCTGACTTGCCCATCTTCTGTTGCGGAGGGCTGTATCGCCCGAACCGAGTGTTGACGCTGCAACCTCTCGCGGATCAACACAGCGGTATGCAGCTTCTCCCGTAGCAGCTTCCCAATCATCCCGATCTCGCCAGGCGGCGAGGAGGCGGACGGCTTGCGGATGAAGTCGAACGCTCCTTGCTGCAAAGCCGCAATCGTTTGCGCGGTATGCTCCTCACTAATGCCAGAGAACATGATGACCGGCAACGGCCGTGCGGCCATGATAGGCCCCAGTGCCTCAAGCCCGTTCATTTCTGGCATTTCAAGGTCAAGCGTCATGACATCCGGCTTCAGACGGGCCGCAGCTTCTATAGCCTCCCTGCCTGTGCGGGCCATGCCCGCGATTTCAAAGGCCGAGTCCTCCTCGATCAAATCCTTAATGACGGCTCGCATAAAAGCCGAATCGTCCACGATCAGCACTCGAAATTGGGGCATGCTCCAATCTCTCCTTGTCCTAAAGTCAAAGGTTACGTTTGCGATTGAGCCATTGATGAAAGAATCCTTTGACTGTACGTGTGGAATCGCCAACTTGAGGAATTTCCAGATAACTTCTGGCCGCAGCAAGTATATCGCGTGACGCTTGGCAGTCGGGATAAGCGAGCGAAAAAGGCGTTTGCCGCCTTACCGCTTTACCGACATGCGGATCATCCATAATAGCTCCTGCATAGGGCAACTGGACGTTCAAAAAACGCTGCGCTGCCAGATCCATTTTTTCTGCGGTTTGGCGGCCTTCTCGCTGATCCAATACGCGATTTACAATGAGCTTGAACTTTGCATCAGGATGGGAATGCGAAACCATTTTGACCAGAGCGTAGGCATCCGTTATGGACGTCGGCTCCGGCGTCGTTACGATGATGCTCTCATGGGAGCCTCGGATGAAACGCTCCGCCTCTCGGCTAAGCCCCGCTCCTGTATCGAACAGAATCAAATCGTACTCGCCCTGCACCTTGCCAATTTCGCGATCGGCATGCTGGAGTTGCTCCTCTGTCAGATGCAGCAGCTCGCGGAAACCCGAACCGCCGGCAATGAAATGCAACCCGCCCGGCCCTAGTTGGATAATGTCATGAATAGATCGCTGGCCCTGAAAGAGATGATAGAGCGAATAAGGAGCAGGTACGCCCATCAGTACATCCAGGTTCGCCATGCCGATGTCGGCATCGAATATAAGCACCTTCTGGCCGAGCTTCTGCAGTGACAGCGCAAAGTTCAGGCTGAAATTGGACTTGCCGACTCCACCTTTACCGCTCGCCACCGTCAGAATTCGGGTCCCTTTATTGGAGGGCGGCTTGTTCTGTTGCAGGATCATATTTCGCAGCGCTTGCGCTTGGTCAGACATTCTCGTAATCCCCAAGCAGCAAAGAGCTGTATTTACGGCTGTTGAATGGTTCGAGATCATCCGGCACCGTCTGACCGAATGCTAGATATAGAGGCTGGAGTCCATGCTCTATCACCAAGTTAAGCAACGATCCGTAGATACGAGTCTCATCGAGCTTGGTGAAAATCGCCTTATTTACCCCATTGCGTATAAAAGGCAACGAGACCGCCTCCATATCCGAAGTCCTGGCTGTAAGGCTGAGCACGAGACAGGTTTCACTATCCTCTCCCGCCCTCAGCAGGCTGCTGACTTCGCTGATCTGCAGCTCGCTCCGATAATTCCGGCCGGCTGTATCCATCAGGATCAAGTCTCTGCCATTCAACTGCTGGAACGCCCGAACCGTCTCGGCAGGAGAGAATACAACCTCAAGCGGCACGCCGAGTATATCAGCGTAAGTTCGCAGCTGGTCTACCGCAGCAATCCGGTACGTATCCGCAGTAATTAAGCCAACCGAGCGTTTGTTCTTCAAGGTTTCAAGCGCTGCCAGCTTGGCGATAGTTGTTGTTTTGCCAACTCCGGTCGGTCCGACGAAGTGGATTGCTCTGGGAGCAAAAACATCCGTATTGGGCTCATAAGGCTGCAGCCAGCCCATGATCCGCTCTTTCGCCGCCTTCCACAGCGCTTCGCCATCCTCGGACAGGGCATCATATCCCGGATCGGCCTGCAGCTCATGGAGCAGACGCTCTCGACAATCGGCGGTTACCTCCTGCTGCTCCAGACGCTCCAGCAGCTTTTTAGCAGGTCCGCTTAAAGCAGCTTGAGCTTGCTGCGCTGACATTTGGCGCATCCAGGTTTTGATTCCGCGCATCTCCTGCAGCAACTCATCCTGTAACCCAGACGATGGTTGTGCAGCTGGAGCTGGTGCTGGCGGAGTCATGACATGAGCTGGTGAATCCGCATAAGAGGAAGCTGCCAGCGAAGCAGCGATTCGTGGAGCTGGTGGCTGTTCCAAAGCTGCAGCTGACATCTCATCAGCAGCACTCATGACCGCTTGAGCCGCGAGCAACTGTGTCGCTCCGTTCGGTGCGAAAGCAGTCGATGCTGCAGCAGGCCTCGCGATTGGGGCTGATGGCGCAGCCGGCTTCCGGACTGGGG
Organism: Paenibacillaceae bacterium GAS479; assembly: GCA_900105225.1. Lineage (NCBI taxonomy): Bacteria > Bacillati > Bacillota > Bacilli > Caryophanales > Paenibacillaceae > Paenibacillaceae bacterium GAS479. The sequence goes on along the minus strand of LT629764.1, from coordinate 4,799,356 downwards.
CTGTAGCCCCCCCGGTTTCTGCAGCAGCGATGACTTCGATGCGCCGCTTGCCGAAAAGGCCGAGGAATCCGCCCGTCTTGATTTCTTTTGTGCTAAGAATAACTGCATCGCTGCCAAGCTCATTCCTAATCATAGGGAGAGCCTCTGGAACTGAACCGACTACATATCGTTTCACCTTCACAGATTCACCGTCCCTACGCTTTGGACTTCAACAGAAGGCTCCAGCTCGCTGTAGGAAAGAACGGGCACATCCCCCATAACGCGCTCGATAATCTGTCTGAGATACATACGAATCGTCGGAGATGCCAACACGACCGGTTGCTGCCCGGACTGGATTTGCCGCGTCACCTGTTCACTAACTCGACTGCAAATTTGCTGTGAGGCGACCGGATCTATGGCAAGATAACTGCCCTGATCCGTTTGCTGAACCGCTTCGGCAATTTTTTTCTCGAGTGCCGGACTGATTGTAATAACCTTCATAGAACTTTGGCTGCCACTATATTGCTGTGTAATTTGCCGCGACAACGCTTGACGTGAATATTCGGTCAAAATATCCGGGTCCTTTGTATACAACCCATGATCAGCCAACGTCTCAAATATGGTGACCAGATCCCGAATCGAGATCTTTTCCTTGAGCAACTTAGCCAGCACCTTCTGCACATCGCCGATCGACATGACCGAAGGAATCAAGTCATCCACAATCGCCGGATAAGCTTCCCTGACGTTATCCACAAGAGCTTTCGTTTCCTGCCTGCCGAGCAGTTCATGCGCATGGCGCTTGATGATCTCGGTCAGATGAGTAGCGACTACAGATGGCGGATCAACGACGGTATAACCCGACATTTCGGCGCGCTCTTTAGTTGCTTCGTCGATCCAGAGCGCCGGAAGACCGAAGGCCGGCTCCGTCGTTTCGATACCGATGATCGATTCGTCCTCAAAACCAGGACTCATCGCCAAGTAATGATTCAGCAGCAGATCGCCTCTGGCCACCTGATTGCCTTTAAGCTTGATGACATATTCATTTGGCCGGAGTTGAATGTTGTCGCGGATTCGGATGACCGGTACGACTAATCCAAGCTCAAGTGCGCATTGCCGACGGATCATGATGATCCGATCCAGCAAATCGCCTCCCTGTTGCGTATCAGCCAGCGGAATAAGTCCGTAACCGAATTCGAACTCGATTGGATCGACCTGAAGCAGGCTGACGACACTCTCGGGGCTGCGAACCTCCTCGATCTGCTGCTCCTCCACCAGTTGCTCTTGTTCCTGCTGCTGTTTGCTATGTGCTCCTTGCATTTTCCACCCTAGATACGCCAGCAGGGCTGAGATCGGGAAGGTGCGGATGATACCGATCGGAGTGAACAGACCAAGTAGCGCAATCGTTCCCGCAACTACATAGAGCAGTTGTGGATAACGCGTCATTTGCGAGCTCAGATCATGGGCCAGATTGCCCTCCGAAGCAGCGCGTGTCACGATAAGACCTGCTGCCGTGGAAATCAGCAGTGCAGGAATCTGACTGACAAGACCATCGCCGATTGTAAGAATGGAATAGGTTTCAAGCGCTTCGCCGAATCCCATCCCTTTCACAGTCATACCGATGATGAAGCCGCCGATCAGGTTGATGATCAAAATAATGATGGCTGCAATGGCGTCGCCCTTGACGAATTTGCTGGCGCCGTCCATCGAGCCGTAAAAGTCCGCCTCGCGCTCAATCTTGGAGCGGCGTGCACGCGCCTGCTGCTCGTTGATGAGACCGGCATTCAGATCAGCGTCAATGCTCATTTGCTTACCTGGCATTGCATCCAGCGTGAACCTCGCTCCAACCTCAGCCACGCGCTCCGAGCCCTTCGTGATGACGATGAATTGAACAACAACCAAGATAAGGAATACGATGAAGCCGATGGCGACCTGGCCTCCGGCTACCCAGTTTCCGAATGCCTTGACCACCTCTCCCGCATGAGCATGCACAAGAATATTACGTGTGGTCGATACGTTGAGGGCGAGCCTGAATAACGTCGTAATCAGCAGCAGCGCGGGAAAGATGGAAAAATCCAACGCCTCTTTCGAGTTCATCGCTATTAAGAGAATGATGAGCGCGACCGATATGTTGATTACGAGCAGGATGTCCATCAGGAAAGTAGGAACAGGGATAACCATCATCATTACGATGCCGATAACCCCCACCAAGATTGCCAGGTCCCTCAGTTTCATGACGAAAGCCTCCGCTTAACTCGTTTAGGATGATTTGCTGCGGCCCTTCAGCTTGTACACATAGGCCAGTACTTCTGCGACCGCTTGAAACAGATCTGCCGGTATCGTATCGCCAATTTCAGTGCGATCGTACAGGGCTCTAGCCAGCGGCCTGTTCTCCATGGTCAATACACCATTCTCTTTGGCAATTTCCTTGATTCGCAGAGCAACATAATCCATGCCCTTGGCCAAAATGACCGGCGCTTGCATTTTGCTGCCGTCATACTTGATGGCAATAGCGTAGTGGGTAGGATTGGTTATGACCACATCCGCCTTCGGAATCTCCTGCATCATGCGCTGCAGAGCCATTTTGCGCTGACGCTCCTTGATCTTGCCTTTGATGAGAGGATTACCTTCGGTCTTCACATACTCGTCCTTGATGTCCTGAAAGGACATGCGCAGGCTCTTTTCGAATTCGTAGCGTTGATAGATGTAGTCCAGCACCGCGATAACGACAAGAAGCACAGCGAATTGCATTCCAATCTTCAACGTCAGGCTCGATGTAAAGGCAAAGATCCCTTCAATTGGTACAAGTCCGAGCTGAAGAATCCGGTCCCATTCCCCCCAAATTGCCATGAAAACGACGACACCGACTACAACAAGCTTTATAATGCTTTTGAAAAACTCGACAACCGAGCGCATAGAAAATATATTTTGCATGCCTTTAATGGGATCAAGCTTTTTCAGATCCGGTGTTATCGGCTCCGTAGCCAACAGGAATCCAACCTGTGCGTAATTGAACAGAAGCGCGGCCAGGAAGGCAAGCAGCAAAATTGGCGAGAGAAGAATCAACAGCTGAATCATAATGTCGTAGAACAGCGACATTACGTTCCCATCCGTAAGGTCCATCGTCAGCCAGCTGTTGAACAGGCTGCCGAACAAACGATAGATTCTTTCCTTGTAGAATCCACCCAGCATATAAAAGCTAGCGAATACAAACAGGATAATAAAAGCTCCGGGAAGCTCAGGAGTTTTGGCAACCTGACCCTTGTCTCTGGCCTCCTGCTTTTTCTTAGGAGTTGCGTCTTCCGTCTTTTCTCCATTAAATAACTGGAGGTCTACTCTATAACGCAGCCTGGACATCGCTCTCATCCTCCTTCCGATCAGTCGGTCCCGCCCTGGATCGCTCCGAAAAACTCGCCCAGAAAATCGAACATTAAGGAAAATAAATGTCCGAACAAGACGCTCATCGACGGCATCAGCAGCACCAGCAGCAGAAAGCCTAGCAGGATTTTAAGCGGCATTCCGATGACGAACACATTGTATTGCGGAGCTGTTCGAGCCAGAAAGCCCAAACCTACATCCGTCAGGAACATGGCCACCATGATTGGAGCTGCAATCTGAACCGCCAGTAGAAAAGACTGCGAAAACCCTTTGACTAGAAATTCAGAAATCGTCCCGTCCGCTATATAGGTATAGATGTTCAGTTCGAGCGGAATCCATTGATAACTGTTCATCAAGGCTTGCAGAAGGTAAAGATGGCCATTCATCGTCAGGAACAGCAGCAACAGCACCATGTATTTGAAGTTGCCCGTGATCGGAGCGGAAATACCTGTCAGCGGGTCCACAACATTCGCCATGGCAAAACCAACTTGAAGGTCAATGAGTGCTCCGGCCGTCTGCACGACCGTAAAAAACAGATAAACGATAAAACCAAGCAGCAGTCCTACCATGATTTCTTGCACAATTGTCAGCAGGTAGGTTGCGTTAGGTGTAATCTGCTTCGTCGTTCCATAAGTTAAAAAGACGAGATAAGACACAAAAAAACCGATCCCTACTTTGAACCTTGCCGGAACAGTCCGGGCTGAGAACACGGGGACTACGACAAAAAAGGAAGTAATTCGACAAAAAATCAACAGAAAAACAGGAAATCCTTGCGTAAATAACTCCATATCCTCGCCTACCCGATGTAATTGTGCAGGTTGTTCAGCAGGTTATAGGTGAAATCCACCAATGTGCTGAGAATCCACGGCCCGAACAGCAGCACTGCTGCAAAAACCGCGACAATTTTGGGCACGAAAGCTAGAGTCTGCTCCTGGATCTGGGTCGTAGCCTGAAAGATACTAATAATCAGACCGACGATAAGCCCAATAATCAACATCGGAGCGCTGGCCTTAAGAGTGACGAGGATTGCCTGGCCAGCCAGGCCGATAACAAAGTCCGAATTCATGCCGTATTTCCTCCCGCTTGAATCACGACGAACTGAAGCTGAGCAGCAGCGATTTGACGATCAGATACCAGCCGTCTACAAGAACGAATAATAGGATCTTGAACGGAAGTGAAATCATGACCGGCGGGAGCATCATCATACCCATGGCCATCAATGTACTAGAGACGACCATATCAATGATGAGGAACGGAATGAAGATCATGAATCCCATCTGGAACGCCGTCTTGAGCTCGCTGATCGCATAAGCTGGCACAAGCACGGTGAGGGAAATATCCTCATAGGTTTTAGGCTTTTCTGCCTTGGAGTAGTTCAGAAAGAGCAGCAGATCCTTCTCCCGCGTATGCTGGAACATGAACTTTTTCATCGGCTTGGCCGCCTGCTCAAGAGCTTCCGTCTGCGTCAGTTCTCCTTTGATGTAAGGCTGCAATGCAACCTCGTTAACCTGCGACAAAGTCGGCGCCATAATGAACAAGGTTAAAAACAGGGCCAGCCCAATCATGACTTGGTTCGGAGGCATTTGCTGGGTTCCCAGCGAGGTCCGAACAAATCCAAGAACGATGACGATTCGTGTGAAGCTAGTCATCAGAATCAGGATCGAAGGTGCGATTGTCATTACGGTAATCAGCAGTACTAGCGAGATCGCGCTTGTCCCACCCGATTCTTCTCCGCCAATGCTAATGTCGATCCCTGGCAGCGGCTCTGCATAAGCCGATTGCTGCAAAGCAAGCGATAAAACACCAGCGGCCAGCATCGACAGCATCCATTTCCATTTCATTCTTCTCTCAACCGTTCCCTGTCTCTGGTTTCCTGCAGCAGATGCTCCAGTTCCTCTTGCTGCCTGGACTGCTGCTCCAGCTTTTGTTGGAGCATCATTTCGAACCGTTTTGCATCTCCGCCTTCGCCAGCTTGAAGCGCAGTGTCTCTTCGTCCTGCAACTTTGCCCTGCAGCAGCTTCATCCACTCGGCGGCTGGACTAGTGCTTGCAGCATCGTTAGTTTGCTTCGCTAGCCCCTTGCGGACTGCCTCCACCGCGTCTGGATCTGAAATGATATCCAGCGCGGCTACATTATCACCTATGCCAAGTACATAGATTTTTCCAGCAACCTCTACAAGTTGGATCGACTTACCTTGCGCAAGAGTCATTCCAGCTAGTGACTGAAGTGACCTTGGACCGCTCCATAACTGACTGCGCTTGGAGAGAAATTTGATGAGCAGCACGATCAGGCCGATAACAAGCGCTAGCGCTACGATCATCCAGATCATGCTTCCCATCATGCTGCCAGTTGTAAATTGAGGCGCCCCCTCCAGAGCTGGACCCGGGGAAGGAAACAAGGAAATATCTTCCCCCGGGGAGGGACTCGCAGCCGTCAAACCCGTTTTCGCCACCCCTGAGGATAGCGGATGGATATACAGTGCACTCACGAATCAGCCCAGTGTTTTCTTGATAGCTTCGATGACCCGGTCAGCTTGGAAAGGCTTTACGATAAAGTCTTTCGCTCCCGCCTGGATAGCATCGATAACCATTGCCTGCTGGCCCATTGCTGAACACATGATGACTTTTACATTGCCATCCATTTTTTTGATTTCCTTTAGAGCGGCAATTCCGTCCATTTCAGGCATCGTAATGTCCATTGTGATCAAATCCGGCTTCAGCTCTTTATATTTTTCAATTGCTTGGGAGCCGTCCTGGGCCTCGCCTACTACCTCGTAGCCGTTTTTAGTTAGAATATCGCGAATCATCATTCGCATGAAGGCAGCATCATCAACGATAAGAATACGGTTTGCCATTGTAATTTCCTCCCAGGATGTGAATTACTGTATTTTGGTAATGCGGTCCCATTGGCTGACAATATCAGTCACCCTGACCCCAAAATTCTCGTCTATGACGACAACCTCGCCTTTTGCAATGAGCTTGTTGTTCACCAGAATATCGACCGGTTCGCCGGCAAGTTTGTCCAGCTCGATGATCGAACCCTGGGACAGCTCGAGAATGTCCTTAATCTGCTTTTGTGTCCGACCAAGCTCCACTGTTACCTTGAGTGGAATATCAAGCAACAGGCCAAGATTTGTCTCGTCCGGCTGTTGATAACCCCCGCCCTGGAAACCTCCGAATTGTACAGGCTGAACGCTCACATTCCGTCCTACAGGCGCTCCGTACGTTTGAGGCCCTGCCGCTGCCGGTGCCATTGGATCTGAATAAGGCGCCTGGTAAGTCGGCTGTGGAGCTTGTACATGTGGCTGACTGGATTGAACAGGCGGAGCCGCATAAGGAATTTCAGCCGGCGGTGCTGCCGCATGGGCAACAGGCGCTGCCGGAGCTGAAGCTGCCGCAGATTCAGAGCTTGAGCCGCCCATAAGTGAATCCACCATCTGTTTCGCGAATGCTACAGGGAGAAGCTGCATGATAGTTGAGTCGATCAGATCGCCGATCATAAGACGGAAGCTGATTTTGATGAATACATCATCTGGAGGCAACTGCTGTAAGCCACCGCCCTGCTCCACATCCAAAATATCGATGCCTGGTGGCGAGATGTTGACCATACGATTGAAAATGGTCGACATCGACGTTGCAGAAGATCCCATCATCTGATTCATTGCTTCCTGCACGGCGCTAATGTGGATATCGTTCAGCTCTTGCTGGCCGACAATCCCCTCACCACCGAGCATAAGATCAGCGATAATACCTGCATCTCTAGTCTTGATGACGAGGGAGTTAATGCCCTCAAAACCTTCCACATAACTAACCGACACCGCAACATGCGGCTTCGGAAACTCATCGCCGAGCTCCGCGCGACGAATCAGGGAAACGGTAGGAGTCGTAATATCCACCTTTCGGCCAAGCAAGGTCGACAATGCTGTTGCTGCGCTGCCAAAGGTGATATTGCCGATTTCTCCAAGAGCATCCTGCTCCATTCCGGTCAAGTAATGCTCGATCTTGCTCTCGGATGGTGAAATGGCCGCGTCATCGGATTCTCCGGAGCTCTGCCTTAACAGAGCATCGATTTCCTCCTGGGACAAATAATCTTTACTCGTCATAGTCTTCGTCCGCTCCTTCACTTACGATCTCTTCTACTTGAACCGCAAGCCGATCACGGACCGACCCCGGGCTGCCGATAAATTTCAGCTTTTCCCCTACCTTGATATGGAGCCCATCGCCCACTGGCTTTTTAAGGGAAATGACATCTCCGATAGCAAGATTCATGAACTCATGAACGGTTATAGAAGATTCACCTAGCTCTGCAATAATAGGTAGTCTCGCTTTATGTACCCGTTGCTCCAACATCTCTACTTCTTCAGGAACTCTGGATTTCTTTTGGGAAACAAACCAGTGGTGTACAGAAAGTCTCGGCATAATCGGCTCAATGACCACATGAGGGATACAAAGATTAATCATCCCTGTCGTATCGCCGATCTTTGTGCTCAATGAGATGAGAGCGATCGTTTCATTCGGTGAGACAATCTGCATGAACTGCGGATTCGTCTCCAGTGATTCGAGCCTTGGAGAAATATCGATGACCGATTTCCAAGCCTCTTGCAAACTTTCGAATGCACGGCTGAACATTTTCTCCATGATCATCGTTTCAATTTCCGTCAAATTTCCGATCTTGGTCGGAGCCGTACCTGAACCACCGAGTAGCCGATCCACCATGGAATAGGCGACATTAGGATGGACCTCAAGCACCATGCGTCCTTTGAGCGGCTCTGCATCAAAAATGTTCAGAATCGTCATTTTCGGGATGGAACGGATAAATTCATCATAAGGCAGCTGCTCGACCTGTACGACGTTGATCTGAACGAACGTCCGCAGCTGAGCGGAGAAATAAGTCGTCAGGAAACGAGCGAAGTTTTCATGAATTCGGGTGAGGCTGCGAATATGATCCTTCGAGAACCTTACAGCCCGTTTGAAGTCATACGAACGGACTTTTTTCTGGCTCTCTTCCTTTTTCAGCTCTTCCGCATCCATCTCGCCCGAAGAAAGAGCGGCAAGCAGCGCGTCTATTTCATTTTGCGATAGAACATCTACCAATCTCTCTCACCTCCTTGCCTGATGCTTAGCTGGCTTAAATATCAGTCAGAAGATAGTCCGTAATGGAAACCTTGACTAGTTTCCCTTTTGGAAGGATCTTGTTGATCTCATTGAGCAGCTTAGCTTCTAGCGCATCCTGTCCTGCGGAACCTTCCAGCTGCTGAGCGGTTGTATCCGCCAGAATCCGATTAATAATCGGCTTCACAGCAATATCCTTAATTTGATCCAATTCTGTCTTGGACGCTTTTTTATCCATTTGGAAGGCAAAGCTGATAATGACTAACTTCTCGTTGTCCTTAAGATTACGCTTGATTTCCTTGAGCTCAAGCGTCACGGCAAGCCTGTCTTTGGCAGACAGCGGCTTCACTGTCGCGGCGACTACTTTGCCATCTGACTCTGCTTTATCTGGACTGCCTAGAAGGGAGTTGTATAAAAACACCGCCACTACGGCAATCAAAGATATGGCTAGCAAGGTCGTAATCATCCAGGGAAGCATTTTTTTCATCGCAGTTATTCCTCCGTCGCTGCGCTCTTCACAGATGCGGCCGTAAGTCCAATGGCGCGCTGATAGTCGATAATTCGGCCTACCAGCACTGAGGCCGATTCCTGAATGACCATTTTTTTGCCGGTGGTCATTGAAATGAGCGTATCCGGCGTTTCTTCGATCAGCTCGATCAACAAAGCGTTGATCGTGAGCTTGCTGCCATTCAGCCTGGTTACCTGAATCATAGAGCTCCTTCCCGCTTGGCAACCCTCGCATAAATGCTGTTATTATCAAGCAGCACTCACGCGATGGTCGCAGCTTCAGCCTGCGGCGATTAACGCTTCAGGTTGACAAGCTCCTGGAGGATCTCGTCGGAAGTAGTGATGATGCGGGAGTTCGATTGGAAGCCGCGCTGAGCGACGATCATTTCCGTGAACTCGCTCGTCAGATCGACGTTGGACATTTCTAGTTGCCCAGCTACAATTGTGCCGCTGCCCGTCTCCGGATCTCCAGGAACACCGAGTTCCAGCTCTTCCAGATTGGAGTTGACGGTGGAACGATAGAGGTTGGCTCCCATTTTCTCCAAACCGTTCGGGTTCTGTACTTGTACAACACCGATGGTTGCAATTGCGTCGCCAGTCGTTCCGTCGGCGTTTATGCCGACGATGGAGCCGTCTTTGCCGATCGAGTAGGCATTCACTCCGGCAAGCGAGATGATCCCGCCATCCGAGCTCAGCACGAGGCCGCCATCGGCGGTTACTAGCTGACCAGCAGCGTCAACAGAGAAATTACCAGCCCGAGTAAGGTAGAATCCATCTTCCATACCAGCTGGACGAACTGCGAAAAATCCGTCTCCATCAATACGCAGGTCGGTTGGAACATTGGTCGTCATCGCGCTACCCGCCGTATGGAGCGAGTCTACCGAAGCAACTGTAACGCCCAGGCCAATCTGCTGTGCATTTTTACCGCCACGTGCATCTGCCTCAGCCATGCTTGCTCCTGACACGGTTTGGCTAAGAATGTCTTGGAACATAACCCGGCCGGACTTGAAGCCGACTGTGTTCACATTGGCAATGTTGTTGCCGATTACGTCAAGCTTTGTTTGAAAACCGCGCATGCCTGATACTCCCGAATACATCGATCTAAGCATAGGTGTTAGCCCCCTAATTGGTATGTTTGGTTAGAAAACATTCAAGCCAGAACTTCGTCAGGTGGTGCTGGAGCTTCTTCTTCCGGTTGTTCCTCTTTATTTTCGCTGTCAACCTGCTTCAGCGCGTCAAGAGGAATATTTTTGCCGCCGGAGACGATGTACTGTAAGCCATCTTTCAGAATTATGGACTCTACGATGCCTTTTTCGGTTGTCAGCTTACCTCCCGCATCATAAACATCCCATTGAACCGTTCTTCCAATCAGATCGGAAGTAAGCCCAAGATTCTGTCCCTGTACATTTAACTGGCCAGATATGTTCGTCAACTGCTCAACCGAAGAGAATTGCGCAAGCTGAGCAATATAAGTCGTATTGTCGGCCGGCTTCAGAGGATCCTGATACTTCAGCTGCGCGACGAGCAGTTGCAGGAAAGAGTCTTTGCCCATCGTCGAGTTATCCATGCTGGTCGATGCCGCACTTGCATTTTTTTGACTGATGTAAGGATAAATGGAATTGTTGTTTACTGAGCCTGATGCCATCTGCTTATCCCCCGTTTCTGATTAAGCCGTCTCATTGACTGCCCGTCCGAAGCCAAGCTCGCGGATGACTGTTTGTGTCGTCAAGTCGGCTTCTCTCAGTGCAGCTTCTTCCGAGACGCTTCGATCACCAGTGAAGCTTTGCCGCTGTTGGCCGCCTCCATGACTTTGTTGGCCAAAGGAAAAGCTGGATTGCAGTTGGTTGCTGCTGACCTCCATGCGCTCGACCTGAATGCCCTGCAGCTGCAGCGACTGCCTCAGTTGTGCTAACTGATTCTCGATCGCTTCCCTCGCCGCTGGCGAGTCAGCCATGAATACTGCGGTCAATTGTCCACTTTGTAACTGCAGCTTAATATCGACCTGACCCAGATGTTCCGGGTTCAGCATGATCCGAGCCTCAGTCGCTTGGCCTAAGGACGTGATATCCAGCTTCTGAATGATCATGCCTCCAAGTTCCTCAGCGAATCGATGAATGGATACTACGGGAACTGGTGCTGCTGGCCCTGCAGAAGCAGGAGCTGGCTGAACTGGGCTCTGCGGCGTTCCAGCAATGAGACCCTGCGGCTGCTCGGATGATGTCATAACTGGTGCAACTGTCGTATTAACCGCCGCTTCACCAGCAACAACATTGTCCACGTTCGCCGCAGGTGATGTCCCCTGAGCTTCAAGTGCTGCCCGAACATGCACCGAGGAAGCATTCAGCCGAGCAAGTAACATCGCTGCTGCCGGAGCTGCGCTAGCTCCCTTACCGGCATTCGTATCACCGGAAGCTGGCAGGCTGTCGCTATCCTGCGCCTTGGTTTCGCCTTTTAGCAGCGATTCCAGCTTGCCCATTTGCTGTTGAATCATCGTGCTCGCATCCTGCGAGCCGATCTTCGGAGCCGCTCCTGTTTCAAGCGCTTGTCCAAGCATCAGCAGTGATTCCAGAACGAGCTGTCTGCTTCCACTACCGGCAGCATTTACTCCTTGCAGCTCCATTCCATCCGTAACTTCCTGACTCTGAGCCGCAAGCATCTGTTGCACGGGAAGCCCAAGCAGCGCAAGTAAAGCACTGAGTTCGGATGCAGCTGCCTGCCAATCTTGCTCGGGAATCTCTATCGCTTCTTCACCAGCAGCGAACAGCTTGTCGAGAAGCGCCTCCAGTTGGCCAAGCAAATCAGTGTTCGTAAGATCGACTTCCAACTGGCCAGCAATTCCCTCCTGCCCAGGAAGGGCAGCAGCTCCGTCTATGCCGGCCTGCGGAGAACCAAGCGTCCCTTTCGCTTTCTGCAAGTCGACCGTCAATTGAGCCAAGGCTGCTTGTATTAATGCTGCAGCAGTCTCTCCTCCAGCAGCAGTGGCATCGGAAGTTGTTGCTCCCGTCTGTGAAGCTGCTGCAGGGCTTGATCCGCTCGACGTTTGAGCGCTCCCCATAACTTGCTGGAACGTCTGCCCACTTGTTGTACTACCACCTTGTCTGGCAGACTGTCCAGCACCTGCTGCTGTTGAACCTGCTGCGGGAGTCATAGGCTGCGATACTGCCATTTCCATGCCCTGAACCCCCTTTTATTTTCCAGCCATCAATTTGGAAACAAGCTGGGAAGTAATATCTTTATTCAGGCCAGACATTTCCGCTACGATGGATGAACGAGTCGTATCGCTCACCCCACCAAGAATCCGGAGCACTTTGCTTGGGCTGACATCGGCCATTTGCAGCAGCAATGGAGCCGCTTGGGCCGCGTTCATACTCTCAAACGTTTTAGTTAACTGCTCCTGATTAAGGATCGTAGACGTTCCCGTAGTCGCTGTCGCTTCTAATTGAAGCCTCGATTGAAGCGCTGCAATCTGCTGATCCTTAACCGGCTCGTCATCCTTCATCCGTGCAGCGGTTTGAGCTGCACGCTTCGGGTCCATCTTGGCCAGTATTCCACCTTGAGCCCGGGCATCCATCGAGCTAAGAACAAGCACAGACTCCTCAAGCGTCATGCTCTGCAAAATCGGAGCTGCTTTGCTGGCGGACATAGAAGCAAACATTCCGGCAAGCTCATCAATTTTGCTCTTGTACTGCTCCGCACTTAGCTTCTCAGCGTCACCGCTTTTAATCAGGCCGTCGATCTGATCCTGAAGGGTTTTGATCTGAGTTTCCAACCCTGTTTTTTCATCTTGTGCGGCGGCCAGCTTTGCTTGCGCCGCTTGAAGATCCGCCTGCAGGCTAGCCAATTGTTTGCGATCCAGCTCGCTCCCCTGTGTGTTCGCCGCCTTTTGCCCATTGCCGGTTGGCTCCGGCAGCAAAGCTCCAACAACCGGTATCCCCTGCCCAGCTTCGACCAATCGTTCTCGTAAGGAAGGGTTGAAGACGACGAACAGCACCATGACGAGCACAACCGTGAACAGCAGCGGAGTTACAAAAAAGAGGAATTTCTCCATTCCGCTATAACCTTGCTTTTCCATTTCTTCTTTTGCCACTTGTCATCCCTCCCGGGGGTACTGCACATCCCCGTCTATCCAGCTTCCGAGTCATTTCTGGTCAGCCTATAGCTGAGCCGTACGGGCATGCCGCTGAACTGCGATTTCATCCAACTCGGCTTGCTCCACCGCCAGCATGCTGGATTTGAATTTCTGCCAGGCCTTATCCTTGGATTTCAGCCAAATCTTTTCCTGTACCTTACGCTCCGACAGCTTGTGCCTTGAGTTAAGCACTTCATGCTCAGCCGCTCGTACCATAAGCTCCTTGCTACCGATACATTTGTCCAGATGACGGATAAAATACTGAATTTGCTGCAGCTCGATAAGCGTGCTGCCTTGCTCACCGAGACGGGTCAGCTTATCCTCCCATTGCCGCCGCTGGCTGCGAAGCTCTTCAAGCGACATTTCCTCTGCTCTCAACTGGCTGACAGCCGCGGTCAGCATCCACTCTGCTTGTGTCGTCTCACTGGCTTTGAGATTGACGATACTTTGATAGGAATATCGGAATGCCATCATTTGCGTTGTCAGCCTCCGTTGAATTGATTCATCAGCTTATCCAGCGTCTGCTGGTAATCCGCTTTTTCATTCGTACTCTGGCGCGTAAAGTTATGAATGGCGCCAATTTGGGAAATAGCCTCATCAATTTCATGATTTGATCCGCTTTGGTACGCCCCTATATTGATGAGATCTTCCGAATCTCTATATATAGCAAGCAATTTTTTGAGCTCAGCGGAAGCACTTCGATGCTCATTAGTCACGATTTCATTCATGACACGGCTGACCGAGCTGAGAACATCGATAGCCGGGAAATGTCCTTTGTGAGCAAGATCGCGACTTAGCACAATATGCCCATCCAAAATACCGCGGACTGCGTCGGCTACCGGCTCATTCATATCGTCGCCATCTACCAACACGGTGTAGAAGGCTGTGATGGAACCGGTCGGACCCGTTCCTGCCCGCTCAAGCAGCTTAGGCAATGTTGCAAACACAGAAGGTGTATAGCCCCTAGTTGCAGGCGGTTCACCAACAGCGAGTCCAACCTCGCGCTGGGCCATTGCGTAGCGAGTCACTGAGTCCATCATCAGCATGACGTTGAGCCCGCGATCACGGAAATATTCCGCAATTGTAGTTGCGATAACTGCACCTTTGATGCGAATGAGTGCCGGCTGATCTGAGGTTGCCACGATCACCACGGAACGGGCTAGCCCTTCGGGACCGAGATCCTTCTCGATAAACTCGAGCACCTCACGGCCCCGCTCACCGATCAGCGCGATAACATTGACATCTGCGGCAGTATTACGAGCAATCATTCCCAGCAGAGTGCTCTTCCCGACGCCTGATCCGGCGAAAATGCCGACACGCTGACCTTGCCCTACAGTTAGCAAACCGTCGATCGCCCTGACTCCAATGCCGAGCGGCTCCGTTACTCTAGGCCGGAATAGCGGGTTACTTGGAGGAGCTGTCGTCGGATAGCGCACCATGCGGCTCGGAATAAAGCTACCGTCTAGCGGCCTGCCCAGACCGTCTAAAACTTTGCCGAGAAGTTCAGATCCAACCTGTACCGTGAGGGGTTTACCTGTACCGACGACATCGCATCCTGGCCCGATTGCATTCAGATCGCCAAGCGGCATCAGCACCAGCCGATTGTCTCGGAAACCTACAACCTCAGCCATTAGCGGCGGAGATCCTTTTCCGGGGTAAATGTAGCAGACATCTCCAATGCCGGCATCTGGCCCTTCGCTTTCCACGGTCAGTCCGATTACCTGTGTAACCTTGCCGTTTACCCGCACCGGATCAATTCCAGCAAGATGCTCTACATACTTTGAAGCGGATAGCCCGTTCATGGATGCGCCTCCTGTCCATCACGCTGTTGCGCCAGTTGGACAAGCTCCTTCTTTATCTCGGCCAGCTGAGTATCGATGCGAGCATCAATGCTGCCGAATGCTGAACGAATGACGCATCCATGATCTTTAACCGAAGCATCAGGCAGAATTTGGAGCTCAGCTTGCGAGTCGATTGATAGCTCAAGCTCGTCTCTCGCCGCCTGTACTGCAGCAAGCTGTGACGGAGCGACGCATAATACGATGACTCCATGCTCTCTGCGTCGTGACAACGCACTGCGAATGAGCTCAGTGGCGATGTTCGGATCCAGCGTCAGTTGCTTTCCTACAAGCTTTTCGGCAATGCTGCAGCTTAGCTCGATGAGAAACGGCTCTGCTTCTTGGATAATCTGCTCTCGCATCTGATAAGCCGACTCCAGCATTACAGCGGATTCCTGAATTTGCTGCTCCCACTGCTGTTTCAGCTCAGCCTCCGCTTCCTGGCGCCCGAGTTGAAATCCTGCTTCATAACCGGAGCTGCGGATTTCCTGAATTAAATGCTCATCATCGGCTCTGCGAGCATGCCACCACTGTTCAGCTTCATGGTTGGCCTGCTGGAGCAGCTCTTCAGAACGCCTAACCGCATCGGCGATTGTATCGTCAGCTACACCTTGGGCATCGGCCAAAATCTGCTTTTGCAGAGCTTCCGTCGCTTGATCCACACGGGGCTGATACAGCTCTAGATCCAGTCGCATCGTTAGATCCGCCGAATTCGCCATCTCTCCAGGCTGACCATCCCCCTGACGGGTATAGTACCGTTCCAGCCGTTGATGCTCTTGTTTCGGGATTACATGAGAGGATTTGATCAGATTAGACAATAATGTCATCTCCTCCGCCGCGGGCGATTATAATGTCTCCGGATTCCTCCAACCTGCGAATCGTCGCTACGATGCGGGTCTGAGCTTCCTCGACATCACGCAGCCGGACAGGACCCATGAATTCCATTTCTTCCTTGAACGTTTCGGCCATACGCTTGGACATATTGCGGAAAATCGCTTCGCGTACTTCTTCGCTGGCGACCTTGAGCGCAAGCTGTAGGTCGGAGTTCTCGATATCGCGGATGATTCGCTGAATCGCACGGTTGTCGATGTTGACGATGTCCTCGAAAACGAACATACGCTTTTTGATTTCTTCGGCGAGCTCAGGATCTTGAATCTCAAGTGAATCCAGAATCGTGCGCTCAGTGCCGCGGTCGACGCCGTTGAGGATCTGAACGATAGAGTCGATACCGCCAGCATTCGTGTAGTCCTGCGTGACTGTTGCCGATAGCTTCTGCTCCAGAACACGTTCAACTTGCGAAATAACATCCGGCGATGTACTGTCCATCAGCGCTACGCGTCTAGCAACATCAGCCTGTTTATCCTGAGGTAGCGAAGACAGAATATGGGACGCCTGCTCTGGCTGCAAGTACGAGAGTACAAGAGCAATCGTCTGCACGTTTTCGTTTTGAATAAAGTTGAGAATCTGTGTCGGCTCCGCTTTGCGGGCAAAATCGAACGGTCTTACCTGCAAAGTGGCGGTCAATCGGTTCAGAACTTCCTGAGCCTTCTGTGCGCCAAGCGCCTTTTCGAGAATATCCTTGGCATAAGCGATACCGCCCTGCGAAATATATTCCTGAGCCAGACATATTTGATAAAACTCGCCCATGATTGTGTCTCGCTCGATGCTGTCCACCTTGCGAACATTAGCAATCTCAAGCGTCAGCTGTTCAATCTCTTCTTCCCTCAGATTTTTAAAAATCTGAGCGGACACTTCCGGCCCCAGCGTAATGAGGAGAATGGCAGCCTTTTGGCGGCCGGTTAAAGTCTGCATCGCTTTAGCCACAAAAAGCTCCTCCTATTCTTCTACTAGCCAGGTGCGGAGAAGACTGACGAATTCATCCGGCTTACGCTTGGCAAGAGTTTCAAGATTTTTGCGGACCTGACTTTCATTGTTGACGCTCTCGAGGTTGATTGATGGATACTCAACTCTAGGTGGAAGTTCTTCAATAAACTCTTCCTCTACGTTACGACGGCGTTTGCGAACCGCGAAGATGATACCTGCAACAAGTGCAGCGGCGGCGACGCCAATTGCGATCATCCAGGCTGTAGACAATCCACCAACTCCGGCAGCAGTAGACGATCCCGCAAAATTTTGTCCAATAACCGCAACTTTCTTAGCGATTAAATCGTCATTACTTACGTCTTGTCCTGAATCAATTAACTGAGACCGGACAAAAGATGTTAAATAATTGGTGATTTGATCACGTGTTTCCTGGTTTAATAGATCATTAGGAAGTCCTATGCTTACGCTCAGATCCTTGACGGCATATGGACCGCCCACAACCGTGTTTTTGATACGATTCACATCATAGTTAGTCGTTCGGGAGCTTTTCTCGGAAGTGTTGGAGCCGCTTGCTGCTGAAGAATAACCTGGAACATCCGTTTCTCCCGTTCCTGCAACTCCACCAACATCGCCAGCAGATCCTTCTGAGCTCTCGTTTTCTTCTTGCTGGCTTATGATGATGCCATTATTGTTGTTACCCTCAAGCGGACTCACGAGATCTTCCACTCGATTCGTTTGATCGAAGTTAAGACTGCTTGTAACGCTGACAACCAGATTTTCGCTGCCAAGCATCGGACCGAGGAATTCCTCTATGTTCCGTTTCAGTTCAGCCTCGTACTTTTTCCTAATTTGGAAAAGGGATTCTGTGTCGCCAGTGCCTGAGAGAACACCGCCAGCCTTGGAAGAAGGGCTTAGCTCTCCTTGAGGACTTGTAATTGTAATGTCAGTAACCTTCAAATTAGGAATGGAGGTTTTCACAAGATTGAAATATCCATCAATCTCATCCTGACTCGGTCTGAAGCCTGGTTTAAACTTCATGACGACGGATACCGAAGCTCCTGAGCCTTCATCCGGCTGAGCAAACACGCTTTCCTTCGGAAGATTGACGACGACCTTACTTGTGGAAACACCTTGCATGGCGTTGAGAAGCTGTTGAACCTCACCATTCAAAGCATTTTTGTAACGAACGTTAAATTCATTATCTGTCATACCGAATTGCGAGGAGCTTGCACTGAAAGCTTCAAAACCGATGGAGCCGTTTTGAACCAGGCCTTGGGAGCCTGCGGCTACTCTGACTCGATCTGCTTCGCTGCTAGGAACAGCGATAGACGATCCGCCATTTTCGAGTTTGTATGCAACATTGCTACTATCCAGGTAATTCATTATTGCTTGAGCATCGGTAGTATCTAATTCATTAAATACGGTCTCATACTGCGTCTTTGTGAGAATAGCCGTTAGCAGTATGATTGTCAGCAACAGCACCCCTAACGTAGCGCCGAGCCAAATCTTTTGTTTTTTCCCCATTGCGCTCCAGTAATTTTTAACGGAGGCGCTATACCGGGCTAATTTCTCGTTCACTTTTTCACCCCGCAGATTGCTGTTGCACGAAGCTCAGCTCTAGATTTGCATACGCATGATTTCCTGATAAGCTTCGACAGCCTTGTTCCGGACCTGCGTCACGAGCTGAAGGGTTAATTGAGCCTGCTGCGAGACCACCATCACTTGAGAAATATCCGCCTGTCCAACCAAGAACTGATTATTGACTTTATGTACGTTCTGCTCTTGAGCACTTGCACTGTCAAGCGCATTTTTAAGCATACTCGCAAAACTATCGGTAAGTTCGCTCGGGGTCGCTTCTGTCGTCTTAGCCGTTTGAATAATAGGATTCGGCTGTTGTACTTGAGCGAGCGATATCGGTTGAATCATCTAGGCTTTCTCCTTTCTATTTTCCGATTTCAAGCGCCTTGACGAACATTGCCTTCGTCGCGTTAAGAGCGGTCACGTTCGCTTCATAGGATCGAGATGCTGAAATCATATCTACCATCTCTTTGGTTACATCGACGTTCGGCATTCGTACATAACCGCTAGCATCCGCATCGGGATGAGTTGGGTTATAAACCAGCTTCTCCGGCGTTTGATCCTCAACGATGCGTCCAACCTTTACTCCTTTGCTTTTTCCATCCATCTCGTTTTGAAGCATAGAAGAAAAGCTATTCTGCCCCATCGGCTCTAGCACGACCATCTTTCGTTTATAGGGCTGGAATTCTCCATTCACAAATGAACCTCTAGTCGTCTCGGCGTTCGCGATATTGGATGAAATTACATCCATCCGCAATCTCTGTGCGGTAAGCGCGGAGGCGCTGATGTCGAAACCATTGGTCAATTTCATCGCTTATCCTCTCCCGTCTAACGCCATTCGCTTCATTGAAATCTCATGGTTTATTTGTTGAATATAGGAGTTATACCGGAGCTGATTTTTCGCTAGCAGCGCCATCTCCCGATCTATATCCACATTACTACCATTATTATTTATGACTGAAGTCTCATCTGTTACAAGCTTAGAATCTGGGATATGATTCGAAGGTCCTATTTCAAAGTGTCTTTTGTCGGTCCTCGTTCCTTCTAAAGACCTACGACCAGACTCATTCATTTGCTCCGCAAGTAACTCTTCGAATACTAGTTCGGAACGTTTGAACTGCGGTGTGTCTGCATTGGATATATTATCCGATATGATTTGCTGCCTTGACTCTGCAGCTCTCATTGCCCCAACAAGTCTGCCAAAATCCGCGCCTCCCAAGACATTCAACCCCAATTCACCACTTTCCTGACGAATTCTAATATCACTTATTCAACAAATCTCGCAGCATTCCTGCTTCTTCGACAATTAAAAATTAAAAAAATGAGAAACTAATGTCGAGATTTGCCGACATGCTTATCTTCCTAAATTTCCATATTTATTACAATGAGAAAAAAGCCCTATCTTTATATAAAGATAGGGCCTCTTTGGGACTATTGTCCCTTATTTACTTTTTCAATTTACTTAATTCTTCCAAAAGTTGTTGATTAAGGATGCGGATGTAAGTTCCTTTCATCCCAAGTGATCGCGTTTCGATAACTCCAGCACTCTCAAGTTTGCGTAGCGCGTTTACGATTACAGACCTAGTTATTCCGACCCGGTCGGCAATTTTGGAAGCGACCAACAAACCTTCCTTGCCTTCAAGTTCATCGAAAATATGCTCAACAGCTTCCATTTCGCTGAAGGAGAGCGATCCCATCGCCACGGAGACGACTGCACGGCTTCTAGCCTCCAGCGCAATCTCCTCGGCTCGTTCTCGCAATATTTCCATACCGACAATCGTAGAACCATACTCCGCCAATATCAGATCATCATCGTCAAAAGCTCCATTGCCGCGTGAAAGTACAACTGTTCCCAGACGATCTCCGCCTCCCGTCACAGGAACGACACACATAATCTCCTGAGTACCCATGAACGGAAACACAGCTGCGATACCCGGATCAGGTTCAACATTGGTCGCAGGATCATTCATAAACAGAAAGCGATCATTGCTTTCATTCGGAAAACGAAGTTCTTCCGAGGCCATATTCCGAAATTGATCATGATCAAAGCGATCCACTGCAGCACAGCCAAGAATTTTTCCTCTGCGACTTACAACAAAGATATTCGCCTGAATGACTGTACTTAAAACCTCAGCCATCTCCCTGAAACTCAGCGCTTTGCCAGCTGCCTTTTGCAATAGTCTGTTAAGCGTTCTTGTTTTAGTCAATAAAGTCATAAGTAATAGTTGCCCCCCGAACCCCTCTGCATTGCTATAAAATGTACTGGCTCAAATCCCGATTCTGGGCGATTGAAGCCAGCTTCTCCCTGACGTATTCTGGAGTAATCTGAAGACTCTCCAGCGTTAGATCCGGCGCCTCAAACGACAAATCCTCCAGCAGCTTCTCCAATATGGTATGAAGCCTGCGAGCTCCGATATTTTCAGTATTCCGATTCACCTCGGCAGCAATGGAAGCGAGTTCCGCAATCGCTTCATCCGAGAACGAAATATTAATGCCCTCTGTTCCAAGAAGGGCAGCATATTGCTTAGTTAATGCATTTTGAGGCTCCTTAAGGATCTGTATAAAGTCCTCAAGGCTCAGTGATGTGAGCTCCACACGAATTGGAAAACGCCCTTGCAGCTCGGGAATGAGGTCTGCAGGCTTTGATACATGGAACGCTCCAGCCGCAATGAACAGCATATAATCTGTTTTGACTGCGCCATACTTGGTCATAATTGTCGAACCTTCGACAATTGGTAGGATGTCTCTCTGAACTCCCTCACGGGAAATATCAGGGCCAGAGCCCTTTGAAGGACTAGCAATCTTATCAATTTCGTCGAGGAATACAATGCCTGACTGTTCGGCGCGATTCACCGACTCCGCGATAACGTCGTCCATATCGATCAGCTTGCCAGCTTCCTCATGAGTCAGTACTTTGCGAGCTTCCTTGACGCTTAGCTTGCGAAGCTTCGTACGCTTAGGCATGAACTGGCCCATCAGCTCTTGCATGTTCATTCCCATCATCTCGTTGCCTTGCCCGCTAAGCATATCCATCATATTAGGCGATGTGTCCTCCACATCCAGCTCAAGCAT
Source organism: Paenibacillaceae bacterium GAS479 (assembly GCA_900105225.1). NCBI lineage: Bacteria > Bacillati > Bacillota > Bacilli > Caryophanales > Paenibacillaceae > Paenibacillaceae bacterium GAS479. Next base: position 4,777,943 of record LT629764.1, on the reverse strand, counting down.
ATCCTTTTCGAGCTCGCCGGCGAGCAACTTGACTCGGACAGCTTGGCGTTTAGCTTCACGCTCAGGCTCGGATGTTTTATCTTCTGGCTCGTCTTCACGCCCATTGCCGCCAAACAGCATCTCAAGCGGATTTTTACCGCTCTTCGGCTTCGCTGGTGATGGCACCAACAGCTCAACCAGCCGCTCATTGGCCATTTCTTCCGCCTTGGCTTTGACCTTTTCCATACGCTCGAACTTCACCATACGAATCGAGACTTCCACGAGATCGCGAATAATAGCCTCTACATCACGACCTACATAACCCACTTCAGTGAATTTCGTCGCTTCTACTTTGACAAAAGGCGCGCCAACGAGCTTCGCCAGTCTCCGAGCGATTTCTGTCTTGCCTACGCCGGTAGGGCCGATCATTAAAATGTTTTTCGGCACAATCTCGTCCCGCAGGCTTTCCTCCAGGCGGCTACGGCGGTATCGGTTGCGAAGCGCAACAGCTACCGAACGTTTGGCCTGTTTTTGTCCCACAATATATTTGTCCAATTCAGCTACGATTTGACGCGGTGTCATGGCTTCCTTCACCAGGCTCACTCCTTATCCATACTGAATTCAACCTACGATGGTGCCGCTAAACCTCTTCAACAATGATGTTATGATTAGTGAACACGCAAATTTCGGCCGCTGTCTCAAGTGCAGCCTGAGCCATTTCTCTCGCACTGAGAGTAGGAGCATGCTTTTTGAGCGCCCTGGCTGCAGCAAGAGCGAAGCTACCACCGGAGCCGATGGCAAGGATGCCGTCATCCGGCTCGATGACCTCTCCATTGCCGGATATGAGCAGCAGTCCAGAATCATCCATGACGAGCAGCATCGCTTCGAGTCGCCTCAGTATACGATCAGATCGCCAATCCTTTGCCAACTCAACTGCAGCACGCTGCAAATTGCCATGATGCTCCTCAAGCTTGCTCTCGAACTTCTCGAACAGCGTAATTGCATCAGCGACAGAACCTGCGAAGCCCGCGGCGACCTGGCCACGGTATAGACGCCTCACCTTCTTGGCGGAACCTTTCATGATCATGCTGTTGCCGAACGTAACCTGACCATCCCCTGCAATCGCGCCTTTTCCATTATGGCGGACGGCACAGATCGTCGTTGCGTGAAACTGCATCTCCACGGAAATCTCCTCCTCCTCGGCGCCGGTTGCCGATTACTCGGTGACCAGCTGCTCCCGTTTGAACTGCTCGAGCGCAGAAAGCGCACGATTTGCGATTGATTCATTTTTCTCTTTTTTGTTGCGAATGCGCTTCTCAAGCGGCGGGAACAAGCCGAAGTTGGCATTCATCGGTTGAAAATGCTTGAAGTCAGCCGTCGTAATATAATGCGCCATGCTGCCTAGAGCTGTCTCCTGCGGAAGTACAATCGGCTCCTGACCTTTAGCCAAACGTCCTGCGTTCATGCCTGCCAGCAGACCAGATGCCGCTGACTCGACATACCCTTCCACACCTGTCATCTGGCCCGCAAAGAAAAGATTGTCGCGGCCTTTGAACTGATAGGTTGCCTCAAGCAGCTTAGGAGAATTGATGAACGTATTGCGGTGCATAACGCCGTACCGAACAAATTCCGCATTCTCCAGGCCCGGAATGAGCGAGAACACCCGCTTCTGCTCTCCCCATTTGAGATGAGTCTGGAAACCGACCAGATTATACAGCGTTCCGGCTGCGTTGTCCTGGCGCAGTTGAATAACTGCATGAGGTATCTTGCCTGTACGCGGGTTAATCAATCCCACTGGTTTCATCGGCCCAAACAACACCGTTTGCTTGCCGCGCTGCGCCAGCACTTCAATCGGCATACAGCCTTCGAAGTAGACTTCTTTTTCGAACTCTTTCAGCGCCGCCGTTTCTGCTGTAATGAGAGCTTCATGGAATCGCTCGAATTCCTCTTCGGTCATTGGGCAGTTCAAGTAGGCTGCTTCTCCCTTGTCATACCGGGAAGCAAGATAGACCTTCTCCATATCTATGGAGTCTTTCTCCACAATAGGAGCAGCTGCATCATAAAAATAAAAATATTCCTCGCCCATCAACTCCTTAATTGCAGTAGCTAGCGACGGAGCCGTAAGCGGACCTGTGGCAATTACGGTAATGCCGTCCGTTGGAATATCGGTAATCTCCTCATTGCAAACTGTAATTAACGGATGATTACGCAGTGTTCCCGTCACATCGCCTGAGAAACCGTCGCGGTCTACTGCGAGTGCGCCGCCCGCCGGAACAGCATTGCGATCTGCCGCACCTAAAATCAATGAGCCAAGCTGTCTCATCTCTTCCTTCAGCACGCCTACTGCATTCGCGAGGCCGTTGGCACGCAAGCTGTTGCTGCATACCAGCTCGGCGAATTTATCTGTATGATGCGCTGGGGTTTGCTTGACCGGACGCATTTCGTACAATTTAACTGGAACTCCTTGTGAAGCGATCTGCCAAGCAGCCTCACTGCCAGCCAAGCCGGCTCCGATTACTGTAACATGGGGAAATGAAGACAATGAAAATTCCTCTCTTTCTATAGATCCAACTATCTAACAACCGCAGGGAAGCGGAAAGCTGTGAAATACCTGCTTTCCGCTTCCCGATGGATGTGTTATCCGAAATCCTGGTCCTCTGGCAACTCCTCTTTGAAATCACAGGAGGTGCATTGGTACCGAGCTCCATTTTTGTTGCGCTTGATGACCAACATCGTACCGCAGTCCGGACATGGCTTGCCTGCCGGGCGATCCCAGGATACATAATCACAGCCCGGGTACTGATCGCAGCCGTAAAAGATACGGCCTTTTTTGCTGCGCCGCTCGATTATTTGGCCTTCTGCACATTTCGGGCAAGGAACACCGATATTTTTGACGATCGGCTTGGTGTTGCGACAATCCGGGAAGCCCGAGCAAGCCAGGAATTTTCCGAAACGGCCCATTTTGTAGACCATATGGCTGCCGCATTTTTCGCAGACTTCATCGGAAATCTCGTCCTGCAGCTCAACTTCCTTCATCTCTTCCTCGGCTACTTCCAGCCGCTTTTCGAAGGAAGAGTAGAACTGGGCAAGTACTTTCACCCAATCCTCCTTGCCCTCCTCAACATGGTCGAGATCGCCTTCCATATGAGCCGTAAATTCCGCATCGAGAATCTCAGGGAAAAACTCTTCCATCAGCTGGATAACCAGCCCCCCAAGCTCCGTGGGAATAAACTTCTTCTCTTCCATAGCAATATAACCGCGCTTCTGGATTGTCTCCAATGTCGGAGCGTATGTGCTTGGTCGCCCTATTCCGAGCTCCTCCAGCGTTTTTACGAGTCTGGCCTCAGTATATCGTGGAGGCGGCTGTGTAAAATGCTGTTTCGGATCTATGGACTCCGCCTTGATACTCTCACCAGGCTCTAATGCAGGCAGGAATTTGTCTTCCTCTGTCGTGCCGTCATCATTACCCTCGACGTATACCTTCATAAAACCAGGGAACTTGACTTTGGAACCGGAAGCACGGAAGGTAGCCTCTCCAGCCGTCATATCTACCGTCATCGTATCAAGAACAGCCGAACTCATCTGGCTGGCCACAAAGCGCTCCCAAACGAGCTTGTACAGACGGAACTGATCGCGGCTCAAGAATCCCTTGACCGAATCCGGCTCCCAAGCGATTGAAGTCGGGCGAATGGCTTCATGCGCATCTTGTGCGTTGGCATTCTTTTTTAAATACACCCGCGGTTGCTCTGGATAAAACTCTGGACCGTATTTGCCCGCGATGAATTCCTTCGCTTCCTCCTGTGCGACAGGGGAAATACGCGTGGAATCCGTCCTCATATACGTGATCAAGCCGGCAGTGCCTTCCTTGCCCAAATCGACGCCCTCATAAAGCTGTTGAGCGACTGACATTGTTTTGGAGGCTCTAAAGCCCAGCTTGCGCGCCGCCTCTTGCTGCAACGAACTAGTGATGAAAGGTGGAGCCGGATTGCGCAGGCGTTCCTTTTCCTTTACCTCAGCAATAGTGAAGCTCTGCCCTTTGATGTTGTCAAGAATGACCTGGACTTCCGCCTGACTACGAAGTTCTGACTTGTCTCCCCCATAGGAATGGAACTTAGCCTCGAAGGATGACTTACCCTTCTGAAGACCCGCCGTTATGGACCAGTATTCCTCAGGTACAAAAGCATCAATCTCGTTTTCGCGATCGCTGATCAGCTTCACCGCAACCGACTGGACGCGTCCAGCGGAGAGACCTTTCTTGACCTTCTTCCATAATAGTGGACTGATCTTATAGCCAACCAGACGATCAAGAATCCGGCGGGCCTGTTGAGCGTTAACCAGATCCATATCAATTTTGCGTGGAGTCTTGAAGGCATCCTTGACGGCCTGCTTCGTAATCTCATTGAATACGACGCGACAGCTGTCGGTTTCGTCCAAGTCCAAGTAATGCGCCAAATGCCAGGCAATTGCCTCCCCTTCGCGATCCGGGTCAGCCGCCAGATAAACTCTTTTAACCTTTTTGCTAGCTTCCTTAAGTTCTTTCAGTACGGAGCCTTTGCCCCTGATCGTAATATATTTGGGATTGAAATCGTTCTCGACTTCGACGCCGATTTGGCTTTTCGGCAAATCGCGGATGTGGCCCATGGAGGCTTTAACGATAAATTTGCTTCCCAAATATTTGCCAATCGTCTTCGCTTTTGCCGGTGATTCGACAATGACAAGTGAATCGGCCATTTTGGCGTCCTCCTTTCACAGCTGCCTACAATGCCATATATATGGAACCGTTGTGCAGTTCAATCTTACGTTTTAAACATAAATTTATCAGAACTGTCTGTAAAAGTCCAAAAGCGATGCCCGAAGCCTCGTACAGCTTATCCGCTGAACGTGGCTCATCTTGTATCAGGGTATAGATTTGGAGCTCTTCCGCCGTAAGCGGACTCTCATGCTGAGATGACTGCAGAGGCGTTCGTCTCATCATCGAGAGATGCTGAAAATCACTGTCGACCTGCTCTCCTCGAGTAACTAGACGGGCTCTTCCGTCACGAATCAGCATATTACAGCCTTCACTCTTGGGTGAGTTAATCGGGCCGGGCATCGCGTAGATTTCACGGTTCATCTCCAGCGCCTGATCTGCTGTAATGAGCGAACCGCTGCCGGAAGCAGCTTCAATAATAACTGTTCCAAGGGATAATCCCGCAATAATCCGATTCCTCTGAGGAAACATCCCCGGCTTGACCGGAGTTCCAAGCGGAAATTCCGAGAGGAGCAGCCCTTCGCGAGCTATCCTGCGATATAGAGCACGATTCTCCGGCGGATATGCCGTATCAACAGGAGTTCCCAAGATGGCGATTGTACCCCCACCAGCATCAAGTGCAGCGGTATGGGACAAACCGTCTATCCCTTTGGCCATACCGCTCACAATCGTATATCCAGCTCTGGCCAAATCTGCCGAGAAGCTTAACGCCCCTTGCCTGCCGTACGCCGTAGGGTTACGGGTTCCGACAATAGACAAACATGGCTCTTCTAAAAGTTCCAATCGTCCTACCGCATAAAGTACCCAAGGAGGCTGTGGAATCTGTCTCAAAAGCTCCGGGTAATCAGGGTCGAGGAAAGTTATTCTTTTCCCACCAAGAGCAGCAAACGCAGCTTCCCAGTCCGGTGTGAACCCCTCCGACCAACGGCGCGCCGCTTCTGCAGCCGGTCCCTGCCGAATGCCGATTCGTTCCAACTGGTCCGTACTCAGCAGATCACAGCTCCAGCAGCCAGCATTCATAACACGGCTTAAAGACTGCCATCCGATTCCAGGCGTTTCATGCATGCTAATGAGAAACGCGCGTGCTCGCTCACGTTCTCCGTTATTCAATTCTCGTTCATATAAGTCAAACATATTGGCTCCCGTCCTTTATCTACTATTAATAAGAACGGTACTTGCGCCATTCCCTATTGTGGGGCACAGGGAAACAGAATGCAAGCGCCGCTGTAAAGCGTATAAGCTTTGAATAATGAAAAAAAGCAGCCTTCTTCCCCTAGTTAGGAGAAGAAGGCTGCTTGCCTTCCAGTCTTCTATAAATGGATCAGTGCGTTTTGCACTTTTCCAGCAATCCTTGCTCTTCAAGTACACTCACGAGCGTGGAGCCCATGTCGGACGGTGTAGGAGCAACTTTGATGCCGCAAGCTTCCAGCGTTGAGATTTTCTCAGCTGCTGTACCTTTGCCGCCAGAAATGATTGCTCCAGCATGTCCCATCCGTTTGCCCGGAGGAGCTGTAGCGCCGCCGATGAAACCGACAACTGGCTTCGTCATGTTAGCTTTGATCCACTCAGCCGCTTCTTCCTCAGCCGTTCCGCCGATCTCGCCGATCATGATCACCGCGTAGGTGTCTGGATCTTCGTTAAACAGGCTCAGAATATCGATGAACTCGGAGCCTTTCACCGGATCGCCACCGATGCCGACAGCAGTCGATTGGCCGATGCCGCGCGTGCTCAGCTGATGAACAGCCTCGTAGGTGAGCGTTCCCGAGCGGGAAACGACGCCAACATGGCCTTTTTTGTGGATGTATCCCGGCATGATGCCGATCTTGATCTCATCCGGAGTAATAACGCCCGGACAGTTCGGTCCGATCAGGCGGGTGTTCTTGCCTTCCATGTAACGCTTAACACGTACCATGTCCAGAACCGGAATTCCCTCCGTGATGCAAATAACGAGGTCCAGCTCAGCTTCAACTGCTTCCAGAATGGAATCAGCCGCGAATGCCGGTGGAACGTAGATGACGGAAACGGTAGCACCCGTTGCGTCTACTGCTTCGCGTACGGAGTTGAATACAGGAAGGGACTTCGTATCGCCGTTTTCCAGCGTGATGTCCACATTCGTGCCGCCCTTGCCGGGGGTTACGCCGCCGACCATCTGGGTGCCATAGTCAAGAGCGCCCTTCGTATGGAACAATCCGGTTTGGCCGGTAATGCCCTGGGTGATCACTTTGGTGTCTTTGTTGATCAAAATGCTCATCGCAAATTCACATCCCCTAACAGAATTCGTATCTGCAGCCCCAAGGGCATTATTTTACGAGCGCAACGATTTTTTGAGCGCCATCGGACATGCTGTCCGCAGCGACAAGGTTGAGGCCGGATTCGTTCAGAATCTTCTTGCCGAGCTCGACATTCGTACCTTCGAGACGCACGACAAGCGGACGCTCCAGACCAAGCTCGCGAGCAGCCGCAACTACGCCTTCAGCAATAACGTCACAGCGCATAATTCCGCCGAAAATGTTGACAAAAATACCTTTGACATTCGCATCGGACAGAAGGATTTTGAACGCTTCGGTAACTTTCTCCTTCGTTGCACCGCCCCCTACATCGAGGAAGTTAGCGGGTTCGCCGCCAAAGTGCTTGATGATATCCATCGTTGCCATAGCAAGGCCTGCGCCGTTAACCATGCAACCGATGTTGCCATCAAGTGCGATGTAGCTGAGATCGTATTTGGAAGCTTCGATTTCTTTTTCGTCCTCTTCTTCGAGGTCGCGCAGCGCCAAGATGTCCTTGTGACGGAACAGCGCGTTGGAGTCGAAGTTGAGCTTGGCGTCAAGCGCCATAACGTTGCCGTCGCCAGTTACGACAAGCGGGTTGATCTCGGCGATGGAGCAATCCTTGTCCACAAAAGCTGTGTAAAGAGCCGTCATGAACTGAACTGCCTTACGAACGAGTTCCTTCGGAATATTGATAGCGTATGCAAGACGCTGTGCTTGGAATGGCAGCAGGCCTACAGCCGGATCGATAACTTCCTTGAGGATTTTTTCTGGGGAATGCTCGGCTACTTCCTCGATATCCATGCCGCCCTCTTCCGAGGCCATCATGACAACGCAACCAGTAGCACGGTCGACAACAACGCCGACGTAGTATTCCTTCTTGATGTCACAGCCTTGCTCGATTAGCAAGCGCTTAACTTCCTTGCCTTCTGGACCCGTCTGGTGGGTGACAAGCACCTTGCCCAGAATCTCGGACGCGTAAGCGCGAACCTCATCCAGGTTTTTCGCTACCTTGACGCCGCCCGCTTTACCGCGGCCGCCAGCGTGGATCTGTGCCTTGACCACAACAACGGAAGTTCCCAGTTGCTTAGCTGCCTCAACAGCCTCATCAACCGTGAAGGCCACTTTACCTTCAGGGACTAAAACCCCGTATTGTTTCAAGACTTCTTTGCCTTGATACTCATGAATATTCATTCACGACATCCTCCAATCCTCTGACTCAGGTGGAACAGCTAGGAAACATCAAACAAACATCTGTCATTATAGCACATCCTGAGACATGCTTCGCGTAAAAAAGCGCTCCATTGGGAAAAAATTTTTTTGCTGTCGTTAAAATGGTTATAAATGGAGCTTTTGTTGACATTTTCCCCCTTCTAGCCTATTCTGTACCTGAATATTGAATTTCCGGGAAGTGAGGAAGCACCTTCGCCCATTTATTTGGGGAGGGTGCTTTTTGTCATGTCTATGTCCTATAGCAAATCCATGTCCTATAGCAAATTCACAAGCGCAAGCGTGCAAGGAGTCGATGGCTGCGCGATCGCCGTTGAGGTTGATCTGGCGAGCGGTTTACCACAAATTCATATCGTTGGATTGCCAGATCCATCCGTGCGGGAATCGGTGGAGCGTGTGCGCGCGGCTCTGCGTAATTGCGGCTTCCAGTTTCCGATGCAGCGCATTACGGTGAACCTCGCACCAGCAGATATTCGCAAGGAAGGTACAGCTTATGATTTAGCCATCGCTGCAGCAATTCTCACCGCCAGCGGGCAATTAGAGGAACGGCATTTTGAGGATATGCTCGTTATCGGGGAGCTGGCGCTGAGCGGAGAGCTGCGCAAAGTGCCTGGCGTATTGCCTATGGTGGAAGAAGCAAGGCGTCTCGGCATGACAAAGGTGCTGTTGCCTGCAGGCAATGCAGCCGAAGCAGCGTTGATCGGCGGCATGAAAGTTTACGCGGCACAGAGCTTGACGCAGCTGGCGGCTTGCTGCCGTGGGGATTTAGGATGGAAAGATATGCTCTGGCATGGCCGCCTTGAAGTAGCTAAGAGCTCGGATAACTCGGATTCCGGCATTGATGCCATAGCCTCTAACCCTCCACTATCCAGTGAAGTACAGCTTGACTATGTAGAAGTGCTTGGGCAGCATGCCGCAAAGCGAGCACTAGCGATTGCAGCAGCTGGTCGCCACAATTTGCTGATGTCGGGGTCCCCAGGCACCGGCAAAACAATGCTGATCCGCAGACTGCCAGGCATCTTGCCGCCTATGACCGTGCAGGAGTCGCTTGAGGTGACCAAAATTTTCAGCGTAGCCGGTAAACTTCCCCGGTTGGACACGCTGATTACGCAAAGGCCCTTCCGCACCCCTCATCATACGATTTCGGCGGGAGGTTTGGTTGGCGGTGGATCTATTCCCCGACCAGGCGAGGTGACGCTGGCGCATCGCGGCGTTCTTTTCCTCGATGAGCTGCCTGAATTCCCACGTTCAGTGCTGGAGGTGCTGCGTCAGCCGCTGGAAGACCGAGAAGTCACTTTGGCGCGGGCCCGCGCCGTATTCCGCTTTCCGGCCTCTTTTCAACTAGCAGCTTCGATGAATCCATGTCCTTGTGGATATTTTGGGGCGGCTCATACAACGCAGGGTCAGCCTGAATGCTCCTGTTCGCAATCAGCAATAGACCGTTATCGCTCTCGCATATCTGGGCCGATGCTCGACCGAATCGATCTGCTGATCGAGGTGCAGCGTCCAATGTCCCTCGACAGCGCAAAAGCCGGGATGAGCACAGCCGATATGCAGCAGCTTGTCCAGCGTGCTGCCCAAGCACAACAAGAACGCCAGTCTATGACCGGCGTTCTATGGAATAGTGAGCTATCGGGGAGCTCACTGCGCCGAGCTGCACGCCTCAAGCCGGAAGCGACCCGCCTGCTGCAGCAGGCTTTTGACGAACTCGGCATCAGCCTGCGGGCTCATGACCGAATCTTGAAGCTTTCGCGCACAATTGCTGATATGGAAGGTTGTTCTGCTATAGAGACTTCCCATGTAGCGGAAGCAATTCAATATCGCAGGCTTCCTGGCTGGAACTGACCGACTTATTAATCCAGCTCCCGTTTTAAAAGGCGTCTTTAATAAAAAGAATATCCTCAACCTTGCTGCCGCTTGCATCCAGCGTAATCGCTGCCGCATCAAAACGTATGCTCCTGCTGCTCCAGCCCATCTGTTGCATATAAATAGCCGCAACCAGTCTTACCTTTTGCTGCTTGCGGGTATTGACCGCCTCTGCCGCCGTGCCAAAACGGCTTCCAGCGCGAGCGGATCTTACCTCAACGACAACGAGCATTCCATTGTCCTCCGCGATCAGATCCAGCTCGCCTTGCCGACAGCGCCAGTTACGCTGCAATAGAGAGTATCCCTGCTCCTCCAACCAGACCGCAGCAGCTGACTCAGCAATCCGTCCGGATTGTATCCTTTGATCTCCACGAGCCCGAGTTCCTGCTCCTGTTCGCCCCTGCTGGCCTCTGTGCTTGGCCTCACTTCGAGCGGGCTCTCTATTCGATTCACCTGTACCGAGCTTGTCTCGGTCAAGGACGTCAATTCGCTCAGCTTCTCTATTCCATTCACCTGCGCCGGTCATGTTCCGGCCTGCTTGTTCGCCGCCCTGATCCCGTACGCTCATCGACGATCCCTGCTTTCACTTAAGTCGGATAGCGGAGCAGCCTGCTTGTCCGTCCGATAAATGAAGCTCAGCACTTCCGCTACCAGCTCGTACAGCTCTCCCGGGATTTGTTGATCGAGGTCCAGCTTTGACAATACCTCAACAAGGGATCGGTCCTCCTGGACTGCTACACCGTTCTCTCTTGCACGCTGAATAATTTCATCCGCGAGTTGTCCTTTGCCTTTAGCTACAACAACTGGCGCTCCGTCGGTGGGATTATATTTGAGAGCGACGGCCTTGCGGGGAGCGTCCACCGTTGCGGAGGAGCCGTTTGGAGTCTGGCTGCTCTTGGGGGTTGCGCTGCCCTGAGAGGTTCCGCTGCCCAGCGACTCCGTTCTGTGATCAAACTGGCTCATACTTTTATATCCACCCCACGATAGGCTTCCTTTCCCCAATGCGGCTGCCCAACCGCTTCGTCAACCTTGTTGCCGACATTCTGTTGCTGTATGTTCTCAGCCGCGCGAAGACCTAGTAGTCGGTAGCCGGATTCCTGAATTCGTTCGGTCAATTCGTTACGACCAGCCTCTACCAGCAAAGGAATATCAGGATGCGAACCATAAACAGTTAGCGATACGACTTTATCCACGATGTTCACATCTACCACAGTGGCGCCGAGTGAGCTGAGCTCGAGATTGAACAACAGTCGGCAGTTGGAAGCATCCACTCCGCCTTTGGCACCCCGCCGAGTCTGGACGTGAATGGAGGCCGTCGTCTCGCCGTCCTGAGTTCGAATCGGAAGCTGTAACGTTAACTGCGAGAAAAACGTCCCGCTGCGCTCCGGCGAGAGCAACAGCTGCTGCCCTGTCACCTGCTGCAGTAGCTGTGAAGCGCTATCCTTCAGTCCAGCGGGCAAGTCTGGCACTTCCAGCAGCTGTAACAGGGTAGACTTGAGCGTTGCTTCAGCTTGCGCATCAGCCGCTGTTAGATTCGGGACTGCTGGGGCGGGCACTGCGCGTGAACCTGGCGGCTCCAGCCTCTCTCCTACACCGGCAGCAACGCGGGCAGCAGCGCTTGCTGCTTCGTCCTCAATCGCTGAGGCGCCGACAGCTCCTGCGTCAACCGTTGGAACCGCTTGGAGGGTAATGCGCGTCGGCTCTGCCAGCACACGCTCTGCAGCGTCTAATGCTGCGCTGCCCGACAAGGGACCGGCTACTGCAGCGGGGACAGTCGCGGACCCGGCCAAAGCCCGGCCACCCTGCTCTTCCGCGGCCGCAGCAGCGCTTCGACCAGCAGCAATAATTCCGGCGTCTGCCTCAGCTGCAAGCCGCCCACCCGCAGCTGCAACTCCAGCTCCAGTCTGCTCGCCAGAAGCTTTCGCTTGCGCGGGCAGTTCAAGCAGTTGCTTTTCATGCGAAACGCCCATAAACTGCAGCAACATTTTGAGAGCAGCCGCTCCGGTCTCTCCTAAGCCTCCTCCTGCCATTCGTGCCGCTGAAGCAGCTTGCCCGTAGCTTGCGCGATCATCGCCACTCTTTATGATGGCTGAAGAGTTTTCATCTCCCGCAATATCAGGTCGACTAGCAGCCGCCCCTCCCGCTAATGGATCTAAACGGGCAGATCCCATCGTTCCGGAAACACTGCCTGGAATTAACGAGGACGGTCCTTGCCCTTGAGTTGAAGTTCCTTGAGCTGTCCCTTGAGTTGTTCCTTGAGCAATCCCTTGAGTTGCAGTTCCTTGGATTGCAGTTCCTTGGATTGCAGTTCCTTGAGAGGTACGTCCGTCCCTTGCTGTCCCCTCCGGCTCGATCCAAGCTTTACCCCCTTGCAACATGCTCAATAGCTTTGCTGCAAGCTCCTCTCCTTTAATCGGTATCATGCCTGCCTGTGCGCCGCCTTTCGCCGCGTCGGCTGCTCCTCCGTTAATAGACGCACCAGCCGCAACGGCCTGAGACGGGCTTGTAACGCCTGCCGCTCCAGGACCCGGATCTGCTGCCAGCCCATGAGCATTGCCAGCTCCTCCTACTCCGCTAGATAAGCGTGACCCCGGAAGCTGTTCCAGCTGCTGCTGCAACCGAGCGAGCAGTTCGTGCACTGGCGGACCGGATAATGCTTGCCGCAATGCCACTAGCGTATCCTTCGTCACCGGTAATCCGCGCTCAATGGCGGAAGCTGCCGCTCTCAGCCATTCTCCAGGATCAGTCCCTTCCGGCTTCAATGCTGCCGCTGTAGAGAGCGCTGCAGCCGTTTCACGGGTGAGCGGCAAACCTGCCGCGCGAAGCTCCTTCAACAGCGTTCCGACTCCATTGTCTCGCCCAGGCAAACCAAGGCGCGAAGCCAGCTCCTTCCACTGCTCCAGCTCCGGCTCAGCCGCAGCTTGAGTTCCTTTGTCCGCCATTTTCAGGACGACTATTCCCTCTGGCGTTTCACCTTGCACCTGCAGCACGGCCGTCTGACCTACCTTAAGCGGTGTTTCCAGCTTGGCCATCAACTGGCTATCGCCAATCTGCAGCAACGCCTCATTGCTTCCTTGTTGCTGCTCGATGACCGTCGCGCGCACGGTCTGACCAGGCCGCAGCTCAAGCGGCCGATTGGCGGCAGGCTGAATCTCGCCGACGAGCTTCATGAACGATCCGATGTTCATCCCGCTGCCTCCTTCACTTTCCACTGCCCGATTACTATACAAATTCCCCCAAAGGCAGGGCATTATCTATACGTCGTTATATCGACCATACTTAGTCGGATTGTGAGTCTGCTTCCCCGTTTACGGACTATCCCGCACCAGTACTTGGAGCAAGAAGGGTTCGCTTTTTTTAAGGCGGGATAGGAGCGTATGTATTGGAATATCAAGTGAAATCCCCATTTAGACTATATATCAGGCATATGACGAAAAAAAACCTTGTTCAAGAAACGCCTACCGCGTCTCAAAAACAAGGTTAAAACAAAGATAATTGCTCTTCCGGCAAAATTTTGCGCAGAAATGAGCGGCGATGCAGCGGAGATGGCCCATGCTGCGCCAGCGCCTCTCGATGCTGAGCGGTCGCATAGCCTTTATGTACCGCGATGCCATAAGCGGGATAGTGCAAATCCCAGATCTCCTTACAGAGCCGGTCACGCGTTACCTTTGCGATAATGGAAGCAGCGCCGATCGATTGACTAAGCGCGTCACCGTGGATGATGCGTGACTGAGGAAGTTCAAGATCTACCGTCTCGGCATCGATGAGAAGATGATCTGGCTGGAGACCAAGCGCCAGAACTGCCTGTTTCATCGCTAAGCGAGACGCTTGGCGGATATTAATTCGGTCGATTTCGGCCGCATCTACCCGTGCCACAGCCCAGGCGATAGCCGCACCTAAAATCTCCTCATAAAGCTGCTCCCGCTTTTTCTCGGATAGCTTTTTGGAGTCATGGACTCCTTCCATCACGAGACCAGCCGGAAGAACGACTGCTGCCGCAACCACGTCGCCGAACAGGCATCCCCGTCCGACCTCGTCGACGCCGCAAACAAGACCCATTCCTTCCGCCCATAGCCCCTTCTCAAAGGCAAGCCGATCGCTCGGCTCCTCTCGCTTCTGCGTCTCCGTTGATAGCCCAGCGGCACCATCTAACAGCAAACCGGAAACCTCCGCATCCTGCTGCTGTACAGCGCTCCGCTTGGGGCGGCTCATGAGCGGGATGCTGGTGGCGCCGCCTCCAGCGTCAAACGGCCAAGCTTGCCTGCGCGAAGCTCACGCAAAATAATGCCGGAGACCTTTTCCAAATCGACACGTCCACCACTGATCAAGCAACCGCGGTTGCGTCCGATCTCTTCCATCAGGCCAACTATTTGCATATTATCATCCAAATCAGTTGGTTGCTCTTCCAGACCGAATCGCTCCTTCATATCCGGCCAATAGCGCTCAGCAAGCACCCGCATCGCAAAATAAGCTACATCCTCGATGTTGATGACTTGCTCCTTGATCGCGCCAGTCATTGCCAGCTTGTAACCGACCAGTTGATCTTCGAATTTCGGCCATAGAATACCTGGTGTATCGAGCAATTCCATCTCGCTGCCAACCTTGATCCATTGCTGGCCCTTCGTAACACCGGGACGGTCGCCGGTTGCGGCGATATGGCGTCCTGCCAGTCGGTTCGTCAGAGTAGACTTGCCAACGTTTGGAATTCCTACGATGAGCGCACGCATTGCGCGCGGATTCATGCCGCGATCCAGCATACGCTGAATCTTGTCATGCAAAATTTCACGCACCTTGACGGGAATTTCGTTTACCCTGGATCCTGTGGACGAATCCACAGCGATGCTGGCGTAGCCCTGAGAGGTGAAATAAGCCATCCACCGCTCCGTCTCCCGAGGATCGGCAAGATCCGCCTTGTTCAGCAGAATGAGTCGTGGTTTTCCCCTCAGGATGTCGTCTACCATCGGGTTTCGGCTGGACATAGGAACACGAGCATCCAGCAATTCGATGGCAATGTCAATCAGCTTGAGCTTGTCCTCGATTTGTCTGCGGGCGCGGGTCATATGTCCGGGGAACCACTGAATCGTCATGCGAACACCTCTTTTTAAAAATTGAGGGCAGGCTCAGCGCCTACCCATGCTTAATAATTTGAATATCGTCCATCGGCCAGAAAATAACATCGGCCCGTCCGATTACCTGATCGTAAGGAATATAGCCGATTCGCCGGCTATCTTCACTATTGCTGCGGTTGTCGCCCATCGCTAGGAAAGAATCGGCTGGCACCTTCATATCCGAAACGTATTCGTTCGGAAAATTCGGCCCGTTCTGATTCCAAAGTTCACCTTTCGCTTGAGCTTCTGCAATGGCTTCTTTTAGATATGGCTCATCCTGCTTCTGGTCGTTCACATACACATCGTCGCCTTCCACACGTACAGTGTCGCCCGGCAATGCAATGACGCGCTTGATGAAGTCGCGACCTTGCTGAGGGACATGGAATACAACGACCTCGCCCCGCTTCGGTTCGCGGAAATCGTAGAGGATCTTGTTAACGATCAAGCGCTCTCCGGTGTGGAAGTTAGGCTTCATGGATGGCCCATCTACCGCGAACGGCGCGAAAAGGAACCAGCGGATAACCCAAACCAGAATGGCAGCTATCGCCAATGCCTTGACCCATTCAAAAATCTCTTTACGGGCCTTGCCACCGCCTGACGCCGGTTGTTGCTGCTCTTGGAGCTGCTCGTCCACCATCTGCTCAGCCTTCTTTCCATATCCCGCAAGGGTGTTCTCTATGAACAGCTACCCTTCAATGATGAAAGGTAAAAGCTTTCATTCATAACGAAAAGGGGCTTGTTTGCGGCAAGCCCCTCTTAGCATAACATCTTAGCTGTACTTCAATACTAGCGACGGATTTCTTTAATCCGTGCAGCTTTACCGCGCAGTTCGCGCAGGTAGTACAGTTTCGCGCGGCGCACTTTACCGCGGCGAGTAACTTCAATGCGATCGATCTTAGGCGAGTTGAACGGGAACGTACGCTCCACGCCAACACCGTAAGAGATTTTGCGGACTGTGAAAGTCTCGCTGATTCCGCCGCCGCGACGTTTGATAACAACGCCTTCGAACAGCTGAACACGCTCACGGGAACCCTCGATAACCTTAACATACACTTTCAGTGTGTCGCCTGGACGGAAGCTAGGAAGATCCGTACGAAGTGACTCTTGAGCAATAGTCTGTAAAAGATTCATGAGTTAGTGCCTCCTTCCACCATAGACGTTCATATAAGCTAACCGACTCGCCTTATGAGTCGGATCATGGCCGATAGAGGACCGTCCGAGTTATAAACAACATTTCAAATCATACCATAGCCCAGAGAAAAATACAATGCAATTGAGAGGCGCGAATGCTAAATTTCTCCTTTAGGAAGGTCGGTTGAGGGCTGCTCAGCTTCCTTACGCTTTAGCTCCGTTAGCTGATCGCGAACCCATTTGCGCTCCTTGTCCGTTAGCGGAGCATCATCCAGCAGATCCGGCCTGCGCTGCAGCGTCCGCAGCAACGACTGCTCCCGTCGCCATTGGTCGATGCGGCTGTGATGCCCTGACAGCAACACTTCCGGCACTTCCCAGCCTCTGAAGCTGGCCGGCCTGGTGTAATGCGGATACTCCAACAGCCCGGTGCTATAGGAGTCCGTTACAGCCGATGACTCGTTGCCAAGTACGCCAGGCAGCAGCCTGACGACGCTGTCGATCATGACCATTGCCGGCAGCTCGCCGCCGGTAAGTACATAATCACCAATCGACAGCTCGTCCGTCACAAGATGCTCTCGAATCCGCTCATCGTAGCCCTCGTAGTGGCCGCAAATAAAGATCAGTCGATCCTCCGCCGCCAGCTCTTCCGCCTTGCGCTGCGTAAACGGCTGCCCTTGTGGGCACATCAGAATAATGCGCGGGGCTTTTTCCGCTGCGGATCTTTCAGGCTGCACGCGATCCTTTACGTCAGTTTGTACGTCAGATTGCTCATCACGCTGCTGGCTAAGCTGCTCGTCAGTCAACTCGTCAAGCTGCGCATCCGTCCGAAGCAAATCCTCCACGGCCGAAAACACCGGCTCGGCCTTGAGCACCATGCCCCCGCCGCCGCCGTATGGATAGTCGTCAACGGTGTTATGCTTATTGTTCGCATAATCACGGAAGTTGACCGCATTAAGCGAGACGATGCCCTTGTCCCGCGCCTTGCCAAGAATGCTGGCCCCGAAAACACCGTGGAACATTTCCGGGAACAACGTCAGCACATCAATCCGCATGACCTACATCAACCCTTCGAGCAGTCGAACCGTAATCTGTTTGGTGCGCACATTGACCTTCAAAACTACATCGTCGATATACGGCAACAGCAGCTCTTTGCCATTCTCCAGCTCCACGACCCAAACATCGTTGGCTCCAGGCCGCAAAATCTCTGTGACGACACCAAGTCGCTCGCCATCTTCCGTGACGGCTTCGCTGCCGACGATGTCGGTATAGTAGAACTCGCCTTCAGCCAAAGGATCGCGCTGTTCCGCGGTAACTTTAAGCAGGCTGCCCTTGAATTTCTCGACGTCGTTGATATTATCGTAGCCTTTCAGCTTAACGATATACACATTTTTATGAAGTCGTGAATTCTGCACCTCAACCTGCACGCCTCCAGGCTGATTTTCTTTTTGAATTGACAGTCTGCTGCCGGGAGCGAAGCGCTGATCTCCAAAGTCCGTATGCGGAACGACCTTCAGCTCACCGCGAATTCCCTGCGTATTAACAATCTCGCCGACTGTATACCATTGATCTGCCATCAGATTCACCTCGCGTTGTATGCAAAAGGGGTTAGGATATACATCCTAACCCTCATGCCAAACTCTTATTGCGGAGCGTCCCAAGGGACGATTCCTTACTTCTGTTGTTGCTTCAGCTCATGGAACTTCGTGAGCACGCCTGCTTTGGAAAGCAGGTTGCGGACGGTGTCAGAAGCTTGCGCTCCCGTTTGCAGCCATTTGAGGGCTTTCTCTTCGTCGATATTCACTTGAGCCGGTTGTGCAACCGGGTTATAAGTGCCGATTTCTTCGATGAAACGACCATCACGCGGGGAACGGGAATCCGATACCACGACGCGGTAGAAAGGGGACTTGTGAGCACCAATGCGTTTCAGACGGATACGTACTGCCATTATACTTCACCTCCTTGAAAGAATCAGAAGCTGATATGAACCTGCTTCTGTCCAACTGCCAGTCACTTCGGGCAGCTGTTAGCCGAACGGGAATTTCTTGTTCTTGCCCATCAAACCTTTGAGACTATTCATATTCAAGCCGCCCTTAGCACCCTTGGCGCCCTTCGGCCCTTTTGAGCCGGGACCCATCATGGAGCTGAACTGCTTCATCATCTTGCGCATATCGTCAAACTGCTTGATGAGTCGGTTGACCTCGGCAACCGAGGTGCCGCTGCCAGCGGCGATCCGCTTGCGCCGACTATGGTTCAGAACTTCCGGCTTGCGCTTCTCCTCGGTCGTCATCGACTTCACAATTGCCTCGACTCGGCCGACCTGCTTGTCGTCCACCTTCATGTCTTTCATGCCCTTCATCTTATTCATGCCGGGCAGCATATCCATGATCTGATCCAGCGGCCCCATCTTGCGGACCTGCTCCATCTGATCCAGGAAATCCTCGAAGGTGAATTCGGCGGTTCTCATCTTGCGTTCCATCTCGGCTGCCTTATCGGCGTCGATGCCAGCCTGCGCTTTCTCGATCAGAGAGAGCATGTCGCCCATACCGAGAATTCGGGAAGCCATCCGCTCAGGATGGAAAGGCTCTAGCGGCTCGATCTTCTCACCGGTGGCGGCAAACTTGATCGGGCAGCCAGTCACGGCCTTGATGGAGAGAGCCGCGCCGCCGCGAGTGTCGCCGTCGAGCTTCGTCAGCACAACGCCGGTCAGCGCCAGCTGATCATGGAAGCTCTGCGCCACATTGACCGCTTCCTGCCCGGTCATCGCATCAACGACGAGCAGCACTTCATCTGGCTTCGTAACCTCATGGATCTGCTTGAGCTCGTCCATAAGTGCCTCATCGATATGCAGCCGTCCCGCGGTATCGATGATGACATAATCAAGTCCGTTGTCCTTAGCATGTTGTACGCCCTGACGGGCAATCTCTACTGGAGAAGTCTGATCACCCAGTGTAAACACAGGCACACCAACGCCGCTTCCGACAACCTGTAGCTGCTTGATTGCGGCAGGACGATAAATGTCGCCAGCCACGAGCAACGGCTTGTGGTTCGACTTCTTCAGCATGAGAGCCAGCTTGCCGGATGTCGTCGTCTTGCCGGCGCCCTGCAAACCCGCCATCATAATGACGGTCGGCGACTTGGCAGCCTTAGCAAGCTTGCTCTGCGTGCCGCCCATCAGCTCGGTAAGTTCTTTGTTCACGATGTCGATGATAATCATGCCCGGCGTGAAGCTCTTCTGCAGCTCCTGACCGAGGGCTTTCTCCTTGACCTTCGCGATGAACTCCTTGACCACCTTGAAGTTGACATCAGCTTCCAACAGGGCAAGTCTGACCTCGCGCATGGCGTCATTAAGGTCTTCTTCCGTTACTTTTCCCTTGCCGCGCAGCTTGCCGAACACGTTCTGCAGCCGGCTCGATAGTCCTTCAAAAGCCATCGTCGCCACCTCCTGTCCGCTTCATCGTTATTCGTCTTCGTAAGTCGTATCTATTTCATGCCACCGGCTTCATCGCCAGGGGCAGTCTAATTACGTTCCATCGTTCTGCGCCCCGGGAAGCAACGCTTCCCGAAGCTCCCGAGCCAGCCCTTGAATCCTTCGGGCCTCAGACGCTGCCATACCATGCGCCTCACTTAGCGCATGATCCAGGTTGTCGAGCAGCAACGCCGCCGAGAGCGAGCGGCCCAGCAGGCCGATCTTCGCCTCGTACTCCTCTAGCAGCAAGCCTCCACGCTTCACATGCTCATATACAGCCTGTCTGCTGACGCCAAGCTCTGCAGCGATCTCGCCGAGAGAGAAGTCCTCCCGGAAGTAGTAGGTCATAATGTCCATCTGCTTCTCGGTGAGCAGCGGCCCGTATATATCGAACAACATGTTAATCCGGGTCGTCTTCTCTAATGCATCGCGGCTGTCCGCTCCCATCACAGCAGCTCCTTCCGCCGGATGTTCCTTCGCGAGACCTATCATAACGCAGAGCGCAGCAGGTGTCAAGCTCTGAACCTTGTCACCCTGAAGGTAGCCCAGTAATCGGCGAAGGAGCTACTCTTTCTCCGGCTCCTGATCGCGAATTAGCCCGGCAAACAACGCATGCACGAACTGCTCGCTGTCAAACTGCTGGAGATCCTCCATCTTCTCGCCGAGACCAACAAACTTAACCGGCAGACTCAGCTCATGCCGAATCGCGATGACGATGCCGCCCTTGGCAGTGCTGTCCAGTTTGGTCAGTACAAGACCGGTCACACCGCTTTTCTCGCCGAAAAGCTTCGCTTGGCTGAGCGCATTCTGGCCTGTGTTGGCATCGAGCACAAGCAGTACCTCATGCGGCGCACTTGGGATTTCCCGCTGGATAACGCGGAAAATCTTGTTCAGCTCATCCATGAGGTTATTCTTGTTCTGCAGCCGTCCCGCCGTGTCGCATAACAATACGTCTACCTTACGCTGCTTGGCTGCCTGTACGGCATCAAACATAACGGCCGCCGGGTCGGAGCCCGACTGCTGGCGAATGACATCAACGCCGACACGCTGGCCCCAAACTTCCAACTGTTCGATCGCCCCGGCGCGGAATGTATCACCAGCGGCCAGCAGTACCGATTTGCCTTCGCTTTTGAAGCGATGAGCAAGCTTGCCGATCGTCGTCGTTTTGCCGACGCCGTTCACGCCGACGAACAGGATGACCGTAATGCCGCTCTCGGCCATGCGCAAGATGTTGTTGTCGTCCGCGCCGAGCAAGCCGATCAGCTTCTCGGAGAGCACAGGCTGCAGCTGAGCCGCATCTTCGATCTTCCGCTTTTTAACCTCGGCACGCAGATCTTCGATCAGATCCATAACCGTATTGACGCCGACATCGGCGCTGATCAGAATCTCCTCAAGCTCCTCATAGAACTCTTCGTCGATCTTTTTGCGCCGCGTGATTAACTCCTCGACTCTTTCGACGAGGGCCGTGCGCGTCTTGGCCAGACCTTCTTTAAATACATTTGTGACGGATTCCGTTTTGCTCGCGATGCTATCCTTAAGCTTCTTAAAAAAGCCCATTCCAATCCCTCCGATGCTTGCATTGGGGTAAAATTTAGCGTTTTGATAGGGCGAACGAGGAACAACCTTCGCTCAGCTATCGATGTTTATAAATGTCAGCTCATCACGCAGATGCAGACTCACCTTCGTCTCCGAACTCGTCCTCCAGGCGCACCGACACGAGCTTGGACACGCCGCCCTCCTCCATCGTGACACCGTACAGCACATCGGCCTCTTCCATCGTGCCTTTGCGGTGCGTAACAACGATGAATTGAGTCAACTCGGAAAACTCCCGCAAATACTGGGCAAAGCGCGATACATTGGCCTCATCGAGCGCCGCTTCGACTTCGTCGAGCACACAGAACGGCACCGGCTTCACCTGCAGGATGGCAAATAACAACGCAATTGCTGTTAGAGCCCGCTCCCCGCCCGACAGCAGCTGTAGATTCTGCAGCTTTTTGCCTGGCGGTTGAGCCAGAATATCGATGCCCGTATCCAAAATCCGCTCGGGATCGGCAAGCGTCAAATCGGCGCGACCGCCGCCGAACAACTTGGCAAACACAACGACAAAATGTTTGCGGATTTCCTCGAAGGTAATACGGAAGCGACGGGACATCTCTTCCTCCATCTCGCGGATGACCTCGTAAAGCGTCGCTTTTGCTTCCATAAGATCCTGCCGCTGGCTGTCGAGAAACTCGAAGCGCTCGCGTACGCGCTGGTACTCTTCGATCGCCCCAAGATTGACCTCACCGAGCGCTCCAATGCGCCGTTTGAGATCTCTTACGGCAGACTGGGTTTCCGCAGCATCGCCTTCCAGCGTATAACGCGCCTTGGCCAGCTCATAGCTGAGGCCGTACTCCTCACTCAGCTTGCGCAGCAGATTATCCAGCTCGACATCGAGCCGGTTGACGGCGATCTCGGTCTGACGCAGCTGCTCTTCCACACGCTTCAGTCCGTTCCTCTGTTCGCGCGTCTCATTTTCCATGAGTTCCAGCTCACGGCTCTTGTCGGCGCGCGCAGAGCGCTTCAGATCGGTCTGCTCGCTGCATTCCTGCTTACGCAGACGCAGCCGGTTCAGTTCCTCGATCTGCAGCACGGAGTCCGCCTCCAGCTTCTCAAGCTCGGCGGATCGTTGGCGCAGCTGCACTTCAACAGCAGCAGCCTCGCTTCCCGTCCGGCTCGATTCGCCGCGCAGCCGGTTCAGCGTATCCTGCACGGCGAGCCGCTCCTGATCCGCCTTGGCCACCTGGATCTTAAGATCAGTCAGCTGAACCTGAAGCTCTTCCTTCTCCGATTCGTTCGCCTTGCGGCGCTCCTCGGCGATACGGATCGCTTCCTGCAGCCCAGCCTCGCGGATGCCCAGCTCGTCCAGCCGCACAGCCGCATCGGCCGCGCTCTGGACGAGCCCCTGCTCCTCCGCCTCGTATCCGGAGCGGTCGGCGCTGAATACAGCTCCTTGCTCCGCCAGCGCAGCAAGCTCACTCTCAGCATGCTGCAGCTCGGCGCGCTGCTGCTGCTCCTGCAGCTTGAGGCGCTCCGCGCTCTCGCGCAGCTCATCGCGGTTCTGCGCCGCGATCGAACCTTCCTTGCGCAGGTCGGACAGCTCCGCCCGCACGCGGTCCAACTGCTGCTGTAGCTCGCGCGACTCCTCGTCGAGCTGCTCAATTTGTCTTTGGCGGCCTAGCAAGCTGGCCCCCTTCTTCTGCAGGCTTCCTCCAGTCATGGAGCCGCCTGCATTAACAACGTCGCCTTCCAGCGTCACGACGCGGAAGCGATAGCTGCAGCGTGCGGCGATGCGATTCGCCGCTTCCAAATTGTCGGCAAGCAGCACATTGCCGAGCAGATTGCCGACGATCGCTTCATACTTCGGCTCACTCGTGACGAGCTCCGCAGCGATGCCGATGAAGCCCTCTATCGAAGCGATCTGCCTACGGTCCTGCTCCGGTACAGTCCGCGCCTTGATGACATCAAGCGGCAGGAACGTCGCTCGGCCGAGCTGGCGTTGCTTCAGAAAAGCAATCGCCGCCCGCGCCGTCCGCTCGTCTTGCATGACGACATGCTGTAGAGAACCGCCAAGCGCGGTTTCTACCGCCGTCTCGATGCGCTGCGGCACACGAATTAACTCAGCCACAGCTCCATGCACGCCATCCAGGCCGCCAGAAGAGCGGCGAGACGCCTTCAGCACCTCACGTACGCCGTGCATAAACCCGTCAAGCGCATCCTGCATTTCCTTCATCGTATCGCGGCGGGACACTAACGCCTCCTTGCGCTGCTCCCAGCTCCTCAGAGCGCCGGACGCTTCTTCCTGCTGCTTTTGCAGCTGCTGGACGCGCTGTGATTCCTGTATGTATTTGCTGCCGATGCTCTCTAGCTCAAGAGACGTAGCCGCGAGCGCCTTGCTAAGCTCCGCTTGCCTCGCCCCAAGGCGGCTAGATTGCTCCTGCCACTTGCCCTCTTCCCCGCCGAGCCTTTCCTTGCGCCGCAGCAACGCTTCCTGCTGCTGTTCCGCATAGCGGATCTCGTTGCGCAGCTGAGCCATCGTGCTGAGCACTTCAAGCAGCTCGCCCTTCAGCGACTCGCCAGCCTCAATCGAGGTGCCGCCTGCAACGCCTTGCAGCCGATTCTCCTCGCTACCCATGCGGCTGCGCAGATCGATCAGCTCGGCCTCCAGGATGCCAGCCTTGGCTCGTACCGTGTCTTCCTCGGCGGTAAGCTCGGCCTTCCGTAGCGTCAGCGCTTCAAGCGACTGCTGCAGCTGCTCACGGCTGTCGCCGAGATAATGGCGGCGTTCCTTGAGCACCTCGCCGTAGCCCTCGCATTTTTCAAATTCCTCGCTGTACTCCAGCATCCCGGCATGAAGCTCTTCAATCTGCTCCTCCAGGCGGCGCAGCTGCTGACGGTCCTTCTCCAAGGAAGCATCATGACGACTGACAACCGAGGCAAGCTCCAGCTCCTCCTGCTTCAGAGCCTCCAGACGTCCGCTGTTCTCGTTCCAGCTCTTATGCACGCCGTCGATCTGGTGGACATACAGGGAAATCTCGCTGTTTTTGAGCTCTTCCTTGAGCGCCTTGTACAGTACCGCACGTTCGGACTGCTCCCGCAGCGGCTCCACCTGATCCTCCAGCTCCGACACAAGATCATGGATGCGCAGCAGATTGTTCTCGGTGTCGTCCAGCTTGCGCTGGGCTTCCTTTTTGCGGGACTTGTACTTTACAATGCCTGAAGCTTCCTCAAAAATACCGCGACGGTCCTCCGAGCGGGTACTGAGAATCTCCTCGATCCGGCCTTGGCCGATTATGGAGTAAGCCTCTTTGCCGATGCCGGTGTCCATGAACAGCTCGGTAATATCCTTTAGCCGGCAAGGCTGGCGGTTAATCATGTACTCGCTGTCGCCGCTGCGATGCACACGCCGTGTGACCGTCACCTCGTGGTGCTCTACAGAAAGAGTACCGTCAGTATTGTCCAGCGTCAGCGACACTTCGCCAAAATTGACCGCTTTACGCGCATCACTGCCAGCGAAGATGATATCCTCCATCTTGCCGCCGCGCAGACTTTTGGCGCTCTGCTCCCCCAGCACCCAGCGGATGCCGTCGGAAATATTGCTTTTGCCGCTCCCATTGGGGCCGACAACAGCGGTAATACCCCGGACAAACTCCATCTCGGTCTTATCAGCGAAGGACTTAAAACCGGATAGTTCAATACGTTTCAACAACATAGGTCGGTGTCACCTCTTGCGACTATTGTATCATAGAGGTTGTTCAAAAAGGCCCCCATTGATCACGAAGTAAAGCAGGAAGCCAATTCGACATCGAACCTTGTGTTCACCTTCGAAGTCCGGTGCTCATGTAGGTTTGCCTACACTCCGCTCCTCCTTCTTCCCGTTCACACAACCTTCTCGGTGCTAAATGGCGACCTTTTTGAACACGCACTCATAGGAGAGAATGAGCGAAACAGCTCCGCAAACTCTCGATACAGCATAGGATACATATTCCATTCGACCAAAAAAGTCCCGGGCACCTGTAAACGATCAGGTAACCGGGACAACCTTGGCGCCCGCCTGTGACCATACGGCCCAGACGGTCATACTTTCTCGCGTGTCCGCTCCCAAGCTTCCTCAGCCGCGCGTTGCTCGGCTTCTTTTTTGGTGCGGCCGGAGCCGATGCCAAGCACTTGCTCGCCGACTAGCACCTCGACGACGAACTCACGGTCATGAGCAGGCCCCCGCTCCTCGGCTACGCGATATTCCACTGCGCCGAGTGACAAGTTTTGCGCCAGCTCCTGCAGCTTGGACTTGTAGTCCTTGCCGGATAGCCCAGGCGTGTCCTCCAGCCGCGGGAACATCTCCTTGCGGAGAAACTCCCGAACGGTGTCCACACCAGCATCCAAGTAGAGCGCACCGACAAAAGCTTCAAACAGATCTGCCAGCAGCGCCGGACGTTGTCGTCCGCCGAGCTGCTCCTCGCCCTTGCCGAGCCGGACAAAGGAACCGAAGTCAAGCAGCTCTGCAAAGCGCGCCAGCGATGGCTCGCAGACGATAGCCGCCCGCATCCGGGTCAGCTCGCCCTCGGGCCGCTGGGGATGAGTCTGGAATAGATGCTCCGAGACGAGCAGTTGCAGCACGGCATCACCGAGAAACTCCAGCCGCTCGTTATCTTCGGAAACACTGCTCCGATGCTCGTTGACATAAGATGTATGCGTAAAGGCCAGTCTCAGCAGCTGGGGTTTGCGAAACGGAAGACCCAATTGCCGCTGAAGATCTTGAAATCGATCACGCTTCATGCTTTTTCAAGATGATCGTCGCGTTATGGCCGCCGAAGCCGAAAGAGTTCGAGAGCGCCACTCGCACGTCCGCCTTACGTGGTACGTTCGGTACGTAATCAAGATCGCATTCTGGATCTTGGTTCACAAGGTTGATCGTCGGTGCGATAATACCTTGCTCCAGCGTCATTGCCAGGATAACCGCCTCTACTCCGCCCGCGGCGCCGAGCAGATGGCCCGTCATCGACTTGGTGGAGCTGACAGCCAGCTTGTAGGCATGGTCGCCGAATGTCGTTTTGATTGCAGTTGTCTCGGACTTGTCGCCAACCGGCGTCGAGGTACCGTGAGCATTAATGTAATCGATATCTTCCGGCTTGAGGCCGGCATCGCGAATCGCCATCTTCATGCAACGTGCCGCTCCAGCAGGATCAGGCTCCGTCATATGATGCGCATCGCCGCTCATACCGTAGCCGATAACCTCAGCGTAAATATGTGCGCCGCGCGCCTGTGCATGCTCCAGCGATTCAAGGATCAGTACGCCCGCTCCTTCGCCCATGACGAATCCGTCACGGTCTACATCGAAGGGACGGCTGGCTAGTTGCGGCTCATCGTTGCGCACGGACATCGCCCGCATGCTGCAAAATCCAGCCATTGCCATGGGACGAATCGTCGACTCGGCGCCGCCGCAGATCATAACGTCGGCATCGCCGCGTTGGATCATTTTGAATGAATCGCCGATCGAATGCGTTCCAGTCGCACAGGCGGTCACAACCGTCGAGTTAGGCCCTTTAGCGCCTGTCGCCATGGACACTTGGCCAGATGCCATATTGGCAATCATCATCGGGATGAAAAATGGGCTGACGCGCTTAGGACCCTTTTCGAGCAGGATGCTATGCTGATCTTCCCAAGTTCCCAGGCCGCCGATACCGGAGCCGACCATTACGCCAGTGCGCTCGGCATCGCTGTTCTCGCCAATGCGCAGCTTCGCGTCTTCAATCGCTTTTAGACTCGCTACAACTGCCATCTGGACGAAACGGTCCATGCGACGTGCTTCCTTTTTGTCCAGTCCGTACTTCTCTGGGCTGAAATCTTTAACTTCCGCCGCGATTTGCGTTGTATAGTCAGAGACGTCGAATGATTCGATGCTGGATATGCCCGACTTGCCTTCCATCAGGTTTCCCCAGAACTCTTCCTTATTGTCACCTAGGCTTGTCAATACACCTAGGCCGGTAACTACGACTCTATTTTTCATGGACATTATTCACCTCGGAGAACGGCAAGATGGACGGCGATTGTTCAACCGTCGTATAGCTTGTCTAACTTATATAGGAATCCCGGCGCCAGCGGCGCGGGCTGCTTGCAATTAAATCAGATGAAGCGGGATGATTCCAGCGCCTGTCACTTCAGTGGCGCAGGCAGCGGATTAATTGAAGGCAGCAGTACCGCAGCACGGTTAGCTGCATTGGAAGAACCTTGCGGAGATTGCCCCTTTAAGTGGTTATTCAAAAAGGCCGCCATTGATCACGATGTAAACCAGGAAGCGGACTCGACATCGAATCTTGTGTTCACCTTCGAAGTCCGGTGCTCATGTAGGTCTGCCCTACACTCCGCTCCTCCTTCTTCCCGTTCATACAACCTTCTCGGTGCCCAATGACGACCTTTTTGAACACGCACTCTAAGAGAGAAGTCCCGTCGTAAAACGGGACTCTTGTTGGCAATTACGTATGAGATTGTATGTAATTGACTACTTCTCCCACAGTTGTAATCTTCTCTGCATCTTCATCAGAGATCTCCAGGTCGAATTCATCTTCAAGTTCCATGACCAGCTCGACAACGTCTAACGAGTCAGCGCCGAGGTCATCCTTGAAGGAAGCTTCGAGGGTTACTTCCGCTTCGTCAACGCCAAGGCGATCGACTACGATGCGTTTGACGCGATCCACTACTTCGGACATCCGGTTCACCTCCTCCATGGTATTATACGAGAATCTGTTTCAAAATGCCACACGTAAACGGCTCCATGCTTTGCAACCGTTCACGCACTGCGTTATAGCATAGCCGGATGCTCCAAGTTACATGTACATGCCGCCGTCTACATGGACGGTTTGGCCGGTCATGTAACCCGCCGCATCGGATGCCAAGAAGCGCACGGCCGCAGCAATATCCTCCGGTTTGCCCAGACGAGCCAGCGGAATGCCGCCCAAGAGAGCCTGACGCGCCTCTTCTGGCAGCTTGCCCGTCATATCCGTCTCGATGAAGCCCGGCGCAACACAGTTGACCGTAATACCGCGTGAGCTCAGCTCGCGGGCAGAGGACTTCGTCAAGCCAATAACACCGGCTTTAGCCGCTACATAGTTGGCTTGCCCAGGGTTGCCAAGCGCGCCAACGACCGAAGAAATATTGATAATACGGCCGAAGCGTTGCTTCATCATCGGGCGACTAACGGCTTTAATACCGTTGAATACACCCTTCAGATTCGTTTCGATAACTTGGTCAAATTCCTCTTCCTTCATGCGCATGATCAAGTTGTCACGCGTAATACCGGCGTTGTTGACCAGGATATCGATTTTGCCCCAAGCATCCAGGACGCTCTTGACCAAACCGTCGAAATCAGCGGATTTGCCGACGTCGCCTTTGAGGATGAGCGCCTTGCGGCCGAGTGCTTCTACGGCAGCGGCAGTCTCAGCCGCTGCCGCTTCGCTTCCAGAGTAGTTGACGGCGACATCCGCGCCAGCCTCGGCAAGCGCTACTGCAATTGCCCGGCCGATGCCGCGCGAAGCTCCGGTGACGAGAGCCGTTTTGCCAGTTAAATCTGCAAACATTCCTCGTACCTCCTTAGGATTGGGACTGAAGCTCGGCAACTGCCGCTTGCAGCGATTCAACGCTGTTCACGGACAGGACACGCACGCTCCGGTCGGTTTTTTTGATAAGCCCCGCCAGTACTGCTCCCGAACCGAGCTCGACAAAGGTGTCCACGCCCTCGCGGATCAACCCCTGCACCGTATCCTCCCACAGCACCGGGGAGTATACCTGCTCAACAAGCAGCCTGCGGATGTCGGCGGCAGATGTAACAGCTTCTGCCGTGACATTGGCAATGACCGGTATAGAGGCGTCGCTAATTGCGACCTGCTCCAGCACTTCGGATAGGCGCTCCGCCGCCGGCTTCATCAGCGAAGAGTGGAAAGGACCACTCACTTCCAGCGCAATAGCGCGCTTGGCTCCCGCTTCTTTGATCCGCTCACTAGCTAGAGCAACCCCTTCGGCGCTGCCGGAAATGACAATCTGTCCTGGACAGTTGACGTTTGCCAGCTCAACAGCATGTCCTTCCGCAGATATAGACGCGCAGAGTGCCGCCAAAGCTTCACGCTCCGCACCGAGCACAGCGCTCATCGCGCCTTTGCCGCCCGGTACAGCTTGCTCCATGAACTCGCCGCGAGCACGTACAGTGCGCACCGCATCGGCAAAACCGAGCGATCCCGCAGCCGTCAGCGCGCTGTACTCACCGAGACTATGTCCTGCTGCAAAGTCAGGCGTAATACCGGACTCCCGAAACGCCTCCAGAAAGGCAATGCTGACCGTCAGAAGAGCAGGCTGCGTGTTAGCGGTCTGTTTCAGAGCTTCATCTGGTCCGCTGAATATAATATCCGACAGAGGGAAACCTAGCGCGGAATCGGCTTCCTCGAACACCGCACGGGCACGCGGGCTGGAGTCGTACAGATCCTTGCCCATTCCGACAACCTGGGCTCCCTGTCCCGGAAATACAAATGCAATTTTGCTCAAGCGAATGCCCTCCCGGATTTACATATGATAACGGTTGAAAATAAGCTTACCAAACGAGCGTGCAAGCACCCCAGGTCAGTCCGCCGCCGAAGCCGACAAGCAGCAGCTTATCACCCTCTTGGACGCGTCCTTGCTCGACCGCCTCAGCTAGCGCCAGCGGAATCGAGGCCGCCGACACATTGCCGTAACGATCCAGATTGACCATTGCCTTGTCTTCCGAAAGCTCCAATCGATTCAAGGCCGACTGGATGATACGGATGTTCGCCTGATGTGGAATAAGCAGGTCGATGTCGGCTTTGGTCATGCCTGCTTTAGCAAGGGCGTTCTCAGCGGAAGAGCCCATGACGCGGACGGCGAATTTGAACACGTCGTTACCGGCCATTTTGAGATAATGCTGCTTGGATTCAACACTGTCCGCCGTGGATGGCAGGCGTGAGCCGCCTCCCGGAATTTTGAGCAGCTGGCCGCCCGAGCCGTCCGAGCCAAGCTCAAACGATTGGAAGCCGCGCCCTGCCGGAACTTCGCCGAGCACAACCGCTCCGGCTCCGTCGCCGAACAAGATGCAAGTGTTGCGGTCGCTATAGTCCGTAATGCGCGAAAGGCATTCGGCTCCGACCAGCAGAATATTTTTGTACATGCCTGTTGCGATCATGTTGGACGCCGTAGCTAAGCCGTAGATAAAGCCGGAGCAAGCTGCCGACAGATCAAAAGCTGCTGCGCGGGTAGCGCCGAGCCGATGCTGCAGCAAGCTTGCCGTAGACGGGAAGAACATATCCGGCGTAATCGTCGCTACGATGATGAGATCCAGATCCTCCGCCGTCAGTCCGGCGCTCTCCAGCGCCTTGATGCCAGCCTCGTAGGCGAGATCGGAGGTCGCTTGATGCTCGGCCGCGATTCTCCGTTCGCGGATTCCAGTGCGGGTGACGATCCACTCGTCATTGGTCTCCACAATTTGCTCCAGATCCTCATTCGTAAGGACGCGCTCTGGAACATATTTGCCCGTACCGATAATACCTACCGGGATTAATGTCATAAGGAGACCTCTTTTCCTTTGATTTCAGCGGCAAGCGTCGGGATGAGCCGAGCCTGCAGCGCGAGCCGCGCTTGGCGGACCGCATTTTTGACCGACTCGGCGTCCGAGGAGCCATGGCACTTCACGACGAGGCCGTTCACGCCGAGCAGCGGAGCGCCGCCGTACTGTGCGTAGTCCATCTTGTTTTTGAGCCCTTTAAGCCCTGGCATCATGATGGCTGCGGCAAGCTTGGTGAGCAGGCTGCTTTTGAAGGCGTCCTTTAGTTCTTTCATCACGGCCCCCGCCGTTCCCTCCATCGCCTTCAGCAAAATATTGCCGGAAAATCCGTCGCACACCAGAACATCGCAGCTGCGCTGCATGACGTCGCGGGATTCTACGTTGCCGACAAAATGGATCGGAGCCTTCTCCATCAGCTCGAAGGCTGCCTTCGTGAGCTCGCTGCCTTTGCCAGGCTCTGTGCCGACATTGAGCAGGCCGACTCGCGGACGCTGAATGCCATGCACCTTTTCACGGTAAATGCTGCCCATGATCGCGTACTGCGCCAGATGCTCCGGCTTCGCGTCCATGTTAGCTCCAAGATCCAGGGCCAGCACGCCAATATTGTCTAGCGTCGGCAGCACCGGAGCTAGCGCTGGCCGCTCAATGCCCTCCAAACGACCTACGACGAGCAGTCCTGTCGTCATTAGAGCGCCGGTGTTGCCAGCCGACAGCATCGCGTCAGCTTGACCTTCGCGGAGGAGCCGTCCCGCTACGACCATGGAGGCGTCCTTCTTGCGGCGGACGGCACGTACAGGCTCGTCATCGGCTTCAATTACATCTAACGCCGGATGAATGCTGAGGTTTGGAGGCATCGCTCCTTCAATATGCGCTTTGATGGCCTCCGGGTTGCCGACGAGCACAAGCTCCGTATCCGGCCACTCCCGCGCCGCAATCAGAGCTCCTTTGACGATTTGTTCTGGGGCATGGTCTCCACCCATCGCGTCAATCGCGATTTTCAATGCTCGTCTCCTCCTTCTATGCTGGCCGCCTCGTTGCCGGAGTGATGGATCACGAACTGCCCTTCGAAAACGAGCTCGTCCCCAACGTAAGAAAATACCTCGACCTTGGCTTTGCTGCGCTGACCAGCGCGGCGGACGTAAGCCTTGGCGATGCATTTTTCCCCGAGATGGACCGGCCTCAGAAAGCGAATATCCGCCGTTGCCGTCAACGCGACTTCGTCGTTGATGACGGCGACAGCCAAGGAGTTCGCTTGAGCAAACAGATGATGCCCGCGAGCAATGCCCGTGCGGGCGAAAGCATGCTCTTCGCCGATCTCAAAGATAGAGATACCGCTCTTGTCGAGCTGCAAATCCACGATCTCACCAATCACTTCATCGGCCTGCAGCGAACGGACCGGATCGTAGGAGCGCTCCGCCATGAGCTTTAGCCGCTCTCTCAGCTCGGGAATGCCGAGCTCCATCCGGTCCAGACGGATTGTTTGGATGCTGACTTTTAGCAGGCGGGTCAGCTCGCGGTCCGTCATGAAGGGATTATCCTCCATATGTTTCAGTAGCTGCTGGTGCCGCTGCTTTTTCGGAAGGCGTTCGATGACCTGCACCACCTTTAAAAGATACGTATGCACAATTCCGAAGTTTAACACCTGGTACCAATTCAGTATATAGAAATTATTCCGCGCCCGCAAACCAAAGCGTTATATGTAATCATTATGCATAATAAAAAAGCGCTCGCCACAGGGGCGAACGCTTCGGGAGTCCCGAACCCGGGACAAACGAGATTATTGGGAAATAACCTCTTTGGTTTTGTAGTATCCGCAAACTTTGCAAACATGGTGAGCCAGTTTCAGCTCTCCGCATTGCTCACATTTCACCATGCCTGGCACAGTCAACTTGAAATGCGTGCGGCGTTTGTCGCGGCGGGTTTTGGACGTTCTGCGTTGTGGTACTGCCATTGTCTAACACCTCCTTCAAAGATCGGCGTTGCATTCAATCATGCCTAGTGGTTCTACTCCAGCAGCTTTTTAAGCGCCTCGAACCGGGGATCAATACGGTCCCTGGAACAGCCGCATGATTGCTCGTTCAGGTTGGTTCCGCAATCCGGGCATAGCCCCTTGCAGTCTTCACTGCAGAGTGGCGCGAGCGGCAGATAGATGAGCAAAGTTCCCTCCACATAAGGCTGAAGGTTGACCTTGTCCTCTTTGACGATGATGAGATCCTCATCCTCGTCCGGATTCTTCACCATGGTGGCAAGTGCAAAGCGCTCTTCGATTGGAATCGAAAATTGCTTATCCACCGGCTCCAGGCAACGTGAACAAACCATCGTCAGATCGGCATTAAGCTGACCCTTGACCCCAGCATACTCTCCCTTAGGCCCAACATCCAGCTCTACGGACAGTGGCTTGGCCGAGACGATGTCCTTGCGTTCCTGAAGCAGCTCGCTGACATCCAACCCCTCGCGGAAGCTCGACGTCAGACCTTTGGACACGACTTCCATGACACGAAATTCCATAAGATCACTCCAAACAAACAAAATTTATTATATCGAGACGCGTAACCTTTTGTCAACCGAATCCCAGAGCAATTCGCTGCTCTTCCATCACCATGATATAGTAGGAGCAACAATTTCTTCTCCAAGCAGAGGTGCTAAATGCGAAGTGTCGGCCTTATCGTCGAGTATAACCCTTTTCATAACGGACATGCTTATCATTTGCAAAAATCCAAAGAAGCCGCCGGTGCGGAAGCCGCCGTCGCCGTCATGAGCGGCCATTTTCTGCAGCGCGGTGAACCGGCGCTAATGGACAAGTGGGCCCGCACGCGCACCGCCCTGGAGGGCGGCTGCGACCTCGTGTTGGAGCTGCCGCTTGCCTATTCCGTGCAGCCTGCGGAATGGTTCGCCTACGGCGCGGTCTCCGTCTTGGAGTCGACGGGTGTCGTCGACGCCTTCTGCTTCGGCAGCGAGAGCGGCGAGCTGCCTCCGCTGCGCCGGGCAGCGAGCATGCTCGCTGCCGAGACGGACGGGTTTCGCGCCCTGCTGGCGGCGAAGCTCGCCGAGGGAGCTCCTTACCCGTCCGCGTACTCGGCCGCGGCAGCGGAGTATATTCGCGCCGATGCGGCGCGGGGCGGGGGCTTGGCAGCGGCGGGCGACAAGCTGGAGTTGGCGGAGCGCCGTGGTTCAGGATTGGCGCTAGAGGCAGGTGCAGACCTGCCACAGGCGAAGAGCAGCGGCGATGGATTGGCGCCGACTCAGGCGGTTGATGCGGACGGCGATTTCGCGCTGACGCAGGAGCAGCTGGCCCAGCCGAATATGACGCTGGGGCTGCACTATTTGATCGCGCTGGAGCGGATCGGCGGCCGTATGGAGCCGCTCACGATCAGGCGAGAAGGAGCCGGCTACCACGACGTGGCCGGCAGCGGCTCCATCGCCAGCGCGACGGCTTTGCGGCGCATGCTCGAGGAGGCGGGCAATGTCGCCCCGCTCGCGCCGTACATGCCCTCCAGCACGCTGAGAGTGCTGGAGGAGCAGCTCGCTGCTGGCGCTGCTCCGCGCCAGTGGGAGGATTATTTTCCGGCGCTGCTGCATCGCCTGCTGACGGAGTCTCAGGAATCGCTGGCCGGCACACTCGGCTTTGCGGAGGGATTGCAGCATCGCATTTCCGCCAAGCTCCCGACCCTCCCCGCGCTCGGATTCGATGAGCTGCTGGGCGCGCTCAAAACGAAGCGTTACACCCGCACCCGTCTGCAGCGGGCGCTGCTCGGCGTGCTGCTCAATCTGCGCAAGTCCGAGCTGACGCGCGAGCGACTGGCTGCCGGACCCGGTTACATCCGGGTGTTGGGTTTCACTGAGCGCGGGCGAGAGCTGCTGGCGCGCATGCGCTCAAGCGCCTCCGTTCCGGTGCTCATGAGCGCCGCGCGAGCACCGGAGCTGCCGCTGCTGGAGCTGGACGTGCGAGGTACCGCTGTTTATGCCGCCGCCGGAGGCCAGACCGATCCGCGCCGCCTGCTACGCGACTATTACGAGCCGCCGATTCGGCTGTAGATGAGTGGATTTTAAAGATTAGATTAGGGTCGTTCCGTCTGCTTAGGTTCATTCCTTGGCTAGGCTAGTTATTGAATAGGCAATACCTCAGGTGCAATCTGATGCTCTTCAAAGAGCATCAGATTGCAGCATCTCGATTGCTTCCGCCAAACTGGTGACGGCGATGATGTTCATCTCCTGCCCGGTGCGGTCGTTCCTCCGAACCGACCGTGCCGCCCCCTCAGCTAGCTTCGCCTCCGAAGCTGGCACAAGGAACCATTCCGCTCCCGCCGCAGCGGCGGCGTTCACCTTTTCCGCGACTCCTCCTACAGCCCCTACGAAGCCTTCCACATCCAATGTGCCTGTACCTGCGATGGCGCGACCAGCAAGCAGATCACCTTGATCCAGCAAGTCGTACCAGGCCAGCGCCGCCATCAAACCTGCGGAAGGGCCTCCTGCTCCAGCTTCGCCCCATTCCAACGGCTCCGATTCTCCCGGCAAATACAGCTGCCGCAGCTCATTGAATGATGGCTGTCTGCTATCCTGGGGACCTTTAGAACTACTTAGCCGTGCCAAGTTTTGCAGTTCAACTCGGCCCTCAAGCTCGAATCGATTTCCGTCACGCTCTATCTCCAAACGCATCGGGGCTTCGGCGTTAAAGGCTGCATCTAGCTCGGTCAGTAGCCCTACCGCTTCGTGGACGGGCTTTTCACCCGCCTTCAGCACCATATCTCCTACCTCCAGCTTAAGACCTTCGCCAAGCGCCCCGCCTGACTCGACAACTACGCTTTGCGATACGCTTTTCAGCGGTATACCCGCTTCTTTTGAAGCCGCCTCGGCCGCATCCTGCAAAGCAAGAAGCATGATTCTATTCATTCGTTTCATGTAGGTTGCTTCGTCCAATCCGCCCAGAACAGATCGGGCCGTATAAACCTCTCCCCCGCCGATCCAGGCTGATAAAGCCTGGAGCATGTTAGCCCGATCTAGACGTATAGTCGTGTAATACCAGCCGGGAGTCGGCACTGGATTTTCGTTTATTTTCTTATTGCCATTGGTAGCGGGATTAGTGGACTTGGCGCTCGGCCGTAAACCATCTTCACTCGACCCTGTACCTGAAAAGCCGGTTATAGCTTCTTCATCCCCGCTGCTGGTGAGCGGCATCCGAATCAGTCCACCAGCGTCCCTGGCAAACCCAGGTTCGGAAATATAATAAAGCTTCGGAATCGTCATGCCGAATACAATTGCCGCAAACAAGAGCAACGCGCAGAGTACCTTCATCACGGGGCGCTGCTGAGCGATTTTTTGCATAGTTAAAGGATGTTTTAGTTTCATCGCCTGCTCCTTCTCCTTCTAAGCTCGTCCGTCGCTGCGTATAAATAGGATATCCTGTCCATAGATCAGCTGCGGCGCCCAGGACGGCCCGTCAGTGAATCTCGGCAGCTGGCAACGACTTGAAGGAGGATCCCTGATGTTTCGTTCCCTCATTACCGCTTGTGCCGCCATCCTGCTTGTTGTCGCTATTGTCAGCGGCACGTCCGAGGCGTTCCAGGCTTCGCTGGCCGGCCTTTCCTTGTGGTGGAACTTTGTTTTTCCTGCCTTGCTGCCTTTTCTTGTGCTTGCCGAGTTGACGCTGGCCTTCGGGCTTGCAGACGGCCTTGGCGTCCTGCTTTCCCCTCTTATGCGGCTACTCCGCCTGCCTGGATCGGCTGGTTGGGCGCTCGTTCAAGGTTGGACAAGCGGCTTTCCAGCAGGCGCTGCAGCCACAGGGAAGCTCGTTACGACCGGTCGGCTGACCCAGCGCCAGGGGCAGCGTTTACTTGCTTTGGCCCATTCGCCGAATCCACTTTTCCTCATTGTTGTGCTTGGAGCGGGTTTCCTACATCAACCACTGTACGGCCTACTTCTGCTGCCGATCATCTGGCTCGGTTCACTTCTTGCCGGCCTTCTAAGCGCTTGGGCCGCTCCCCGCACTGGCGAAGCCCTTTCCAACCAGGGGACAAGTGACGCCCCTTCTTCTTCTCCAGAAAAAAAGAACCTCCATGAATCCACTGGGAGCGGCTCGCTGCTTTCACGCACATTACAAGCGATGGAAGATGGCAGAAATAGAGATGGCCGCAGCTTCGGAAAAGCACTTGGAGACGGCGTCGCCGGAGCCGTCCAACAATTAATGGCAACCGGCGGCCTAATCATTCTCGCCTCTGTCCTACTGCGTCTATTGCAGCCGTTGCTGCCTGCCGCCCTGCACGGCCCAGCGCTGAACGCAGCTGTAGAGGTGCATCTTGGCGCCGCCTCGCTCGCCAGCTGGCATGCTCCAGAGCCAGCCGCTATGCTGCAGGCGGCTGTTTTGGCCGCAGCCCTTGGCTGGGGCGGCCTTTGCGGACTGCTGCAGGCAGGCGGCGCGACCTCCGCCACCGGCCTGCGGCTGCTGCCGCTAGCAAGCGCGCGCCTGCTGGCCGGCGCGATTGCCGGCGGCTTAGCGCTGCTGCTATGGCGCCCACTTGAGGCGCTGATGGCAGCAGCAGCGCCAGCCTTTGCCGCGAGCGGCACGCATATGCCTGCATGGAGGGCTCTCACAGCCCAGCTGCTGCAAGAGCCCGGCGCATGGGCAAACATATTGCGCGGCTCGCTGCTGCTGCAGCTTCCGCTCATGGCCGGGCTCATCGCGGCATTGCTGGTGCTGTCCGCTGCAACCGGTGCTTTTGCCCGCCTCCGCCGCCTGAGCCCAGGCTCTACGAGCCGCTGAAGCGGCTACGCCGCAGCCGCAGCCGCAGCGAACTTGCCCGCTTACACCGCTTAGGCGCGGACTTAACATGCCGCTGAAGCGGCTCCGCCGCACACATATCTGTGTCCGCTTACATCACAGACGCAGCTTCCACGCGCCGCCGTTGAAGGGGCTACGCCGCAATCTGCCCCGCATGACATGTCATGCCTCGCTTGCCCATGCAAAAAACCGGCCTTTATCAAGGCCGGTCTGGATATTTGAGAAGCAGCTCTCTTTCGACGAGAGGTGGAACGAGATCCTTCACGCTTCCTTGGAAACGGGCGATCTCTTTTACGATACTGGAGCTGAGGTAGGAATATTTCGGATTCGTCATCATGAAGATCGTCTCGATCTCCCCATCCAACTGATGATTCGTAGACGCCATCTGCAGCTCGTACTCAAAGTCCGTTACGGAACGGATACCGCGCACAATTGTGCGCGCCCCTTTGGAGCGCATGAAGCGGACGAGCAGATCGCGGAAGCTATCGATTTGCACATTGGGAATATCCCGCGTAACCTCGGTCAACAGCTCCCTTCTTTCCTCCACGGAGAAAAGGGGGCTCTTGCTCGTGTTGTTGAGCACAGCGACGATAACCGTATCGAACTGGCGCGAAGCGCGCTGGATAATATCCAGATGCCCACAGGTGACGGGATCGAAGCTGCCCGGATAAACCGCGATTCTGCCTTTACCGCATCCCGCATCGACGAAACTCGTTTCTTTAATGCCGGATAACGCCTCACCGAGTAAATGTTCGTTATTCCTGTTGTCCATTTC
The DNA here is from genome assembly GCA_900105225.1 of Paenibacillaceae bacterium GAS479. Lineage (NCBI taxonomy): Bacteria > Bacillati > Bacillota > Bacilli > Caryophanales > Paenibacillaceae > Paenibacillaceae bacterium GAS479. The sequence continues at coordinate 4,739,495 of LT629764.1, read as the reverse complement.
CAGCCTCCGTATCCCCGTCTTGACGATCGTCTTGGCGACAGCGGTATACCGTTACTGCTGTCTCTCCGTATGCCGATCTCTTCCGCTGCTCCCATCTGCCGATCTCCACGGGATATTCATACGAACCGTCATGCTCCACGACGATCACTGCTTCATCCGACAGTAGGTTCCTGTCATCCAGCTCCTGGATCAGCTCGTCCATATGGGTCAACCGGTAAGGTGGATCGAGAAAAACCGCTGAAAAGCGCATTCCACGCTTCTCCAGCGCCTTTACGGCCCTGCCGGCATCATTCGTATAGATTTCGGATCGCGCCGCCATACCAGTTGCTGCAACATTGGCGCGGATAATAGATATGCTGTTGCGGTCCTGATCAACAAACACCGCTTTGTCCATCCCCCGGCTGAGCGCCTCGATACCGAGTCCACCCGTGCCTGCAAATAGATCAAGCGCCCAGCCTCCGTCGAAGTAGGGGCCGATCATGCTGAAAATCGCTTCCTTAACCTTGTCGGTTGTCGGTCTTGTGTTGGTTCCTGAGACGGCTTTGAGTGCACGTCCTCTAGCTTCGCCCGCTATCACTCTCATGGATGAACGGTCCTCCTGTTGCTGCGGCAGTTGCCGCCAAAATGACCCTCCTATCGTACCACATCCGAAGTATTCGATGAAAGCGCTGGCGAAGCTCGATATCCGTTGCGCTCTCAAAGCGCGCTACTATCTACAATCACTACAATCACGATAAATGCGCTTGCTGCGCTCAAGATCCAATTTCCTACTTTTAATTCGGTGCTTATAACAGCTTATTTATTCGTAACAATTAATAGCGGATTCACTTCCGGATATTCCGTAGTTGTAGTTCTTGTGTTGATTGGAGCTGTCGTTCTAATATTACTGAATGTAGGAAAGACGATCGGATTTTTCATCGTAAAGGTCAGCAGCCCCAAAATTTCCCCCATTTCGCTGAATACGGTATATTCGGCATGAACCTGCGTTGTTTCAAATATTCTACTTGGCAGCTCAAAACTATTAATTGCCCCCGGATACATAAATATCGGGCTTGGCAAACCTACAGGCTCCCCACTTATATCTGTAATTACTAGTGTAAAAGTAACGGTATCATTTCGAAGAAGGAACCCCTGAGTCGATAATATACCCGATCCGTTGCCAGGAGGGTGTATCGAGCTGACCCGTTGCTCATGGGATGTTACTCCAACGGCTACAATTAGCAGAATAAATAAAATGAGAATGACGCTTGGATTGAAACGGGATTTTGAGCTCACGTTATCAGTCTCCCTTTTAGTAAAGCTTCGGTCTCTAACAGCGCATCTAGCAATTTAACAGCAAAAAAAAGCCCTCTATCTGCTTGCAATATACGTAAAACAAATCGATATTGGGACGGCGACTGTCTCTCTTTCAATTAAAATTTTTTGAAGAAAACAAAAATAACTCGGTTTTCACTGGTAAACGTGAGATCCTGGTGGGGGCAATTATTGCGCTTGGGACTGGTGCTCCCGTGTCTCCCACAAATGAGGTGCGGCTGAGCGTGTAGTAATAAGTGTCGTTGGATATTTCAAACACTAAAGATGCAGCGATTGAACTGGCAATCATGCATCTCTAATCGTCAATTGCGGGTAAAAATCTGGAGACGGACTGTAACTCGTCCTTGTTGTGATCGGTCCTGTTGTGGTGATATCAATATATCCCGGGATATACACGTTTGAATTATACAGTGTGGCATTCAGCTCTCCTACCGAAATACCCTCCTCATTCCAGATGTCATACTTGACGATAGCTGTGGTGAGATTGTTTGGAATGTTTAGTAGCTCGTAACTAGTTCTTCCGCCGGGAGGAATAAAAATAAGAGTAGGCAGACCCGCATCCCCTTCAAGTCCGGTAAGGACGGCTGTATAACCAATAGTGCTGTTTATGATGTAGAATCTTCGATACTCTTCCGTTGCAGAGGACCAACTGTTCCTGGCTCTATTTTCGTTTCTGTTTCTTGCAGGATTAAAGACGCGGGTAACGATAACGAGCAAAATAAACAAAACGAGAATAACTCCTATGCTTATACCATTTCTATTATTAGCTACTGATTTGTTAAGTCCATCTTTCATCCATATCCCCTCCTGTTAACACGAATAATCTTATACATTTGCAATTGCTGTGTTTAGTACTTTTCCGTAACAATCAATAATGGTGTAACGTCCGGGTAAGCCGTGCTGGTATTCTGTGTATTAATTGGCGCTGTCGTCCTGATGTTGCTGAATGTAGGAAAAACAATTGGATTTACAAGAGTAAAAGTGAGTTTGCCCAATTCCCCATAATCGCCCAATACAGTGTACTCAATATTAGCCCTGGTCGTTTGGAATGCTCTGCTAGGTACCTCGAAGCGAACGCTGCCACCGGGGGGCATGAAGATAATTTCGGGCAATTGCGTTTCCCCCTCTAAACCAGTTAAGACAAGCGTGTAGTAGAACGTGTTATTTCTAACGATGAATCCTGCCGTAGATACTACAGAGGATGTCTCATTTAGTTTTTGAGCTTTAGGAAAGGAACCAATAACGACAACTAACAGAATAAACAGAATGAGAATAATCCCTAGGTTGCTAAAATTGCTGTTTGCTGGTGAAGAGGGTTTATTATTCATAGCGAGTCTCCTCTTCTGTGTTAGCAGGCATCTGACTGATAGAAAATAGTCAATCGTGCTACCTTTACGGTATAACCAGACTCTTTTATTCCTATCTAACTATTAATAGTGTATGTAACGAGAAGGTATCGGCACCCGGCATGCGTCCCTATTGATTCATAGTTAACAGAAATCACAAAAAACCGTTAAGGCCTTTTTAAATGGCTTTAACGGTTCTATAAATCTCCACGTATCGACGATGCATCAGATGCACATTAATTGTGGAGATGATCTTGTCATGATCATTAGCTGGAGTCTGTCGGCAGCTTAGGCAGTTTATCCACATGATGGTCGTACACCATCGAAATCGTCCCGAGCGACAGCTTATCGGAAATCATTTCAGCAAATTTCCGTCTCCCATGTATATATTTGCTCGTCTTAGAGCAACCTGTAATTATCGGCGTCGAGAGATGCCGTAGACACCGCGGAGAAGGCTTACGTTTCCCCATAAGCTCTTCGTCCGGTTTCTCCTCTCCCATGAAAGAGGCCCCCGCAAGGGGGTCTCGATTTTTTGTTTGTAAACCTTTATGAATCCTAGGAATCCGAATCTTCTTCCTGATCCTAACCATATGAAATTCCCCGAAGTTAACCAAGTTATAGGCCGTATTCTTGCTTATCCCTAATACTCTCCGCATGGGAACCACTCTTGTTTTATTTATTTTATTGGTCATTGTGATATCTCTCTTTCATTGTCCTTTTCAAGGACGGAACCTGCGGGATGACAATTTATCAAATATAGAGGGTTCTATCAACAGGCTCCAATTATGATCTTACTCGCACTGGCTTTGCTTACTACGATATAGAATCCGCTGTAGGAAAGGTGGGAACTGCTATCATAAAAATGCACCTCATTAAAGGGAGTGTATACTGGCCCGAAACTAAACAAACATCAGCTGAAGTCACCGGACCGATTGTCGCAGATACCGGCGGAACCTACGCAAATATCCGAAATTTTCAGACATAGCGCTCCTCTGCCCCTTTCGGATATGAAGTTGATAAACTATTAATTCACCTGGACAATTGCCAGAGTCCGAGAGTCTTCCCTTCCCATACTATATTGATATACATCGTCGGGAGTAGGAGACATAATGAATTATGAACAAGTAGAAATCAGTAATTCCAAAGGATCTAATATGGGAATGATTTTAGTTTTATTCATTTTATTGGTAATTGTTACAAGTCTTTTTCACACCCCTGTAGGAGGGGAGAATCTGCAGGAGGATAATTTACCTGGAATACAAAGCTCTCAAGGATTCAATGTTATCAACAACACATCAGAGTTACTATTGCAATCTACGTCGTTTGAAGGAGATTTTCAGTCACCTGGACCAGCTCCACACACACTCCAACCCGGTGGAGGGAGTTACCATTTTGAGGTAACAGGGAGTATCCTTGGTTATAAAAGCGCCTACGCTTATTATAACGTAACATCAGGCAGTTATTATGTAGTTGGAAAGGTTACAGTTACAATGAACGTAGAGAATGGGTATGCTTGGAGGATCAGTGCGACTGGGTCCGGAAGTATTTCCGTTACAACCAGCGGTAGAAACGCTATAGTCCGAAATGCATGATAACAGCTCTACCGTTGCAATTATGCTCGGAGATAATTATAGAGGTTTACCGAATTTCTGCTCTTCATACGCTCGGCTGCTCCTGTACTCTTCCCCTTCCCCATTAGCTGCCCGCTTCCGCTTTGTTACCTTCCTCCCGCAACAGCCGACCTCCCAATCGCAAAAATACGATAAAAAGCCCGATGGAGAAAAGTACAACGGTAAAAGGGTGCTCACTCAGCGCCATGTAACCGAGCATTGGCCCCATCAGTCCGCCCATAATTCCTGCAAATAAACCTTCTGCCGCTGGCACAACGCCATGCCCGTTACCGGCGTAATATCCCGCTGCGGCTGCGGCTGCCGCCGACCCGATGGCAGGCAGAGTAAAACTGGCAAGCAAGATGGACAATATCGCTCCGCCTGACAGTCCTGCCGCCATCGCCAGTCCCATGCACGCCATCATAAGCGGCATTTGCTGCGGCTGCCGCCAAAACCGGATACGCAGCATGACAATCGCCGATGCGATCACTATCGCTGTGAGCCCAACTGTTGAAAGGATAGCTTGGGCCGTTTGCCAAGCTCCGCCGCTTCCCTTGTTAAAAGCTGAAACGGACACTTCATGTTGATGATTGCTCATTGAATCATCCTTATTATCTAGAGCGGTTTGCATTCCCGATGAAACGCCGCTCGGAGAAGCTTTCAGCTTCATGTTATCCCATTTCATAGTTGTCCATGATTCGTGCGCATCTTTGGCGGACACGCCGGACGCAGCCGTCAAAAAAAACGCGATACCCGCTGCGATGAAAACAATCATCCAGGCTTTGATCGTTGTTACAAAAAACGCCCTAATGTCCCCCCGCATGCTCCATCCCCCAAGCTCCGCTCTTCGGAGTCGTTAGTTAAGCTTATTCCCAGGGCATGGCAAGCTAGACTAGCCCTTTGGGGCCAATCCAATCCGAACAGGAGAAATTGATATGGAACAACTTGAACACCGCAATTCTAAAGGTATAGGAGTCGTCCTCGTTTTGTTTATTTTGCTGGTCATTGCCATCCGCTTCTTTGCCGATCCTTCAGAGCAGGCCGACAGCGGTGCCGTTCTCCCTGCAGATACTAGAGGATTCACCATAAGAAATATGACCCCTTTTTATATGCAGGTTATCAATCTTTCTGGAGACTTCGCTCCGCCGCCGCCGTTTTTACTCTACATTTCTCCGAACGAGTCCTATGGCTTTCAGCTCACTTATCAGATTGGTAGAGTCAGCAGCGCCTATGCGCTGTTTGACTTTGAGCTGCCTTTGTACGGAGCAAGCTACGGAACTTTGTCGAGCTTCATGAATGTCAATGAATTTGGCACACAATCGTGGCATGTAAACCAGCTTTCCAGACCATTCAGGGCAAGAGCCGACAAAGGGGTGCTTGAAATCACTGAAAGAAACCCCCTCCCTCCAACTTCTAACAAGGGAATAACACAATGATGCTGTCGCCCAGCTGGAAAAATTAGCTTTTCAACATGGGCGGGTCCCATTTATACTGGTGGCTAGACGCGAAATAACGTACTTTATGGCAGCCTGGAGGACAACATGATTCGCATAACAGCTGTTCGCGCGTTCCTGATCGGACTCGCTTTCCTGCTGGCGTCCGCGCTGCTCGGCGGCTGTACTGTCAATTGGGAGCTTCAGCTGCCCAAACCGTCCGCCGCTAAGCTAAGTTACGATGTGACGCTTTATTTCCCGTCCAAGCGTTACCCCGACACCGCCGCTCATATCAAAAAAGCGATCGCAGCAGGCGAATCCACTACTTGCACGATCGACCGCGATGATGCGGAGGACAATCGACGGGAATCACTTCAGGGTATCCCGACACGCAAAAAGTACGACCGCGACGAATGGCCAATGGCCATGTGCCGTGAAGGCGGCGCAGGCGCCCATGTCGCTTATGTTAAATCGTCGGACAACCGGGGAGCCGGCTCCTGGGTCGGCAACCAGCTGGAAGAGTATCCAGACGGCACCAAGGTCCGGTTTGTCGTCCCTTAAAGGGCTATCGTATGCAACGCCAAAAAGGTCCCGCAAAAAGCAGCATCAGCTGCCCTTGCGGGACCTTTTCCTTCCAGAAGAAAATCGGCCAACTTATTGATCGTATACCGCCGCAACTATCCGGCTTAAGCGATACACGACGGAATAACGCCTGTTCTAAAGCACCTTCTCCAGGAAGCTGATCGTCCGCTCATGCTTAGGGCGGCCAAATACTTCCTCCGGCGGCCCTTCTTCTACGATGTAGCCGCCGTCCATGAATACGACCCGGTCAGCCACTTCGCGTGCAAAGCCCATCTCATGCGTGACGACCATCATCGTCATGCCTTCGCGCGCCAAATCCTTCATGACGCCGAGCACCTCGCCGACCATCTCCGGGTCGAGTGCCGAGGTCGGCTCATCGAACAGCATGATGTCGGGATTCATCGCCAGCGCGCGAGCGATTGCTACGCGCTGCTTTTGGCCGCCGGACAACTGATGCGGATACGCATCCGCTTTGTCCGATAGACCGACCCGCTCCAGCAGCCGGAGCGCTGTAGTACGAGCCTGCTCCGCACTCTGTTTGCCAAGCTCTATTGGGGCGAACATAATATTTTTCAACACATTGAAATGCGGGAAAAGATTGAAATGCTGGAACACCATACCGATGTTCTCGCGCACCTTGTTGATGTCCACGCCGTTGTCGTTAATGTCCTTGTCGTCAACGACGACGCGGCCATCCGTAATATCTTCCAGGCGATTGATGCAGCGGAGGAAGGTGCTTTTGCCAGAGCCAGACGGCCCGATGACACAGAGAACCTCGCCTTGCTTCACTTCAATGTCGATGCCCTTCAGCACCTGATTGGTTCCGTAACTCTTCTTGAGACCTTCAACGCGGATTTTACCCATGGCGCAACTTCCTTTCCATACGCTCGGCCAGCTTCGTTAGCGCGATGATGACAATCAGATACATCACCATGACGACGGACCAGATAGTGAAAGACTCGAACGTGCGCGCGATGATGATTTTGCCTGACTGCGTGAGCTCAACGAGCCCGATAACCGACAGAATCGACGTATCTTTGAGCGTAATGACCATTTGGTTGATGAACGACGGGATCATGATGCGAACCGCCTGCGGCAAAATGATCTTAATCATCGCTCTGCGATAAGGCAAACCGAGCGAACGAGCCGCCTCCATCTGACCACGGTCGATCGACTGAATACCGCCGCGGATAATTTCTGTCACGTACGCTCCCGCGTTAAGACTGAGCGTCAAGATCGCCGCAATGAACAGCGGCATCGTGAATCCGAGCGCTTGCGGGATGCCGAAGTAGATAAAGAACGCCAGCACGATAAGCGGAATGCCGCGGAAAATATCGACATAAACGGTAGCGATGCCACGCAGTACACGATTGTGGCTGACCTTCATGAAGCCGAATACCAGACCTAGAAGAGAAGCAACCAACAGTGAAACAATGGTGTAGAGCAGCGTATTTCCGAGACCTTTAAGCAAAGGCGGCATTGACTCCTGGATCAGCCCCCAGGTGCTTTGAGAAGCCGGCGTCTTGGCATTCTCGCCAAGATATTTCTCGGTAATGAGTTTGAACTCACCGCTATTACGCAGATTGGTCAAGCCATCGTTAAACATTTTGAGCAGCTCTGCGTTCTGTCCTTTGCTGACGGCAAAGCCGTAGGAGCCGCCTTTGACCATCTCGATTCCTTCCACGACCTGAAGCCCGTTGCCTTGATTTTCACCGTAGGCGAGTACCGGCATATCATCGAAGGTCGCAACAGAGTTGCCGCCCTTGACGTCATCATACATTTGCGCTGAGTCGTCGAAAGGCACGATGGTAAACCCGTATTCGCCTGCGAGAGATTCCGCGACACTGTATCCTTGGGTACCGGTTTTGACCGCTACCTTTTTGCCCCGCAGATCCTCATAGGACTTGATATCTTCATTGCCTGAGCGCACCGCCATGCTGACGCCAGATTCAAAATACGACTCCGAGAAGTCGAACTTCAGCTTGCGTTCATCCGTAATGCTCATACCGGCGATGACGCCGTCAACTTGGTCAGACTCCAGCGCCTGAACGGCCGCATTGAAGCCCAATGGCTTAATTTCATACTTGAAGTTCTGATCCTTGGCAATTGCCTCCATCAGATCCATATCGATGCCGACATACTTGCCGCTTGCATCCTGATACTCGAACGGAGCGAACGTAATATCGGTTCCGATCTGATAAGTTTTGCCGGAAGCCGGCGCGGCCGTTGCGGCTCCAGTCCATCCGGCGGAGCCGGTAATGGTTAGAAGCAGGAGGGCCATTGTTAACCAGATTGTTCTCAAAGCTTTCATAGTGTCCTCCCTTGGATGATTTCACAGCGATGATTTGTTAGCCGGGATGGCACATTGCAACCGTTGACACCCTAGCACTTAACCCAGCATCCTATTGTACCAAAAAAGGGCCTCTAACTCCATAATGATTAATATGTTTGCGTTTAACGAAATAAAAGCCCTTTCTGCAGCGCAGAAAGGGCTTTTGAATAGTGTAATGGAAATTGAGAGTCCGTCCGGCTTAGTTGACCCGAACGAGCAAAGCGTTGCTGAGCAGACGACCCGGACGGGTCAAATAGCTGCCATTATAGTACAAACCGCTGGAAGCTCCGCCATCGAGGTTCATCGCCTGCCAAGCTCCCGCCGCCTTCATGATGCTTGCCAACTGCGGGATTGTCGCTCCGCCTACAGTCAGCAGCAGCAGCTTGTGGTCGCGGGTCACGCCGAGCGCGCTGCGCGCACCGCCACCGGTGAGAATTTTCGGATCGCGGAAGCCTTCTCCCTTAGGATCCAGCTTGGCGATGCCGTCAACAAGCAGTCGAGGACCTGCTTGCAACCCGCCGTCTACAGCCACCGTGCCTTCGCCCAAGCGATTCTCAAAGCCCGCTCCAGGCAGCAGCTCTGTCAGCATATTGGAATCGAAGGTAACAACCGTCTTTTTGTCGCCGGAGCTTTTGTACAGCTGCTTGCCTCCGTTGAATAGATAGCCGTATGGATTTTTCGTCGAGGAATCGGTGTAAGCATCAAAAAACGTTCCGTTTATGGCCAGCTTCGCGCCGCCGCGCTTGGCGATGGAAGCCAGTTCCTCTGTGCTGCCAACTTTATCTTTGGCAACCGCGATTTCCAGGTCCACGCGCGGGTCCATCAGTGACACGGTCGCAAGCTGAACAGAAAAGCTGCGCCCGGCTGCTCGGATCGTCTTGTTCTCCACCGTTATCAGCTTGCGCGCCAAGCTGACCGCTCCCCGCGGCAGCACGGGCAACCTCAGCTCCTCGCCGTCCTTTTTCAGCAAAATGGCTCCGGAGGAAGCTTGTCTGCTGATCTCTACGCCATACTGCTCACTTACAAATTTCAGCGGTATGAAAGCCGTACCGTTTTCCGTGAACGGGGCCCTCGCCAGTACGGCGGACTTATCTCCGATTTTGGCTCTCTTTTGGCCGACCGTGAGCGTCGCCTTGACGCCTTCTTCAGTGATGGTTGCCGATTTGGCCCCGGCGTTCCACTCTATGCTCAGACCTGGCAACTGCTTCAGCGCGCGAAGCGGCACATAGGACGAGCCAGCCTCCGTATAGGCGTATGTTTTTTCTGCCGCTTTTGCAGGCGCGGCTCCCAGCGCCAGACCGGGCAGCAAGGATGCCGCCGTTAATGCGGCTACCGCCTTAATGGACAGGCTGTGAGTTTTGCTCATGATGATGCTCTCCCTCTCTCTACGTTCATTACGATGTATTTCCAGCCTCTGGAATTGTTCGCATTGTTTATATGTCGACAGAGGGGTCAGAGGACTTTAGACTTAGGTCATTCCTGTTGGGAGAATTTGTTACGTCCTATAGCTCAAAAAAAAGAAACAGCCCTCAGGCTGTCTCCAGTTACGCATCGAATCGAATTTATGAATAATGGCCGTTATACCGCTTCACTCTCTTCATTAACGATATCACCCTTGATGTACCAGGTTTGAGCATCCGTCACCTTGACGTGGACGAACTGGCCGATAAGCGACTTCGGTCCTTCCAGATGGACCAGCTTATTCGTTCTCGTCCGGCCGGATAACACCTCCGAGCGATTTTTACTCTCGCCCTCTACCAGCACCTCAACAATCTGCCCTTTCAACGCTTCATGCGCTTCGCGGCCGATGTCCGCAATGAGCGCGTTAAGCCGATAGAGCCTCTGCTTTTTGACCTCTTCCGGCACATTATCCTCCATCTCTGCAGCAGGCGTGCCTGCACGCGGAGAATAGATGAACGAGTAGGCGAAGTCGAAGCGAACCTCGCGCACGAGAGACATCGTCTCCTCGAACTGCTCTTCCGTCTCGCCAGGGAAACCGACGATGATATCGCTCGTCAGCACTGCATCCGGGATCGCTGTTTTAATTTTTCGGACCAGCTCTAAGTACTTCTCCCGCGAGTACTTCCGGCTCATCCGCTTCAGCACCTCTGTACTGCCCGACTGCACCGGCAAATGGATATGCTCCACCAGATTGCCGCGCTGCGCCAGCACCTCGATCAGATGATCGTCAAAATCGCGAGGATGTGACGTCGTGAAGCGAATGCGCGGGACAGCAATCTTCGAGATATCAAACATCAGGTCGCCGAAGCGATACTCCATATCCTCAAAATCCTTGCCATAGGCGTTGACATTCTGCCCAAGCAGCGTAATTTCCTTGAAGCCCTGCCGCGCCAGGTCGCGCACCTCGGCCAATACATCTTCCGGTCGGCGGCTTCGCTCCTTGCCCCGCGTATAGGGCACGATACAGTACGTGCAGAACTTGTCACAGCCGTACATGATGTTGACCCAAGCGCGCAGCCCCTCGCGCTTTTTGGGCAGGTTCTCGATGATGTCGCCTTCTTTGGACCATACTTCCACGACCAACTCGCGGCTGAAGCTCGCCTCCTGCAGCAGCTCCGGTAGACGATGAATGTTATGCGTACCGAAGATTAGATCAACGAAGCCATGCTTCTGCAAAATGCGGTTCACTACCGTCTCCTCCTGCGACATACAGCCGCAGACGCCGAGGATAAGTCCCGGCCGCTCCGTTTTGAGCGTCTTGAGATGGCCAAGCTCGCCGAACACTTTGTCTTCTGCATTTTCGCGAATCGCGCAGGTGTTGAGCAGGATGACGTCCGACTTGCTGTAGTCATCCGTCGGCTCATAGCCCATCGCCTCGAACATGCCACGCATGACTTCGGTGTCATGCTCGTTCATCTGGCATCCGTAAGTACGAATCGTATACAGCTTGCCTCTGCCGAATTCGGCCATATTCCCAGGAATGTCGAAGCCCCGATGAACCTGGACCTCCTCCTTGCCGCGCTTCTTCTCATCGCGATACGAAGGGGCGCTATTCACCTGAATATTGCGTCCGTTGATGCGATAAGTGGTCTTTCCTTCTTCTTCACGGATAACTTTAGCATTGGAAAAATCAAAGTATTTGGAGTAGTCCTTGCCCATGATGCTGTCCCCCTTATAAAAGCTGAACCGGATCATTTTCCATTATAACCCTCTGGAGGGGAAGTTTCATCCTGCGGAAATCAGCGATGGCTTTGTGCCAGACGCCGCCGGATGATGAACATCAGGCGACGGACGATGAACAGCAAGCGACAGACGCGACTGCTGGGCAGGCTTATCGTTGTCCTCTGCTGCTTGGCGCGCTAAACCCTGCCTTATCGCGATCCTCTGCTCATCGCCAGAAAAGGCGGCAGCGGCACTCTGCGTCCGGTATGCTCCTCCAGGAGCCAGCCGTCCCGGACATGGTCGACATAGAGAACTCCGTCCAAATGATCCATCTCGTGCTGGATGCAGCGTGCGAGATAACCTTGCGCCTCCAGCTCCACTGTCTCGCCAGCGCGGTTCAGCGTGCGGATGCGCACCTTTTCCGCCCGGTTCACGCTGCCGTAATACCCCGGCAAGCTGAGACAGCCCTCACTGCCGGTTTGCAAGCCCGTTGCATACAGCAGTTGAGGATTGATCAGCTCGATTATCCCTTCTCCGCAGTCCATGACGATCAGCCGCCGTAAAATACCGATCTGCGGAGCCGCAAGTCCGGCGCGGCCTTCTTTGTCATAGAGCGTATCTCTCAAGTCATCGAGATACTTATGCGTGCGCGGATCGGCTAGGTCAGCGTCCCGGCAGCGGCTTCTTAAAGCGCTGTCGCCAAATGGCAAAATCGTTCGAACCGCCATCTCATCAAGCTCCTTCCGCTTGTCCCCTCGGTGTATGCCGCCATAGCTCTCCCGGCGTGCAATCCAGCGCTGTGCATAGCGCATCCAGTGTGTCGGCCTTCATCTGCCGCGGCTGCTGTGTCAGCAGCGCACTGATAGAAGGCGCAGACAGACGATAGCCGGCCCTCTCTTCCAGCAACCGGGCAAGCTCGGCGCCGCTCCATATTCCGCGGTCAGCCATCAAGCTTCTAAGCATCCAAATCAGCATAAACCGTTTCCTCCTGACGCCTGCTCGAATTTAGGTACTACCTAATTTTATTAGGCACTAACTAATATTAGCTTATATTAGCATAACACGCAGAGACTGGAAAGTCGGTCTATATCCAAACAAAAAAAGAGGCCATCCCAAAAGTCATCATTAGATGACTTTTGGGTCGGCCACACAGGAAAGTTCCCCGCATTGTTTGCGTAACGAAACTGAGAAGCCTTATTCCGGCAAAATCGAAGGATTTCGTGGCGTAACGAAACTGAGAGACGCTACTTCGGCATTATGTTGGGAATATCATCATCTGTGAATCAAATAACGCTTCTCAGTTTCGTTAGCTGTCTCGAACCCGTGTTTGATGGGAAATAAGCTCTCTGAGTTTCATTAGGGCAGGAATGGTGGAGTTTTCGGCTTACGAACAGTCTTCTCCGCTATTACGCCGCCCACTTACCTTGTTAAACCCACTTATTCTGAAAATCGGTGATACTCTTATATTCCGGCTGCAGCAGACGCGAAATCCGAATGTAGATCCGGGTAATCTCGGCGTAAATGTCCGTATTCTCCAAATTCGGAGTGTGGCGGTGAGTGCTGCCGATCATGTTTGATACTACGTCCAGGGAATCGGCCTCGCCGATGGCGTTCAGGCCGAGTATTGCCGCACCGAGGCAGGAGCTTTCCACACTTTCCGGCACATGCACCTCTTGGCTGAAAATATCCGCCATCATCTGACGCCACAGCTCCGAGCGAGCAAAACCGCCTGTCGCTTGAATTTTCCCTGGTTGGCCGATCAGTTCTTGCAACGCCATGAACACGGTATAAAGATTAAGAATAACGCCTTCCATCGCGGCACGGATTAGATGCTCTTTTTTGTGATGCAGGCCGAGTCCGAAGTAGGACCCGCGTGCGTTGGAATCCCACAGGGGCGCTCGCTCTCCTGCAAGATACGGATGGAAAATAAGGCCGTCCGAGCCTGGCTTCACCCCCGCGGCGATCTCGGTCAGAAGCTCGTACGGATCGCGGCCTTCGCTGAGCGCCGTTTCTTTTTCCATTGTGGCGATCTGATCCCGCACCCAGCGGAATACCATGCCGCCATTGTTGACTGGCCCGCCGATAACCCACTTGTCCTCCGTCAGCACATAACAGAAAATACGGCCCTTGGGATCAACACGCGGACGGTCCGTCACCGTACGAATCGCGCCGCTTGTCCCGATTGTTACTGCTACAACCCCAGGCTCAATGGCGTTCACGCCGAGATTCGAGAGCACGCCATCATTGGCGCCGATCACAAAGGGAACATTCGCTGGAAGTCCCATCTGCTCCGCCCAATTCTCTTTAAGTTCATTCATAATATGGCGAGTCGGTACAAGGCGTGAGAGTTTGTCCGGAGCAACACCTGCCACTTTCAACGCGCCCTCGTCCCAATCCAGCTCATGGATGTTGAACAGCCCCGTCGCCGAAGCGATGGAATGATCCACGACATACTCTCCGAACAGTTTGTAAAACACGTATTCTTTTATGGAAATAAACTTGGCCGCTTTGCGGAAAATATCGCTATGCTCATGACGAAGCCAAAGCAGCTTCGATAATGGCGACATGGGATGAATCGGCGTTCCGGTACGCATATAAATTTCCTGGCCGTTATGCTCACGCTTAATAATATCGGCCCAGCGCGCGCTGCGGCTGTCCGCCCAGGTGATGCAAGCCGTTAGCGGCTGGCCTTCGCCATCAACGGCAATCAGGCTGTGCATCGCTGCGCTGAAAGAGACACATTTGACCTCGGACGGATCTACTCCGCTTTTTAGCAGCGCCTGTTTGATCGATTCAACGACCGCCGTAAAAATTTCCTCCGGGTCCTGCTCCGCCGCAGCCGGTATCGGTGAATGGAGCGGGTACTCGACATGATGCATCGCCTTGACCTTACCATCCAGCGTGAACAGGACGGACTTGGTGCTTGTCGTCCCGATATCAGTGCCGATCATATAACCTTGGGTCATGAGTCAACCTCCTCTTTGAAACGGAAGCAGCGGACGCTGGCGTCCGCTGCCCATCTCTTCTTATATAAACAGATCCAGCACCAAAATGAAACCGAGTGCAGCGACCGAGATGATGGTTTCCAAAGCGGTCCAAGTTTGAAGCGTTTCTTTTACCGTCATGCCAAAGTATTCCTTGATCAACCAGAAGCCGGAGTCGTTGACATGCGAAAGAATAAGTGATCCCGCTCCAGTCGCCAGCACGAGCAGCTCAGGGCTGACACCCGGCGTCGCCAAAGCAATTGGCGCCACGATGCCTGCCGCAGTCATCATAGAAACAGTAGCCGATCCCGTTGCGATACGGATCAATGCCGCGATACCCCACCCCAGCAGGATCGGAGACAGATTGGAGGATGTCGCCAGCTCAGCGATATAATCGCCGATACCGGAGTCGAGAAGCACGCGGTTGAACGCGCCGCCCGCACCGATGACGAGCAGGATGGTCGCCGTAGGCGCCAAGCAATCATTGGAGAACTTAAGTACCTTTTCCCGGCTCATGCCGCGGAAGAAGCCAAGGCTGAAGAAGGAATACACCGTTGCAATAAGCAGCGCGACGACAGGATCTCCGACGAACTTGAGGAAATTGTACAAACCAGTGTAATCCGCATTGTCCTTCAGCGTCACATCAGCGACGGAAGCCGCTAACATCAGAATAACGGGAACAAGAATAGTGAATACGGTATTAAAGAAGCCCGGAAGCACTTTATTTTCTACATCCTCCGTCAGCTGATCGCCAATCGCCTTCGGAACTTCCTTGTGAATTCGCTTGCCGATCCAGTTGCCATAAAGCGGTCCGGCAATGATCGCCGTCGGCAGGCCGACGATGAGCGAGTACAGGATGGTCATGCCGACATCGGCGTCAAAGATGCCCACGGCCGTCATTGCAGCGGGATGCGGCGGCACCAAACCATGCACAACGGATAGTCCAGCGACGAGCGGAACGCCGATTTTGATCAAAGAAACGCCTGTCTGCTTAGCGATAGTGAATACAAGAGGAATCAACAGAACGAAGCCGACTTGAAAAAAGACCGGAATGCCGACGATGAAAGCGACAACCATCATTGCCCAATGTACGTTTTTCTGGCCGAACAGACGGATCAGCGTCGTAGCAATACGCTCTGCGCCTCCGGATTCTGCCATCATTTTGCCCAGCATCGTACCGAGCGCCAAGACGATGGCCAGCAGGCCAAGCGTGTTGCCAAGTCCAGTTTTAATAGAATCGATGATTCCGACTGGACCGTCCGGCACGGTGAGCAGCGGCATGCCCGCCGCAAGTCCTGTACCGATTGCAGTGATGATCAATGCGACAAACGGATTCAATTTTACCACAGTAATGAGCAGCAGCAGCGCTACGATGGCAAGTAGAACGATAACTAACAACATCTTGCAATCACCTCTTAGTTGTAATGTTTAATTAGGTTCCGAAGTTCCGGAATAAAGATCCCGATATTCCTGCGGCGTCATGCCGAAATGTTTCTTAAAAGCGAAATGAAACGAATGCGGCCTCTGGTAACCGAGGCTGGCCGCAATTTCATATATTTTGTCATGGCCATTCTTCAGCAATTCCTCCGCCTTGGCCATACGCGAGCGTTGCATGAAGTCGCTGAGATTTTCCCCTGTCTCCCGCTTATAAAGTCGCGATAGATAAACCGGATGCAGATGCACATAGTCCGCCACCGACTGCAGGGACACTTCAGCCGTAATATGTCCGTCGACGTATGTTTGAATGCTTGAGATCAAATCGGTGCGTGAGTCCTTCGTCCCCCGCTGAAGCTCCTCCCGGATATGCCGCAGCGTTCGAAACGACCATTCCCGCAATTGATTGACCGAACGGAACGGCGGCGCGTCGGCTATAGCCGTATAATCGCTCTTCAGCAGCTCCGACAGCTTCCGGCCTTTTTTGTGAGCGATATAGGCATAGGCCGAAGCCAGTGTAAGATAAGCTTCCAGAAGCAACTCCTGTGAGCCAGCTTCTTTCGTTTCCAACTCTTCGTACACGAGACGGAGCTTCTCCTCCATCTGATCCCATTTGCCCCCTTCCAGCAGGTGAACCAGCGCTGGAGGTTCATAAAGGCTTTCCAATGGAGGAGTCCCGGCTTCCAGCCCGTCATCCTCAAGCCGCATAAACAGCTCCGGCTCGTCGCCGATCCGCTTGCGGAAGGAGTCGACCAGCCTGCTGTACAGGCCGGGGATCTCCTCAGGAAAATCTCCCTCCTGGCATACCATGATTGAGATTTTCGCTTTCAGGTACGAGGACACCGCCGTCTGCAAGTCGGCTGCGGTCCGCTCGAACCAAGCTGAATCGTGAGCGCAGGCGCGGCGCGGCGACATCGCATAAACATAATAACCATGCGTATCTTTGGCGGGCCATATTTCATATTTTGAGCCGAATAGCTCTTCCGTCATGTTGCGAATCGCGTATTCCTTCCAACCAAGGTTTTCCGACCCGTATTGCAGAAACAACTCGTCGAGCCGAACAGCCATCAGCGTACAGCGGGTCCATTCGCCACCCGTAAGCTGGAGCTGATTCATCCGCTCCTTCAAAACCTTGCTTGCTGGAATCGTTCCTTGCAGCAGCTCAAGCAAAAGGGAAGCACGCAGCAGCGGCAAGTTCTCCTTAAGCGTATAACTTAACCGCTGCCTCGAAATGAGCTCCTCCCACTCCGCTTCCAGCTTGGCTCCCGCCGAACGGACGGCGGCTAGAAGCTCCTCTTCCTTAACTGGCTTGAGCAAGTAGGCCTCAGCCTGATGCCGGATCGCCTCCTTGGCATAGTTGAAGTCGGAGTAGCCTGACAGCAGAATGCATTTCGTCTTGGGCCAACTGGAGCGAATCTCGGCCATCAGCTCAAGACCCGACAGCCCCGGCATCCGAATGTCGGCGATGACGATGTCGACCGGAAAGCGCCGTAGCAACTCCAGTGCCTCTACGCCGGAGTACGCTTTGTAAACCTGTTCAATGCCAGCGGACGGCCAGTCGACCGTTGCGGCCAGCCGATCCACAACATGCGCTTCGTCGTCAACGATGAGCAGTTGCCTCATGTCTCACCGCCTCCCTTTTTCAATTTACCGGAGCTGCCGTTGCGCCAGCTGAGCACCGCGGTCAGCCCGCCGCCCGGGGTCGGATGCAGCTCAAGGCCCGATTCTTCTCCGAACTGATACCGCAGCCGCTGATGAACATTCCAAGTTCCACAGCCGATTTCATCCGACATCGGCTCCTGCAGCTGCCGCCGTAGTCGGGACAACCCTTCCTCATTGGAGCCGGTTCCATTGTCGGCCACGGACAGGAAGCACCATCCGTCGACCATTTTTCCTTCGATCGTGATGCAGCCGCCCTCAAGACGGGGCTCAATACCATGCACGATGGAGTTTTCCACAAGCGGCTGCAGCAGCAGTCTCGGCACTTCCACATCCAGCATCTCCTCCGGCACCTGAATGCTGTATTGCAGCCGTTCCATGCGCAGATTATGGATGGTCAAGTAACTGCGAACAAGCTCAAGCTCCTCCCGCAGCGGCGCCAGCTGATGCTCAAGCCGGGTGGAATACCGGTAGTAGTCAGCAAGATTTTCCGCCATCGCAATAACCGAATCACGATCCTCCATCATGGCCGAGTTGGCGATGAAAAAGAGCGAGTTATATAGGAAATGAGGATTGATCTGCGACTGCAGTTGCTTGAGCGTTGCCTCGCGAGAGCGCAGCTTCTCGGTGTAAACATCCTCGATCAACACCTGGATTTTGCCCGCCATCTCATTGTAAGGACCGATCAGATCGTCGAATTCATTATTCGCTCTGTAATCGATCCTCGAAGAGAAATCGCCGCTGCTCATGCGGCGAACGCCGCGGATCGTCTTTTGCAGCGGAATCTGCACATTGCGGTACAATAGCAGCGCCGAAGCCAAGCCAATCAACACGAGAGCGACTGCCGCTGCATAGAACCAATTGCGCACCGAAGTAGTCGGACTCAAAATACGCTGCATCGGTACATAATCGGCCAAATACCATCCCAGTTGTGCAGAGCGCACATAACTGACGATATAGGTCTCGCCAGCTACGTCAACCGTCCGCTGTCCCTGTTCGCCTTCGATTGAACCTAGAGATTGACGGATCGCCTCCGCTTTCATGCGGTCGGAAGCACTGCCTGCAATCATCTCTTGCCCATTGCGGAACAGGAATGGATCGCTCCACTCGTTTTTGCGGTACAAATCCAGCAAATCCCGCAGCGCCTCTACTGGAAAACGCACCTGGAACACCGCTTCCGCCTCTCTCGCCGTCCCGGCAGTTGATGGCTCTGCCGTTTCACGCAAAAAGGTGCCGGTTGGATAACCCCGAGACAGATCCTCCTCATAGGTCCACTCCCTGCGCAAAGGGCTGTCCCAGTTCCATACCGCAGCTCCATTGGTGTATATATTAGAGCTGAGCACCTCTCGCTGCTGAGGAAGTACAACGGTCAAGTCATTGGTCCAGCTGCCTGAAGCGCTTTGCAGGCTTAGCTTCTCTTGGATGCGGGCTTGTGCTCTAAGCGGGTTAAGCGCAGCTTCCCCGGCTCCGTCCATATAATCGCGGATATGCGGGTCATAACTTAAAATGACAGGGTAAAGCGACAGACTTTCCATAACGCTGTCCATCCGGTTTGCAAAAAAGCTGAGCTCGCTAAGAACTGCGGAGCGAAGCTGCTCCTCGACCACTTTTTGCGCCTGACGGTTGGAATAGCCGTACATCCCCAGCACCGAGAGAAAAAGCAGAGCGAGCACAATTAGGAATTTGGCAAAAATCGAAAGCCGGTACCGGCCCGGCCCTCCCTCATTCCTGATCCAAAATCGATTGAAGAATCGCATTCTGCTCATCCGCCTTCTGCTTGATGTCGGGGTAGCCCGTCATCACCCGCTGCACAATTTCCCCTACTGCTTCTCTCGCTTCAGCTACATTGACGGCAGCCGGCCGATCATGGTCGACCCCCGTATCACCGTATCCCTGAATGACAGCAGCAAGCTCGGATGGGAACGCCGCTGTCCCTTCGGGTGATTTCCATACCGATTGCCGGGCTCCGGTGTTGCCCTTCGCCTGAGTGGCTAACACAATCTCCTTGCTTGTTGCCCAGCGAATGAACGCCCATGCCGCCTCTTTCTGCTCGGAGCTTGGATTCATCGCCAGTCCCCATGAGGTAATGGAATAGGTTCGCGATCCGCTGGACCCGGCAGGGAATGGCGCAAAACCGACCTCATCCGCGATGTTGGAGCGAGCGGGATCGGTCACTGTGCGATAGATGGACGTTGCATCGGTGTAAAAGGCGGCTTTGCCTTCGGCAAAAAAAGCGATAGCCTGAGGCCATGACATGTTGATCACATCAGGCGGCCCGTAATCTCGCAGCAGTCCCCCATATAGCTCGAACGCGCGAATCGCCGCTGGTGTGTTAATCGTAGCTTTGCGACCGTCCGTGAAATCTCCTCCCTCCGAATAGAGGAAGGAGGATACCTGCGTGACAAGCGGCGAGCGCTGTCCCCGAGCGACAAAACCATACACCCCTTCGGCAGGGTTATGGAGACGTTTTGCGGCAGCAGCCAGCTCGTCCAGCGTTTTTGGCACCGGAATGCCCGCTTCGCGCAGCAAATCTTTGCGGTAATAGAGCATCCCCTGCTCCGTTATGACCGGTATGCCTCCGAGCTTCTCATCTGCCATGGAAGATCTCACCGCCTGCGGTGAAAAATCGTCCCAATCGTAGGTAGCATCCTTGGTTACATAGCTGTCCAAATGCTCCAGCCAGCCGTTCCGATTGAATAACAAGCCTTCTTGCAGCGGGCGATACATGAACACATCCGGGGTGCGGCTGTCGCTCGTCAGATTGAGCGAAAGCTTCTGAGTAAGCTGATCCTCAAAGTAGCTTTGCACGATTACCTTGATGCCGGTCTCAGCCTCAAAGCTCGGCAGCAGCGGCCTGATCGCATCCATCCAGGGATGGCTTGCCGCCATGAACACGAGCGTTTTGCCCTGCAACGGCTTCGCTTCCTGCTCGTTCGAGGAGCTGAGTCCGCATCCTGTGAGCATCGCCGCCGACAGCAGCAGGCCCGCAGCTCTGCGCCCCTGTTTCATGTTCTTTCCCCCTTGCTGCCTTGCGGCATGTATAACGATACCTTGGCGCACCTTGCCGATGATATAACGAATATTAAATATAATAACCACAGCTGAATCATTTCTTGCGATTGTGGCCTCGGATATCCGTTTGGGGCGCAAAAAGTCGGCCCTTAACCTCTTAAGGCTTAGGGACCGCTAACAATCACTGGAAGTATGCGTCGCCGAATCGCCGCGAATACAATTTCTGCGGCTTTCTATCCATTGCCTGGACAGAACGTCTTTCCTCGTCTTATTTTTGTTCTAAATATTTTTAATCAATCTATCATACTACTTAAAGAAAATACGTTGCGTTTTGTTCGGAGATTGTTTATCATAAGCAAATAAGAAACTTATAGTATCTTATCCAGGTTGATAAGGAGGTGACCAACTTGCAAAAGCAAACGCTGCAGCGCTTTGAACCGGCTGAACAGCAGACCTTCGCGAATAAAATGTTTATCTGGTCGACTGCCTTACCCGAACATGCGCTAATACCGATTGCCGAGCTGCCGAGAATAAAAAATTTGTGATGTATAGTTATGATTAAGCTAGCGCACGTTATAAAGATAAAATTCATTACCAAGGGAGAATATTTTATATGATTTACGAGATTTTAACGCATACACCGACATATGTATGGCTACTATTTGCATTTTTGCTCTATAGGGGCATTTCAGGTTCTCAAGAACGAGAAGTGAACATCCTTATGTCGCTAATCGTGCCGGGTATATTTATCTTGTGGGGAATGTACAATGTTTTTGCGAACTTCTCATTTCCTCTTCAAGCATTCATCGCCTATATTGTGTTTGCTGGGTTGGGAACATTTTTGGGATACGAACTTTATCGGAGGAATTACCACTTTTTCCTGAAAAACGGAGTGGTGTTTCGCGCAAAAAACTATTTGCCATTGGTAGTCATACTGATAAACTTTGTAATTAAATACGCTCTGAATATTTATATGTACATGCAGAGCGGCGCTATTCACAGTTTGGGGTTTAACGTATTCTATACGATTATTAGCGGCACTACCGTCGGTCTGTTCTTAGGAGGAATTTTAAATACGAATCAGCAGAAGGGCAAATTACTGGGGAGTTTAAGAAAGAGCCGAATTTCTTGATGTCCGGCATATTGGCTTGTGTCGGAGCGATACCGCTGCAATAGGAACAATTGAGACTAGTCAAAATAGAGCATTGGAGGATTTGCCTCCAATGCTCTATTTTGACTATACACTTTGGCGCAATTGCTCTGCCTACTTTATGCGTTGAAGATTATCTGCTCGTTGCAAAATCGTAGAACAGGCGCGCATTGCGAGCCAGAGCCTCAGCCGTCTCGCTTTCGGAAAGCCCACGCAGCCGGGCAATCTCGCATACGGATTCGCAGATCATTAGCGGATGCGTAGCTCGCCCCGCAAACGGTCCTTCGAACGGCCAAGGGCCGTCTGTTTCGGTCATTAGCTGCTCCAGCGGAAAATTCGCCGCCAGTTCCCTGATTTCCTGTTCATACAGCACATCCGGCGTAAGTGAAATCATGTAACCCGATTCCGCCAGCAGACGCGTTGTTTCGCTGTCTCCTTTATACCAATGAAAATGTGCGCGCCGTACGCCGTATTCCCGCAGCAAGGCAGCTGTCTTTGACGCATCCTCGTAAACGGCGTGCAGAATAAGCGGACGATCCAGCTCAGCAGCCAGCGACGCGAATCTGCGCAGAATGTCCAAGTACCCACTTTCGTCAAAAGCTTCTCCCGCCGCCTCCTGCTCGGTCCTCGTATAATAAGGCAGACCTACTTCGCCAACCGCAAAGGATTCACCCGCCGCATGGCGCTCGCGAATCCAGCCGATCAGATCTTCCAGCTCGCCGAACGCAGGCAGCGGCTGCTCGGGATGCCAGCCGTAGGCCGGCAGTACGAAGCCAGGATAATCCATGGCGAGCCGACGCGTCCGTTCGCAGGACGCCAGATCCATCGAGACTGCAACCACCGCTCCAACTCCGCCAAGCCTCGACTCCGCCAGCATCGTCCGCGCTTCCGCCTCTGTGTATTTTTCCAGATGGATGTGCGTCTCAATTACCTCCGGCAGACGATCCACAGTAGCTGACTGCCCTGAATTTGCTCCATTCTTCTGGCTTCCATTTGCTCCATCGCTCATGATCATTTCCACCTTCCAGCCTATCTGATCTCATCCATAAAACAAGGGGCCGTCCCGAAAATCATCGCGTTAGATGATCTAGGAGCAGCACCTTAAAGCCGGCCCTAATAGGCCCGTCCAATATGGGCTGCTGGCGCTGAATGGCTTTCGAATTTGAGGCGCTTTGGGTTTAGCTTGTGCATGATTCCAGCACCTGCGAGCGTAACGAAACTGAGAAGCCTTATTCGGGCAAAATGGAGGGTTTTCGAAGCGTAACAAAACTGAGAGACGCTATTGAGGGTATTTCTCGATAATTTCATCATTTTGGGTTCATATAACGCCGCTCAGTTTCGTTACATAATTTTCAGCCTGTTTTGAGAAGAAATAAGCTCTCTCAGTTTCGTTACCAATCATGGACAAGCCAATGTGAGATGAGTTTCGCGTGCATGCATGAATGAACGTGCGGAGGCACTCTGAGTTCCACTTATGCATACATGCACGAACGAGTTGCGGCGCTTTGAGTTTCGCTTATGCATACATGTACGAACGAGCTGCGGCGCTTTGAGTTTCGCTTGTGTTGAAGCGAAGCGATAGGAACTTTCACAGAAAGACTGGGAGGAAGCTGAGCTTGGCTCAGTCTTTCTGTTGCCTCGCTACACTTGCTACACTTGCTACACTTGCTACACTCGCTACACTCGCTACACTTGCTGCTCGCTCCGCAGCGCAGCATACAGCTCCGCCTTCAGCTCGCCGAACTTTGGCTCGCTCCACAGCTTCTCGCTGCGCGGGCGCGGGAACGGCACTTGAAGCTCCCGCACGATGGCAGCTGGCGGCGTGGACAGCACAAGAATACGGTCGGACAGCATAAGCGCCTCCTCGATGGAATGCGTCACGAACAGTACGGAGCGGCGGTCCTGCTCCCATAACGAGAGCAGCCACTGCTGCATTTCCTGCCGTGTCAGTGCATCCAGCGCGCCGAAAGGCTCGTCGAGCAGCATGAGCGGCTGCGGCGAAAGCAGCGCTCGCAGGAACGAGATGCGCTGCTGCATGCCGCCCGATAGCACATGCGGGTAAGCGCGCGCATAGCGCTCCAGGCCGAGGCGCTCCAGCCCCTCCTCGGCGAGGCGGCGCGCCTCCGCTTTCTCGCGTCCCGCTATGCGGAGCGCGAGCTCAATATTGCCCTGCACGGTGCGCCAGGGCAGGAGCGCGGCCTGCTGCGGCATGTACGCCGCCGGACCGGGGCGGCTGCCCGCAGGCTCGCCGGCGATGCGAATCTCGCCGGCATCCGGCCCCTCCAGGCCGCCGATCAGGCCAAGCAGCGTCGACTTGCCGCTGCCGGAAGGACCGAGCAGCGAGACGAACTCGCCCTCGCGAACGGTCAAGTCTACACCGCCAAGCACTTCAGTCCGGCCTGTGTCCTGAAGGAATGACTTGCGTAGACCGGTTATTTCCAGCACGCTCATTCCGTCCCCTCCTTCCGCGGCCGCCAGCGAACGGTCAGCCGCTCAGCTCCCGTCACCGCCGCGAACAGCAGCAGGCTGAGCGTCACGACGATAGCGACTCCGGCGAACACAAGCGACGTTTTGAAACCTTTGGAAGACAATAGCATGAAAATGCCGAGTCCCTTCTCCGAGCCGATCCACTCCGCAACGACTGCGCCGGTGACACTGTAGGAGGCCGCCAGCTTAAGGCCGGAAAACAGATGTGTTATCGAGCCCGGCAATTCCAGGCTGATAAATCGTCTCCAGCGCCCTGCACCGATCATGCGCATATAGCGCTCCAGCGCCGGATCGCCGCCGCGCAGCCCGCCCAGCATGGCGACGCATACCGGGAAAAAGCAGACGAGCATAACGAGCAGCAGCTTAGGCAACAGCCCAAAACCGAACCAAACGACGAGTAGCGGTCCAAGTGCGATAAGCGGCACATTTTGCGATAAGACGAGCAGCGGATAAACACCAGAGCGGACAAACGGCAGCAGATGCAGTAAAGCGGCGAGCCCGAAGCCCGCCGCCGTTCCTCCTGCAAAACCAAACAGCGTCAGCCGCAGCGTGGCGACCGTATGCTCAGCCAAACGCTCCCGCGCATCCCAGGCATCCTGCACAATGGCGCTCGGAGCTGGTACGAGCCAGGCTTCTACGCTTGATAACCGCACAGCTGCCTCCCAGACGAGCAGCAGTGCCGCGAGCACGAGCAGCGGAGGCCAGACGGCCCGCAATCGGGCCGCCGCAACGCCGCTTCTTGACGCTTTGCGCAGTGGAAGCCGGTTACTGTCCATCCGGGTACTTTTCCAACAGACGGCCCATCGAGGCGCCGCTTGTCGGATTATAATAAATCTTCACCTGGGAAATGACGGAGGGGCAGCCCATCTCTGCCATCGCCTCGCTCATGCGGGCCACGACAGCGAGCAGCGACTGGAGCTCGCCTTCCATCGTCGTCTCCAGCGGCGCGACCCGATACGGGACACCGGAATCCTTAATAATCTCAATCGCACGATCCACATACGGCAGAACACTTTCTCCTCCCGGCGTGCTCGGCAAAATCTGAATGCTTACAAGCGCGTTCGCCATGTCAGCAGCAGCTCCTCTCTCCATTAAAATTTACTCCTCCGGCAGGAAGTCATTCGTAAACGCCTTCGACAGATCCGGCTTCGATTCCATCAGCTTGTGTTCAAACATCCAATCGGCGTAATTATTCCATACCTCCGCCTTCTGTTCACCCCAACGTGCTGCATCATCCTGATATTTCGGGCTCAGCCACTTCTGGCTGGCGCGCACGAGCTCCGGATTCAGATCCGGCACCGCCTTGATCAGCACTTCCGCGGCCTCCTCCGGATTGTCAATCGCATAACGATAGCCCTCCGCAGCACCGGCTACAAAAGCTTTCACAAGCTCCGGCTGCTCCTGAATGAGCTTTTCGCTCGTCTGCAGCAGCGGTGTGTAATAGTCCAGTTTATCGCTGTAATCGGTCAAATACACCATGTTCAGCTTATCCCCGCGCAGCTCCGCCTCTACGCCTGTCCAGCCATAGTAGATCCAGGCGAAGTCGATGTCGCGCTTAACCGCCGTGAAAAAGTCCGAGTTGCCCATGCTGACGATTTTCACCTTGTCCACATCACCTTTTTGCTCCTGCATGATGGAGCTGATGACCTCTTCCTCAACCGGCGCTCCCCAGCCGCCGTATGTTTTGCCTTCGAAGTCTTTGGGGGATTTGATGCCCTTATCGGCAGGTGATGCAAAGCCGGATGTATTATGCTGGATAATAGCTGCGAGGGATACGAGCGGCAAATCCTGCGTGCGTGCTAGCGTTAAGCTCTCCTGATAACCGACGCCGAACTCGACCTCACCCTTGGCGACGAGCATGTCAGCGGCTGTACCTTCGGGCGGCTGCATGATTTCAACTTCGAGCCCATTTTTCAAAAAGAACCCTTTATCTCGCGCTGCGTACAAGCCCGTATGATTCGTATTTGGCGTCCAATCCAACACGATCTTAACCTTCTTGAGCGGAGTCGCAGTTGCTGTCGCCTTCTCTCCGGAATTCGCCGGCTCTCCCCCGTTACTTCCGCCTGCGCAGCCCGCCAAACCAAGCGCCAGCACCAGTAGGCCACTTGCCCATTTCGTCGTTCTCCTCATGCCTATCCCCTGCTTTCTTCTATGTACCGCTACACCAATGCCAGGACGACAAAAAAGACGTCTTCCGTAAGGAAAACGTCTTGATGAAATCACAGTTGTACCAGAGGTCGCCCCCTCAAAAGGTGGCGGCATGATGCGGCTGCATACGGTTCCTACGCTGGCATTATCCAGATCAGGTGTATGGGTCGGGATGCTTCTCCCCTCTCAGCCAGCGTGCGCCAGCTCCCCAGCTATGCGGTTGTCAATAGTGCCATTATAACAGAGCAGGCATCTTTTGCAACGGTTCACTGTCGAATTATGGCGATGCCTGCTGACGTTCGGCCTTGCGCTTGACCCATCCAATTCCGATTATGAGCATCAAGAGCGGCAGCACGATTTGAAAGAACGGTGTCATCTTGACCGACACCTCAAGCCCCGCCCATAGATGGTAGGTGTTGGTCGGCTCCAAGAAAGACGCGGCATAGATCAGCGGTCCTATCACTAGCGCACCTACCTTCAAAGGCACTTTGCAGCAAGAGCGAAGCAGCAGCACAGAGGCAAAATACATACCCGCTATTTTTACATATAAACCGATATACAGGAGCATCGTGACCAGAATGTCCAGCCGCTCAATAAAGTTGGCCAGTCGGATCAGTACGACCGCCTCCAGCGTCGGCAGCGTTTTGAGCTCAGTCAGTGCCGGACCGAGCACCATCATGATGACCGCGTTTACGGCGATAAGAAAAAGAGCCACAGCGATATAGGCGGTATATGAAGCGGCCCCCGTCTTTTTACTGCCTGTAGCGTACTTCCAAAAAACGAGCAGTACGATCACCTGATTAAACGGAAACGACAGCAGATCGGGAAAAGCCGTCTGCAGCACCGGCCCCATGCCGTTCTCCAGCACCGGCTCCAGCCGTTGCGGGTCGATTAACCCTCCAATAAGAAGCAGCAAGAGTAACAGGCCGTAGCTGCCGACTAATACCGGAAGCAAAATTTGCGTGATGCGAAAAAATGTCGTCAACCCTTTGGAAACCGTATAATAGGCGATTCCCGTAATAATCAGCATGATGCACCACATCGGTGTCTGCGGCAGCAGGGTGCTTAGGGTCAGCTCGCCGAAATCTCGTACATTGCGCATAGATTCATAAGCGAACAGCAGACTCATTGCCACCCCAAGTACGATGCCTATCACTTTGCCGAAATGCAGCTTTAGCAATCCGCCCAGATCCTCTTCCGGAGCCCGGTTCTGCAGCGTCCGGTACACCCATAACATCCCAAGACCGGCCACAGCGGCAACGGCAAGCGCAATCCATGAATCCTGCTTGGCATCGGTGCCAAGCTGGAACATCGGCGTACTGCCGATGCTGAACATCATGATAAAAATCGCGATTTGGCCCGCGCTCACGCTGCTTGTTTCCTTCCCCATCCTGGATCACTCCCCCTTGCGGCTTTTTTCAAATGCCTCATTGTAGGACTCGATGCTGCGGCCCGTTTTGGCCAGCTTAACGTGCACCGATATTTCAATCTCAACCTTCGGGAAGCCTCGTTCGTTCCAGTCACTCTCGATCTGTTTCCACTCTTCTTTGTGCTTCAGGTGCAGCAAATTGCCAAAACCGGCGGCATCGGCCTTCAGCCGCTGAGCCGCTGCGATGCCTTCCTCCATATCGCGTTTCAACTCCGCTTCAATACTCGCTTCCACCGGAACTAAATCCTGCGGCTTTCTCATCGATCCCGGGCAATTATATTCCATCATTACGCCCGTAGCTTTCGACTCAATTTTCATCAGCCAGCCGGAGCCTTTTCTCACTGGAGTGACGCGCGTCTTCTGTTTCTTCAGACGGATGCTGTTGAGCTTCCGCTGCTCGCCCTGGCAAGGGAATGATACGGTCGATCCCTTCACCTTGTTTGTGACCCACAGTAGGCCGCGGTTCTCATGCGTGCTCAACCAGCCAGCGAGCTTGTTGTTCTTAAATATGGCCACCTTCTGCAGCCGAACCTTCGCTCCCGTGTGCGTCGTTTTGGCGGCATCAACGGTGTCAACCGCTTCGCCGGAACCGTTCAGGCCGATGCCGGGCACTGCGGTAACATGCACCGGACTAAGCAAGTCCTGCATTATTTCGAACATGCTGATCTGGCGGAAATTACCGCCATACTTTTCTTCCAGCGTGATGAGGCGATTGATGCCGACACCTGAAATTTTCTCCATCGGCAGCAGTTGCTCCAGGATGGTCCTAGCGCTGCCCTCTGTCACGAGCACCGTGACCGTCTCCCTGGAATCCCCGTTGCGCATGTAGGCTTCCATCAGGTTATTGATTCCCCTCCGAGCCGCCTCTTCGCTGATAACGACAACCTGGTTGTGGCTGAAATAAACCCGCCGCGACATTTCCTGGGTCGTTCTGGAGACAGCTCCCCTGAAGCTGTCTCCGACGCTCGTGAACACATTGACCGGAGAAGAGGAGCTCCCGACATAAGATCCCTGCGCCGAAATCGCGTTGGGAATGACAAGTTGGTAACTGACCTCCCATTTACCGTTATCCGTCAAATCCACTCCCGTAGCCGAAATGATACCCAGTTCGTTCAGTTCCTGCCGATCCCAGCAGCCTGCCGGTCCCAGTAGAAGAAGCGCTGGAATCAGCAGCAGCGCCGGTAAACGGCGGAGCGAGCCGGGACGCAGCTTCGGCAGCAGACGATTCAGCGAGCCAGAACGCGCCTTCGACATTGGACGGCGGAGCAAGCTGGGACGCGACTTCGGCAGTAGATGACTGAGAAATTTCAGGTGCTCAGACTTGCAGCGAAACAGACGAAACATGCCTGACTGTTGCCCATGGCGGAGCTCCACTTCTCGCCTTATACACCAGCGCCTCATGGCTTTTTCCCCTTTAACTGCTGGTCCGTTTTTTGCTGCTCCTCTGGCTGACCGCTCGCTTGACGCTTCCGATTGCCATTTTGCGCTATCGCCGGCCGCAGCTTCATGCTCCAACGCGGCATCCGCAAAATCGTATCGCGCCAGCTGCCTTTGATCCATGGTGCCATTGGCGATAGATAAGGGACACCGAAGGAATGCAGACCGGCCAGATGGATGATCAGAATCAGGTCGATTGAGATAATACCGAAAAAACCGAACATGCCGGCGCTGATCATGAACAAAAATCGCATCAGGCGGGCGGCGTTGGCTATGTTTATCTGCGGGGCGACGAAGCTTGAGATCGCCGTGAATGCTACGATGATGACCATCGCCGCGGATACAAGCCCGGCCTGTACGGTAGCGGTACCGATGACGAGCGCACCGACGATAGAAATCGCCGGACCAATTACTTTCGGCATACGCACGCCCGCCTCGCGCAGCACCTCAAAGGTCAGCTCCATGATCAGCGCCTCCACAAGTGCTGGGAATGGCACGCCCTCCCGTTGGGCGGACAGGCTGATCAATAGATTAGTCGGCATCATTTCCTGATGGAAGGTCGTGATTGCGATATAGATCGCCGGTAGATGGAGCGTAATCAGGAAGGCGCTCATGCGAATGATCCTCAGGAAGCTCGCGATGTCGAAGCGTTGATAATAATCCTCCGGCGATTGAAAGAAACGGAAAAAGGTGACCGGCGCGAGCAGCGCAAACGGGCTTCCGTCCACGATAATGGCGAAGTGTCCCTCCAGCAGATAAGCTGCCGCCTGATCCGGTCGTTCCGAACTGATCAATGTTGGGAAAAAGGTAAAGGTTTTATCCTGAATGTACTCCTCGATATAACCACTGTCGACGATCCCGTCCACATCGATCTCAGAAAGTCGGCGACGCGCCTCATCTACCATTTCCGGACGTGCCGTGCCCTTCATATAGATCAGCGAGACCTCTGTACAGGTTTGGCGGCCAATCCGTTGCGTCTCGACAATCAGTTGCTCGGAGCGGATGATGCGGCGAATCTGGCCGATACTCGTACTCAGCGACTCCGTGAACCCCTGTTGCGGCCCGCGAATGACCGTCTGCGAGGTCGGCTCGGCAATTGCTCGCACCGAGCCCCCGGAAGCCTCGGCCGCCAGCACTTCACCACTGCCGTCGATCAGCACAAGACAGCAGCCGAGCAGCAGCGCATCGAGCGCACGCTCCAGCGTCGTGACCGACTCGGTCAAGCCCGAAGTTATGACCTCCGAACGAAGACAACTGCAGATGTCTCCGGCCTTGCTTCCTCGTGGCGCTATCTCTATGCCACTAGCAGACTGTAGCTTGTCGAGAATGTTTTCGCGGATGTTGCTCTCGTCTACGATCCCTTGTAAATACAGTACCGCTAGCCGAACTCCAGGCGCCGCTGGCGAAGACGTCATGCGCAGGCGCAAGTCCGCAGAATCGCTGAACTGCGTCCGAATCGCATGAGCGTTGGCCGCCAGCGAGAGGCTGAGCGGAGTCGCCGTGACTCTCCTTCCTAAGGGAGGGGGCTTGGTCCCGCTACTATTTCCCTGGCGAGCGCCGCCGCTGCTTCCTGCCGCCGATCGGCCTTTATTTCCTTTAGAAGCCGACAAAGAAAACCCCTCCCTTATCCAGAATGACCTTATTCTGGGCAGAAGAGAGGGGTTTTATCCAGCTTATGCTAAAGACAATCAGGGCCGTTTTCCAGTTCAGGCAATGCTAAACGCCTATTTCATCGGCTCAATAACCTATGGATTTCCGAAGAATATGAATGTTTTCTTGAAGAAACGTCCCATTTTTCTCGACGCCTCGGTTTTTGCACCAGACAACCGCGCTGAAAGCATCATAAAAATCGTAAAAGGGCAGCACCGCATCCAAGTTTAACAAAGGGCGAATTGAGCCGTAACCTTCTATGTAGGATGCTTTTGCACGGGGGTTTACCGTCCATATATATCGGCTCATTTGGGTGAAATCGATTTCGGAAGATCCGCAGCGGGCGCTCTCAAAATCAATAATTCCCGCAACCTCATTGCCGTTCACCACTATATTGCCGGGCCTGAAATCCATATGCACGACACACGGTCCGTCAGGCTCCGGCAAAGCCGAAAACAGGCTGTCAAAATGAAGCAAAGCCCGCTCATACAATTCTGAATCTAGCATATCTTGACATGGCTCTTTCCAATTTTCAAAATTTCTTTGGATATACAATCTCCAATCATTTCGATCCAGCAGCTTAAATCCATCCGCTCCATAATAACCGTACCCTGGGAGTTTAACCTCATGCATCCTCGCGTGGTGCATGCCGATTTGAAAGGAAAGCTTGTCATCCATGTTTCCAGTGCACGAAATACCGCGAATCTCCGCAAGAAGCATGGCGCCGATAATAGCTTCATCCCCCTCCCAAAAATCCAATACTTTCGGAACAGGTATAACGTCCTTTAATGTTTCCAGCATATGAAGCTCGCGAAATAACTTGTCCTTGTTAAGTCATCGTCCTTAAACCTTCTGATGATCAGTCTCTCAGGCGTAGCATTCATCCTGTAGGGACAACTGTCGGATTCGAAAGTCTTCCTGAAATCATATACTCATAGAAGAGCATTATCCCAACTGAAAATTGATCTTGCCATCACATTTTAAAATTGGAGGAATTAGAAATGCCCCCTATTCAACTTGCTTCAATCAGCAGCTTTGCAAGTCCAAGACTGGGCGTCATTCTCGTTTTGTTTATTCTGCTTGTTATCGTTACGCGCATCCTTGCCCCTGCTTCTACTCCTTATTATACGAACGGCAATAACAACGGTAATGAAAACGACAATGGCGATAATTCTCTCGGCATCCTGGGCAGTAAAGGATTCACCCTCGAAAACCGAACCAGAGATGGTTACACATTCGTTTTCATCGCTTCGTTTAGCAACGCGCGTAATCCCACGCCGATAACACCTATTCCAAACGGAAGAAATGCCAACATAGAGGTAAACGATGCTGGTTTCAACAGATCCTCTTTGGGCGAAGCCTGGTATGACATTCACTTTCAAGGCAATAAAGTAGGCGACCTTCGTTTCGGTATGAGTAATAGGAGTACGATACCATTTCAGAGCAGTTATTTCTATGATGTTTTTGTAACTCCAGGATTCGCTTACCAAACCGAAAGCTCTCTCACTAGCAATCCGGTGCTTCGAATAAGATTAGCACCTTAAAATTCGTAAACAATCCGGTCCAGCAGCGCCAGCTTGTGATTTACAGAGTTAATCGATACCGAATGGCCGCCTGTTTGATTTGCAGCACTCCCATATCGACGGATGTTTCGATATTATATTCTTATTTACTTATAAAATAGTATGCCCATATAATACAAGATGTCCTACGCCTCACTTTACGTAAGATGAGAGGAGGGTTTCAAATGAATACAATTGATGAGTTATCCCAGTGTATGAAACTCCTCTCGGATGAAGGAGAGATTTCTGCACAATCGGGAATTAAATACGACTGAGCAGGAGGTAACATGTTAGCTATTGCATCTATCATCTTCCTTGTGACGCTGGTATTCGTCATTTGGCAGCCAAGAGGGCTTAGTATTGGATGGTCCGCTGCTGGCGGCGCCATTATTGCACTGCTCCTCGGCGTAGTCAATTTTACTGATGTCTGGGATGTTACTCAAATTGTATGGAACGCAACGCTTGCGTTCGTGGCCATTATCCTAATTTCATTAATTCTCGATGAAATTGGGTTTTTCGAGTGGGCAGCTTTACATATGGCACGGTTTGCTGGAGGAAACGGTCAGCTGATGTACATGTATGTTATTTTGCTGGGCGCTGCCGTAACGGCCTTCTTTGCCAATGATGGGGCTGCACTAATTCTGACACCTATCGTGCTCTCAATGGTTAGAGCTTTAAAGTTTGACGATCGTATGATTTTACCGTTCATTATGGCCAGTGGTTTTATTTCGGACACGGCCTCGCTCCCTTTGGTTGTAAGTAATCTTGTAAACATTGTATCATCGGATTTCTTTGGAATTTCCTTTGTTGAATATGCAAGCCGAATGATTGTCCCTACTCTTTTCTCAATCGCGGCTAGTTTATTGGTTTTGTTCCTTTACTTCCGTAAAAACATTCCAATGAGCTATGACTTAAACCAGCTCAAGACACCTAAAGACGCCATTAAAGACATTCGTTTGTTCCGCCTATCCTGGGTCGTTCTCGGTGTGCTGTTAGTTGCTTATATGCTAAGTGAGTTCATCCATCTTCCGGTTTCTATAGCCGTAGGGGCTGCGGCCATCGTGTTTTTGTTCTTCGCAAGACAGAGTCCTGCCATTCATACATGGAAATTGGTAAAAGGCGCACCTTGGGCAGTTGTTGTGTTCTCGATTGGCATGTATGTCGTCGTTTACGGATTACGTAATGTGGGGCTCACGGACGAACTAGGAAAAGTATTCCAGTGGATTAGCGAACAAGGACTATTTCTTTCTACGGTTGGAGCTGGCTTTATCGCCGCTATTTTGTCGTCGGTCATGAATAATATGCCAACGGTAATGATCAATGCTCTGGCGATTAAAGGAACCTCGACTGAAGGTATTATTAGAGAATCGCTAATTTACGCCAATGTCATTGGTTCTGATTTGGGTCCTAAAATTACGCCTATCGGTTCACTTGCTACACTGCTGTGGCTTCATGTGCTGTCTCAAAAAGGCGTCAAAATAAGCTGGGGTTACTACTTTAAAGTTGGCATCATGTTGACCATTCCTACACTTTTCATAACCCTTTTGGGATTGTATTCCTGGTTATGGGTGAGTGATTCCATCAGCATGAATATCTGGGTCATCATTGCAGCCATTTTAGTTGTAGCTGTCCTTGCCTTGCTTATCTTTAATAAGGTTCAATTCGGAGAGAAAAGTAAAAGCAAAGCGATTAATTAGCTACAGATATGCTTCAAGCTTAGGTACGATTTTCAAAAAAAAGCGGTCGCCTGCAGCCTGCGACCGTCATGCTCTCCGCCTCATTTTTCCCCTGTCTTCCGCTCCTCCTTCGCCTTCCCCAGAGGATTGCTCTTGAGCAGATCGCCCAGCTCCTCCATATAACGTGTTAGCTGCCAGCTGATCTCCGAGCGCATAACCTCTCGCGTCATCCCAAAATGCTCCTCGTACCCCCGGCAGTAATAGCGATGGTAGACGATTGCATTCGACTGCTCCTCCGCCACGATGCGGATATTGCGGGCTTTCAGCTCCCGGCGCAAATCGAACTGGTCGCTCATAATCCGGTCGAGCACTCGCTGGCCTGCCAATACATAAATCCGCCGAAGTACATTGCCGGAGTTCCTGAGCTCCGACAAGCTTTTCTCAACCATCTTCTCCATATGGGGCAGTAAAAGATAATCCCGGATCATAACGCGTTCCTCTGCCGTTGTCACCTTGGCCCCCTGAGTAGCATGCTGCTGATCATACTGCTCGACATGCTCCGTCAGCAGCATTTTGGACTTCCAGCGCTCGTTGCCATCCAGCTTGCTCATTTGTAATGCCCCCCAATTTGTTCGGCCCGTTCACGCGCCACGCCTGCTTCCAGCAACGAAGAAGCTCGCATAATAGCGTTCGATCCGAACCGTTGTTTGATCAAATCAACCATCTTCTCCTTGTCGTACGCGCGCGCCCGGTCCTCAAACAAAGTCAGCTGCATAACGCTGTCGTCCGTCAGACCCGAAAGGGTAACGCTCAGCCTGCCAACCGGAAGTCCGCTCCAATGGCGGACGAACAGCTCCCGCACCGCCGCAGCGACCTCATGCGTCAGCGAGGTCGGCTGGGACAGCGTTAGCTGGCGGCTAAATCCCGTCGCGCGCTCGCCGTCGGTTTCCATGGCATCGACCGTAACGACTGAGCCCATGAAGCCATGCCTCCTCATGCGCTGGCACACCTCGATCACAAGCTCCAGCAGCACAACCTCGATGTCGGACAAGCAGCGGTACATCCGCCAGCGCAGCGCCTTGCCGTGACCAACTGACTTCAGCTCATGCCGGATGCCGGCGACGACCGGGCTAGGATCAATGCCGCGCGCCGTCTGCCAGTAATAACCGGCCTGGATGTCGCTTTGTTTGCCCATCTCCAGCCGCATCCGCCGCTTGAACTCGGCAAAATCCAGGCGGGCGATATCGCCGATCGTATTCAGTCCCATCCGGTTGAAATGCCGGGTCATGCGTGAGGCTACCATGAACATCTGATGGACAGGAAGCGTCCACAGCGTCGATTCCAGCTTGCCGGGGCTGAGCTCGTAGATACCCTCGGTATTCTTTTTGGCGTAATTATCGGTGGCCATCTTGGCTAGAATCTTGGTAGGTCCGATGCCGACCCGCGACCAAACATCGGTGGAAGCTAAAATGTGGCTTTGGATTGTCTCAGCAATCCGCTGCGTTGATCCGTAAAAACGGACCGAGCCGGTCACATCAAGAAACTGCTCGTCGATGCTGTAAGGCTCCACCTGATCCGTATACGTCTCAAAAATTCGAGTAATGAACAGAGAAAGCTCGATGTATCTGCCCATCCGGGGCCGGATGACAACAAGCTCCGGGCATTTGGCCAGCGCCTCGCCGACCCGCGAGGCCGTCGTGACGCCCCGCGCTTTAGCCAGCGGACACGCCGCCAACACGATGCCGCTCATCCGCGACGGATCGCCCACCGCAACCGGCTTGTCGTGATACTCGGGATGAGCCGACTTCTCCACCGAAGCGTAGAACGATTGACAGTCCGCTAGCATAATGACTCTCTCCACCGGACCCCTCCTTTTTTTGCGTGATTGGTTCTCGGTGAACTCGCCTTCCCGCATACAGAATGTATGTTCGTATCCCGATCTAAACGTATTATATACCGAATGTACGTTCCCTATGCAAGGGGAAAAATAATACAGTTGTCCATAATCGGAAAAGCCAAATAAGCCTACCGGGGATTCGGCAGACTTATTCACAATTATCTGTTAAACGCTAGGAGTTTTCACAAATAGATTTATCGTATTATCATGCGAACTCAACGCTACCGAGATCGCTTGCCTCCACCGCTCGGACATGCAGGCTGCGGTCGCAAATCGCGTCCACGTCCGCCTCGTCATGCGACACCAGCAGGCAGGTCGTGCCGGCCTGCCGCAAAATTTGCCGCAGCTCGCTGCGAATCGCAGCTTTCAAATGGGCGTCCAAATTGCTAAACGGCTCATCCATTAACAGCACGGACGGCTGCGGAGCGAGCGCTCTCGCCAGCGCGACCCGCTGCTGCTGCCCGCCGCTCAGCTCATGTGGATAACGCCGGGCATATCCGCTCAGCTGCACCAGCTCCAGCATCTCCTCCAGCCGCAGGCGACGCTCTTCCCGTTTCAGCTTATGCAGCCCGAATACGATATTGTCGGCGACGGTCATGTTTGGGAACAGAGCATAATCTTGAAAGACCATGCCGACACCGCGCTTTTCCGGCTCCACAAAAACGCGCTCGTCTACGATTACACGGCCGTCGATAGAGATGCTCCCGCGCTCCGGCATTTCAAGTCCAGCGATAAGCCGAAGCAGCGTGCTCTTCCCGCTGCCGCTGGCCCCTAGCACACCAACGGTTTCACCCCGTGACATCGCGAACGACAAATCTTCAATAACGGCGGGCTGCCCAGCGGCAAAGCGAAACGTCACCTCATTAACCGCGACAAACGACATTCGTTCAGCTCCTTTCAGCTTTAAGGATAAAGAGTACGGAGATCAGTCCGATCAGCACTAGAAACAACGAGGGCAATGCCGCATCAAAAACACGTTCATCCGTCGCATACTGATATGCGCGGGTCGACAGCGTGTCGTAATTGAACGGTCGGAGCAGCATTGTCAGCGGCAGCTCCTTAACGATCTCCACGAAGGTCAACACAAACCCGCTCAGCAGCGAGCCCTTGAGCAGCGGCAATTCCACCCGGAAGAATGTAGCCAGGCTGCTTCTGCCGAGCGTCCGTGACGCCTCTGAATAGGCTTTTGGCATTTTTTCGTAGCCGGCTTCCAAAGCCCCATAACCCGTTGCCATGAAGCGGATCACGTAGCCTGTAATGAGCATCGCCAGCGACAAGCTGAGCACAAGCGCACCTTCTTCTTTGCCCAGCATCCCGTAAAATGGAGCGAGCCATTCATCCAGCGCAATAAAGACGGCCAGCACGCCGATCGCTACGATCGCGCCCGGTACAGCGTATCCTGCCGACAGCAGGCGTGTCAGAGCTTGCATGAAAGGCGAGTCGAACATCCGCGCCGCCCTTGAGGACAGAATCGCAATCAGCAGTACAATCGCCGTTCCCAATCCGGCACCCTTTAACGTGTTTACGGTCAAATCGAGAAAATCGGAGCGCCATACCGTGCCGCCAGTCTGGATCGCCCAAGCGACAAGCTGGGCAATCGGAAAGAAGAAAGCCAGCAGAAAAATAAAGGTGCAAAACAGAGTCGCTCCCCATGCAGCAATGCCCTTCAGCGGCTGTGGCTTGAGCGGATTGCTGCGGCTCGTCGGACTGGCATACCGTCTGCTGCGGCGCAGCAGACGCTCCAGCATGAAGAGACCAAGAACAGCGACCATGAGCCAGGACGCCAGCTTCATCGCAGACTGCACGTCATACATCCCGAACCAAGTTTGGAAAATGGCCGTTGATACCGTCTGTACGCCAAAATAATTGGCGACCCCGAAGTCGCTGAGCACCTCGAATAGAACGAGCATAACACCTGCCATAATGGCCGGCCGGGCAAGCGGCAGCACAACTCTGAAAAATACGGAGAGCGGCTTATGTCCAAGCAACCTCGCATTTTCAATAAAGGAGGCGCTTTGACGCTCCAGAAAAACGCGGGTGAGCATGAAAATATACGGAAATAGACAGAGCGTCAGCACAAAAATGGCTCCGCGATCCGACATCACATCGATCGTACCTGGCGGCAAAACGAGATCAAAATGATTGCGCAGCGTCGCTTGAATAACACCTGTATAACCGGTCATCGAGCTATACGTGTAAGCGGCTATATAGGGAGGCATTGCCAGCGGCAGCACAAGCGCCCACTTGTAAAACCGGCGCAGCGGAAACGAATAACCTACAACAAGCCAAGCAAGCACAACCCCGATGAAAGTGGCAAAAAAGCCGGTGAAAATCACCAGCTTTGCCGACCCAAGTATATAATCCGTAAGCAAAAATTGTTTAACCTTGTCCCAATTTTCGTTTGCCGGACGGAACAACCCGGTCAGCACATAAAGGATGGGCAGCAAAACAACTGCCGCCCCGATTACGCTTGCCATCGTCCATCCGTTGATCTGCCTCCTGGCCGATCTCGGAAGCTTGTTCATGGCTTATTCCCAGCCGACCTTATTAGCGATTTCAACCGCTTTTGGATTCAGCTCACCGTATTTCGCAAAATCAATGTTCTGATGTTTGAACGTTCCCCAGCTTGTCAGCAGCTCAGGAAGCGTCGCTTCGCTGTTGACCGGGAACTCGAAGTTAGCGGCCGAAATTTTCGTTTGCGCTTCTGCCCCGGTCAAAAACTCCAGCAGCTTGATTGCATTTTCCTTATTTTTGCTAGTTTTGAGAAGGCCCGCGCCGCTCAAGTTCAAATGAGTGCCAGTCGTCTCCTGATTCGGGAAGAACACGCCGATTTGCTCCGCGACCTTTTTCTCCTCGGCATCATCGGAAGCCGACATCTGGCCAACATAATAAGTGTTCATAATCGCAACATCAGCAACGCCTGCTACGACTGCTTTAGCTTGATCACGATCGCCGCCCTCAGGCTTACGCGCCAAGTTTGCTGCGAAACCTTTAGCCCAAGCTTCTGCTTCTTTCTCGCCCATAACGTCGATGAAGGAAGCCAGCATCGATTGGTTATACAGGTTTTCCGACGATCTTACGGCGATTTTGCCCTTCCATTTGTCCGTTGCCAAGTCCTCGTAAGTGGAGAGCTGCTCCGGCTTAACGCGGTCTTTAGCATAAATGATGACACGAGCGCGCGAAGACAGACCGATCCATTGGTTGTCCTTATCGCGCAGATCAGCAGGAACCTGCTTGTCAATCACAGCGGATTCGATCGGCTGCAACAGCCCCTCTGTTTTGGCTGAGTTCAGAATGCCGCCATCCACCGTAATGAACAGATCAGCTGGCGTGCTGGCGCCCTCGCGCTTCATACGCTCGATCAGCTCAGGCGCTTTGCCTTCTACAACATTTACTTTAATGCCCGTTTGTTCGGTGAATGCTGCGTGCAGTTCCTTGTCTACATCATAGTGGCGAGCCGTATAGATATTCACTTCACCGCCGGACTTAGCTGGCTCCGGGCTGGTGGATGGAGCTGTCGATGGCGCCGTTGATGGTGCAGGCGTAGCTGCGCCTGTATTGTTTTGACCTGCGTTGCCGGCTCCACATCCTGCCAGCAGCGTTGCTGCGGTCATAAGCGAAACAACTAGAGTAAGTGGACTGCGCTTCGTGAACATTCTTTTGTTTCCTCCCCATATCGGTTGCAACTGATGATAATATTCATTCTCATTTACTCTCGAAAAAAAAGAGTTTGTTAAGCGTACTTGCAAATGAGAATCATTATTACCGCTGCTGTCTATGGAACATTGTATCAACCGAAAATGAGAGAATGATGTGAAAAAATATTTTTATCCGCTAAGAGCTCGGCCCTTATTCCCAACCGCTTCGCTTGAAAATATCCGTCGCTTGTTGATGAAGGAGCGCGAGACCTGCAACATCAACCTGCTGCCGCTTGAACGCCTGCCAGCTCTTGAGCAGCTGCGGCATGTCCGCTTTTTCGTTCACCGGAAACTCGTAGCTGCCTTGTGTAAGCAACGTCTGCGCTTCCCGCCCCGTTAAATACTCGGCAAGCTTCAGCGCATTGTCCTTGTTAGGAGCGTGCTTGGCCAGCCCGATCCCGCTAATGTTCATATGGGTGCCAGTCGTCAGCTGATCCGGGAAGAAAACTCCGAGCCCTTCCGCAATCTCTTTCTCCTCCGGGTCCTTTGAAGCTGACATCTGGCCGATATAGTACGTATTCATAATGGCAACATCGCCGACTTTATCCGCGATTGCCTTGGCTTGGGCTCTGTCCCCGCCTTCCGGTTTCCGGGCCAGATTCCGCACGATGCCCTCCGCCCATTTCTCCGCCTCCTGTGCGCCGTTCAGCTCGATAAACGAGGCAAGCAACGATTGGTTATACAGGCTTGATGCGGACCGCACTAACACCTTCCCCCTCCATCGCTCGCTCGTCAGCTCTTCATAGGTGGACAGCTCCTCCGGTCTCACGCGATCCTTGGCATATACGATGACTCTGGCACGGGTGGCAATGCCTATCCAGTATTGCTCAGGATCACGCCACTCCGCTTGTACATTTTGCAATACAGCTTCCGACGACATCGGCTGAAGAACGTCATTCTGCTTCGCAAGACGGAGACTGCCTCCATCAACAGCGATAAACAAATCCGCAGACGAGTTTTCCCCATCCCGCTTCATGCGCTCTACCAGTTCCTCCGGCGTCCCCTTCACTTCATTAACCGCGATGCCGGTCCGCTTTGTAAAATCTTCGAACAGCGTGCTATCAACCTCATAATGCCTTGCGGTATAGACGTTGACGACTTTTTGATTACCTTCGGATTGGAGGACATTTTGCCGACTCTCGCCGCCGGACGCGCAGCCCGCTATAAGAAAAATAGCCGCAGCGAGAAGAACTGCGCTTTTAATCCGCCCCTTCACTGGAATCGACCTCCCTCTTCTTCTCAATATATGGACGACATGCAAATGAAATCGTGACTGTCGTTCCTGCGGCTACCTTGCTGTGGATCGTCATGCTGCCGTTGTAACGCTCAACCATCCGCTTGGCAATCGCCAGCCCAAGGCCTGTTCCGCCCTGCTGGCTGCTTCTTGCCTTGTCCACTCGATAGAAACGGTCGGTCACAAACGGCAAATCCTGCTCGGCAATACCGATTCCGCAGTCCGTAACTTCGATGAACGCCGCACCCTCCCGCACAGATCCAGCAACGCGAACAGCGGAGCCAGGCTCGGAATATTTCACGGCATTGTCCAGCAGAATCATCAGAATCTGCTCCAGATGCCCCTCGGAAATGAGGATTTCCCAGTCCGCGAAGCCGACAAAGGCCGTTTCAAACGTATACTCGGGCTGCAGCTCCTCCCATTGCCCAATCAGGCCCAACATCGTCCGATCCGCTCGTTGTGTACGTTCATCCGCGGTGTCGCTGTCCTTTTCCTCTCTTGTGAGCAAAAGGAGATCTTGCACGAGCGCTTTTAGCCGCGTCAGCTCGTGATAGGAGATGTTCAAGGATTCTTCCAGCGCCGCAGGATCGTTTTTGCCCCAGCGCAGCAACAAGGACAGATGACCGTCCATGATTGCAATCGGCGTCCGCAATTCATGCGAGGCGTCTTCAACAAATTGGCTTTGCTGGTGAAAAGAACGCTCAACTTGATCCATCATGCCGTTGAACATTTTCATCAAGGTCGCGATCTCATCCTCGGTGCCCGGCAGCACCATCCGTTCCTGCAGCCCCTTCTGTTCGACGTTCCGGATCGTCTGAGCCATCGACTGAAGCGGCTTCAGCAATTGCCTCGCCAGCAAGCCGCCGCCCAGGCCGCTCAGTACAACAGCACCGAGACCGGTCAGCAAGAACAGCCGCAATATGGCTTCGGTCAGCTGTTTGAATTGATCCATGTTTTTGGCGATCTCAACCGTCCCATGGAACGAATAGATCGTGATTGGACTTCTCATCACCAACAAGGAATGACCGGAATATTCGGTAATGGCGATTTCCGTTTTGGCCTTGGGCGACGGCGCAATCCACTCCGTGGGAATGCCATTGGATACTGCGATCACCGTATTACCTTGCTGGTCAACGATACGGATTAGCTCGTCACTCTCGTTTTTCTTGTCCAAGTAGCTTCGCAGCTGCGGCAGCTCGGCTTCGGTAAACCCGCTCTCCTTCTCCAGCAATTCATTGAGAATTTCGCTCATTTTTTGCCGTGTGTCCGTCTTCTCCTGGGCGATCATCCATTTCTCGACAAACACATATTGTGCACTATTATAAGCAATAAACAGCACAAAAATAAGGAAAGCCGACCCTAAGGTTAGCTTCCACCTGATCGGCATTCGCGACAAAACCCGCTTCATCGCTTGAAGCGTCATAGCTTCATCACATAACCGATGCCGCGTACGGTTTGGATATAGCTGGTTCGTCCTGGCTCGTCTATTTTATTGCGCAAATATCGGACGTACACATCAACGACATTCGTATCAACTGCCGCTTCGAACCCCCACACTTTATCAAGCAGCAGTTCCCGGTTCATCACCCGATTGGCATTTTCCATAAGCGCCGTCAGCAGATCGAATTCACGCTTGGTAAGCCCGATTTCAGTGCTGTCTTTTTTCATAACCCTCAAATCGACATTGACGGACAAATTCTGAAACGTGAGCAACTCCTGAGCGGGTTCATCACGATCCGCCTGCCTTCTGAAAATGACTCGCATGCGAGCCAAAAGCTCCTCAATCGCAAAAGGCTTGGGCATATAATCATCG
Source organism: Paenibacillaceae bacterium GAS479 (assembly GCA_900105225.1). Lineage (NCBI taxonomy): Bacteria > Bacillati > Bacillota > Bacilli > Caryophanales > Paenibacillaceae > Paenibacillaceae bacterium GAS479. The sequence continues at coordinate 4,696,485 of LT629764.1, read as the reverse complement.
GCGCCGCAATCGAGGCCCGAAACTCTGTCTGTGACGCTGTCTCTCGCCGTCAGCATGATAATCGGCGTGTTTTTGGCCAGACGGATTCGCCGACATACCTCCAGCCCGTCCAGCTTCGGAAGCATCAGATCGAGCAAAATCAGATCCCAATCCTCGGCAAGCGCAAGCTGCGCGCCCGTCTCCCCGTCATACGCCAAAACCACGTCGAATGCCTCGCGCCGCAGCTCCATCTCAACGAACCGCGCCATATGCCGCTCGTCTTCAATGAATAAAATCCGCTTCATTCCGTCCAATTCCTCTCATTCCGAACCTATCCTGATGTTATTCCCTTAGTATAACGCATCGAATCGGTGATGAGAATCCTTATCAGAATGCGGCTAAAAATCGGACAGCCCTGCATCCAAAAGGATCAGGGCTGGCTGTCAAATTGGATATCCTCGATCTTCCCTGCTGGCTGGAATCCGATGCTGCGGTAGACCTTGTTGGAATCCGGGTTCACGCAGTCTGCGTACAGCATCGGGATCAGTCCTCGCTCCACGAGCAGGCCGGATACTTCGGCGACCAGCGCACTGCAGTAACCTCTGCGGCGCCGATCAGGCGGCGTGTACACGGCATTGATACGTCCATGCCTCGGCGAGATTCCGCCGATACCCGCCATAGCGGACGGCTCGCCGGTGTCCCCTATCCAAAAAAACAGCCTGCCGTCTCGGATCAAATTATCCGCCACCGTCAACTGTCCCTGCCCATCCGCCGGCTTCCCGTATACATCCCGAACCATACCAGCGAGAAACTCCGCCGCTACGTACCGCTCGGCAGCTTCGACCCGCTGCATGCCGCCCTTTACCCCGCATGGCGGGTTGACGCTCGGACAATGGTACGCCTCCATCGTCATGCTGGAGGTCCAGCATCCAGCGCCCGCATACAGGTCGGCGAACAGCCGCGCTATATGCGGCTTAGCGGAGATGCCAGGAAGCTGGGCCGAGGCATTGTCCGAGAGTGTCTTGTCCGCCAATCCAGGAGCGGGTGGTGACTGTTCTGGGGACGTTCTGTCCATAGTAGCCTGTTGAGAGGTCGCCCTGGTCATAAGAACATCATTCAACTCCTGCATACGGGCCAGCATCTCCGGCTCCGTCAGCTCTGGATCGAGCCACAACCAACCGTTGCGGCCGGGTGTCTGGGCAAAAATCATTCGTCCGTCCGACGATTTCAGCCGCCATGAATCCGGCGAAGCGCTGATTGTATGAATGAGATTAAAGACCGTCTCCTCGCGGCTGAAGCTGTCCTGGCTCAACACTTCATCTTCACGCTCAAATGGTTGCAGCATCGCATTTCTCCCTTTCCGTGTTAGAATTATCCGCTTTATAGCTCCGCAATCCAGCTTACTCTCTCAAATTGGGTATGTAAATAACTCCCACAGAAGGAAGTAGAGTGCCTGGTCGGCAAAGGCAGAGCAACTCCCGCACAAAGAGGCAGAGCGCTTGGTCAGCAAACGAGTTTAAGTTATTCGAACTAACCTGTCCATTAACGTAATAAAGCTGCTGGTCGCATGCTGATAGCTTTATTACGTTAAGCTATTCAGCTGCTGTTCCCCGTTAGGTTAATGCAAAATGGTTACTCTACCATGATTGATTCAAGTAGCGTTACCCGTTTAACTTAATACTAATTAGCTATTTCAGGGTGCTTTTGGTTCCAACAGTAAATTTACTTCCTCCTCCCTATATACAGCAAATGGGATGAAATTCCCAAAACGGATGGATCATTAGCAGAGGTAATCAGAAAGTTAACCAACTTTTCATACTCACCTTGGTCTGTCCAATACTGTTTTTGCTCGTTGTTCAGCATTGCTCCGATGCTAGATGAACCAATTAAATCAATGGTATGAAACCCGCTCTTCTCCATGAACGGTTTTATTTCATCAATATTGAAATAATAGGCTCCTGTAAATCGACCTTTATCATTATGATTGAAAACACCATTTTCATAAAACTCATGTATTGAATCTATGTTGTCATTTGGTTTCCAATACTGAGGAAACTGTAATGATGTAATTGTCATCCTCATTCGACTTTGAAATGCTACAAAAACGATACCATTCCTCTTTGTCACACGAAACAATTCCTTAACCGCTGAAACTCGTTCCTCTTCTTTTTGTAAATGATATAGAGGGCCTAACATGAGAGAGGCATCAAACTTCTCGTCTGCTATTCCGTCTAGATTAGTTGCATTCAACACATGAAACCCATTAAATTGTTCAGTTAACTCTAACTCCGATACCTTCTGCTTAGCAATTTCAACTAGCTTGGGTGTTAGGTCAGATAGAGTTACGTTATATCCGAGTTTAGCCAACTCAATCGAGTATTTACCTGGTCCTGCGCCATTATCTAGCACAAACCCAGATGTAGCTAAATACTGCTTTATAAAATGCAGATTAATAGTGAACTCAAGTGGTTCCCTATCCAGCCTTCCCCATTCATCAAATTGGGAGTAATAATCAATAACGTTTTCCATCATCCAAAACACCTACCTTCATTTAGTTGTTTTTTTATTGTAGAGAATAGAAAAAACCTATCGCCTACAAAGAGGCGATAGGTTTAACCTTCGCGGTACCACTCTTCTTGATCGTTGTTTTAATAAAAAGACAACGAATCTTAGAACCCGATTACGGAGGGTTAGCCGTTAAGATCTACTCATTTTCGATCTTACCGCTCATGGGTGAGTTGGGGAATCCTATTGACTGTCTTACACCAACCGACAGTTCTCTGGGCAATAGTTATTCCTTATTACTTCCAATCATTGCGTTTAGTCCGTATTGTATTTTGACCCAGTATACAATTCCCAAATAATCCCTGTCAATATATTGCTATAGACTCGTGCCTCTAGCTCTAGAAGAGATGGAAGCTGCTCCTCAGACATATCCCGTTCGTCTGAATGCTCCGCCCCGGGAAGAAAGAAAGTTCATCCAGGATTTGGCGGACGGTATTCGCTACGTCTGGAAATTCCCTTTCGCTCGCTCTGTCGTTGTCATGCTGCCCGTGCTGACGATGCTGTTCATGCCCTCTCTGATGCTGATGCAGGTTATGGCGGTCAAAAACTGGATTACCTCCTGGCATGGCTTCAAGGTGATCCGGGATTACAGGTAGACCCGCTTGTTATCAAAAAAACTCCACACCCGCCCAAAAGCGGATGTGGAGTTTGGCGTTCAAGCCAGCATCGGGCGACATTAGATAGGAGCCCTGTGAGACTCCAGATGTTAGCCCTTGGAGGCCCCGGACATCATGCCCTGCACGAGGAAACGCTGCAGGAAGAAGAACAACAGCGTGATCGGCAATGCGATCAATACAGCACCGGCGGCGAACAGCGTGAAGTTGCTGCTCTGGAACGAGTTGACTAGGTCCCACATGCCTACGGCCAGTGTCCAGTTTTCCTTCGTACGCAGTACAAGTCGGGCGAAGATGAAGTCGATCCATGCGCCTGTAAAGCTCGTCAGAGCGACATAGGTGAGCATCGGCTTCGACAGTGGAAGCATAATTTTCACGAAAACCTGCAAATGCGTGGCGCCGTCGATACGGGCCGCTTCGTCGAGACTGCGCGGAATGGTGTCGAAGAAGCCTTTGACGACAAAACCGCCCAGCACCGAGCCTGCCGAATAAACAAGAATGAGCGCCGCATGAGTGTCAAGCAAATTCAGCTGGAGCAGCAAAATAAAAATAGCGATCATGCTCATGAAGCCTGGGAACATGCCCAGTACGAGCATCGCGGTCAGAATGCTCTGCCGGCCGCGGAAACGGAAACGAGAGAGTGCATACGTGCTGAGTGTGATGAGGATCGTCGAGAAGATCATCGTCAGCGTGGCGATTTTCAGCGTATTGAGATACCAGCGACCGTATTGGAAGCTTGGGTTATTAAACAGCTCTTTGTAATGCACCAACGTGAACGTCTCTGGAATGAGTCGTTCGCTAAACAGCGAAGCTCCAGGACGGAAGGA